>JAFGMO010000095.1 GCA_016927475.1 Candidatus Aminicenantota bacterium
ATGCGGTAAGATCGGCTCGCCTGAAAGGTAAATTTTGCCAATATTTTCTTAAAATGTGCATGGAAAATGTTTCACTATCAATTTTACCGAAAATCATCATTAAATGACACATATTATTGAAATTATCTGTTGGTGTTGGCAAAATTTATGAATAATGCAGGTTAAAATAGAAATTAATTTTAAAGTGATTTTCACAAAAAGAGGGAGATTGAAAAAACTTCCTGAAATTTCTATTTCCGATATTGAACGTTAACGGAAATACACTTTAGAAATCGATAAACTTTTCCGCTCCATTTTCGATTCTATCAAGTGTATGGACATACTTTTGAGTGGTAAAAACTGAAGCATGCCGTAATGCCTCTTTAACCTGGATCAATGGAGCACCAGCTCGCAAGGATAAAGTAGCAAAGCTGTGACGCAAAGAATGAGCACTTAGTTTATCGCTTTCTAGATTGATATTTCTAAGGTGTCTTTTAACGGTCTGCCGGATGGTCCTTGTTGTGAGTCTTTGGTTTTTGTTCCTGTCACTTAAAGAAGTAAATAAAGGATCTTGAGGATTTAATTTACCTCGTATTTTTAAATAAACCTGGATAGGTTTTAATGCTTTTTCCGTAAGGATAACAAAGGAATCTTTTGAATCGCATCCCTTTCCTTGAACATAAAGCAAAGCCTCTCCTCCTTCTTGTTTTATGTCCTCGATGTTGGCTCTTATTACTTCAATCGTCCTTAATCCCGTTCTAGCCATAAGGTTAATAAGGGCATAATCTCTTATTCCGATGATAGAGGAAGTGTCGATTTTTTCTAAAAGATCCCGAAGTTGTGTGCTGGTTAGAGATTCCCTTAAATGTCCTTTTGGTTGTCTTTGACCTTTTATATCTTTCGCAATATTCGGATATATCTTTTTTCCCTCTAGATAGGCAAAGAAACGCTTCACGGCTACAAGATAACTGTTTACTGAATTTGCGGATAGCCCTTGATCAATCATGATCTTTTTAAATTTAATTATTGTTTCTCTGTCAGGTTGATTCACTTTATTTAAAGAAAGCCAACTGAAGAATTTCTCAAGACCATTCCTGTATGCTTTTTTAGATATGTCCTTTACATCTTGAGAATCTAGAAATGGTTGGATGGCAGGGAAAAGGGAAACATTTGTTGGTTCTCTTTGTTCGATTCTTACTATTTCATTCATTGAAATTTCACCTTATATTAATTCTGTTTAAAATATAGGGCTGAGCTTTTATTTATCAAGGCTTATTTATCTATATTTATATTTGAACATTTCTACCCCAGGAAAATTTAGTTTTGATAAGTAAGGGGGGATAGGGACCCCGGGACTCCGGAGCCGGTGGCTTAAGAATTACTTATGCCGTGTGAAAAAAGATTATTACTTTACAGATAATTTCGTAAATAGTTTTATTTGTATCATAACCCAAATAAGACTTTCTTTTACCAGTCTAAAATCTTCATCGGAGATATATAAATCGGAAATGTTTTTAGGGTGTGTAATTCTGTGCCTAACTCTTATTGGGTCTTTTAATTTTTTCTCTACTTCGTGTTTATCTATTTGAAATTTTTGACCACCTATATCAAAAAGTTTTTCAAATGTGAATTTAATATTATCTTCAACTTTTAGATATTTTGGAGTTCCATTTTGTCTTTTCTCAGTAAACTTTTCCATATCTGTTTTTGTTATTGTTTTGCCTAGTCTTTTATGAGCTAATAAAGAAATTTGTTTCAGGTTAAAACAAAGCGCTTCAATTGATGCGAAAGCTGATCGAATATATATCCTGAACAAAGGTTGTAATGTTTGATCATATTGATTTTTATTTATTTGTTTTAGGGGATAGTTATCAATAAGACCGTTTAGTATGTCAAATTCTTTCTTTATCTCACTTAAGACCTGAACAGAATCTTCTTCCCTTTTTAAAAGGTAATCTTTGTTAAATGTTGTCATCATTTTAATTGGATTTCTCTTTATATTAAATTCACACCATAGATAAGACAACACTTACTAATTGTCCAAGTGTTCCCAAAACGATCATGATATTGGCAACCTTTCCATATTTTTCCTTTCGCGTTTTTTGTTCCAACTCTTTTCTTGAGGGTATTTTCGCCAATCCAACATAGGGCTCAGTAAATAATGCCATGATCGTTACTCCAATAAGAGCGACAGATATGCTAAAACCTGAGATAATTTGAATTGAATTCATCTCAACCTCCCTTTTTAAATTTTAACGGATAAAACTTATTTATTTCAAATCGATATATTTTTTTAAAAAAGTTGTAATCTTGTTATTGCATTTTTCATATCCAACTTCATTTACTTCAAGAAATTGTATTTTCCATTTACTTCTAATGTTAATCATTTCTTTTTTATAAAGCCCATATCCAGATCCGACTATGTCATTACAATTAACCGCTTTAATTTTTAATCTTCCTAAATTTACATCATGATATCCAAATCCTAAAAATATTATTTTCTCTGCTTGGTTTAAGATTTTAAATGCTTGCAAAAAAGAAGGGATGTTGTCATCTTGATCAGTTATTATTTCTATATGTTGACTTGATTTAATTATTTCTTCAGGTTCATTAGTTACTTCATATTTTCTCTTATATCCAATTCCTGAATCTTCCCAGGTGAGATCTCCTAATTTCCCATAAACATGTATAATAGGAATTTCTTTTAATAAAAGGGCGCAATCCTCTATTTTTTTATTAAAAGTACTTTTCATGGCTCTCATAAAAAAATATTCTAGGCATCTATCATAATTAAAAGTTACTATAGAAAGATTATTTTCGTTAAATGTTTCAAATGATGAACCACTTACTAATTTATTCCAAATATAATGATACCAGCTGTCGCTAAGATCTAAATATGCTGGCACACCTTTCTCCTGCTGTATTAAATGAAGCGCTATATCAAATTTACCTATTTTGATAAACTCTGGTCTTTTCTCTAAAAAAGCATCCACAGAATATAGACCGCTTATGTGTAAATCTTTGCCAAAATTTTCTATTTTTTTCATGCTTGCAATTTCGACACTTTTATTAAATTTATTCCATACCCCTTCATTGCTATGACTGCAGTGCTGTATAACATTTGCTTTTAATTCTATTCCAGTAGGATATCCATAATCTTTACTCGCCCCTGCACCGAGAACTAATACAGTTTTATCTAGTATCATGCTTAATATTTTATATACTAATCACGTTACAGTAAAGACAATCCCTTCCTAAAATAGCATGGTTTTGGTAGAATAATTCCGGCAGGAGGCTTGGTTAATACTTTTCAACAAGAATCGATTGGAAGGATTATGATGGCTGATATCTTTTTATATAAAATTAGCTGTATATTCCCTCAAATAAAACTAACTATTTCAGATGTGATTTTATTTATTACATTCTTGGCGATTCTCTGGTATGCATGGGAAACCAATAGACTTAAAAAAGCCACTGTAACACAAACAGGTTTGTTATTGAGACCTCTGGTAATTATCGATAAAGAAAGTACGCATAACTTTTCCTTTAAAAATATTAGTCAAAGCCCTGCATTGAACATTGGAATTGAAACAGTTGAAAGTGATCTTTTTTATATGAAATTTAATTCCATTTTTGCCTTAAAGCTTGGCGATACTATACAACTTCATGACGAACCTGATATTTTATATAAGAATGAAGACGTTAAGAAGAAATTAAACGATATCATTAAAACTCAAGTAGGTTATATCAGAAAACCAGATTTATATTTTCCATTTTTTAAACGAGAGATCGCAGAATTATTATCTAGCTATTTGCTGAAAATTATATACACTAACTTAAAAGAAGATATTTTTTATTCAAATGTCAGAGTCGATTGTGTCAACGAAAGTTACATTGTTGAATCAACCGGTGAATTAACGAAGAAACCACCTGAAAAGATAGAGTTAAATAAAAAAATATCAAGATTCATCAAATCATATGAGCATGATAGAAATAGCCTAGAATATATTATTCAGATTCTTAATAATATCGATAAAATCAAAACACCTCTCAGTGAAAAAAAAGAAGAATGTGTAAAGAGATTTGCTAAAGAAATCGAGGAAAATGCAAAAAATATTAGCTATTCTGAATACAACGATATAAAAAATATGATAATTGAATATTCAGCAAAGAGGAATGAGATATATAGGGGAATAAGTGATAAAGAATTTGACCGCCTATTCAAAAAACAAAAAAGACCTGACCTTCCAGAACCAATATTTTTAAAAGAGAAAATCGAAGATATTTTAAACTCAACTTTAATACCACTAGCCGAATTTTAATGATTTAGATATGGTAAACATTATTCCAGATCTAAATTGAGAATTTTATCCATTCTTTCACGTCTCTTAAATGAGGCGAATAACCGCATAGCGATCATTTCAATCTAGGGGGCCTGGATCCCTGGCCCTAACTAGCCTCTTTTAATTCTCATGTTCCTCAGGTTTAGGTTCTTTCAAAAGATGAGGAAATCTCTTATTTATTTCAGATTCAATCAAAGGGTCAAGCTTTGTCCTAAATAAAGACATCACAGTCGAAAGTTGGTCAACTGTTATTTGGGCATCTCTGAGATCTGTACTTTTGAGATAAGCTCCCTTAAGACTGGCTTCCTCAAGAGAGGCTTCTTGAAGATTTGCTTTATAAAGATATGCTCCATCGAGATTAGCTTTGTATAGATTTGCTCCCTCAAGGCTAGTTCCATATAATACGGCTTCATTAAGATTGACTCTTTCTAATTCAGCATAATCGAAATCAGCGCCTCCAAGTTTAGCTCTTTTGAGATTAGCATCCATAAGATTAGAATTTTTTAAAAAACAATTTCTCAAATCAATTTCCGAAATTTTTTGCTCATTCAACCTTCGAATCTTCCCAACAATCCTATGCATAGCTTCTTTTTCATCCCACCCTCGAAAATCATCGATTTCTTCTTTCCATCTTCGAATATTCCGTCGTCTTTCTGCGATTTTATTGAAAATTATTACGATCACACCAAAAACAAATATGTCAAAAATGAGTCCGTGAGCTTCTATAAGAATATTTTTTAAGTGAAGTCCTTTATAATTTTCTCCCATTGACAAAGAAAGATAGACCACAAATAAACCTAGAACTAATAAAAGGATTAATCCAAGAATAACTTCTTTTTCTGTAAGCCTCTCTACCACTCCCCACAACAACTTTAGAAACTTAATAACTCCCTGCCCAATAGACTTAAAAATTTTGAATACTTTTTTCATCACAACAACACTCCTCCCTTTAATAATTTTGAATAATGCTGAATTTGTTATTTTAACTGAATAAGGCGGGATTTACATCACAAGAAGTAAGAATTCAGGGGAGAGGTTCTATTGAAACGAAAACCAGGATTATTGAAATAAATACCTCATTTCTTCTCAGGTTTAGGCTTTTCCAAAAGATGTGGATATTTCTTCTTAACTTCAATTAAAAGCTTAATATCAAGTTTTGCTTTATATAAAGTTTCAACTCTTGATAGTTGTTCAATTGTTAGATTTTCAACACCCTCAAGATCGGCTTTAATGAGATCTGCTCCCTTGAGATCTGCTCCAGTGAGAACGGCCCAACTGAGAACGGCGCCAGTGAGAACAGCTCCCCTGAGACTAACTCCCATGAGATTGGCTCCCTTAAGATCGGCTTCCCTAAGATCGGCTTTTGTGAGATTGGCTCCACTGAGATTAGCATCATTGAGATTGGCTCTACTGAAATTGGCTCTTCTGAGATCTGCTCCTATGAGACTGACTCTGCTGAGATTGGTATCACTGAGATTGGCTCCCTTGAGATCGGCTCCAATATGATAGGCTTTTTCTAAAAAACAACGATATAAATCAATCCCGGTTACTTTTTCTCTGTCCAACCTCTTTATATTTCCAACAGTCCTATACAGCTTCTTTTTCATCCCATCCTCTAAAATCAATTTCTTCTTTCCATCTTCGGATATTCCTTGTTTTTCTTCTAATTTAACATTTCTGCAATACTTCCGTATGAATCTATTTTCTTTAAAATATATAGCCGTTTTAGTTCAAATTTAGTTGGTTTTTCAGTAACTTGTTGCATCTTTTCTTATTTTTTAAGTTCTTGATGCCTCCAGAAATTTTTCAATTTTTTTGCTAATCCAATCATGTAGTTCTTCTAGATATTCATATTCTTTTTCTGAAATATTTTCTCTTTGAGGATGTGAATATTTCCTTCTTATTAAATTAAATTTGTTCATCCAATCTAATTTTTTTGTTTTAGATTCCCTTTCTTTTCCGGGTGGAGTAAATACATCTCCGAAAATATTCCAATTTTGATTAATTATCTTTTGATAGTGAATTGTATTTAAAAAATTATGATCTGGTTCGTCAGAACCTTCATTAATTCTTTTCGCTGCACATTCTATCTTAATTGTGTTATTAACTCCTGATTTCCACCAGTCTTTTTCACCAAATTCTTTTATCAAACCTGCTTTCACATGATCATCAATTATTTCTTCGATTTTATGACCGAGATCACGTCCCGGCTTATTGTAAATACCAGTATTATCTCTGATCCACTGATCTAATCCTTCTGGACAAAACTCTTTGTATTCCTTATTTATGGCATTCTGAAATTCTCTCAAAACTTTTTCAGGAGCACCGCTTCCAAATAGACGCCTTAATTTTAAAATTCCTTCTCTGTCAAGATCTCTTGCGAATGAAATTACTGATTCTAAGTATGGGATTACATTTTCTGCTAATTCTTCTCCTGTCATCTCTAAAGGTTCAATTTTCTTTCTTATTACAAGGAAATCTAAAATATTCTCAAGCACTCTAATAGTTGCTGTTACCGCAACATTCATAGCAATGAAACCACCCTCTGCTTTACCTTTATCCCATTGAATTGGCAACTCATTTTCTATTTTTTGGAAGCATTTCAAAAAAAACAAAAATGCCTTTTTTAAAGTTGAGTCGTAATCTATATCAGTTAAATACCCAGGCTTAATAATTTTGTTATTTTTTATAGTACCAAAAAAATTGACTTTATTTATTCCCCAATCTCTAAGGGTTTTAAGTGTGAGACATCTCTTATCCGTTTGTCTTTCCTCTGATAATACAATTCTTTTGTAAAATGGACTTCTTTCATCATTGTTCAGAGAAGTAAAGAGTCTTGTTTTTAGTGCTGAAATAGCGAAAGTAGCATTATCAGATTTCCAGTGAAAATCAGCCATTATAGAATTTAATAAGTTTGCTGGAACAGATTTCTGAGTATGATTAATATTAATAAAAATATCTGCCTGATCTCTTGGAGGCAGGTTTTCAAATGCGACAACAGGTATTGTACTATGTGATTTATTTTGTGCCCTCGAATACCCATATAATCTATGTTGTCCGTCTATTATGAAAGCACTTTTATAAGTTTGAGGGAGATACAGTATACCAAGGTCCGTTGATGAATCATGTGGAATTTTTTGAGGTTCGGAAAATCTGAGTTTTCGATCCTTCTTTGTATCAATATTAATTATTATTGAATTAGGAAAATAACCACCTTCATCAATAAATTTTCCAATCACTTTAAGTCTATATTTTTTTACTAATCGCTGATACGCTAAAGTAACATCCGATGATAAGTCTGATCTATGAAGAATAAATCCCATTTTTAATAACATTTCTGGTTCTATACTAAAAGAATAGAAATATTGTCCTTTTGGTGTTTTTCCTCTTATTGCAGGCACTCTATTCCGCAACCTAGGGATTTTTTGCCCCTTAAATAGTTTTCCAAATAATTGATATTTAGAAGCATGTCCTAAATGGTCTGTTAAGTCCTCAAAGTATTCAATATCATCTTGATTGAAATGGAAAATATTATTTGAACTTAACCTTTTCCTATCATTATCGCTAATAACAACATTATTTGTTGCAAATATATATGCAACTTTAGTATCTCTTGTAAAATTGTTATGGATGACTATTCTTATATCTTCTTTAATTCCAATGAGTTCATTTATCTCTTTTGAATAACAATTTTTTTTTCTTTGTTCAGAAGATTTGCATTCAATAAACAAGACTGCCTCATCTTCTCCTGCGAATACATCTATTTGCTTTTTCAATCCCTTTTGATACTCTATTTTGAAAACCTCTTTATTTAAAAATTGAAATTGCATTTTTGCTAACAATGCCCATACTCTATCTTCAAAATAGCAATCATGAGGTTTTTGTTTTCTCATTCTTACAGATTTTTTCAATTTTGAAGGTATTAATTCCCAGCCTTTTGATTCATAATCATCAACTTCAGATTTTTTAATTACCGTAAAATAATAACTTGATCTTTTTTTGCTGATCAACTTTTTTGAAATATCGCTAATATGGTATAAGTTCTCTTTCATTAGTTTCCCCCCTAAGAAATATTAGAAAAAATTAATTCACTTATTTGGCCTCTTAATGCTTTTTTACCACCTATCACAGACGATCGTTCTATTGAGAAAATTTTACCTTCATTCTTAAACAATTCTCTAACAAAAGGATGATTTGCATTAGTAAGTAAATAATATGCTCCCCTTTTATTTATTTTTTTTAAGTATGATGCTAATCTGATTTGATCATCTCTAGAAAATAGTTTTTCATTATATTTAATAAATCCATTTTTCACTGTTGTTATATTATATGGAGGATCTAAAAAAACAAAATCTTTTTCTCTAATATTTTTTAAAGTTCCCTCAAAATCAGAAGTAAATATTTCAGTGTTTTTCAGTAAATTACTCGCTTTTCTGAACTGATTATGATCAAAAAGAATTTTATATTTTTTAAATCCATAAGGCACATTAAAATCACCTTTGTAGTTTACTCTATATATTCCGTTAAAACATGTTCTATTCATATAAATAAATTGAGCAGCTTGCATAGTTGGATCATTATATTTTCTTGATCTTATTTCATAATAATCTTTTTTTGTATTTCTAAAATTAGAAAGACATAGTAAAATCATTTCGAGATTATCTCTTACCTGAATGTAAGCATTTATTAAATCTGGAATTGAATCGGATAAATATACTTTTTTCTTTATTGGCATATTGAAGAAAATTGCTCCACCTCCAAGAAATGGCTCATGATAGTCATTGAAATCATCGGGTACTAAATTTGAGATATGTTTCACCAACCAATTTTTGCCACCTGCCCAACGCAAAAATGGTTTAACAAATAGTGAGTTTTTCATCTATTTTATATGTAAGCTAATTATAACCAGGATGTTAACTTATGTCACAATATCTTCATTTTCTTATCACACATAAACTATTTAATCTTATGAATTTAAATCCTTTCGCAGTTACTCATAATCAAGGGATACTCATGCACAAATAGAATATTACTTGCGGGTTGGAGTGATGTCAATGATTTGACAATTAATTAGCAGCTGTGCAGATCTTATCGCTTAAATCACATAAAATGTTCGGTTGAAAAGCTTAAAGTTTTAAAGCTACTGGAAATATTGCTAAAAGATAAAAACCCAAAAAACCAAGAGAAAACAAAGCTTACAAGGAGGCAGGCAAACATTGATTCGAACCTCAATTCCATAATCCAACAACATATGTCCTTAATACAAACTTTTCCCCATGTCACAAATATGTCACAGATTTTGATGATTTACGCTGAAATTATGGTAATGGAGTTGAAAGGATAAAACAAAGTAAATCGTTAATAATAAAGGCAATAAGGTGGGGTGAGTGAGGGGTTTCGAACCCCCAACCTCTGGATCCACAGTCCAGTGCTCTAACCAATTGAGCTACACTCACCACAGTCGGAAGGTTTCAAATTTTCGCATCTCTTGGGGATTATGTCAATATCCGGGCAGGATTCCAGACGGAAGGAAAAATGACAAAGGCATTATTAAGAAATAAAGGAATGGATACCCCGGACAAACCGGGGCATGACAAAGGGAAGGAAATTACATCCGTCATCACCCGGTTCATCCAGGTGAATGGAAGAATGAAAAAAAGGCAACGATAAGGAAAAAAATGGGTGCCCCGAATGAATCGGGGTATGACAAAGGTGGTTTGACTGGATACCCCGGAAGAGCCGGGGTATGACAAAAGATATAAGCCTCAGGCCATGAAAAGAACCATGAGCAGGTATGATGGGAAAAAAACAATGGAAAAAAGCAAAGGAAAGAAAAGGGAAGGTCATATTGAGGATAAATCAGGTTAGTGGCGGAAATTGACATCCGTCTCTACCACAAAAAATTTGTAATTTTTATAGTCGACGGTAGTCAAAGATCTTAAAATTTTTCTTCCATTTTTAAGAAGATATTCTTCCCTTACGGAATAACTGCTGGGGAATCGTATACTGTTTTTCTCGTATCCATAATCAGACGAAAACGTGATCAGCGGTTTTGCCCTGAGCTGTCTCGCCGTTTCTAAAACGTTTTGATAATTACCCATAGATTCCTGGTTCCACTCGATCCTTAAAATGCTGTAATCGTCTTTTTTGATCCAGATTTTTCCGAACAGACCCTCTTCTTCCGCATTCGGTTTGGGTGAAGCTTCCACAATAAAAACTTGGTTGCCCTGCCAGGAAGTTTCTTTGACCATTTTATACTGATGATTTTCCTGTGCTTTTTTGCCGAGAAGACCGACAGGGCCGAAAATGACATGACGATGGGTGAAAATATGAGTTTTTATGGGGGCATTTTTTTCTTCTTTTTCCTCTCCGTTCTCCTCGATGAGCGTTCGTTGTTCCGAAATTTTTCCATTTTTTCGGATCAATTGATAATCGTATATATATCCGTTTCTCTGTAAAAGGCGGCGTTTTATAGACGTTTCATTTCTCCGAAAAAGGCCGCGTATAGACGCGTCATTTAAAGACATGCCAAATATCTCTTCTTGAATGTCTTCCTCACAGATAAAATGAAGGGAATAATTCATGAGCTTTTCACAGGTGGCAGCTGTTTTTTCCAGAATTGTCTCTAAATCTTGCTTATTTGTATGTCTTTCGTTTGTTTTTATGGGGAAGAAGGCTGCCATGAGAAAGACAAGGGAGACGACTAAGAAATAATGACTCGTTTTTTTAGATGAAGTGACGTCCATGGTTCCTCCCGATGCCTACCAATATCACCGTAAAATAAATATTTCTTATTGTCAATGTTTCTTGACTTACGTCCGTCATCACCCGGTTCATCCGGGTAATCCAGAAATGTGGATAAAGATGACTGGATACCCCGGACAAGCCGGGGTATGACATAATAAAATGACGGATTTGGATATTATTCCCATATACCGATAACTAGACGGTGGTTATTCCTGTTGGCTTTTATAAAGAACTTCTGAGGTTATTCCTGGCCTTCGATAAGATCCAGGACGTCGGCCGAATCCCGCCAGTTTTTCTTGACTTTGACCTGAAGGTCCAAAAAGACGGGCATCTCCAGGTAATCCTCAAGCTCCTTTCGGGCGGCTGTTCCGATGTCCTTGATGAGGCTTCCATGGCGGCCGATGACGATTTTACGGTGGTTGTCCTTTTCGACAAAAATAGAAGCCTTGATGTATTTACAGAATATAATTTTGCCTTCTCCCTCACCTTCGGATTGTTCTTCGATGGGCTGTTGTTCCGCTTTTTCGGCTCCGGTATCCAAATCCGGGCTTTTTTTCGAGACTGACCGCTTTTTTTTGGCTTCCATAGCTTCCCGGGCGGCTTTGCTCTTTCGCTCACTCAAGGGACGTTCCTCGATATCCTCGATATAAACGGCTGTTACGAAAGGAAGCTCTTTTTCCACTCTTGCCAGCAATTTTTCCCGAATGATCTCGGCGAAATAAAACCGCTCGGTTTGGTTGGTCAATTCTTCCTCGTCATAGGGTTTTTCCGCTTCAGGCAAGTGTTGAAAAATAAGATCTTCCAGCACATCGACCTGGGTTCCCCGCAGGGCAGAGATGGGAATGATCTCTTTGAAAGGGTAGAGGTCCTTGTATTTATCAATAAGCAGGAGAATTTTTTCTTTTTTGACGATATCGACCTTATTGATGAGCAGAAAAACCGGCGTTGAGATTTTTTTCATGGTCTCGATGACAAAAGCATCGCCGCTTCCGAACTTGAGGCTTCCGTCGATGAGAAGACAGACGAGGTCGGCCGTCTCAAAAGCCGAATAGACAAAGTTCATCATCCGCTTGTTCAGTTTGTGGAGGGGCTTATGGATGCCTGGATTATCGATGAAAATAATCTGGCCTTGGGGTGTGGTTTTTATGCCCAGGATGCTGATCCGGGTTGTCTGGGGCTTGTCGGAAACAATGGCCACTTTTTCACCCAGAATACGGTTGAGAAGAGTGGATTTGCCCACATTCGGTCTCCCGACCAGAGCGACATACCCGCTTTTCATGTTGCTTCGCACCCTTTTTGTATGACCTGAAAATGACTGGTCCCTTTTTGGAAAACAATCACAGTTTTTTTATCCGCAGCTTGTTGATTTTTTTCTGGTCGGCATCCAGGATTTCCAGGGCCATCCCCTTTATCTCGAGTTTTTCTCCCGTTGCCGGAAGACGGCCCAAGTGGTGTGTTATCAATCCTCCGATTGTGATATAACGGTCGTCTTCAAGTTCGAGGTCCAAGAGTTTCTCGAGCTCTTCGACCTCGGTCTCTCCCGGGGTAGTGTAGTCATGGGGAGCGTTCTTTATGATATGTTTTTCCTCTTTGTCGTACTCATCCTGAATTTCCCCCACAATCTCCTCGACAAGGTCCTCCATGGTTACCAGGCCGGCCACACCCCCATGCTCATCGACGACGATGGCCAGTTTTTGTTTTTGCCTCTGCAGGTCCTTGAGCAGGCTGGCTACTTTCATGGATTCAGGGACGAAATGGACGGGACGGACGAGCTCATCTATAGGAGTGGCCTTATGCTTGTCGGCTGAATATTCCAGCAGGTCCTTGGCCAGAACGACACCTTCGATGTTGTCGATCCTTTCCCTGTAAACCGGTATCCGGGAATGTTTATGTTTGATGACCAGGTTACGAATATCGCTTATTCTGCTGTCCCTTCGAATACAAACCATATCCACCCGGGGCGTCATAATCTCCCGGACGATGGTGTCTCCAAATTCTACGACACTCCGAAGCAGCTTGCCTTCCCCCCCCTCGATGATGCCTTCCTCTTTGGCTTCCTCGATAAAGGCGCGGATTTCCTCGTCCGATGCTTCACGTAGCTCCTTTTGGTCTTTTTCCGTAGGCCGAACTTTAATCAGCCAAACCAGTGGTTTGAAAAAGCGGTGAAAAAAAGGGAAAACAGGCAGCAAAATCCCAATAATCCCGTTTTTGTTTGCTTTTGTGATCAACCGGGGGAGAAAATCGAACAAAAAAATGGTGGCGCCCAGGCAGAATAAGAACAACCAGAGAGGCCAAAACCTCGATCGGGGAAAAAGAGCAAAAGCATAAACCAGAAAGGCGATAAGAAGAAAAATACGCAGAATTTCGACAACGGATTTCACGTCATCGCATATGTCAAGAATAGATGTCCGGTACGATTTCTCTTTTTCTTTTTCTTCCAGGTAGCGGCTCATGGAAATCTTAGAGAAAGACTGGAGCTTAAGGTGAAAAACCGAAAACAGGAACGTGGCTAAAAAGCTCAGGAAAAAACCTAGCCAGGTAAAAAAATCATGTTCCATTTTTACTATCCAAGAGGGCGGTTTTAATTTTAGATTCCTCCCCCTCAATACCCTCGAAATGGTCGTAACCGAGCAGATGCAGGAATCCATGGATGACCAGCAGTTCCACTTCTCTTTCCAGTCCGTGGGATTTTCGAAAGCACTGATTGAAAGCTTGGGGAACGGAAATGACAATATCGCCCAAATAATATTTGCCGTCCGGACCCTTTTCACCGATGGGAAAGCTTAAGACGTCGGTTGCCTTGTTCGTTTTCAGGTATTTGGCGTTCAGCGTTTGGATTTTTTTCTGGCCGACAAAAGCCAGAGTGATTTCCGGATCTTCAAGCTTGTACATCAGGACGAGGTCCTCGAGAAGCCGTTTGAAATTGTTCAAATTCAGCCGGTATTTATTTTGTTGGTTCAGGACTTCGATCATTCTTGTTTTTTCCCTCTCCTGAAGGCTTTCCCTCCCTCTCGAAGTCAAAGCCGGGATACTGTTCACGCCGGTGATATATGGAATCGAGTGTATTCAGGAAAGAGGCGGCAATTATCTTAAGCTCCTTGAAGGAGAAATGAGAATCATCCAATTGGCCGTCCTGGATGTAGCTGTTGAAAATCTCGCTGATGACCCGCTTGATGTTCGTTTCCGTAGGGGCTTTAAGGCTGCGTACAGCCGCTTCGACGGAGTCGGCCAGCATGATTAAACCTGCTTCCTTGCTTTTGGGAGTCGGTCCCGTATAGCGGTAGCTCTCCTCTCCGATCTTGTGCATTTCCGGGTCGTATTTTTCTTTTGCCTTTTGGAAAAAATATCTCACCAGTGAGGTACCGTGGTGCTGGGCGATGATGTCCCGAACTTTTTTAGGAAGCCGAAGTTTTTTGGCTTTTTCCAGGCCTTCCTTAACATGGTTAATAATAACAAGGGTGCTCATGCTTGGTTTCAGGTCTTCGTGCATACTGATGTTTTTTGTTTGGTTTTCAATAAAATATTCAGGACGTCTAAGTTTCCCGATGTCATGGTACATGGCCCCGGCTTTGACGAGCATATTATCCAGTTTGATTTCCTCAGCCGCCTTTTCCGCTAATGAAGAAACCAAAAGAGAGTGGTGGTAAGACCCGGGAGCTTCCAGGGCCATACTGCGGAAAATGGGAAGGTCGGAGTTGGTCAGTTCCAAAAGTTTGGACTGCGTGACGAATCCGAAGCTCAGCTCAAAAACGGGGAGGAATAGAAAAGACAGGGCTGCGCTCAAAATACCTCCCAGGAGGCCCATAACCAGATCGCTGGTCAGTCTCTGAAAAGACCCGAAATTTCCCTTGATGAGTTGAAAGATCAGAATAACGAAAACATTAATAGGAGCAATGAGAAAAAGTCCGGTTTGAAAAGTCGATGTTCTATTGGTTTTGCCGTAGTGTTTGATCCCGTAAACTGCTGCGAATCCGCCGATAAGACTGAAGCACATGAGATAAAAATTTGCCTGGAAAAAATACCCCACCAGCAGGCTGTTGATAACGAGAAAAATGATGGCTATAGGCGCTTGGGTCAGAAAGGCAAAAAGGAGCACACCGAATTGATAGGGAAAGACATAATAATAAGATTCGGTGAAGCGGAGAAGAAAAAATGTACTGCTTTGGCTGAAGGTGTCTGAAAGAAAGGCTGACAGCTTGTAAAAAAGAAGAGTCAGGATAAAGGTCGTTCCTAAGGCGATATAGTACCTTAACACCCCTTCGGACCTGAGAAGTGACTTGAGGTAATACCAAAGGATGAAAAAAAGCAGTCCGAAGAAAAGAAACGTTCCTAAAAAATTTTTCAGCCAACTTGGTTTTTCCTGTAGATTCTGGTTGATGATTCTGATCTGATTGAGGACATCGGCGCTTACTTCATCCCCTTTTCGCACGATGACTTTGCCCTTTTTTATGGTATAAAAAACAGGCTCCACCTCTTCACGGGCCCGGAGCTTTCTTCTGTCGGTCTCGATTTTATCGTAGGTTACATTGGCTGATATAAAAAGATGGGATAATTCTTTAAGAATGTTTTTGACCCGCTGGGATAGTTCCAGGGCATTGATTTCGTCAGTCAGCCATTGCTGGCTTTGCTTGATATCCAGGATATCGCCGGCCTGGATAACTCTTTCATTGCCCCGGTTGTTGATAAATGTGAATCCCTTTTCTTGTTCGCCGTGGATGAAGAGGTTCTTGGAAAGAATGATTCCCTGGGATGATACCTTCCCGATGAGATTGATCAGACTGTCCTCGATGTTTTGAGCGAATTTTTCTCTAATAAGCATGTCGATGAGTTGGGGGCTTATCTCCAAGCTGTAGCGGTCGAAAGCGTTCCGGATGAATACAGTTTTTTGTGCCCTGGTGACTCCTTCATTCAAAAAATTCCGGCCGCTGTCGAAAAATTCGCGTATTTTTTCTTCGGTGATAAGAAAAACATTCGGATCGGACTGGTAAACGGGGAGAATGGATTCAACGGCTTCCTCTCTTCTTTTTTCCGTAGTCTGTTTGTCCTCAATGGTCAGGTCGGCGGGCGCAATGATGTCGCTCGAAGCGATTTCCCCTACAGCCGGAACCGGCAGTGATTTGGAAGGCAGATAAGAAAGGAAATAAGCAATAACAATGACAAACAAGAAGAGGTAAAGAAAAGGATTCCGTATAAAAAGAAACCAGAAGCCTTTTTTTCCTTCCTTTTTTTCAAAAGTTGAATTTGGTTTGCTTTTGGTCGGTTTAGTTTCACGTTTTTTGAAAAAATTAAGCTTTTTGAATTGGAAATCGTTCATCTATTTTCTCGCAGGGGAGGATTCCGCCTTTTGATAAGCCTTAATGATCTTTTGTACCAGGGGATGGCGTACGACATCTCTTTCATTGAAGTGAAGCACAAGAATACCCTTGATAGACGATAAAATTTTTATGGCATGGATAACGCCTGATTTTTTGGGCTGGGGCAGATCAATCTGAGTGATGTCGGCGGTAATCACTGTCTTTGATCCGAAACCGGAACGGGTCAAGATCATTTTCATCTGCTCCCGGGTAGTGTTCTGGGCTTCATCCACAATGATAAACGAACTGTTCAGGGTTCGGCCCCGCATAAAAGCAAGGGGTGCGATCTCGATGGTTCCCCTTTCAATAAGACGGTTGGCCTGTTCGGAGTCGCAGAGGTCGAAGAGAGCATCGTAGAGGGGACGCAGATAGGGGTTGATCTTCTGAGTGATGTCCCCCGGAAGAAATCCCAATTTTTCACCGGCTTCGACGGCCGGCCGTGTTAAAACAATACGATTGACCACCTTATTCTGGAGGAAGGAAAGGGCCATGGCCATGGCCAGATAGGTTTTTCCTGTTCCGGCTGGGCCGATGCCGAAAACCAGGTCATACTTTTTGATGGCCTGGACATATTGGTTCTGGTTAAGACTTTTGGGAACCACTGATTTTCGAGAAAGACTCAGAACCTCAGCCGGGAAAAAATTTATCAGATGATCATTATTCCCGCCTTCAAAAAGGTCAAGGGCAATCTGCAGGTCTTCTTCCTTCAAATTCATGCCCTTATCTCCGAGTTCCGTGATTCTGTTGAAATAACCTTTTGCGAATTCCACCTTTTCCGGGCTGCCGTCCATGAAAAGACTGTCCCCCCGAATGGAAAGGGAAATGCCCAGACGTTTCTCCAGTTTCTTTAAGCTTTTATCCAAAACGCCGAAAAGCGCATTTTTCCTGAAATAGGGGTGTTCAATTTTCTCCATATCAGATAAAGAGGGAGGGTGGCTTTTTCATCGTTAATAAATAATAAACACCATTGAATGGGCTTTGTCAAGCAGACCGGAGCGTGAAGTTCCCCCAATTTTTTAAGTTTTCCTTTAAAAAGTCAGAGACATCACATATTGAGGGGTCCTTTCACGGCTCTTCCCCATCCTCGCTTCCGCTGCGGGTGGGGAGCCCCTTCGCCGCGCCACCCCTTTTGTTAAACCGTAAGATCCTTCACCTAGAAAAACTTCTGATAACGCAAAGAAAACTTAAAAAATTGTGACTGAGCACCAAGATGAAAGGGCGATTAAAGGTGCCCCAAAAATGGAATTTTCCACTTACTGTAATGGTTATAATAAACTTGATGCCATTTTTGGGGGGATCATATAGAATAGAGCTCTTTTGGGGGCGGATAGAATCCCTTTGAGCCGGTCCTGCTAGACGGTTTTTTCTCTATGAACCTGGAAATTTGAACCTTGAAAAAAAGGTTAAGCTAGTGTATAAATTTGTTTTTACTAATTTATATTTTTTTTAAGATGGTTAAAAGATAAGAGTACTATTTAAAGGGAGCCGGAGGAAGATGTTTGGTCGAAAGGGTGGAAATTTTTGCCCAATGCTTGCAGCTTCCGTGTTCTTCCTATAGGATATTTATTGTGATAAAAAGGAGATAACGATGGATAAAGAATTTACAACCGTCTCGATTCCTACGTCCTTATATAAAAAGATCGAAGAAAAGATCAAAGGAACGGAAATCGGATCCGTAGCCAGTTATATCACTAAAGTGCTGCGGGAAAGCCTATCTGCAGACCAGGCTTCCCAAGAGGCTTTCAGCAAGGAAGATGAAGAAAAGGTCAAGGAAAGGTTAAAAGCTCTTGGTTATATAGACTGAAAAGATAGGACTTCGTGACCTGGAAGGATTTAAAGCATCTTTTATTGAGGATCATTTTAAGATCCCATATAAATAAAATTTGAGTGAAAGGTGAAGAGAGAAGAAGGAGAGAAAGCATTCATATCACATCATATTTTATTATGAAAAAATCGCGAAAAGCAGACGTCGTTTCTTAGTTTCTGCTGATTGACTCTCCACATCACACTCAACACCCTTTCTCTCAAGAGGAGGAAACATGATTGCGCCTCATGGTGGAAAACTGATCGAACGATATGTAGACGATGAGCGAAAAAAAGAAATTATTGAGAACAGGGGAGACCGGCCATCGTTGCAAATTCATCTGGATTTGGTCAGCGATGTCGAAAATATTACAACGGGTGTTTTCAGTCCGCTCGAAGGTTTTTTAAGGGAAAGCGATTTTAAGAACGTTCTGAGCCAGATGCGGTTGGCCAACGATATCCCCTGGACGATTCCCATTGTTCTTGATGTGGATAAGGAAACAGCCGATTCTCTGGAAACCGGGCAGGAGATCGTTCTGCTTAATCCGGAAAATAAACCGGTTGCTCTTCTTCATTTAGAGGAAAAATACACCTATGACCGCCAAAAAATGGCCGAGAAGGTGTTCGGGACCAAAGATACGGCCCACCCGGGAGTGGCCAAAGTTATGGCAATGAAGGATGTTTTGCTGGGAGGAAAAATCGATCTAATCGAAGCAACGCCGACTCCTTTCTACAAGTACAAGCTCAAACCGAAGGAGACCCGGATTTTATTCAAGGAAAAAGGCTGGAAAACGATTGTCGGGTTCCAAACGCGGAATACTCCCCACATCGGACATGAATACGTCCAGAAAACGGCCTTGACCTTCACCGACGGCATTTTTGTTAATCCCGTCATCGGCCGTAAAAAAAAGGGTGATTTTAAGGATGAAGTCATTCTTGCTTCTTATGAGGAATTAATAAAGAACTATTATCTCAAGCAGAGAGCGGTGATTTCCATTCTTCAAATGGAAATGCGCTATGCCGGCCCGCGGGAAGCCATTTTTCACGCCATCATTCGGAAAAATTTCGGCTGTACCCATATCATCATCGGACGGGATCATGCCGGTGTCGGCGATTATTATTCTCCTTATGCCGCCCAGGATATTTTTGAGGAATTTCCCGACCTGGGTATTTCTCCCTTGTTTTTCAAATCCTTTTACTACTGCAAGAAGTGCCATTCCGTCGTCAACGAAAAAATCTGCCCTCACGGCAATGAGGAACATATCAACTTCAGCGGGACGAAGATCCGGCAGATGCTGATCGAGGGGAAAATACCTCCTCCGGAACTAATGAGACCTGAAGTAGCCAAGATAATCATCGGTTATCGAGATCCTTTCGTTGCTTAAGGCAAAAGAAGGAAAAGCCGTGAAGAAAAAAGTATTGGTCATCGGGCTGGACTGCGCCACATCCCAGATTGTTTTTGACCAAAAAGAAAAACTTCCCGTTCTTGGAAAATTGATGGACGAGGGAATCTATGGAAAGATGCGAAGTTCCGACCCGCCGATCACTATTCCTGCCTGGATGGTGATGTGCACCGGAAAGGACCCGGGTAAGCTGGGGCTTTACGGTTTCCGGCACCGGAAAGACTATTCCTACAAGGATATCTGGATCGCCACGTCATCTTCTATCAAGGAGAAGAAGGTTTGGGATATCATAGGGGAACACGGCGGGCAAAGCTGCCTGGTCAGCGTGCCGCCTTCGTATCCGCCTCCGCCGGTCAAGGGCAACCTCATTTCATGCTTTATCACTCCGGGAGATGAGAAGGAATATACCTATCCGGCTTCTCTGCGAGATGAGCTGGAGGAGAAATTCGGAACATATATTTTCGATGCTGTTTTCAGAACCGATCAAAAAGATGAGCTTCTCAAGCAGATCTATACCATGACCGCAAAAAGGTTTGAGGTGATGGATTATCTCATTCAGGAAAAACCCTGGGATTTTTTTATGTTCGTTGAGATCGGTGTCGACAGAATGCACCATGCTTTTTGGAAATATATGGACAGGGAGCACCATCTCTACGTCCCGGGAAACACGTATGAAAACGCCATCATGGAATACTACCAGGACCTTGATGCCAAGCTGGAGAGGCTTCTTTCCCATGTTGATGACCAAACGGCTGTTCTTGTTGTCTCCGACCATGGGGCCAAACGTATGAAGGGGGCCTTTTGTATCAATGAGTGGCTGATTGAGCAGGGATATCTTGTTCTCAAGGAAAAACCCTCTTCCCCCGTAAGCTTGGATAGGCTGGATGTAGACTGGTCCCGGACCAAAGCCTGGGGCTGGGGCGGATATTACGCCAGGATTTTTCTGAATATCGAAGGTAGAGAAGCCCAAGGAATCGTCAGTCCGTCCGATTATGAGAAGGAAAGGAATCTCCTGGCGGAAAAATTGGCCGCCGTAAAAGGCCCTGCCGGTGAATCCTGGAAGACAAAGATCCTGAAACCCCAGGAATACTTTTCAGAAGCTGTAGGAGACTACCCGGACCTGATGATATATTTTGATGACCTTTTCTGGAGGTCAGCCGGGACCCTGGGGCACGGAACCAAATATCTCCTTGAGAACGATACGGGACCTGATGATGCCGTTCATGCCCAGGAGGGAATTTATATCCTTAAGGATGCCTCTATAAAAAAAGGTGGGCGGAAAGATGCCGATATCCTGGATATCGCTCCCACCATTCTATCGATTATGGATCTTCCCCTCCCGGACGGGATAAAGGGAAAATCTCTCATCTGAAAGCCGGTCTTTTTTGATTTTTCAGCAGATTTTGATGAGAGAAAAATAGGTTTATGAATTGAAATCTTAGAAAAGGAGTTCATTAAAATGTCTCAGGGACCATCCTCTCTGCAGAAGGGATTCACGCTGTGGTTTACAGGCTTGCCCTGTTCCGGTAAATCGGCGGTCGCCGATCTTGTTGCGAAGATATTGAAAGAAAAACACTTGTATGTGGAAAGGCTTGACGGAGACATCGTCCGCCGGGATTTGACGCGGGACCTCGGTTTTTCCAAGGAGGACAGGGATGAAAACATCCGAAGGATCACTTTTGTGGCTAAGCTGCTGTCCCGGAACGGCGTGGCCGTTCTGACTTCTTTCGTTTCCCCCTACAGGGAAGCACGGGACCGGGCACGTCGTGAGATAGAGAATTTCTATGAGGTTTATGTTAAATGTCCGGTGGAGGTTTGTATGGAAAGAGATGTCAAGGGGATGTATAAGAAGGCCCTCAACGGTGAAATCAAGGATTTTACCGGGGTTGACGATCCCTACGAAGAGCCGGAAAATCCCGAAATCGTTCTGGATACGGATGCGGAAACACTGGAAGAGAGCGCTCAAAAGGTAGTTGATAAATTACTTGAATTAGGGTATCTGTAAGAGATGTTTTTTTTAAGCAAGACGGCGGTTAGAGGTGTATGCTTGATATGTCTGAATTTCTGGTGACCGGAGGAGCCGGATTTATCGGTTCCCATCTGGTAGAAGAACTTGTCAAAAAAGGGCATAGTGTCCGTATTGTGGATAATCTGCTCACGGGAAAGCGGGAAAACATTGAACCATTTCAGGATCATGTCGAGTTCATCGAAGGTGATATCAGGGATTTTGATCTGTGCCGTAGAGCCGCCAAAGGGATAGAATATGTCCTTCACCAAGCGGCTCTGCCTTCTGTTCCGCGTTCACTGGAAGATCCAATTCTGACGAACTCCATAAACATAAGCGGGACGCTTAATCTTCTTATCGCAGCGCGGGATGCCGGAGTAGATAGATTTGTTTTTGCTTCTTCTTCGTCCGTCTATGGGGATGAACCGGGACTTCCCAAGAAGGAAGGAAAGGAAGGGGATCCTCTTTCTCCCTATGCCCTGAGTAAGATGACGGGAGAGAAGTACTGCGGGATTTTTTTTAAAGAGTTTGGATTTCCCACGGTATGCCTGCGGTATTTTAATATTTTCGGACCGCGCCAGGATCCTTTTTCACAATACGCCGCGGTCGTCCCCCTTTTCATAACCCGGACCCTCGAGCACAAGGGCATTGTTATTTACGGGGATGGGGAACAATCCCGTGATTTTACATTCGTCGGGAATGTCGTGGAAGCCAACATCCTTGCTTGTAAGGCTTCGATAGCGGCCGGCGGGATCTTTAACATCGCCTGTGGTGAAAGAACGACGGTCAATCATTTATCCGAAGAAATAGGGAATATTTTGAAGACCGACGTCAGACCAAAGTACGAGGAAGTCCGACCGGGAGATATCAGACATTCGTTTGCCGATATATCATTAGCCCAAAAAATGCTAAACTATGAACCGCTTATTTTATTAGAAGAAGGTTTGCGCCGGACCATCGATTGGTACACGGAAAGGACTTGAAGAAATGTTAGAGGAGACCCGCCAACTGATCAGCAAGATCAACAACAAAACCGCGATAATCGGAGTCATCGGGCTGGGATACGTCGGACTCCCTTTGGTTAAAACATTCCTGGAAAAGGGATTTTCCGTGAAGGGTTTTGATGTTGACAAGAAAAAAGTGGGCATGCTCAACAAGGGGAAAAGCTACATCAAGGATGTTCCCGAAGAAGAATTCAAACCTTTTGTCAAAAATAAAATGTTTACGGCCACAACAGAGTTCCCATCCCTTGGTGATGTCGATGTTATTATCATCTGTGTTCCGACTCCCTTAGACGCCCACAAAAATCCCGATTTGTCCTATGTTCTCAACACGACGGAAGTTGTTGCCCGGAACCTTAGGAAGGGCCAGCTCATCATTTTGGAGAGCACGACCTATCCGGGGACCACGGATGAAGAGATGCTACCCATTCTGGAGAAAAGAAATATGAAGGCCGGAAAGGATTTTTTCCTGGCATATTCGCCGGAGCGGGAAAATCCCGGGGACATGGTTTTTACCACTTCTAAAATTCCCAAGGTCGTGGGAGGGATTACGCCCGAGTGCAGAAAAGCCGCTATCGCCCTCTACGACCAAATCGTTGTCAAAACCGTACCCGTATCATCGACACGGGTGGCCGAGGCGACAAAACTTCTGGAGAACATATTCCGTTCGGTCAATATTGCTTTGGTAAATGAGATGAAGATAATCTTCGACCGGATGGGAATAGATATCTGGGAAGTGATCTATGCCGCCTCCTCAAAACCTTTCGGATTCATGCCGTTTTATCCCGGACCCGGTTACGGCGGTCACTGCATTCCGGTCGATCCCTATTATCTGACCTACAAGGCCAAAGAAGTGGATTTTTCGACAAAATTTATTGAATTGGCTGGAGAGATCAACACCACCATGCCCTATTATGTTGTTGACAAGACGGTGGAAGCCCTGAACAAAATGGGAAAATCCATCAAAGGAGCCAAGGTTCTCATCCTGGGCATTTCTTATAAGGAGAATATCGACGACCAGCGTGAATCGCCCTCATTCAAGATCATCAGTCTTTTACAGAAAAAAGGGGCCAGAGTATCCTATAACGATCCTTTTGCACCACGATTAGACGGCTACAGGGATTACCCGGGTTTGAAGCTACAATCGGTGGCCTTGAGCGAAAAATCTCTCAAACAATTTGACGCCGTCATCATAGCAACGGCCCATTCGGATTATGATTTTGACTGGATCGTAAAGAACTCTTTTCTTGTTGTGGATACGCGCAACAGCATCACAAAAAAACGCAAGAATGTCGTCAAAGCATAACCGTGAAGGTTCCATTGACGATCCGTTTGTGGGTCGTGCCATGGAAAGGTAAAGGATGAGGTTGGGTAGGCATTTGCGCCAACTTAGGACAAAAGGAGCATGAGATGAAAATTTCCGTCATCGGTACGGGTTATGTTGGGCTTGTGACCGCCGTGGGACTGGCGGACCTGGGGCACCAGGTCGTTGGAACCGATAAAATCAAGGATAAGATCGATAGGATTTCCCTGGGAGATGTGCCTATTTATGAACCGGGATTAGATGCTCTCTTGAAAAAAAATCTAAAAAAAGGAAACCTGACATTCAGCCAAAACATGGATGACACCATACAGGCCGCCGAGGTGATTTTTGTCTGTGTCGGCACGCCGCAAAAAGAGGACGGAAGCGCGGACATGTCACAGATTGAAGAGGTCTCGCGTATGATCGCCAAAAATCTGAACAGTTATAAGGTTGTTGTTGAAAAGAGTACGGTTCCGGTCAAAACATCCATGTGGATCAAACGAATCATATCCCTGTACCGAAAAACCGATGTGGATTTTGATGTCGCCTCCAATCCGGAATTTCTCAGAGAAGGATCGGCGGTCTCTGATTTTTTGAATCCGGACCGGATCATCATCGGTGTAGAGTCGGACCGGGCCCGGGATTTACTGGTTGAGATTTATGGCTCCTTTAAGGATAGAATTCTCATCACCAATATCGACACGGCGGAGCTGATCAAGCATGCCTCTAATTCCTTTTTGGCCATGAAAATTTCCTACATCAACATGATTTCCGACTTGTGTGAAAAAACAGAGGCGGATGTCGAGCTGGTGGCTGAAGGCATGGGGTTGGATAAACGTATAGGAAGGCAGTTTTTGAGGGCCGGCCTGGGGTATGGAGGTTCCTGTTTTCCTAAAGATATCAAGGCCTTGGCCCGCATCGGTGAGGAGCTGGGTGTGACTATGAGTCTGCTCAAAGAAGCGGATAAAATCAATGCGGCCCGAGTGGAGACTTTTATAAAGAAGCTGAAAAAATGTCTCTGGATCCTAAAAGATAAAACGATCGCTATGTTGGGGCTTTCTTTCAAACCCGAGACAGACGATATTCGGGAAGCACCCAGTATCAAGATCATTGCCAAGCTTCTGGAGGAAGGAGCCTTTCTTCGCCTTTATGACCCGAAAGCTTCGGAGAATATGAAGTCCGTTTTTCCGGAGAGCGAAAACAGGCTGATCTATGTTGATAATCCGTATCAGGCGGTGGGAAATGCCAACGCCCTGCTTTTTATTACGGAATGGGATGAATTCAAAAACCTTGATTGGGAAACCATCAAAAAGAACATGGCAAATCCGATCATTATCGACGGACGGAACATATTTCTTCCGGAGGACGTGAGAAAACGAGGTTTTGAGTATTATTCCATCGGCCGTAGGTAACCTTGCATCCGGAAAAATTCGTGCGGTAAGGATAATACAATGCGGTTGGTTTATGTTAACTATCGCCCCAATCCAGGAGTTTTTAAAAAAATACAGGGACAGGCAAGCGCTGCTTTGCGATTGCAACTTCCGGTTGATATTATCGTACTGTCGGATGATATTTCTGGTGAATATGAGAATCTGAAAATATTCCCCCTCCATCTCCCGAAAAATTATCTGAAATACAAATGGGCTGTTAATTTTTCCCGGTACAAATACATATCAAATTGCCTAGACCTTTCACGTTATGACCGAATCATATTGCGCTATGTCGGGGCTGAGGATTTTTCCTGGCGCTTTTTCATGAAAAAATTCGGGAATAAAACCATCAGTGAGCACCACACACAGAGGTATGCCGAATTGAAAGTATTAGAAAAAGGGGCCTTGAATTTTTTCAGGGCTTTTTATGAAAAAAAGAATGCACCCAGGTTTATTTCTCGAACAATCGGCATCATCGGCGTAACGGAAGAATTGAGAGAGTATTATTGTTCTCTCTCCAGTTCCGAAAAACCCTCTATCACCATTCCCAACGGAATTGATGTCGACAGATTTCCATTAACGGGTTTCAAACCTTTCAGCGGAAGGGAATTAAATCTTATTTTTGTCGCCTCTACTTTTTATCCATGGCACGGATTGTCCAGAATTTTATCGGGTCTTGCCGGCTACGAAGGAGGGGTGAAAGTGGAACTATACCTGGCAGGAAAAGTCATCGCTCCCGGTGAGAAGGATATGATCAAAAGATTGTCGTATAAAAAAAATGTAAAAATCCATGTTTTAGGAGAAATTTTCGGCAATGATATCGATCAATATTTTTCAAAGTCACATCTTGCCTTGAGCTCTCTGGCACTTTTCCGGAACAGGATGAGAGAAGCCTGCGTGCTGAAGACGAGGGAATATGTCGCTAGGGGAATACCGTTTATTTATGCGTATGATGATCCCGACCTGACCGGGAAAGAACAATTTGCCTTGAAACTGGAAAACCGTGATAGGCCGGTTGAAATGGAATCTCTCATTCATTTTGCCCGAAAGGTATCCAAGGAACGGGAATTATCCCGCCTTATGCGCGATTTTGCCGGCCGCAACCTGTCCTGGAAGCACAAAATAAAGGGAATGTATGACTTTGCCGTCAATTCATGATATTGGCTGTGGAATGACGATTATAATATTATGAGTGATGCAGCTTCATAAACCGGATTCATCATTCAGATATTTTTTGTAAATATCCAGCATAGCGTGAATTTCCTTATTTTTATCAGCGATGTCCTCTACTTTCCGCCTGTTGCTTATGGCTGCATGGTGCAGGGCTTCAGGATTTTTTACCGTCCAAACCATTGCTTCCGCCAGGCTTTCCGGATCGTTTAAAGGAACAATGATGCCTGTTTTTTTATTGGAAATGATTTCTTTATACTGGGGGAGGTCACCCAGAATGGGAAAACATCCACAGGCCATAGTCTCAAAAAGCGATTGAGGCATTCCTTCAGAAGAGGGAATGGAAATGCTGCATTGAGATAGATTGAAATAAAGGGGCATTTTCTCATGAGGTATGGGATCCAAAAAAATAACACGTGAGGATATCTCGAGATCAACCGTTAGGGACTTTAAATCTTCGAAGTAATCCTTTTCAGCCAAAAAGGTGGAGATCAATAAATAGGAATCCAAGTCATATTTTTTGAGGATACGGTAAAAGGCTTGAATAACAGTATGATGGTTGTAAAGAGGTCGGCAGTTTCGAAGGCTGGAAAATATCCATGTTTTGGAGGGGATGCCGAGTTTTTTTCGAAGGGAATGGGTCGATAATTTCTGTTTGAAGAGCTGAAGATCAACACCCCAAGTGATTCTTCTGATTTTTTTAGGGTTGTCAATCATTGCTGCGAGCCTTTGATCCATAAAATGTGATTTGGAAGTGATGATCTGGGCACGGTTAAGAAGATTTGTTATAAGTTTCCGGTTGAGTTTTGATCTCAACCTAAATTTATCCGGCATGATGTCACTGCCCATAACTGTAACAATCAGGGGTGAACAGCGGCTGAGAAGAATATTGAGAAAATAATGATCGGCCCAGAAAACATGGAAAAGGTCGGGTTTGATCTTCCTTATTTTAAACCAGAGGAAAATGAGACGCTTGATCCATTTTAATTTTGTGTTTTTCCCCGCAGGTAGATAATACATCTGGATGTTTTTTATCTTATCCTTACTGTAAGAAATCCAGTGAATGTCGTATCCATCCTTAAGGCCGATTTGGCCTCTTTCGTGGGTTAACGGACTTTTTGTGTTTCCAATGATGAGTATCTTTTTCCTGTTTTTCAACGGGACTTCCATCAAAGATTCCATATCGCTCAACATTTTATCCATAAAGATTATGGATGTCGAGAGAGTTATCTAATGTTTTTAAATTTATTATTATCAATGAATTAGTGATAAATATATGCGCAATGAGTTAGATATCATAAAAATTTAATAAAAAGCAGAGGAGCTTCCGGATTATTGCCATCAAAAAAGCTTCATGTGGAAAATATTTCTAATTAAAATCGTTTTCTTTTTCTGGTGGGAAATGGCTTTAAAAAAGATCCATTGTTTGATACAATTTTTCACAATTGTTTTTTCTTCTTTTAGAGCATAACGTATTTTATATCAATACGTTATGAAGAAAAACAAGTTTTATTTTAATGATTATGGATACCATGTATTCTAAAAATATTTTGTATATTTTGTCATATTCTGGTTATGGAATAAATTATCGAGTAAAAAAACTGATGGAAAGTTCGATAATTAATTCAAAATATAAAGTAAAACTGCTTTTTTATAATGACAAGCATACCACTGGTATCAATTTGAGACCTTATAGAGTCATTCATTATTCATTGTTTGAAAGAATCATTCATAAGGGTCTTAAGTTTATAAAAATAAAGAATTATATAGAAAACAGGTTTTTATTTTTTTCCTATAGATTCACATTAATAAATCGGCTATTCAAACTCATGTGTAAAGAAGTTGAAAAAAACATTCGTAATAAGATGACATGTCTGTTTGTATGTCCTCCTCATGATCTGCTTGTATGCGCCAAAAAATTGAAAATGAAGTATCCAAATATTCGAATGCTGATCGATTGGCAGGATTTATTGAGTTTTGATGAATACTATTTTTCAAAACATCCTAACTGGAAGAAAGAAAGAATGATACGATTAGAACGCGATGTTTTGAAATTCATAAACATGAATATTTTTTCTAATTATAAAGCAGAGAATATGATGATAAGTCAATTTGACATTTCATCTTATACATGTACTTCCATTGTCCATCCTTTTGATAAAGAAGAATTACCTTCAAAAGAAGTAAAATATTTTAATAAAAAATTACCTGGGAAAGGTATAAAATATGGCTTTTTAGGTGGGCTTTTTAAGGAACCCAAAGTGCCTGGAGATAAATTTTTACTCGCTTTGAAACACGTGGTTACAAATATTGATACTGAAGCTACATTACATATATGGGGTACATCCTATAGAATCATAGAAAAAACATGTCCATCATCCAGGAATATGCACAAAAATATATTTGCATATGATTTTATACCTCATGAAAAAGCATTATCTGAGTTAAGTCATTGCGATGTTTTGATACTGATACTTGGACATGTGCCAAATGCAAATGTAATCATGCATGCAAAACTATCTCATTATTTGGCTTTAGGGCTGCCGATTTTAGCTTTTGTGCCAGAAAATTCTTTTGTGAGGGAAGTTATTAACCGTACGAAAAAAGGTTTTGTAGTATCGGATAATGATTGGATTAAAGGCTTTATTGATTTTTATAACAATATTGAAAATATATCATTTGAAGCAAATAAAAAAGAAATTGATAAATTTGGTCTGGATAGGTTCATTAGTAATTGGATGGAAATCTTAGATTAGCCTGCATTATACATAAATTTGGTCGGCACCAAAAAATATAATTTTTATAGAATAGGTCACTTATTGAAGTTTTCCGAAAATATTGTTCAAGAGACACTTTTCACAACCATTTTAAAGAAAAATATTATTGTTTCAATCGATCTTCAAGCCCGAAACGAACCGCAATCGACTCGGCTAAATGAGATATCCGTGGTTTCAATTCATTCTTCCAGCTGTTCTTCTTCTGCTCAAAGGATAACAAGTCACGCTTATGTCTTGAGGTCGAACTGGGCATATCCAGGTCGATCTCCTCTTTTTTATCGTAGGATAAATGAACTCGGTCTAGAATATTGTATATAATTTGTTTTCCATGGGAATATAAATCATCATAGCAGATGAAATTGATGGGAGTTCCATATTGGCTTATGCAATGCTGGACATACAGCTCCGTCAGGGCCCAATAAGCAACGACTCTTTGTTCAGGGCTTTGTCTGTCATACCTAACAATATCCTCTTTCCACTTACCAAAGAATGTATTTCTGTTATCCGGTTGTTCCAATAGTTGCTCACGAAGAGAAAAGGAATCCAACCAATCCTTCCACCAATTTCCTCTTTTCACACTTGCCAGAATGGCCCTTGGATCCCTATAAATATGAACGATTGTACAATGAAAAGTTTTATGTATGGCATTCAAACAAAGTTGTCCTCTCACCATTTTAATAACAGTGCGCCGATGGAAAGAATCAGAGATATTTTTTCTTCCCCGTCTTAGCCACACACTTTTAATATCTGAAGTAATAACCTTGTCCAAAAAACTCTTCATCTCAAGGTTTGTTGAAAAATCATGTTCATAAAAAGGCATATAAGTTTGGAGAAAACAGGAACTTTTATTCGGCAAATTTCTGTAAATGAATGTTTTATGATTCCATAGGACTTCTGGATAAAAAGGCTCAAAAACACTTTTAGCCCTTGAAACTGAAGCTAATAACTGTTGAAGCCATGTGGTTCCACTCCTCCAGAAGCCTGAAACGATTATACTTTTAGATGTATCAATTGTTCCTGAAAATAAATGATCAAAAAAAAAGGAAACTTCATGGAATCCAGCTCTTTTGATTCCATGAATCCATGGGCGAAATTGAAGGGAAAATAGCTTATTCAACGGCATTTTCAGCTCATATGTTGTGTATTTTCTTCATCTTTGTCGAAAAAAGATACATAATATTGATATTTTATAATAACAAAAACCCATCCATATTTATGAATAGCGCAGGCTAATATGATTTTTGAATGAATGAGCTTAATTTTGAAGTTATCATCTTTTGTTCATTTTTTCTTAAGACAAAGAAAAAAATCATTAAGGCCGCTATCATTTCAACGGTGATAGAGATCACCAAGGAATGTATCACTGAAAGTTTATAAGAAATGAGCATAAAGATTATCGAAGAAAGTAAAAGCGTGAAAAAGAAAATATCTATTTTGAAATTTATCTTGATTTTATAGAGTTTCGTACTAAACATGTAAAGTAGAGCGCATTTAATCATATAAACAGGCAGTATTGCTATTACGGCACCCAAGGCCGCAAATCGGGTAATAAGAATCCAATTGATAAATAATGCAAAAACGAAGCTTATTGTTTGAGCGTATGTCATAAACTGACTTTTCTTCGATATGGCTATTCCGAATCTTAATGATTGGTGGCTGATGTTAAAGGCATATCCGAACAATATAAAAGGAATCAAATGGGAGGCGGCATAATAAGAAGGTGGTGCGATGATCATCAAAATAGGTCTTGAAGAAATAGAAATTGAGAATGCTACAAATCCAAAAAACAACACTCCATACCTGAAGAATTTATTGAAAATCTCTTTATGTTCTTTGTCTTGTATCAATTGCATGGAAAAAGGTTCCCATGCAGAGCGATAAGCCATTATCAAAATCTGCAATATAGCAGCGACCTTTATGGCTACAGAGAAATAGCCTAGTTGTTCTTCGCTGCAAAAATTAAAGATAAAAAATCTATTCATACGGAGGAGAGCCCAGTTTATGATGACAGCAGGATATAGAGGTAATGAGTAACGGAAGATTTGCTTGAACATAACCTTAGAGAAAGAAAGAATGACTTCTTTCCTGAGCAAAATGACAGTGATAAGACACACGGTAACAATAGACAATAAGTCCGATAAAAAAATGCCTAAAAGATGCATTTTTAATCCAACAACTAAAGCCATAGATAGTGTAAAATTAAAAATAATCTGGAAAATGTTTATATAGAGATATTTTTTAGGCTCTCTTTTTAGCCGGAGCAGAGAAACAAAATAATATTGAATGAGACTAAAAGGAGTTCTCATCAATACCAAACTCAGAAACAGGGAATTATTCCTTGTAGTGATTTCTTTGGAGGCAATATATTTAACCATAAATGGTTTGAGACTGAATACGATTGTCGTTATTATGATTGCTACCAAAATGGTGAAAATCAATCCGGTCGACACCAATAATTTCCGGTCTTTTTTTTCTTTGTATTCGTAATAATATCGGTAAATACCTGACATAAGGTCGAAGCCCATAAGCATAAAGAAAAGAGATGCGGTTGTTCCTAGAAGATCGATATAGCCATAATCACCGGGAATGAATATTCTTGTAAAAATGGGAGCTTTAAGAAATGCAATAAAGCTGGCAATGGCACCCCCCATTCCATAATATACCGTGTCTTTGGAAAGCTGCTTAACTTGGTTTTTAATGTTAGGCAATTGATTTCATACCATCTGTGAATTTATTTGTAATATTGAATCCCTTGATTAATAAGAAAATATAATAACATTTCCGCTTCATTGCGCCAATTTTTCTCTTAATGTTCTATAGGGAGTGTTTTTGTAAATGGTCTAAATATGATGAATGGATAAAAAGTCTGCATGATATAAACGGAAAGGTACATTAATCATTCAGATTTGATTTTAAACTAAATAGATAGTCCGTTTTAAACATGGATAATAGAGAAAAACCTCAGCCAAAAAGTGAAGTTTTTATAGCTGATCCAAAAAGCGAAAGGATACGTGGCCCAAAGGAGGGGTGGTATCAATGCGGGAATGCGCTTCCATACCGTCCTTGATAGGCAGTATAAAGATACAGAGGTCAATCCTACATTATGAAATTAATCTTAAACCAGCTTTGTTTAAAGATATGAAAACGTTTATGATATTACTATTATTAAAGTCAGTGTTCAAAATTGAATGTAACTATTCCTATTCCGGAGATGATACTGCCTTATTAATTCGTCCATTTCATCGAGAATTATGATATACTTTTTTGTATTTTTTTACTTGCGAACAGAATGAAAAGTTTTCTTTTTGATATCGGACATCCGGCTCATGTTCATCTTTTCCGGAATGTCATTTCTTTCTTGCGTTCGAAATCTTGCTTTGTCGTTGTTACCTCACGAGATAAAGACCTGACTCACCGATTGCTGGATCACTACGGGATCGAGTATTACTGTCTCAGCCGGGCGACAACCAGCGTTTGGGGAATGACGGCTGAATTATTCAAGAGGGATGTGCGGCTTCTGAGCCTTCACCGGCGCTTCAAGTTCAGAGCGGCCCTAGGGACATCTTCATGCATTGCTCATCTAACTGCTTTGGCCGGTGTCCCTTCATTTGTATTCGAAGAAGACGATGATGCAGTCGTGCCGTTATTTTCGGCCATTACTTATCCTTTTGCCACCGGAATAGTGGTTCCTGAATGCCTCCGTTTTAAGAGATGGCGAAAAAAAAGGATAATTCACCGCTCCTACCACGAGCTGGCTTACCTACACCCAGATGATTTTTTCCCTGATAGTAAAGTTCCTGAAAAGTACGGACTGATTCCCGGTAAATACATTATCATCAGGCATTCAGCCCTCCAGGCCCATCATGACCGAAGAATTGGCGGACTCATGCCTGATATTATGGATGTTGTTAGAAAAGAGCTCAGGAAATTTCACGTGGTTACCACCAGGGAAAGACAAAAAAACGGGAAAATTGATCCATGGGATATGCATCATGTTATGGCTTACTCTAAATTGGTGGTGTCTGATTCCCAGACAATGACCATGGAATCGGCTTGCCTTGGAGTTCCTTCCATTCGTTATAATTCCTTCGTTGGTAACATTTCTTACCTGGAAGAGGCGGAAAGGGTGTACGATTTGACTTACGGTTTTCGTCCTGGGGAAGAAAAGCAGATGCTTAGAAAAATAAGGGAATTGGTTGCGACACCGGATACAAAAAAATTATGGCAGGAAAAGCGCGATCGCATGATTGAGGACAAAGAAAATTTATCGCAATGGTTGAGGGTTTTTGCCGGTTCTTTATTAGCCTGAATTTCAAAAAGGATGATCCTTATAAAAAAATGAGAACGTAATCGTACACTCGCACCGGCCTCTGACTTCAAAAACATCCTTTTCTATGCAATGTATCTCCTGGATTCTTCTTGGAAACATGGGCAGGCGCTACCAGTTGAACAGGAAAAAGAAAGTCGAAAGCTGCTCCTGCATACAAGGCAATAATTGGAATAACCGGAAAGTGAAATCGAGGGCTCGCAAAAAAAACAAAAGCAATGGACGTAAAGTAAATAATAAACCAAAGACCTCCGAGGCGGACCTTTTCGATCGGCTTCCTTGCAACATAGATGCGCATAAAATAAAATAGAAAAGCAAGAAAAACCATACAGTAATATGCCTGGAAAAAACCCATCGCAATAAAATCGGCTATTCCGTAGCGTATTTCCTTTCCACTCCGACCAGGCATTCCCTTTAGGTTCCATCTAAGGGCCTGAGCGTCTTCTGCATACAGATAAATGGTCTTGAGCATCCCTAGCTCTAAAAAACGTATGGGATTATTTAAAATATTACTGACAGCGATCTTCCTGGCTTTCTGATCCATTTCCAATTCATTTGAGTGTTGGTTGTTAAGCGAAGCTAGAGGTTTATCAGTATATCTCCCCGTAGCCCCTGGACCGTTTCCGATCAGAAGATTTATTCCTCCATTGTTGGAAATAAGAACAAAGTTATTAAAAATCCGGTAGTTCCTGATAATCCAAGGTGAAATGATCAAAGCAACAGCAAAGTAAGTTATAATCATTCTTCTGAACTTGACTGAAGTGCGGACTTTTGGCCATAGAAACAAACCAGCAATCAAAGGAATCAGAAGCCCATAAGGGCGGGTTAACGCCGAAAGGCCCAAAACTACTCCCCCGAGAAAAGAGCGATACCAGATTGGCTTGACAATCATCCATAACCCGAAATACAAAAGGAACTGGAACAAAATCGAGTCCGAAATCAAGGAAGCATAGGCAATTTGGCTGGGAAAGAAAGCAATCAACACAGCAGCCCACCGTCTCACTTCAGCTTTCTCGATCAAATTGCGGCTAAAAACATAAAAAACTGCAATTGTTCCTGCGGAAAGGAGGACATTCAAAAACTTCGCAAATAAAAGCGAAGAGCCAAATATAGAGAAAAAAAGGGCAAGAAAAGCAGGATAGCCAATAGGAAAATACGCAGTGGGTGTTCCATCCGAGGCAACATAGCCCAGACCTTGAGAAAGGGAAGTTGCAAGGCGGAAATATTTGCTAAAATCACTAACCGGCTCTACTTCTAGAAGTACGGCCCATAAGAGTCGTAAGAAAATTGCCAGAAGAATCAGGATTAAAAGGAATTTTTTATCAGATGTTTTCTTCGCGCTCAGGAAAGTGCGCATGATATGTTACATCTCCTTATTGCCAATTTTCAATATTTACAAATATGAGTCTGGTTCTCAGGCCCCCGATGATATTCTTTCAAATCTTCGTTTGTTCTTTGCCCCACTGACTTCCTCTGAAGCTTATATCACAGGGAAAAACCGGAGTCAAAGCGAAATATTCTTTCTGATTAACTCTATTTGCCCTTCCAATGTTTTAGTGAATAAGGGTGGTCAATGGATTGCGACGCAATTTTTAGGATTTTATTAACAAGAAAAATCGCCTTCATTTGAGTTTTGTTTGGTTCGATATGTCAGCTTGACATCCCAATAAATCATGTTATATTCTTTGTCAAAAAGTGAGACATCAAGATTGCCTGTGCTTCCTCTCATCAATCGTATATGGAAAAGATATGCCGATACGATAAACAGCCGCATTATTTCTAAGGACAAGTGGTTTTCTCCGAGCCGGACGTGGTATTCATTTCTCATCATTGTTTCTCTTGTTGGATTTATAATCATCTGGCAGCTGTTTTTTGTAAGAAAAAGTGACTTAAACAGTGACATTGGGCTCAATTCGGCATCCGGAGTTCATGATCAGGCGCTTTTTTCTTACGGACTGTACTACTGGGGACTTTTTCCCGCCTATCCTCTGAGAAGTGTCCTGCCTGAGGAATTTCAGTCTGACGACCTTTTTTACAGCAGGGAAGGTGCCGACCGTATTATGGAAGAGTATGGCTCCTCGTTGAGAATGGAATCCAGACATACGATACTCTATGGAGAATTGGGGAAAAATTATCTTCCCTATTTTCATGCCCTAATTCAAGGGAGTCCGAAGAATGTCTCTTTCAAGCCGGCCAACGCAGCATTTTTTATACTATCGCTCGTCTTGCTTCTGGTTGTTTTTTGGCGGATGGGCAAGGGAATAATGGGGATTATTCTTTGTCTGATTCTAGGGAGTTATCCTTTTCAAATTTTCGAGGTTTATTATAACGAAAACGTTTTTGGGTATTATATTAGCATGGCTATTTTGATGACCGGATTGTTTTTGCCTTTTATCTTCAAAAAATCACTTAAGCTTTGGATCGCGCTTGTTTCCTGTGCGACGGCGGGAATAATATTTGCCGCTCTTTTTACCATACGTACGGAGCCGTTGATGGTTAGCGGAGCGGTTTTCCTTATCTTGTTGCTTCATTCCGAAAGGCCTTTCCTTCAAAGAGCGGGACTGCTTGTACTTCTGATTCTTGTTTTTTTGGCGGGAGAGTTTGTTTTTTCTTCTTATTTCGAAAGCAAATTCAGGGAAGCAGCCGGAATAGTGGCGGAAAAAGGGGGTGAAGTTTTTAAAGGCAGAAGGGCGGAGCATCATGTTTTTTGGCACAGCTTGTGGATCGGGCTGGGGGACTTTGATGATAAATATGGGATTCTATGGGCTGATTCTTATGGGCTGGCTTATGCCAAACCTATACTAATACAAAAATACGGAAAAAAGGTTTTAAAGGATTTGGATCATACAAGCCTGTATGAGAATCCCATTTTCACGCATCCTGACTACGGTCCCATCATCAGGGATAAATTTATAAAGGGCATCACCCATGATCCCGGGTGGTATCTCGGAATTCTGATGAAGCGTATATTGCGGATTGTAAAGGATTCGAAGAATTCTCGGATATGGCTCTTTGGATGGAGCGTCCCGACCGTTATTCCGGGAGTTTTTTCTTTTTTTGTGTTTATAATGCTTTTATTTCTCAAGCGATGGGAGTATGTCAAACTGATGTTCTTTCCCTTAACAACGGCTCTGGTTCCGTTGTTGGTTTACAGCGAGGGAGGGATGACATCCTATTTTATAGGACATCTTTATCTTTTCAGCATCGCCCTCTATGTGCTGTTGAAAACAGGAGTCGAACCTCTGAGGTATCTAGGGAAAAAGATTGCGATCGGGATAAGGACGGTAGCGGCTAACAAACCGGTGATATAAGATGTGCGGAATTTGTGGAATCGCGGAGATGGGAGCAGGTCGGCGTGTCAACAGGAAAATCCTCATCAGCATGAGGGATTCTCTCAGCCATAGAGGTCCCGATGATTCGGGGATTATCATAAAAGGTCAGATAGGTTTGGGACACAGAAGGTTGAGCATTATCGACCTGGATTTCGGGTCGCAACCGATGCACAATGAGGACTCGAGCGTCTGGATTGTTTTCAACGGAGAAATCTATAACTACCAAGAATTAAGGGATGAACTTGAAGGAAAAGGACATAAATTCACCACCAAAAGCGATACGGAGACACTGATACATCTTTATGAAGAGGAGGGGAGTGGTCTTCTCAACAAGATCAACGGAATGTTTTCATTCTGTATTTGGGATGAGCACAAAAAAGAATTTTTTCTGGCTCGGGACCGAATGGGTCAAAAGCCGCTTTATTATTCGCAGACAAAAGAAACGTTTCTTTTTGCCTCTGAGATAAAAGCGCTTCTTCTGCATCCTTCGGTTTCCCGCGAGATCGATATTGATTCCTTGAACAAATACCTTACTTTTGAGTATGTGCCGGCACCCCATTCCATCATACGGAATATGCATAAGCTGAAGCCCGGGTATTATCTCGTATTCAGGTTAACCGAGAAAGACCATGAAGTCCATAGATATTGGGATATTCCCCTGGTTGATGATGCCATTGCCCATAAAACAGAACAGGAATATGCGGATGACCTTGTCGATGTGCTCAGCGATTCAGTCCGGTTGCGCTTGAGAAGCGATGTTCCCCTGGGAATATTTCTTTCCGGAGGGATTGATTCCTCCGTCATTACCGCTCTTTCGATGGAACATGTGCGAAAAATCCAAACGTTTACCGTGGGATTTCAAGAAAAATCCTTTGATGAAACACGATACGCCCAGGAGGTTTCACAATTTTTGGGAACAGAGCATCATTCGGAGGTTTTAGACCTCAGTAAAGCCTATAACCTTCTTCCCGAGATCATGGAATACCTGGATGAACCCCTGGGCGATGCTTCCATCATTCCCACTTTTCTCTTATCCAGGTTCACCGTACAGCACGTCAAGGTTGCCCTGAGTGGTGAGGGAGGGGATGAGCTTTTTGCCGGATACCCGACGTATCAGGCTTTAAAAATGATCAATTATTATAATATTTTTCCTAAAGAAGTGCGCGCCTTGATCCACAAAATGGCGGCCAGGCTTCCCGTTTCCCATAAAAACATCAGCTTTGATTTTAAGGTCAAGCAGATGCTGCGGGGTGTTGGCGTCTCACCGGAAGTGATGTTTTTCCTCTGGATGGGCTCTTTCAATGAGCGGGAAAAGAGAGAACTTTTTTTGCCTGATGTAGGGGATATTCTCAAGAGAAAAAATCCTTATGAAGACCTATTTCAATATATCAATGAGAGCAATCTTCAAAAGAATTTTGAAAGAGTCCTTTATCTTTCCGCCAAGCTTTATCTGCAGGATGATATTCTGGTCAAGGTAGATAGGGCAAGCATGGCGAACTCTCTTGAAGTAAGGGCCCCTTTTCTGGATTACCGATTCGTGGAATTTGCGGCGGGACTTCCGACTGTCTACAAGCTGAACCGCTTGACCATGAAATACCTTTTAAAAAAAGCCTTCATGAATCGGCTGCCCAAGCGGATTGTGAAGAGAAAAAAGAAAGGTTTCGGCATACCGGTTGCCCGCTGGATATCCGAAGAGTTACAGCATGTTCTTAAGGAATACTTGAATGAGGACAGAATAAAAAAGGATGGATATTTTAACCCGTTTTTTATCAAACGCCTGATTGATGAGCACATAGCCCGTCGTAAAGATAACCGAAAATTGCTTTGGACGCTTCTGATCTTCCAAATGTGGAAAGAGAGGTGGGCAGCCTGAGATGAGGACATTCCATGGAAAAAAGCGCCGTTGCTGTTGAAGCCCGGGTAGAGGAGTTTCATTGGTGGTTTCGAGGAAGAAGGAAGCTCCTCTCGGAAATGATCCAAAATCTCCCGGTATCACTGAAAAGTCCGGTGCTTGATGTCGGAACATCAACGGGTACAAATCTCCGTCTTCTCAGAGGACTGGGCTTCGGGAATTTTATAGGAACGGATATTCACGACGATGCTTTGGCTTTTTGTGCTGAAAAGGGTTTCGGGCAAGTAAAAAAAGGAGATGTCTGCCGGCTTCCTTTTGAGGATAAAATGTTCAAACTCGTTCTGGCCACGGACATTCTTGAGCATGTAGAGAATGAAGCCTTAGCCCTTACCGAGATCAACCGGGTCCTTTCTCCCGAAGGATACGTCGTATTGACCGTACCCGCCTTTAGATTTCTTTGGGGGATTCAAGATGATGTGAGCCATCATAAAAAACGTTATACAAAAAGGGAACTCATAAGCGCTGTCGAAGTGGCCGGGCTGCGTTGCCTGGAGAGTTTTTATTTTAATTATATATTCTTCCTTCCCATTTTTTTTGCGCGGAGGACGTTGAAGGTTCTTCGCATTCGATTGAAAAGTGAAAATCAGATCAACTGCCCTCTGATAAATTCATTTTTTACCGGGGTGTTCTCCTTTGATGTTAGAACGTCAAAACGGTTCAAACCGCCAATAGGGGTTTCTATCCTTGTTCTGGCGCAAAAAAAGGGATAGAAAAAAGCTAGAATGGAATGAAACAAAAAACACTGGATTTGCTCTGCTGTCCTGAATGCCGAAGTCCTGTTTTCTTGAGAGAAAAGGCTGAGGATAATAAGGGAATCATCGAGTCCGGAATCCTGGTTTGTGAACAATGCCGAAGGTAGTATCCCATTATAGACTATATTCCCCGTTTTCAGACCTCGCAAAGTCTTAAGGAATCTCTACATACGGCAGATCGATTTGATCGTCAATGGAAGAGATTTTATCATATTCGATTGGGGTTCTTCACCATCTTCTGGTTCCCGAAGAAGGCTTTAGAAGTATGCATAATATCGTTAAAAAAGATGGTTACCTGTTTGCCTGGATATATGGGAAAGAAAATAACCATTTTATAACCTTCATGGTGAATCCCTTAAGGAAATATGTAACATCCAGACTTCCGGATAAGATTCTTGTTCTTTTCTCGTTGGGCTTGTCAGCCGCTCTGCATGGACTTCTTTTATGCTTATACAGGCCTGTTAAAAAGCATAAGCGTCTTCGTCATTTGAGGAAAAGACTTTTTTATTATTCTTACCTGAGCTGGCTTTCGGGTTTTGACTTTCGTCATACGCATGCCGTCGTTTACGATCATCTTACGGCTCCCATTGCCCACTACATCTCAAAAGAGGATTTTTTGAGCTGGTTTGAAAGAATGGGTTGTAAAGATGTTATCATCACTCACAGGCATGGAAACAGTTGGAGGGGATACGGCCGGGTAACCCGATAAATCGTGCGGGTACTCGAAAAAAGTTGGAGCCCCGCTAAAAATGATGTCCTGTCAAGGGGCTTTTTATAAGGAAATTCAATAAAACGTCTATCCATAAAACATAAATTCATTCCCGTCTCAAGTCGAATATCAAATAGTCTTTTGTTTTTTTGAAAAGGGGAAAATTTGAGAATAGAAATTGTTGCAGGTCCTTTTGTTTTTCGAATTCTTCGAGAAACGTCACAATAAAAAAATCATTGTCGAAACGTCCGTGAATGCTCTTGAAATGTTGTTCGACCGATGGGATGGTTTCGCCTCTCAATCGTTTTTCCTGAATGTCCCAGTGCGTTGGCCAAATCCAACCTCTAAACTCCCCGTGGTAGTGCAGCCATGAGCCGTAGTGGTCAGCCAGATAAATGGTTTTTCGGCTGTGGTTGACCGCTTCACCGATTTCTTGGGCAATGTGGGCCTTTTTCATGAACTCTTTGTTATTCAACTTCCATTTTGCCTCTCGTATGGACAGAGCGGCCGGAATAAGAAGCAGGCAGACGACGGCTGTTTTGAGAATACCTGACTTCAAACGTCCTCCCAGTTTTTTTAGAAGAATGTTACCGAGCGGCGCCACGGAAAGGGCCGCTATGGGAACGAGTTGAAGATGATAGTATGGATGGGAGTAGGTCGTATAAGTAAAGACAAGGCAGAAACCTATATAGCCGCTCCAAAGACCAAGCATCAGCCCCTGCGTATATTTCCGGGATATAAGCAAAATACCTAATAGGGCTCCAAGAAAGATTGTAAAACCCGTTACCATTCCGATCTTGTTAAACCAGCCCTTCCAAAACATTTTTGTAACGAAAAGTTGGGGAATAAAATACCCCCCCGTTTTCAGTGTTTTGGTTACGAAAGCAACATAGCCGTAATATAGAAAAGAAGGAATAAGGCTGAAACCGATGAAAGCCCAGTGTTTCCATTTTAGGACGAATGAACGAAAACCCTGGCTGAAAATTCCTATAAAGACAAAGGCTCCCAAAATCGGGAAAACGGTCTTAAATTTGATCAAAATAGCCAATGCGGTAACGATGAGTGTGATGATATATCTTTTTGGACTCGGGTTTTCATAGATGAGAATGATGGTATAAATAGAGGCCATGAATCCCATGATCATTAGAGGATCCGGCTGAAAGCTGCGGCTGACAAGAATTCCGAAAGGAAGAAAGAGATATATACCGAGTGAAAAGAGGGCTCCTTCCGCAGAGAAACATTTTTTTGCGATTTTGTAGAGAAAAAATCCGCCTATGAACCAGAAGATAATGGAGAAGATGCGGGGAATCCAGAGCCGAATCCCTCCGGAAATGCGGTAGGAAAAAAATGCCAGATAATCGATGATAGGCGGTTCGTATAATCCCCGTTCCTTTTTTTCCAGGGCCGCCATGTCTTTTTTCCACTGCGGGACGGACGGAGTGGCTTCATAATACAGGGCTCGTGAAATCAGGGCCGACCGGTACTGGCAGTTGGCATTGATGCCCAAGAGAGGATTTTGAATGCGATAAACTCTTATAGCCAGGGCGGCGGTGACAAGGAATAGAATAAGGATAAATCTGGCAGGAGGGGAGAAAAATGGTTTTTCTCCTAAACCGGAATCTTCAAAAGGACTGGCCATTTGTCTATATTCTTTATCATAGGGTTTTCATGAAGTCAAAAGGTGTTTTGAAGGTGTTTTGAAGGATTTTTGGAATGAAAATCGAGCTCAAGAGCTAGTCTGTAATATTAATAAATTCAGCCGATACTGATACAATTTTATTGATATTCCACAATTAACCTGCACTATTCATATGCCCCCCGATCTGCCCCAAGCTATCGCTTTGCAATTTACTTATAAGAATTGATAAAATGAGCAAAGCCGTCGACGAGATAGGCGGGATGGAATAATCCGGCGAAAACCCGGTATCGAAGAGAATCAGGGCCATAAAACGGAGAAACGGCCTGGGTGGTCAGAAAGGATGTGAGCTAGTGGAAAAAGTCCTTATCACCGGAGCAGGGGGATTTATCGGGTCTCATCTGGCTGAGTTGTGCTGCCGGAAAGGACGGAGGGTCAAAGCTTTCGTTCACTACAACTCCCGCAATGACTGGGGCTGGTTGGAGACATCGGAAGCCAAAAACGACATGGAAATCGTCGCCGGTGATATCCGTGATTTTGACAGCGTGTTGGCGGCCGTAAAAGGGGTGGATGTCGTTTTTCACCTGGCGGCGCTTATCGGGATACCTTATTCTTATGTATCCCCTCTGGCATATATCCAAACGAATGTAACCGGAACTTATAATATACTTCAAAGCGGCCGCATGCTGGGCACGAAAAAAATATTGATCACTTCGACCAGTGAAACATACGGAACGGCCCAGTATGTTCCCATCGATGAGAATCATCCCCTGGTCGGCCAATCTCCTTACTCGGCGAGCAAAATTTCTGCAGACCAATTAAGCCTCAGTTTTTACAGGTCGTTCAGCCTGCCGGTCAAGATCGTTCGTCCATTCAATGTTTACGGGCCCAGGCAGTCGGCAAGGGCTGTTATTCCGACCATAATCAGCCAGATTCAGAGCGGACGTCGTAAGATCAAGATAGGGAACCTCGAGCCAACCCGGGATTTAACCTTTGTCGAGGACACGGTGAGGGCCTTTCTGAAGATTGAGGAGGCTGAGGGGCTTTTCGGCGAAGTGACGAACATCGGAATGAACGAAGAGATATCTGTTGGGGACCTCGGCCGTCTCATCGCCGACATGTTGGGTGAAAAGGTTGAATTTGTGCCAGAAAAAAAACGTGTAAGACCGGATCCGAGTGAAGTAAAACGTTTGGTTTGTGATCATTCCAAGCTGATTAAAAAAACAGGCTGGAAACCTGTTTACGACCTGAAAAAAGGACTGACCGAAACCATAGCCTGGATCGAAAAAAAACCTGAATTATACAAACCTGAAATCTATTACATATAAAGGAAAACGTCATGAAAGCGGTTATTCTTGCCGGCGGCCTGGGAAACAGGCTAAAGCCTTTGACGGATAATATCCCCAAGCCTCTGCTACCCATAGGGGAAAAATCCATTTTGGAAATCCAGATCAAGCGGCTTTACGGTCAGGGATTCAGCAAAATTTTTGTGGCCACGTATTACAAGGCCGACTACGTGGAATCTTTTATCGGGGACGGACGCCGGCATGGCCTCGAAATCACTTTCAGCAAGGAGAAAACGCCGCTTGGAACCTGTGGTCCTTTATCGCTTCTCAGAAAAGAGCTCAATGAGCCCTTCATTTTGATGAACGGCGATATTCTCACTACCATCGATTTTCAGAAACTTTACAGGTTTGGCTTGGACCAGAGTTCCGACTTGACTGTCGTCACCAAAAAAATTCGAACACCCTTTAACTTCGGAAGTGTGACCGCTAAAGACAACCTCATTGTCGACATCGAAGAGAAACCGGACCTGGAATTGGAAATTCTGGCCGGCATATACTTTTTAAAACCGGCCATTCTTGAACATATTCCTGACGGAAAATATTTCGGCATCGACAATCTTATCAAAAAACTTCTGGCCGGTTCATTACCTGTTTCCCGCTACCTTATGAAGGAATACTGGCTGGATATCGGAAGCATGGACAGCTACAACGAAGCCCAGGAAGCCTACGAAGAACATTTCAAGGAAAAACGATGACGATTCCTCTCTCTGTTCCTCACCTTTCGGGAAACGAGTGGAAATATATCAAGGAATGTCTTGATACGGAATGGGTTTCTTCAGTCGGAAAGTACGTTGACAGATTTGAAAAGGATATACGTGAGTATGTTGGGATCCGCTATTCCGTCGCCTGCATGAATGGGACGGCGGCCCTTCAGATCGCCCTGTCGATGGCCGGTGTCAATCCTGATGACGAAGTTATCGTTCCCACGATTACTTTTATCGCTCCGGTTAACGTTGTTCGTTATCTCGGCGCCGAACCGGTTTTCATGGATTGTGATCTTTATTATAATTTGGATGCCGAAAAAACGCTTGATTTTATCGAGAAAGAAACCGTTTTTCAAAACGGCAGGGTTTTCAACCGGAAAAGCGGACGCCGGGTTGCCGCCATTATTCCCGTCCATGTTTTCGGCAACGCCGTCAACCTCGAGCCGCTTCTCGAGCCCTGTAAGAAACGCGGGATCAAAGTCATCGAGGACGCGGCCGAAAGCATGGGCACGCGCTATTCCAAAGGAAAACTTGCCGGGAAGCATACGGGGACGGCCGGGGACATCGGGTGCTATTCTTTTAATGGAAACAAAATCATCACAACGGGCGGTGGCGGTGTTTTGGTCACCGGGGACGAGACCATGGCGGACAAGATGCGTTACCTGACAAACCAAGCCAAGGATGACCCGGTCCGTTACATCCATAATGAAATCGGATACAATTTCAGAATGACAAACCTGCAGGCTGCCCTTGGAGTAGCCCAGTTGGAAGAACTTCCAAAATTTCTGGAAATTAAGAAGAAAAATTTTCGCTATTATCAAAAAAACATTGAAAAAATTCCAGGTCTTCATTTAGGAGAGGTACCGGATTACGCAGATAACAACCATTGGATGTATACCCTTCAGATCGACCCGGTCTTGTACGGCCATAACCGTGAAGAGTTGATGTTTGTCTTTTCTGAAAACGGCATCCAAACCCGGCCGGTATGGTATCTCAATCATTTGCAGAGACCATATAAAAACTGCTTGGCCTACAGAGTTGAACGAGCTCCCCGTATGCTGGAAACAACCCTCAATATTCCCTGCAGTGTCAATCTGACCCAAGAGAATATGGATGAGGTTTTAAGGATCTTGAAAAATGTATGAAGCTGTCGTTATCGGAGGTGGAGGTCATGCCCGAGTCGTTCTTTGCGTGCTGAAAAAAATAGGCATTTACCGTATCATTGGGTATACGGACAATGTCGACCGGGGGAAACTTTTAGGAGTGGAATATCTTGGAGATGATCATGTTCTGGATGTCGTCAAGCAGAAATATCCCGAATGTGCCGTGGTTTTGGGTTTGGGGCAGCTCACCATGTCGGACGTTGAAAAAAGAGCCCATATTCGAAGTCTTCTGGAAAGATGGAAATTCACGATGCCGCCGGTCAAATCTCCTGATGCTGTGATAAACCGTGAGGTTGAACTGGGTGAAGGAACGGTCGTTTTGGACGGAGCGGTGATAAACAGCGGAACCTGCATCGGAAAAGATGCCATCATCAATACAAACGCTACGGTGGAACATGACTGCCGGTTGGGGGATGCCGTTCATGTCGCCTGCGGCGCTGTTTTAAGCGGCGGTGTCCGTGTGGGAAGCCGGACACTTGTAGGAGCCGGCGCAACGGTTGTTCATGGTGTGGCTATCGGAGAGGACTGTATTATCGGTGCCGGAGCGGTTGTGGCCGAAAACTGCCTTGATCCGGGAACATATGTCGGGGTTCCCGCCCGGAAGATTGTTAAATGAAGATCCTTATCGCTGTTATCGCCTACAATGAGGAAAAAAACATACGTTCTGTCTTGGATGACCTTGCCGTTCACAACTTTGGCTACGATGTGGTGGTCATTGACAACGGTTCCTCCGATAGGACAGTGGCAATCGCCAGGAAAATGGGAGAAGAGGTTGTGGCTCATCCTGTCAATGTCGGGGGGCAGTTCGGAACTCTTCCCTCTTATTTCCTTTACAGCTGGATGAACAGGTATGATATCCTCTGCCAATTCGACGGAGACGGACAGCATAAAGCTTCGGAGTTGAAAAAAATCATCGAGCCGGTTGAAAAAGGCGAGGCCGATTATGTTATCGGTTCACGGTTCCTTGAAAAAAAAGGGTTCCAGTCCTCTTTTTTTCGCCGGATCGGTATTCGTTTATTTTCCTTATTGGATTCATGGATTGTCGGTCAAAAAATAACGGATGTGACTTCAGGCTTCCGGGCATACGGGAAAAGGGTCATCGATCTTTTCAGCCTTGTATATAAACATGAGATCTGTGACACCAACCAGCTTCTCCTGCTGAGTTTTTCCGCCGGAGCCCGGATCAAGGAAGTTCCGGTAGAGATGAGCGAGAGGCTGTATGGTCAATCGGAGTTCGGTTTTTTCAAATCTTCGGGTTTTATCCTCAAAGGATTGATCAATATTTTGGGGTGTATTCTCCAGAAAAAACAAATCAAAAAGATTATGGGAGCCATAAATGGGAATCAAGATTAAGATCCTGTCTATCATTCTGGGATTGGTTTTTCTCCTGCTGGTTCTCCGTCTCATCAAAAAAAACCACATGCGGCCGGCCTATGCTGTCTTATGGGTTTTTGTCGCTCTTTTTCTTATTTCCATACCTTTCCTGGAGTTTTTTTATGTTTGGCTGGCTTATTCGGTTATCGGCATCATTGATGCCAGGAATATCATATACATCGGACTCATTGGTTTTCTTCTGTGCTACATATTTTACCTTTCCATCAGAATCAGCCGGATGTCCGACCAGATCCAGACATTGGTCAGTTTCCTGGCAATCCTTGAAAACAAACTCCGCAAGTCGCAAAAAGACAAACTTGAGATAATGGAATAAGAAGGATTGATAACATGAATAAACATTTTTATTTCTTGGAATAATCGGGCGAACAGTATAACGGAGAAAACGATTGACCAGAACGAAACTTTATCTTGCCCTGATTTTCGTAGGGGCCGCGGTCTTAAACATATTGGATATCGGCTGGGGGCTTCCGAACAGGGAAAGGATATATTCCTATAAGGGGGATGAGCATACATTTCTGATCCGTTTGAATAGGTTGAATCCGGGTCAATTTGATTTTGATCCGGATTATTACTGGAAACCCCATCTCAATGTTTATTATACCGGAGCTGTTCTTAAGGCCGGACAGTTGCTGGGGATCTACAAGATAGGCGACCGGGAATATTATAAAAAATATCCTCGTGAATTTCGAAAGGTGATTCTCTGGCAGCGTATTTTTTGGGGGAAAATTCCGCTTCTTTTTCTTGTCTGGATTTCGTTTTTGATCGGAAAGTTGATAAAGAGCGAGAAATTCGGACTGGCTTTTGCCGCTGTGACGGGAATTCTTCCCACTTTTCTAGTCAATGGTAACTATGGGGTGGAAAATATCGTCATACCGTTGCTTTCGGCATTGGTCTTTTTTTTCTCTTTGAAATACCACCGGAGCGGCGCTTGGCGTGATATCATCCTGGCAGGAGTGGTATGCGGTTTGGCCGCCTCCACGAAGCAGTCCGGGCTGCTGAGTTTTGTTTTTATCCTGGGAGCTGTTTTTACTAGGAGAAAGACGGTTCCAAAAGCCCGTTTATGGGGTCATCTGGCTGCGGCGGGAATTTTTGCCTGCCTTTCTTTTTCCCTGACATCACCTTTCTACATGAAATTTCTTGTCCTGAAAGTATTTTCCCCGGCTCTGGTAAAGCCTGACCTGCACGGAAGTACATCTCTTCCAATGGATATATTCCACCGGGAAGGGGGAAGTGTATTCCCGGGCATCTGGAGGCTCCTGCGGATTCATTTTGTTCAATTGGGGGGAGTCATTTTTTTATGTGTTCCTTTCGGCATTTTCTCTAATAGAAAGGATCCTAGGGTTCGTTGGGCCGTCTGGTATGTCCTTGTATTTTTTGGGATTTCTCTTTTTGTTCTCTATTCCACGGATTCGCGGTTGACCCCTCTGGCGTATGTCCTGTCTTTTCTCGGAATTTTGGGTTTGTTTTTTTTTCTGGAAAAACCGCTTTCCCCATGGCTAAAGAGAGGAATTGTTGTTGTTGCGGCCGTAAGCCTATTATCCTATGCAATCGCCATCGAGGTTTTTTTTCTCAAGCCGGGAACACGGGAGATCTCATCCCGCTGGATCGAGAAGCAGCTATTGTCCCGGGGAAAAATCAGTCTCGGTCTTCATGAGGATCCGGGATATGCTCATCCGGATGTCCTTACCCGGGAATGGCGGCATTTTACTCCAGGCAATGAAAAATATTATCCCAATGATTACCAGGAGCGTTTTATCATCCCGGATTTTGAACTGCGGGAATTGGGCGTACCGGATGTTCTGCCTCAAAAAAATTTAGAGACAAGGGCCATGAAACAACGGTGGCTTGAATCCCAGGCCCCTGAATATATCATACTTACCCATGACCTTCTGGACTGGCCGGAATATTTCTTGCATTCTCCTCACTATACATTGGTGAAACATTTCCGGCCTTTCGGCTGGTTGGGTATCAATCAATTGTCATTGGTTAAGCCTGAAGTTTATGTATTCAAGAGGCGAAAGGCCTTGGAGTAAAGAAGACGGAAACCTCATGGCAGCGAGAGAAAAGACGATTCTGGTCCTGGGATCGACCATCGCCAAGATTTTTTGGGTAAACCAGGCGGAAAACCTCGGCCCCCATGGTTACCAAACCGTATTTTATGTTCGCGAGCGTGCCTTCTATGATACAGAACCGCACTATGCGGTAACCGTTCCTTATCCAAAAAATGCTTTGGCCAATATTTGGAAATTCCTCAGCCTTTTAAAAACGTTGCGGCCCCACCATATAGAAGCTTTTCATGACCTTTATCGTTGGGATTTTTTGATCCTATTTTATTTTTATGTCCTTGCGGCCCGGCTTTTCCGCATACCGGTTGTCTCCGTGTGCATGGGGGGAGAGATCCTCTATTGGGAGAGGCATTCTTTTCTAAAAAAATGGAGCCTCAAACGTCTTCTGAGAGGATCCCGCCTCGTTATTCTGAAGGAGCCGTATCAAAAGGAATATATCAAAAAATACCGTATTTTCCATGCGGACAGAATACCGACTTTTGAGCTTCCCAATGCCGTCGATATCAGCGGGAACATTTCTTTTGAAAGAAGTGAGGACATCGTTCTTTTCTTAAATTCCTTTAAACCCTGGCGGAACCCGGAGATGGTGACTTCCGTGTTCCGGTTGGTCATCAAAAAAATACCACAGGCCCGTTTGATTATGGCCGGATACAGGACGGAAGAAGAATACGACCTTGTCAGGAGAGAGATTGATGATGAATGGGAACAAAAGGTGGAGCTTATACCCTACAGGCTCGATAACCGGAAGTTGTATTCACGGGCCAAGGTTTTTATTCTGCCGGCGGACTTTATCTATCTCAACAATTCTCTTCTTGAAGCCATGGAACGAGGCATTCCTCCTGTTATCGGCAGCAAGGATCCCTACGGCAGCCTTATTATTCAGGACGGAGTCAATGGTTTCCGGGTGGATATTAATCCCGGAGAGATGGCTGATAAAGTGATCAGGCTTTTGGAAGACGAAAATCTACGCCGCAAAATGGGACGGGAAGCCCGGGAAACGGTCATGAAGCATTTCAACAACCGGGAACGTATTCAAAAACTCTGCGAATTATACCGGAATCTTGACAGCTGAATGACGAGTTTATTATCCATTCACCGTGTCATTCATCAAGTCTTGACAAATCTCCATATCAGGGATAGAGTAACAAAAACATCGCCCTGTTAAGGTTTTTCCCATGGATCGGCAGGAGAAAAAAGAGAGAATGGAGTTGCGGCAGTGGACAAATGAAAAGCTGAGCCTAAGAATCCAAAAAAGCGGGATCAAGGATGGATATAAGGATTTTTATGGCCAGTCCACTCGAGGGCTATTGTGACTTCAAGATTTTCGGTCCCGACATATGTGATAAACAGAACGCCCGGAACAACAGGAAGGTTCTTATTACCCCAAAAAAAAGAAAAAACCATCTGTAGTTTCAGGCTTCCGGTAGAATGGGATATGTTGATGTGTGTTGGGGGCGACTGAAGGATCTAAGGGCGGTAGCCTATCTTATCAGGTTTGAAAGGAAAACATCATGACGAAGAAGATTGCCGTATTGGGTTGTGGTTATTGGGGAAAAAATCTTGTTCGAAATTTTTACGAACTAAAATCTTTGCACACCGTCTGCGACATAGATGAAAAGTCCCTTGATTCTATAGGCAAGCAGTACAAGGGAGTAAAGCTAACAACGGATGTGAAAGAGGTCCTCAGTGAAAAAAAAGTGGATGCCGTTGTTATTGCAACTCCCGCGGAAACACATTTTGCTTTAGGCCGGGATGTCCTTCAATCCGGCAAAGATGTTTTTATCGAGAAACCCATTGCCTTGAACTATGCGGATGGAGCAAAGCTTGTCGCCATGGCCGAAGATAATAAGCGCATCCTCATGGTGGGGCACATCCTGGAATATCATCCCGCTATCGTTAAACTTCATGACATTATCAACAAGGGTGATCTGGGCAAGATCAACTACATATATTCCAATCGGCTCAACTTGGGGAAATTCCGGAGCGAGGAAAATATACTCTGGAGTTTTGCCCCACATGATATATCCGTTATTCTCCGATTGCTGGGAGAGACGCCGACCGATGTTTTTGCCCACGGAGGCAATTATCTTAATCCCCGTATAGCGGATGTTACCGTCACCTCCATGAATTTTCCCAGCGGGGCCAAGGCTCATATTTTTGTCTCCTGGCTTCATCCCTATAAGGAGCAAAAACTGGTGGTTATCGGCGATAAAAAAATGGTTGTTTTTGATGACGTTCATCCCGAACATAAGCTGTCCGCCTACAGTCACAAAATTGAATGGATCGAAAGGCTGCCTGTTCCCCGCCGGGAACAGGCGGAGCCTATTCCTCTTGAGGAAGCCGAGCCTCTTAAACTTGAATGCCGCCATTTCCTGGAATGCCTCGAAACACGGCAGAAACCGAAAACGGATGGAAATAACGGATTGAGGGTTCTTCAAGTTCTGGAAGCAAGCCAGAGATCGTTGGTTGAAGCAGGAAAGGCTGTTCGCATCGAAACCAAAAAAAAGGATGATTATTTTGTCCATGAAAGCTCCTACCTGGACGAGAATGTCCAAATAGGGGAGGGAACAAAAATATGGCACTTTTCTCATGTTTTGAAAAACGTGAAGATCGGTAAAGGTTGCAACATTGGACAGAACGTGGTCATCGGGCCCAATGTCACCATCGGCGATAACGTTAAGATCCAGAATAATGTCTCGGTCTATGACGGCGTTATTCTTGAGGATGATGTTTTTTGCGGTCCCTCTATGGTCTTTACTAATGTCGTCAATCCGCGCAGCCACTGGGTGAGGAAAGACGAATACAAAAAAACATTGGTCAAAAAGGGAGCTTCTATTGGGGCCAACTCGACGATTGTCTGCGGTATCACCATCGGAAAGTATGCCTTTGTAGGAGCCGGGGCTGTTGTCAAAAAGGATGTTCCCAATTATGGTCTTGTTTATGGGGTTCCAGCCTGCCTCAAGGGTTGGATGTGCTACTGCGGAGTCCGGCTTCCCTTGTCGGATTCCCTGGAATCCAGGGAGGAAGCCGAGTGCCCGAACTGCGGTCGCAAATACAAAAAAGATGGTTCAGAGGTTTCTTTTGAGCTGGAGTAATCCCGATATTTGTTCGGGATTTTTGACCTTAAAAGAAAATTTATGGCGCCTGGAAAAAACAGGTTAGAAAGGGACAGCGGTTGATAAAGTCATGAAAATTTTCAGTGTTATCGGAGCCCGTCCTCAGTTCATCAAGCTGGCTCCCATCGTCCGGGCCTTTAACCAGGATGAAGGCCGGTCCGGTTCTGGAAAGATTATCCACGGGATTGTCCATACCGGGCAGCACTATGATTATTTGATGAACAAGGTTTTTTTTGAAAATCTGGGCTTGCCTGAGCCGGATTTTAACCTTGAAGTCGGGTCCGCATCCCATGCAAAACAGACAGGAGTCATGCTTGAGTTGATCGAGCAGGTTCTGGAAAACGAGCGGCCGGATTGGGTCCTCGTATACGGAGATACCAACTCGACGCTGGCCGGGGCTCTAGCAGCAGTAAAAATGGGGATTTCCGTTGGGCATATCGAGGCCGGTCTGAGGAGTTTTAACCGTAGAATGCCGGAAGAGATCAACCGCATATTGGCAGACCGTTGTGCCGAGGCTTTGTTTTGTCCCACGGAGAATGCCTGCCGAATATTAAAAAATGAAGGTTGCCCTTTGATCGTCAACGAAGGAAAACTGATAAAAAATATCGCTCGTTCCGGTATAGGAGGGGAAACAAGGCGACCGTTTGCTGTTAACGTGGGTGATGTCATGTATGATGCCTCGCTGATGGCCCTGAAGGCAGGAAAGCGGCTGTCGGGTATTCTGTCAAGCTTGGGACTAAAGCGGGGTGAATATTATCTGGCCACCATTCACAGGGCGGAAAATACCGATGTTCGCAGCCGTCTTGAAATTCTTATCGAATCCCTGGCGGAACTCGGCCGGAAGGCTCCGGTTGTTTTTCCTGTTCATCCCCGGACAAAACAGCGGTTGGAACAATTCCACATCAAAGTTCCTTTTTCTCAAGGATTGAAATTATGCGATCCGGTTGGATACACGGATATGCTTATTCTGGAGGAGAGTGCCCGGTGTATTCTGACCGATTCCGGCGGAATTCAAAAAGAAGCCTTCTTTTTTGGGATTCCCTGCCTGACATTGAGAGATGAGACGGAATGGATAGAGACGGTTGCTTCCGGGGATAATGTTTTGACGGGAATCAGTAAAGAGTCGATTCTGACCGCCGCTCTCGGCATTTCGTCAAAGGCGAAAAAAGGCCGGATTGCAGGCCCTTTTGGAGATGGAAAGGCGGCGGAAAAGGTAAAAGATGTTCTTGTTCAACTGGCCGGATAAACGTATGAACATTTGCCATTTTATCTATGTGATAAGGGAGATGAGAGAAGATGAAAAAAATTGTTGTTTTATCTCCTGCTTATAATGAAGAGCAGAGTATTGCCTCCGTTTTGAGAAAGATTCCCAGGAAATGGAAGGCTGATATTCAAGTTGAAGTAGTTGTCATCGATGATGGGTCTACGGACAGGACGGCGGAAATCGCACTTCAGGAAGGAGCCGAAGTTTTTTCACATACAAGAAACATGGGACTGGGGGTTGCCTTTAGAAAAGGCCTTCACCGGGGTTTGGAGAAAGGGGCTGATGTTATCGTCAATATTGATGCCGACGGCCAGTTCAATGCCGAAGATATCCCCAAGCTGGTGGAGCCGATTCTCCAGGGAAAGGCAGGATTTGTTACGGCTTCACGGTTCAAATCGGCGGACCTCAGGCCGAAAATGCCGTTAATCAAGCGTATCGGCAATAGGTTCATATCCTGCGTCATCAGCCGTATTGTAGGCGGGAAATATAAAGACGTTTCCTGCGGATTCCGGGCTTATTCCCGGGATGCGGCTCTCAAGTTGAACCTTTTCGGCAGGTTTACTTATACCCAGGAGACATTCATTGACCTTGCAGTAAAGGATGTTTCTATCCTTGAAGTACCGGTTAAAGTCACCGGAGAACGGCGTTTCGGCAAGTCCAAAATTTCTTCGAATCTTTTTGTCTATGGTTTCAAGACCATGCGTATCATCATCGGGGCCCTTCGCGATTTTAAGCCAATGGTCCTTTTTACGTTTTTTAGTCTTTTTTGGTTCGTTATCGGGAGCATTACCGGGATCTTTTTCATGGATCATTACCTGCGAACGGGTTCTTTCCGGCCGCAAACCTGGGCCGTGTTTGTTTCGGCCGGCTCTTTCCTTCTGGCCCTGTTCTTGATGATCACGGGCCTGGTCATGAATATGTTCGGCCGGATGCGTATCAACCAGGAAAAACTGATCTTTTTTGCCCGAAAAAATTATTATGACAAGTATTCGAATTCGGACAAAGACATCTCTAATGCTCTCTGAGTTAGGTTTAACCCCATGAACCTGCTTGTTTTTTCCGGAATGAATGATAACAAGCTGAAAAGCAAGCTGGAACCTCTTGCAGCTTCCGACAGGGTGGACCGGATTTTTCTTCTACGAAAAAAGCCGCTCGATTGTCCTAAAGTGACTTCTCTGAAGCTTCCCGTTTTTCTACGGGTAAGCGGAATTCAAGAGTACGTCAAATTTGTATGGGCCTTTGTTTTTGTTTTTTTTCACCCTGTCGACTGTGTGATGGGAATCTTCCTGCGGCCGCATGGAATTTTCGCCCATTTTGTGGGAAAAATTCTTAACAAGCCCGTCATCCAAATTTTTCCGGGAAATGATGTGGATTTTATCTTACGTTTCAGCAGGATTTTTGTTCCCCTTCTGAGAAAAGCCCGGTTCATCGGAGTTAGGGGACCGAAAGCCCGGGACCGTTTGAATATGCTCGTCCGGGATAAAAAGAAATTTTTCATCCAGCATAACGAATATACGTTGACATCTTTGCCCGTTATCAAGACCGAAGGGAGAAAAAAGTATGACATCATCTGCATCGCTGATTTTTCCAGGGTTAAGAGGATAGATGTTTTTCTTAAAGTTGTCGGTCGCTTGCAAAGGAAATATCCCCGAATCCGTGCGGTGATGCTGGGCGGGGGGTGGCAGAGAGGGTGGTATGTCTTCCTGAGATTTATTCACGAGCTCGGAAGCAGTGTTGTATTCGCCGGAAGGGTTAAAGATGTTTTTTGTTACCTCAAAAAAAGCCGGGTTTTTTTGCTGACTTCCCAGGCGGAAGGGATGCCCATGTCGGTTATTGAAGCCATGTCGGCCGGGATTCCTTGTGTTCTTTCCGATGTCGGAGAGATCGGGGATATTATCAACGATGGTGTAAACGGATTTCTTGTCCAACCGCTGGATGTCGGAGATTTTGTCGAAAAAATCGGTAGACTTTTAGAGAGCGAGGAATTATCCCGGAAAATGGCAAAAAACGCCTTTCACACCCTCGAGGAAAAGTCGGGGGATTATTCCCGGGAAAGCAACATGAAGGTTTGGGAAAATGTCCTCTCCTGAGGCCAAAAAAAACGAAAAAAGAATTATTTTTCCGACCTTCGCCCATTTTCCTTCGTCGGCGGCCCATGGTGTCAGCATTATGAAAATGTGTGAATCCCTGTCTGAGGCGGGTTTGGATGTTACCCTCATCGGGGACCTGAGAAAAAAACCTGGTGAAATTTTCGATGATTATGGGATAAAAACTTCCTTTTCCATGGCGGGAATCCGGTCCTCCGGTCTTCGTGTATTGGGCCGGCTGGAGGTCTGGCGCCGTACGAGTAGAATGATCAAAAAGGGGACTTTTGACGGAATATATGTCCGGGATTTTTTCAACGGGTATACCGCTTCCCGCCTACAGCATCCTTATATTTTCGAACTGCATGAGATTCCTCGCGATTCCTTCCGGAGTTATCTTTTGAAAAAAATCGTTTGGAGTAAAAGTCTGCAGCTTCTGGTTTTTATCTCTGAAGAAATGCGCCGCTTGTGGCATGAAGAGCATAAAAATGTCCCAGCGTCTTTCAACTGGATAGTTGCCCATGACGGGGTGGATGTGGAGGATTTCAGGAATGTTCCCAAGCAAGCTGAAGCCAGAGAAAATCTGGGGATTCCTCCCGGTATTTTTACAGCCGGATATACGGGAAGTCTGTTTCCGGGAAGAGGGGGGGACCTTTTACTTGACCTGGCAGACGGTTTGAGACATATACTTTTTTTTGTCGTCGGGGGAGAAGGGACGTTTCTGGAATCTTTTAAGAAAAAAGCATCTTCTTTGAGGATCTCCAACCTTATAGTGACCGGTTTTGTACCTCACAAAAAAATACCGATTTATCTGTCCGCTTTTGATGTCCTGCTCATGCCTTATCAAAAGGAAGTCCTCCACCGCCAGAAATACCATGATACGTCCATCTACATGTCGCCCCTCAAAATGTTTGAATACATGGCTTCCGGACGCCCGTTAGTTGCTTCCCGTCTTCCTGTGCTGGAAGAGGTGTTGAGCCACGGAGACAATGCCCTTTTGGTGGAGCCAAGCAACAGGGAAGAGTGGCGATCCGCCCTTCTGAAACTTGAACGGCATAAAAACCTGTCCCGTGCTTTGGGAAAAAAAGCTGCCGAAGACATCCTCGCCTACAGTTGGAAGAGACGTGCCGAGCGTATTCTTAAGGCGGCGGGATGGAATTGAACTAAATTGTTAAAAAGAATTAAAGGTCTGGAATCTCCATTCGTGAGGGGCTTCAAAAACGCTTCTTTTTTGAGTGCGGGAACCCTTCTATCCCAAGTCATTGGATTTGTCGGATTCTTGTTTATTGTCCGGCTTTTCGGTCCCGAAAGATACGGAGTTTATGCTACTGTCCTGGCTTTTGTTATGTTTTTTCATCTCTTTGCCTTCAACGGTTTGGCGAAAATTATCGTCCGTGAAGGAAGCAAGGACCTCGATTTCTTTCCCCGGGTTCTCGAAAAGACTTTCGGACTGCGGATGGCTTTCGTTCTTCTGGCCTTGGTTTTATGCATCGGTGTCTCATTTTTCACGAAATATCCTCAGGGAACCAAAGTCCTGATCATTATTTTCAGCACGGAAATTATTTATTTTGGATTGGATTCTTTCTTGGGCTCCATATATCAAACCCTGGAAAAAATGCAGTACATGGCATATTTTTCCTTGCTGATGAGGTTCTTGGTGGCCGCGCTTTCCATTGTTTTTCTTTATCTTGGCGCCGGCGTCGCGGTCATCTTGGCCGTCAACCTGCTGTCGAAATTCCTGGTGCTTTCCTTGAATTATTTCTGGTCCCGGACTTTGATTCGCTTTCGGTTTCAGCCGCGGGTTATCCTGGACTCCGCTATTCTCAAGGCGACTGTTGTTTTTTCCCTGATGGGATTTGTCAATACGCTTGCCGTCAAGATCGATGTCTTAATGGTGACTTTCCTGTCGGGAGCCCGTGATGTGGGTTTGTACAGTGCGGCCCATGAGTTGGGACGGGAAGGCCTGATTTTTCGAAATATCATGGCTGTCGCCTTTTTTCCGGTCGCCGTAAAATTTTTCAAAGCAAACAAGCTGAAAATAAAAACCCTTTTCCTCTATGCGTTTGGCTTGTTTATTCTTGTCCTGGCAGGTTCTTTGGTGGTCTCCTTTTTTTCCATAGACCTGGTGACCCTTTTTTTTAAAAAAGAATATGTTATTTCCGGAAAAATTTTACGGGTCTTAATTTTTTACCTGCCTTTCACCTTTTTTTCCTTACCTCTTACAACCAGTCTTCAGGCCACACACAACGAAAATATTCTGCTGGCCGTCTATTGTCTGACGGCCGTGACCAACATTCCGCTAAACCTGGTTTTGTATTACCGGTTCGGCTTGATGGGGATCGCCTACTCGACGCTGGCCGTGTTTTTTTTAGAAAGTCTATTGATCTCAATATTGACGGTTTGGAAAATGAAAAAGCAAGGACACCTTGTTTAAAAAAAACATTTGGGTGTTCTGTTTGTATTCAGTCTTTTTTCTGCGGTCTCGACCTTTGAATAATATTGGATAAATGATTTAATGATGCAAAAGAGTGCGGTAAAATACAGGTTTTAATAGCAGGTGTTTATGAATTTTACTCAAAAAAGAAGAAGCTATTTTGATAGACGGTCATTATTAAAATAGTTCAGGTGAAATGGGCATGAAAGAAAAAACCGAAAAAATGCTTCTTTTACCTGTGCTTCTTGTTGTCCTTTTCAACGGGGCCTTTATTCTGTACAAACTCAATGACAGTGTTCTTTTTCTGAAAAAGATAGCCGGTATCCTGGGCAATTATATCCTGGGTGTTCATTTTTACCTGTTTCTGACCGCGGTCTTGGTTGTGGTCCTTTACGCATTATTGAAAAAGCAGGGATGGCGAAAGGGTTTGAGGAATTCTATTTTCATCTTTTTTCTTTTTATATGTGCGGTCAACTGGGCCTGGTTCGAGGAATGCAACAAAGCTCCTTATCCGAAGATAGAACACTATCTTTTACGAAAAAAAACAGGGAGTATAAATGAGGCACTCGCCCTCTCCCCGGCCCATAATGCTTTGGTCATTCGCGAATACAAAAAGTTTAATAACATTTTAAAAGGGAAAAAAATCATTTTGCCCCTTATCCCTATAATAAAGAACGATTATTTTTTTCTTGCCTACGTACACCCTCAAAATATAGTGAGGCGGGACTACGATCCCGCCATATCGGATGAGGAATACCGTAAGTTCTTTTTCTACTGGAAAGAGATGTTCATCGCTGATGCGAGAGTGAAAGGCTGTAACAGATATAGGGTTGTAGACAGGCATAACAATGCCCAGGAATGGATTCTTCTTTCCTTTGAGGAAACTATCCTTTTTGTTCCGGTTCCACTTTATAGGACCAACGTGGAAGAAAAATGATTGCTCAATTTATCTATCTTATAACCGTTTTTTTACTGGGTGTCTCTTTTCTGAAACGGTTCGGTAAAAACCTGGGAATTTTGCATCATTTTCTTCTTTCCTTTCCGACAGGTCTTGTTGTCTGGTGCTTGACGGTTTTGGTCCTTTTTATCATGGGTTTAAGCGATCAGCGCTGGCTTGTTTTTTTAGTCCAGGCGGTTGTTTTTATAGGATGTCTGCTGCCGTTTCGCTGGCAGAAAAAAGGATGGAAGCTTCATATTTTTGCCATTTTTCTGGCCATTTTTACCGTCATAGCCCTTTTTTTTCTGAATCTAAATTTATCCTTTCTTTCTAATGATTCCTGGACACAAGTCTCCAACGGAAAAATTATTACTTCTCCATACTTGCTGCCGGACAATATAGTAGCTTCAAGCGGCATCCTCACTTATATTCTTCATTCGGCTCCTCCCATCTTTGGTTTTGATTATCTGTATTCGATATTCCCTTTAATGGCCTTTTTTGCGCTTCTCCTTCTTGCCGTCAATGTATATGCTCCTGAGGGCACATCCGGACTATTTACCGGTGGGCCTTTTCTTTTAGCTATCCTGGCCGTCATTTTCACATCCGGGTCGTTTTTTTTCTTTTTTAACACCTTTTTTGTCCATTCCGGTATGCCTGCGGGTGTGGCAATTTTTATTGCTGTTTTTGGTTTATGGAAGCGTTTGTCAACAGGGGACACCGCATGGAATGCTGTGGCGGTTCCGTCTCTTGTTTTTTTTACACTGGTGAGAATCGAAGCTCCTCTTTTCACCATATTTTATCTGGTTATTCTCTTTTCTCTTGAGGAGGTCGGATTTAAGGAGAAAGCTTTTTATTTTGGTGCTGTTTTCCTGTTTTTGGGAATGTGGTCTTTTTATCTTTTTGTATCACTTCAAGATTACTGGCTAACCGTAAACAAATACTATATGACATCGGAGCGGGTCCTGATGGTTATGGGGGCGTATGTTCTGCTTTTTGTTCTTCTGTTTTTGACGCGCTGGCGGTTGTTCAACCGCCTGGAAAAATATTTACCTTTTGCCTTGGTATATTTTTTGACCGCCGGCTGGACCTATGTCCTTTTTACCCACGGTCTGAAGGTCAAGGGGGACGGTCTCATTTTGCAAAGATATTCTAATTTGATTTTGAATGTCGTCCGGGAGGGGGGATGGGGTCTTCTCTGGATCGCTCTTATCCCGCTTTTTATCGCGGCATTTTTTCTGAAAAAAATCCCGGGTGAAAGCCCTGTCGTGATGTTCATTGTATCTTTTTTTCTGTTCTTCCAACCGCTTCATTTGTTCCGGGGCGGGTGGCGGCAAGGTTGGGGGGACAGCGGAAACAGGATGCTCCATCATATCCTACCGGTCCTTATTTTTTATGTCTTTCTCAAATTCCGTTATTCCTTATTTTCAGAAAAAACTCTTCTAGGAGAGAGGGGAGACCGGCCGTGAAAATCCGTGGGACCGGTGTTTTTATCGGTTTTTTGTGTCTTTTTTTTCTTTTTTTCATTTCGGCCCGAGAAGAAAGAATATATTCCTCCTGGCGAAATGCCAATGAGGTGATTTTTAACAGATATTTTGGCGTCAAAAGGTATCTTCGAAGAAATTCACCGCTGAATTCCAAAGTTTTGACGGATATGACGGAGCTCCGGAAGATAGAAAATCCCTTCGGTTACTCATTTTGGGGTAAGCTAAGGAAAAAATGTTACAAGCTCCGACAAAATGCGCTTATCCGTTATGGACATTGGCTGGAATACGACGACGGATTATTGCGCCTCGAGCGTTTGAACCGAAAAAGAAACTACTTTCCCATTCCGGCTGAGGATTTTAAGGAGGGGGAAGTTTTCCTTCATCGTCCCGGACGGCTGAAGGAAGCCATGGAAAAAAATGATATTCGGTATTTTATGTGCTATTTTACAGGATGGTGGCAGACAAAAAAGCATTTTGAAGAGGGAGGTTTAAAGCTTATTTATAATGATGAGCACTTCATGATCTTTGAACTTCCCGATGAAACAAATCAGAAAAATTAATATGGGTAACTTTATGGCATGGAAAGGCGGCATGCTTTATTCTTGAAAAAAGTCCTGCCGTATAAAAGGATGACAAAATGCGGATAAGGATAAAATCGACCTATGAATCTCTAATCAGAGGGGATCGGAAGGTTCTTTTATGTATTTTGATCTTTTTTTTCATCATTCGTTTGGGAGTCGTGATTTGGGGAGGACAGAAAGATTTTGAAGGGGCCGACTCCAAAAGCTATAACAATTTTGCCTTAGCTATCACAAAAAATTTTGACTGGCTCAAGAACCCGCATTTTGCCGGGAGTTACCGGGCGCCTTTTTATCCCTTCTTGATTGCCGCCGTCTATTTGATATTCGGCATTCAAAACTCCCTGGCCGTTTATGTTGTCCAGGCCTTATTGAGCACGCTGACCTGCCTTTTTGTCTACCGTCTGGCCAGGAGAACGCTGGGGGAAAAAGTTGCGGTGTTTTCTTTGATATGGGCGGGATTCTATATATTTTATATTCATTATTCGCGTATGCTTTTACGCGAAACCCTTATTTTTTTCCTGGTAATCGTGCTTTTTGACACCCTTTATGTCTATTTCACACAAAAAGAAAAGAGAAAATGTCGTTTTTGGATCGCCTGTCTCATTTATACGGCTCTCTACCTGACGGATCCCAGATATCTTTTTTTTCTTCCTTTTTTTGGTTTTCTTTTTTTATTTTATTTTCCTTTCCGGCGGGGAGTGGTCCGGTATGCAGGATTTATCCTTGTCTCCCTAGCCCTGCTGGTTCCCTGGCAGGTACGGAATTTTATCACTTATGACGGTTTTGTCCTCATCAACACACGGACCCTTGATTTGAGCCCCAAAAAGGGAACTCTAAAAGCGGAGGGATGGATAGCCCGGAAAATTCTTTTTCTGGGCCCTATTACCGAATGCGGCCCGGACCGTGAAAATCGTCCTGAAAACAGGCGTTATCCCTCAGAAGAAGAGAGGGTTCTGATCAAGGCAGGTTTTAATCCCAAAAACCGGCTTGAAGCCGAAGTCAAAGCCATTCGCAAAAACGTTTACCCGGCCACGACCTTCCTGGGACGTAAATGGTATAATTTTAAGGAGTTCTGGCGTCCGTTGCGTTTCAAAGGAGATTACCGGCCATGTCCCGACTGCCGTTTTGTTGCCTGGAATTTTTGGCACAACCTGATTTTTATCGTTTGGTACGGGATTCTCCTGCCTTTCATGATTGTTGCCGTTGTCAAACTGATAAGGGTTAAGAACAGAAATGTCTGGTTCCTTCTTTTTCCCTTGATAGTTCAGAACCTGTTGCATGTTCTCCAGTGGGCGTGGACACGTTACAGGAATCCCGTCGATTGTTTCATTATTATTTTAGCCGGTTTTGGAGTCGTTTATACGGTGGAAAAAACGGCCGGCTGGATGAAAGCGAAAAAGTCCGGTTCTACTTTTTCATAACATGAAAATTAAAGAAAGACGCATTTTGTTTGCCACTCTATCCTTTCACACGTTTATACAGAAAGACTTGACCTTTCTTCGCCGATACTACCCCGTGCTTGTCAGGCATTATCGAAACCCCTGGGATGCAATAAAGATACTGGAGGGAGTTGCTCGTTCCCGAATATCCTTTTCCTGGTTTGCCGATATCCACACTTTTTTCACGGTTCTTTTTTCAAAGATTTTCCGGAGGCCTTCGGTTGTTATTGTGGCAGGTTATGATGCGGCAAAGGTTCCGGAGATTTCCTACGGTTTGGCTCTTTCTCCTGTGCTTTTCCATTTGGTTCGCTTTGTGATGAAAGAGGCCGACCGGGTCCTGACGGTCGATGAATCCTTGAAAAAAGATATCATCAAAAATTACAGGGTAAAGGGGAATAATATCAGCACGCTTCCTTTCGGGTTTGATCACGGTGTCTGGAATTGTACAGGGAAAAAAGAGGATGTCGTGCTGACGGTGGCCGGAATCTCTCATGAGGTGGTGAAAAGAAAAGGCCTTGAAACGTTTGTCCAAGCGGCCGCTTTGATGCCCCGGGTTTCTTTCATCTTGGCCGGTCCGCATCTGGATGATGCCGCAGCGCTTCTCAAAAAAAAGGCTCCATCGAACGTCCACATCCCCGGCCCGGTTCCCCATGAAGAACTTCCCCGGCTTTATTCACGGGCGAAGGTCTACTGCCAGCTTTCCCGGTATGAAGGCCTGCCCAACGCTCTCTGTGAAGCCATGCTTTGTGAATGTGTTCCTGTGGGCACCCGGTACTGTGGGATTCCGACGGCCATCGGAGATACGGGTTTTTATGTGCCCTATGGAGATGTTCAGGCTACGGCTGAGGCGGTCGGGAAAGCGCTTAAAAGCCAAAAAGGCCCGGAGGCGCGGGAACGGATCATAAAAAATTTTCCTCACGAAAGGAGGGAAAAGGAACTTCTTTCTCTTTTGGAAGGATTTTTGAAACAAAAATAGAGAGTAAAAAAAAATGTTTGATCATATAAACTTTGTGAAAAAAAGACCATTTTTTTTGGAAAAAAAACTGCTCCTTGTCATCCATCCTTTTGCCCCTTTAAGCGGACCCCGTTCTTTGCGCTGGCTTAACTTGACGAAGATTCTGAGCCTTTCAGGTTGGAATGTGGATGTGCTGACCATCGATCCCTCAAAAAACGACGCTCTTCACGACGATTCTCTCACCTATATGGTTCACAAAATGGTAAACGTTCATCGAACGTATCCGGGACTTCTGTACACTTGGAGCCACCGGAAAATAAAAGCAAAAAATTCTTTTTTAAAAACGACGTCCGAATGGCTGCCCTTCGGTTTGATTCAAGGAATGCGGATCATTCGAAAGCAAAGACCCGCATTGATCGTTTCTTCAGCGCTGCCTTTTGTCGGTCATATGATCGGCTTTATTCTCAAGAAAATATACGGTATTCCCTGGGTGGCCGATTACGGTGATTCCATCGGTTTTAATCCCATAACGACCCGTCTCAAGCGCGGTATCGGTTCTATTATCGAAGGTCGTATACTCAGGTCGGCTGACGGTCTCATCGTCAACTTCGAGGAAATGAGAAAGGAATTTCTGAGAACATATCCCTTTCTCAAACAAAAGCCTTCGAAGGTTATCTTCCACGGTGTCGATGAATCTTTTAAGGATGTTCAACCGCGAAAAACGCCGTATACGTTTGTAATGGTTCATACGGGAAGCTTCTATCGGGGACACAGGGAACCGGATATATTTTTCCAGGCATTGAGCCGTTTAGCGGAAGATCCTGCTTTCGCGCGAGAATCGCTTTTTGTTGTGGCTGGCAACATTGATGCGGAAACCAAACGTGTGGCCCAAAGGCTGGGCATCAACCATCTCGTTCGGTTCACCGGTTATATCCCTTTTACGCATTCCGTAGCTCTCGTTAAGGGGGCCTCAGTCCTGATATATTTCGGCGGTAAGGAAGGTTATTTTCAGTTCCAGTCCAAGATTTTTGAGTATGCGGCCGCCGGCCGGCCCATTTTGGCTGTAAAACAGTCGGAAACAGACATGGGACCCGCTTATGTGGAAAGGAACGAACTGGGAGAAGTTGTTCCCAATGAAAAAGAAGCTCTTTGCGAGGCGTTAGAAAAGTTATATGGGCTATGGAAAAATAACAAGCTGGATGAATCCTATTCCAGGATGGATGAAGATTCTTTATATTGGGACAATAGGGGAAAAAACTTGGACTGGTTTCTTAGTAAAAAAATACTGAAGATAAAATAATGAGAATGACAGATTCTGAAAAATCCTTTTGGAAAAAAATACCTTTTGTCAAAACACCGCCTGCTTTTGACCTTTTCTGGACGTTGATTCTGGTGCCCTTATGGTGGATTTTGGGAATAAGGTTTGCCGTGTTCCATGTTCTGGCTATCCTCATGGCGGCCAAAACCATTCAGCGAAAAAAACAACGGAGAGAAAAATGTTCTTTTCCTTCTGAAGGCTGGTGGCTCCTTGCTTTTGCCGGGATTTATTTCCTGTCCCTTCTTATCAATTTATCTGGTACTCCCTCTTCCCGTGTCCTGGCCTCGCTGAACAACTTTTCCTTCTGGATTTTGGGATGGGTGATTATTTGGATCATAGCCAATAACATAACTCAGAAAAATGTCACATGCTGGCTGAAAGCGGCCCGTATCCTGGGGTTGTTTACCGCGGTTTTTGTCTTGATATCCATGATGTACGGTCTGTTTATCGAAAGATCTTTCAAGATAACCAGTCTTTTAGGTGTTGTTCTTCCGGACAGTCTGTTTCAGACCATATCGGAAAAGGCGCCGCTCCTCAAACATTCCCTGGTACCCCGTATCATTGCCCCGACACTGATATTTAAGAAATGGGTTCCGCGTCCTGTTGGATTCAACGTTTACGGTACGGCCTTGGGGGCAACTCTGTTTATCCTTATAGCCCTGACCTGGGCCGGATACAAACAATCAGGACAGAAAAAAGGGAAAGCAGTCGTTCTTTTTCTCCAAGGCGCCGCTTTGGTCCTTTCCTTTTCACGAATCGCTGTTTTAGGTTTTATCCTGGCGGCGGTGCTGATTTTCCTGGTCATTCATTTAAGAAAGCGAACCGTTCATATCTGTTTTGCCTGTTTTTGTCTGGCCTTGATCGTTTTTGTGGCCGTTATCTCTCCACAAAAAGTTTATAAAACCGTTTCCGATTTTAGAAAGGGTAGCACATCATTTCGAATCCAGCTTTACGGCATGACGCTTGAAAAGGCCTTGAAAAAACCTATTTTGGGGTATGGTTACAAGCCCCGTCCCGAGGACCTCCCGGTGCCCGTTGGATCCCATTCGATGTATGTTGGCATTCTTTATAAGACAGGATTTGCGGGGTCGGCCGTTTTTCTTTTTTTCTGGGCGGTTGTGATAAGACGGTGGTGGTTGGACCGCACTCTTTACGGACGGGATAAACATCCGGGGCCTCTTTGGAGCGCCACAGGGACCGCCTTAATCGGTGGTCTTTTCTGGATGTTGACTGAGGATTTGGATGCTCCCCCCCTGACAGCCTTTCTTTTTTTTCTTGTTGTCGGTATCATCCTCTCACGGCATGTCCTTAAGGAGGTTTCGAAAGAGAAATGAAGGTCTGTCTCGTTGCTTCCAGTGGGGGGCACCTCTACCAGCTTTATGTGCTCCAGCCGTGGTGGAGCCGGCATGAAAGATGTTGGGTAACCTTTAAGAAACCTGATGCCCTATCCTTACTGAAAGAAGAGCGTGTCAGTTGGGCCTATTTTCCGACGACAAGGAATGTGAAAAATCTCGTTCGGAATTTTTATCTTGCCTTAAAAATTCTCAGAAAGGAAAAACCTGATGTCATTATTTCTACAGGTGCTGGAGTAGCCTTACCTTTCTTTTTTCTGGGAAAGCTGTTCGGAAGCCGGGTGGTTTTTATCGAAGTTTTTGACAGAATTACTTCACCGACTCTGACGGGAAAACTGGTTTACCCTCTCTCCGATTTATTTATTCTTCAATGGCCCGAGCAAAAGATGTTTTATCCAAAAGGACGGCTTTTGGGAAGATTGTTATGATATTTGTCACCGTTGGAACGGACCACCATCCTTTCGATCGCCTCATTAAAAAAGTGGACGAGCTCTTTGGGGATCGAAGACTGGCCGGGCCTGTTTTCATGCAAACGGGAGCCGCTCGATACCGGCCTCGGTTCTGTAAAAACATGCCGTTTTTGGGATTCGATGAAATGATGGACTACATAAACCGGGCCAGTATTGTCATCACTCATGGAGGCCCCGGCAGCATTATGCCGGTCCTTTATGCCGGCAAAATTCCTGTTGTTGTACCCCGCCGCAAAAAATATCAAGAAGTTGTCGATGAGCACCAATTGTATTTTGCCCGCAGGCTCAAACGGCTGAAGAATGCGGTCGTTGTGGAGGATATGGCGTATTTGGAAGAGGCTGTCAGTGATTACGATAAGATCATTCATCAGATGAAGCTGGAAGGTGAAAAGGAGAGTGTGTGTATAGATTACCGAAAAGATTTTATCAAAGAACTGGAAAAGGCTTTAGCTGAGATTGTGAAGGTGTAAGATTAGGAAAACCGTGTAAACTTTTGAGGTTTACCGGAAATAAAGATAGAATAGAAGCGGTGTTTGTATCCGGACTAAAGATGAACAGATATAAAAAGATAATATGTTTGTTAAGTCTCGTACTCGCGGACGCAGCCGCCCTCCTGGTTTCATTCTTGACGGCCTATTTCTTACGCAGCAGACTTCTTCTTCCATTTATTCCCAGTTTTCGCGAGATCAAACCGCTGCCGCTTTTGGTCCAGCTCAGCAACGGTTTTTTATACGGAAGTCTTATCATCGTGATCGTTTTTCTCTATGAAAAATTATACACGAAGCGGCTTTCTTTCTGGGAAGAAACAAAAGGCCTGGTCAAAGGGATTACCGTCTCCTATATCTTGATTATCATCCTTGTTTTTGTCTCGAGACAGTATTTGGTGTATTCCCGTGCCGTCATTGTTCTGGCCTGGCTGGTAGCGGTCTTTATTTTTCCCTTATTCAGGGCGGGGGTGAAAAAGATACTAGCCGGATTGAATATCTGGAAAAAGAAGGTATTGATCCTGGGAACCAATGACACCGCTCGAATGGTAGCTGAAGGGATCAAAACAAATATCCAGATGGGCTATGTTGTTTCCGGATTTCTGCAGGAAAAGCCGGATGAAAGCGAGGAAACATTCACAGGGAAGCCCGTTCTAGGAGGGCTTGATGACGTGGAAAGCATAAGCCGCAGGCTTGAGATCAAAGATGTTTTTCTTGTGTTGCCTGATCTTCTTCAGACACGCCTGACCGAAGTCCTGGAGAGATGCGAAAAATTTGCCGAAACCATCCGTATCGTTCCCAATGTCGGAAGTTTGTTCACCATAGGTGTGGAGGTTGAGAACATCGGAGATGTGCTGTCGTTATCCGTGGCCCGCAACCTGGTAAAACCCTGGAACAAGATTCTTAAGGGCGTCTTTGAATATTTTCTTGTCACCGTTATGTCCGTCCTTCTTTTACCTTTATTTCTTATTATTGCCTTGGCTGTTGTTTTGGACTCGAAAGGACCGGTTATTTATGTCCAAAGAAGGTTGGGAAAGGGAAGAAGTGTATTCCGATTTTATAAATTTCGGTCGATGTACATTGACAGTGAAAAGAGGCTGGAAAAATATTTAAGCAGCCATCCTGAAGCCCGGCGGGAGTGGGATGAGTTTCAAAAACTGAAAAATTACGACCCTAGAGTAACGAGGGTTGGGAAAATCATTCGAAAGTTTAGCCTGGATGAGTTGCCCCAGATCATAAATATATTTAAAAGTGATATGAGCCTGGTTGGTCCCCGGCCCTACATGCCCCGGGAGATTGAAAAAATCGGGAAAAGCTACAACATCATTTCCCGCGTTAAACCAGGTTTGACGGGGCTTTGGCAGGTCCGCGGCCGGAATTTGCTACCCTTCCGCGACAGGCTCCTTTTGGATGAGTATTACGTTCGAAACTGGTCTCTGTGGCTGGATATCGTCATTCTGATGCAGACGATGAGGGTGTGGGCTAAGGGGGAGGGCGCCTTCTAACCTATATCATTCATAAATTTGCCCGAAAGCAACAGATAATTTTAATTATATATGTCTAAATATGTCACTTATCGATATTTTTCGGAAACATTAATGATGAAATATTTTCCAAAACCATGTAAAAAAAACTTCGGCCAAATTTACCCTTCGGGCGAGCCGAATGTCACCGCATCTGCTTCGTTGCAGCCTGTTCGCGGTGCCGAGCACAGCTTCATAGGCTGACGCCTTGTATCTGCGGCAACCTCGACTCGTGAATGATACAGGTTCGTTTGCATTATTCCAAAATTTGAAAGATACTGAGATGAATTGTGTATTGTGAATAGCACAAATCCATTTGTGTTATTCATAAAATATGCCGATGATAAGTTATTTTATTTGTGGTGAGCGATTGAATGATGAAAGGATTCAAGAGCATTCCGGCTGTTGAGTGGCTGCATATAGCCGTGTTATGCCTAACGGCGCCGTTTCTTCTTTTCCCAACGATTCGGACCTGGTGGCTTTTCCTTTTGATTCTCCTGGTTTGGGTGGTGCGTTATGTCAAAACAGGAAGGTTTTCATCCCGAACGGTTCTTGACATTCCCATTTTGATTCTCCTGTTTCAGGTGGGTGTTACATGTTTGACTATTCCCGATTTTTCTTTCAGCCTGCCCAAGATAGCAGGATTTTTGCTGGGAGTGGCTGTTTATTATGCCTTGATCAATGCCTGCCGCTCTGACGAGATATTGCCGTATGCAATAGCGGGATTCCTGGCCGTAGGTTTGTTTTTTTCCATTGTGGGGATATTGGGGATGAGCAAGCATGATGAGCCCAAATACATTAAATCACTCTATCATTTTCTTAAAAAGATTCCTTCGATCGACTTTCATTTTCCAGGAGCTGAAAAAGGATTTCATCCCAATGCCGTCGGAGGAGGTTTAACCTTGGTCCTCCCCTTAGCTGCAGTTGTTTTTTTTATGGTTCTAAAAAATTGGATAAGGAAAAGGTCCTTTGGGCGAACCGGCCTTTTGCTGCTTTTTATAGGCATAATGTTTGCCATTTCTTGCGGAGTTTTTTTACTGACACAATCCCGCAGTAGTTTTGCCGGGATCTTTGTCGCTATTTGCTTTTTTGGCGTGGTTACTTTTCGGCGAAAAAAAGCTCTTCTATGGGGCGTTCCCATACTCATGATGGCCGTTTTTGTGGGATATTTTTTTCTGGTAGGTTCAGATAAATTGCCTTATACAGACCTGGAATCACGAAACAAAATCATCGGCCGGGTGAAAACATTCTGGATTCCGGCGGTGGAGACGATAAAGAGTCACCCCGTTTTCGGAATCGGAATGAATAGAGCCCGGATAAATCCCAGTGTGGGGTATTACCAGGCTCATTTTCATAATCATTTTTTACACATGGCTGCAGAGCTTGGAATTCCAGCCCTGGTGGCATACTTTGCCCTCCTTTTTGGAGCCGGGTACATGAGCTGGTTTACCTGGAGGAATGCCGGGGAGGAATGGATACGTTTGTCTGTTTTGGGATTGGCGGGGGGACAGGCGGCCTTTTTTATTTTTGGGTTTTTGGATACGATTCCTTTAGGTGCAAAAGCCGGCCTTATATTCTGGATCTCCCTGGGATTGATTGCCGTTCTTTTCAATCGAACGGTTTGGTTAAAGCAAAGAGAAGGAAGCGGCGTTTTATCCAAACGCCATAATATCGAGCAAGGGACCGGGAAAGGTTCATGATCTTGAACTTGTCATCCCGCCGGCGGAACTGGATCGATGGAATTTTAGCCGCCTTCCTGCTGCTAACGGCACCATTTTTTCTATTTCCTTCGTTTCGGACGATTTGGCTGCTGGCTTTTGTCCCTTTATCGCTTATGGTACGCAGGATGACGCATGGAAGAATTTTTTCCCAAACTGTGACCGATCCGGCGCTTTTAGTTTTGGCCTTACAGATGGGCATCGGTTGTTTTCTCGTCCCGGACCTGGTTTTCAGTCTGCCAAAAATCACAGGATTGGCCTTTGGTTTGTTGGTTTTTTATTATTTGGCCACTTTTATGGAGACGGAAAAAAGGCTTAAGCTGGGTTTGGCCGGTTTGTTTTCCAGCGGCCTGGGATTTTCTCTGATTGGGATTACAGGAATGAGCTGGGATTACGACAGCCTTGTTTTTTCTATCGTGCGTTTGTTGGGAATAAATCTCGACAAGACGGCCTATACACGAAAGGTCATCCCGGCATTGAATAAGATCATCCCTTCGATTCGATGGGACCTCCCAGGAGCGGAGGCGGGATTTAATGCCAACGCCATTGGAGGAATGCTTATTCTGGTTCTTCCTTTGGGCTGGGCCTTGGGGGGACTTTATGTAAGACAGAAAAAAAGGAGGAATGCTTTTTTAGAGAGCCGTATGATAGGGGCAATCTGGATAGCGGCTTCGATCGTCTTGTCCGTGGTCCTTTTTCTGACACTGTCTATAGCAGCATGGGCAGCCCTGTTTTTAGGCGTATGGATTGTTTTTTTCTCACGCCGGGCAAAGTTTATCTCTTTGACGCTGGGAGTTATCCTTTTGGGAGTAGTTCTGGTTGTTTTTCAGGGAGAGGTCAAACGGGCCGTGGACCGTGTCTCCATCGAACTTGATTACGAAAAAATAGAACAGCGGCTTGAATGGTGGTCCGTGGGATTGGAGACGATATCCCAAAATCCTGTTTTTGGGACAGGCATGAACCGGATGCGCCTTCATCCAAAAATTGGTTTTAAGAGAGCCCATCTGCATAATCATTTTCTGCAAACGGCGGCAGAAATGGGCCTTCCAGCGCTTATCGCATACCTCTCTCTGCTAATGGCGGCCGGCTTGATGTGTTTTCAAATCCAAAAAAGAGCCGGGCCCGCCTGGATAAAAAAGACGGCCTTGGGATTGGGCTGCGGGCAGGTGGCCCATTTCTTTTTTGGGTGGATCGATTCTATTCCCTTGGGGGCAAAGGTCGGTCTGGTTTTTTGGATGTCTCTGGGTTTGATAACCGCTCTTTATATACATACTTTCAATCATTATGAGGACCGGATCGGGGAACCGAAGGCATGAAGAAGGAAATAAATCCGGAGGTGACCATCATTATCCCTTGTTTCAATGAGGCAGAAGAGATCACTTCTTCCCTAAAAAGTTTGGTGGATGAATATGTTCGCTATCAATGCGAGATACTTATCATTGATGGAAATAGTACGGATAATACCCGAGAAATCGTGGCCGACCTCGCTCGGAAAGAGAAGCTTCCTATAAAGATCATTGACAACCCGAGACGTTACCAGGTTTTTGGGCTGAACATAGGTATCAAGGAAGCCCGTGGCCGGATTATCGTCAGGGCGGATGCACACTGCCGGTATCCACAGGGATATGTCAAACGTTGTGTCGCGCTTTTGAAAAGTACACGTGCCTCTAATGCCGGCGGTATTATGAGGCCGGTAGGACGAACTAAAATGCAGAATTCCGTCGCTCTCGCCATGCGGCATCCTCTTGGAGTGGGGGATGCCCGGTTTCATCTCGGCAATTACCGGGGAGACGTAGATACGGTTTATCTCGGGACTTTTTGGAAACATGTTCTCAAAGAAGCGGGGGGATTCGATCCCCGTTGCCGTACAAATGAGGATGCTGAGCTGAATCTGAGAATACTGAAAGCCGGAGGGAGGATATATCTCGATGACCGGATTAAGGTTGATTATTATCCGCGAAAATCCTTGAGGAAACTGAGCGTCCAGTATTTTTACTACGGCCGGGGAAGATGCTACACCACTTTGAAACACCGCAGGTTTACATCCTTGAGGCAAGTAGCACCGGTAGTGCTTATCTTATTCCTTTTATCTTCCATTGTTTTAGGTTTTTTTTACCCTTTATTTTTTTCTATCCCATTTTTATATGGCGGGACTGTTATGGCGGTTTCTCTGTTGAGCAATCGGGGAAGGGCACCTTTTATCCAACGGCTATTCGCCGGGCTGGCCATGCTTATCATGCATACTTTTTGGGGAGCGGGGTTTCTTTCCTACTTTTTTGTCCGAAAGAGAAGATCGTAACATGGGATGAATTCCTGTAACCAGGAATGTTATGGCGATTATAATGCTCACAGAGACGTACATAACTTTGACAGCCTGCCTCAAAACAAATACAATCCCTTCTTCCTGCTGGGACATTTTTTCCGGTGATCATACTTAGGAAGGGAGAAAACGACATATGGAACCTATAAACTGGATACGGGTCTTTTTTCATTTGTTATGGATCATCGGGGCATCCCTCATTCTAACGTTTCTGGGTTATATCTGGTACGCCCGCTCCCGTAAAAAAAGAGAGCCAATTTTTACAAGGGGATACCATTTGACGCTGAGTATGGGTTTCCTGCTCATTTTTGCCGGTTTGGGCTTCCTGGTACGAAGCTGGTGGCTTGCAGGTGTTTTTTGGTTGGGGACCGGTCTTATTTTAGCTCATGTCCTTCGAATTGCCGGTGGCCGTCAGAAAAAATCAAATGAAAAAAAATAATAAGAACAAATGGAATTGGCTGAAGATCGTTATCGGTTTTGTCGTCACTGTTCTGGCCCTGTGGTTGAGCTTTAAAAACCTGGATTGGAGGGTTCTTAAGGAAGCCCTGCTGCGGATCAATCTTATCTGGGTAGGGCTGGCCGTTCTCAACGCCGTTTTCACCGTTTATGCCCTTGGATTTCGCTGGAGAATTCTTTTGGCTTCGAAGAAGTCCGTTTCCTTGGGATATATTTTTCGCCTCAACATCTTGAACCAGTATGCCAACATTCTTGTGCCGGCGCGTCTGGGAGAAGTCATTCGTATATATCTCATACGCCGTGGGGCCGGTATTCCGGTTGCCTATGCTGCGGGAACCGTACTGATCGAAAAAATGATGGATACTTTTGCCTTTGTCACCTTATGGATTGCTGTTCCCGCGGTCCTGGCACTTCAGGAAAAAGTTCGCGGATACAAGATCGCTGTTTTTGTATGCGGTGCCATGGCCGTGCTTCTTTTGGTTCTTATCTGGCGGCCGGCTGTCTTTTTGAGGCTGATTCGATTTGCTTCAAGAATTCTTCCGCACAAGTTCAGAGATCGGATTGTCGGTTTTTTTGAGGAAGGATTCAAGGCATTTCATATGCTGAAAGATGTAAAAATTTTAATTTTTCTCATTCTCCTGACATTTGTTCTTGTTATGCTGGAGGTTTTGACGAATTTTATGCTTTTTCAGGCGTTTGATTTTCCCCTTCCTTTTGTGGCCGCTCTTTTTTTGCTTTTGGGGGTTCAGGTCGGGGTCATCCTCCCTTCCACACCCGGGAAAGTCGGCGTTTTAGAGCTGGCCGTCATCTATTCCCTCTCCGTTTTTTCCATTCCAAAGAGCGAAGCGCTCAGCTTTGCGCTGGTATTCCATATTATCGTTTTTTTGCCTAAAATTCTTTTGGGATTGTATTTTATCAGCCGTCTTGATATATCGTTGAAAAAGAATTATTTTTTAGAAAAAAATGAAAAGCCGTAAGAAACAATTTTGGGCTTTAATTCTTTTGGTGGGGGACATCATCATCGTCCCCTTTTCTTATATGGTGGCACATTTTATCCGGTTCGGAAATTTTAACGAAATTTCCATTAAAGTTCCTCCTGTCTATCTTTTCTGGATGACGTTGGGCTATATAACGGTGTTATATTTTTTCGATCTTTACAGCTTAGAGGAGAGTTACCTGCGCTTGGGTGTTTTCATAAACCTTATCTCGGGAGTTTTTGTATCCGCTGTTCTTGTCTCTTTTATAAACTACGGTCTTTTTCTGGAACCCATAGGCCGCGGAATTTTTGTTCTGGCTAATATTTTTATTTTAATCCTCGTATTTTCCCTACGATTGCTCTGTTATTATCTTTTCCAACACTTTAGAAAAGCCAAGCGGGTGCTCATTGTAGGGGCCGGGCGCAGCGGAAAGGAGATTTTCAAAATCATCCGGGAATCACAAGAGGATTTTTTTATTCTCGGTTTTCTTGATGATGACCCTTCCAAGCAAAAGGAATATTCCACTTCCGACGGGGACATAAAGGTCATAGGGGGTACAGACAAGCTTCTGGAAATTTTTAAAGAGGAAAAAATCGACCAGGTCATTATCGCGGCATCAACAGAGAGAAATCCATACCTGAGCGAGAATCTCCTCAGGGTTCGTATGGGAGGCGCCGAGGTTTTGGAAATGCCGGAACTCTATCAGCAGATTAAAGGCCGGATACCGATCAACTTTATTCCTGATAAATGGTTTCTTAAGGCGAAAGGATTTGACTGGTCGGAAAAAAGCGGGATGGTCAAGGTCAAACGTTTCCTGGATATTCTTATATCTATCCTTCTTTTGATTTTGACAATTCCCGCCTGGCTTTTTATCGCTCTGCTCATCAAGCTCAACTCGAAAGGTCCCGTATTTTATACACAACAAAGGCTTGGAAAAAATGATAAGCCATTTACTTTGATAAAATTCCGGTCGATGATTCACAGGGCGGAAAGCGAGCTTCCACAGTGGGCTGAGGAAAACGATGCCCGGATTACATCCGTGGGGCGAATTTTACGCAGTCTTCATATTGATGAGCTTCCACAGTTTCTAAACGTCCTTAAAGGGGATATGAGCCTGGTTGGGCCGAGGCCGGAGAGGCCGATGTTCGTCCAAGAGTTTAAGAAAAAGATCCCTTATTATTCTCTGAGACATTTTCTCAAGCCCGGCTTAACGGGATGGGCTCAAGTGAATTATCCATATGCCTCTTCCTTGGAAGATTCCATAAAGAAGCTTGAGTATGATCTTTATTACATTTATCACATGACTCTTCTTCTGGATCTGAATATTCTTCTCATGACGGCGCAGAATGTTTTACTTCGGAATAAAAGGAAGGCGATCAAGAGAAACGCCGATTGATCCTGAAACATGACATGATAAGTGTAGGGAAATAAAGAGGATGAATATGAAGAAAAATCCTTCAAGGATATATTTCCTTTTCTTTTTTATTGTTTATGCTTTTGGATTTCACCTTTTTTATTTGACATATGTCCCTCTTGTGACTTCTTTCCAGCTTGTTCTGGTTCCTTTGCTTTTACTTGTTTTTGGACTGACCGTAGCCGATTTTGAGAAAGGAACGCTCTTTTTTATTTTTTGCTTCCCTCTCATCAACAGTTTGCCCTACTTTTTTCATATATATGGAAATATCCCCCATGCACCAACATGCCTTGTCCTGTTCCTGGCCTACTTTTTTGGTTGGTTGGGCCACCGATTGCTGGAACCTGCCTCCCTGAAACAAAAGCCGCCTCTCATCAGGCCCATGGCCCTTTTTCTCAGCCTGTGTTTTGTTTCATCCGTCATCACGTTTTTCCGGTACGCATATTTTTTTCCTTTTAAGACGGACCGAATATATGAACTGACGACAAATTTATTTGGTGTTTCTTCCGGCGGGGCGATCATGAGCGTTGTGTTCAATTTTCTCAGTTATTTCACTGGATTCGTGTTTTTTTTCCTGTTGATAGGGAGGAAACCATCCCGACCGTTTGTCATTAAAATGATGCTAGTCCTGGCGGTCAGTACGCTGATCTCCTTGTCCGTAGGTATGGTCCAGCGCTTCGGCGATATAAAATTCGGAAACAACTTGATCAGTATTCGTCATGGCATTCTGAACGGGACCTTTAAAGATGCCCTTTCTTTCGGAGCCTTTATTTCGATGACCTTGCCGCTGCTCTTGGGCCTTTTTCTTTATCTCAAGAATCTCTGGCGTATTGTTTTAGCCGGAAACATTATTTTGTCGATATTTTTGCTTTTTTTCACCGGGTCAAAAAGTGCGCTTCTCAGCCTGTTTGTGGCCCTGCTTCTATTTTTACGTCTCATAATCCCTGTTTACAGGAAGCGAAAAAAACGGCCTGTCAGCCAAAATGGTAAAAAGGTTAGAACTTATGCAATTTTCGCCCTTGTCTTTTTAGCTATGGGACTGGTCTTTATGATTTTTCTGGGAAACCTAAGCCGGTCTTCCCTTGTTTCAAGGCTGGTCGAAATGTTTGACCAGGGTGTCATGAATCTTATGGTCTCCTGGAGGGGTCCTCTCTGGCAGTCCGCAGTATTGATGTGGACGGATTATCCTCTGACGGGTGTGGGTGTAGGAGGTTATATCATCGAACTTCCGGAATATCTCAAGCAGCATGGATTTCCTCTGGAAACGCCTCAATCAGCTGAAAATTATCTGATCCAGGTCGGATCGGAAACAGGAATGATCGGGGCGGTTTTAATTCTCTGGCTTTTTATCTGTCTTCTCGGCAGGATAAGAAAGGGATACAAGGCTCTTCCCGTTATGGGAGACGATGCCTTCCTATGGACAGGAGCAGCGGCCGGTATTTTTTCTTTTTTCATGAACAGTCTTTTCCATACCTATATAGGAAGTTATGAGATAAAACTAACTTTGTGGTTGCTGTTGGTTCTCATCTTCTTCCTGGGACCTGAATACGGGATACCATCCGGCAAACGCCTTTTCGGAAAAAGTTATTTGGTTATAGGCATCATTTTTCTTATTGTTTACGGTATTGTTCATACCCGGAATTCACTGGGTCCCCTCTCTCTTGAAACCAAGGCCGAAAAATATCACTTGAAGCAGGATTTCGGCTTTTATCAATTAGAGCGGACGGATACGGGAGAACCATTTCGATGGACCAAAGACCGGGCCGGACTGAGTGTTGAAATCAAGAAAAAAACCATGATTTTTCGGCTGCATGCTTCTCATCCGGATATCAAGTCACGGCCCGTTTCTGTGAAGATTTTCCTGATCAAAAATTTTTTCTCTGAAAAAGTTCTTCTCAAAGAACTAAACCTTTCTGATGATTCTTGGTGTTCTATCGAGATTAATATGCGGCAAGAAGTCAGGAAAACACATATTATTCTTTTTGAGGTCGGCCGAACCTGGAATCCTCAAAAAGAAAAGGGCGTCCCCGATCCGCGAAATCTGGGTATTGCTGTGGGAGATATCCGTTTTACCGGAAGATCGGTACGACATTAAAAGGTTTTATCCGTTAGCTTAGCCTCTTTTTTGTGGGATTATTTCAAAAATATTTCCAGAATGTGATTTTGGAAGTCGCTTGACAAAATATAAAAGTCATCATGATGGCATCTTTCCCTGCGAAGGGAGACCCGATGACCGTCCAGATGGGCCTGGATGTCAACCTTTCCCTTCTCTTTCGGCCAACTTGCAGGGGCGAGAATACGGATCATTCCATTTCCTGAAAAGTTGCTGTTGAAACGAAAAATAATCTTTTTTTCTTTATAGATATAATCATAAGCGACAAAAATATCATTCGCAGGAAAATAAAGATGAACTTTGCCTCGGTCCTTTCCCAGGCATGGCCGAAGGGATAGAGAGCTTTTTTCCCATCGAATGCCGAAATATCCCTCGAATAACGCCTTTCCTACCATTCCGGCCCCTCCGGCAAAGGTATCGCTTCCACGGCCGGTTCCCGCCTTTGTATCCCATTCAAAAAAGCTCCTGTTGGTGAGTATTTTATTGAAAATCTCAAGAAGTTTTTCTTTTCCAATCGTGCTGAACCCTTTATCGAACATGGCATAAACCAGACGGCCCCCGAACCAGTCCCACTGGCCACCATTTTGATACTCATAAGGATCATCAAGAAGAGGGTGGCGGAATGTTCCCTGGGGATAAGGGGGAAGCAGTGTTCCGCTGACGGTGGAGAAGCCGTACGTGTTTTGCCGGATCAGGGCTTCCTGAATAATGCGGATGGAGCGGTCTTTTCCAGACAGTCCGGACAGGATGGCTTGAACATTTCCGCCCATGGCGAATATATTGGATTCGTCAAAGGAGTGCTTGAGGGAATCGAGATGAATATGGATCCTGTAGAATCCTTTCTCCGGCTGCCAGAGAAGCTGATTGGTTTCCATCCCGATTTTCTTCTGCTGGCTGAACCAATAGGAAGCCTTATCCATGCGGTTTAAAGATTCGAGCATTTCGGCCAGCCGGCCGCTCGCTTCAAAAAACATGGCTTGGTCATATATATCGACAGTCCAGTGTGTCCGTTCATCCGTATAGACGGCCCGGTTGTCATCATCAACCATATCCACATCTCCCCAGTCGGCCGTATGGGCACCGACAATAAGCCCAAAGCGGGGATCTTGTCTTGCTTTGAGGACATAAGTCATTGCCTTTTCGAGCCGGTCGATGATTTTTTCGCCGCCAACGGAAGTTTCAAGCCAGTCAGATCCCAGTAAGCTGAAAACCTGATAGGCGGCCAGAACGGCGTTTGATTCCTGGTCTGTTTCAGTTGTGTTTTTGTCTTTGAGGCCCCGGCTATCGATCCAGTCTTGTAGGGAGCCGTTGGGTTCCTGGAAAAAAAGGTGCTCCTCCAGCCAGGAGCATAAATGAGCTCCGCCGTAAAAATAGCGTGAGACAGGAAGGATGGTGGCGGCGTCCCGAAGCCAAACCTGGGGATAGTCCGTCCCGGGAGAAAAAGCATGGATTTTCCCGGTTTTTCCGGACCAGGAAACTTCGTTTTTATCAAGGGTCAAACGGATAAGCCGGCTGATCTTGTTGATCCCGGACATTTCGGATTCGATTTTGCTGAATTTTCCGTATTTCAGGTTTAAGGGTTGTCCTTCATCCGGCCAGGTGTGTTGTTGAACCTGCAAAGTGACAAAAAAGGAAGAGGAGCCGGTGTCTTTAAACCAATTTTTTCCTTCCCTGACAAGGTCGAATTCGAGAAAATAACAACCGGATTCCAAAGGACAAAAAATAGTGGCCGGAATTTCCGTTTTTTTACCCGGAGCTAAATCCTCGGGAAGACGAAAACGGTGGTTGTCGAACTGCAGTATTCGCTTGTCTTTGTCGAGAAGATGATAGGAAAGAAAACACGGATATGGATCAGATGAGCTCAGAATATGTTTTCCCGTGTTATGAACATGGAAAACGATCTCTACCTTGTCTCCCTCAGAACAGGTAACGGTTTTTTGTGAAGTCCGAAGCAGGGCGCCGTATTCCGCGGAAGGAGCCTTTTTATCCCTGGATTGACAATTCGTTAGAAAAAATGTGCAAAGAAGAATGATGAAGGCGGTTACCGTTGTTCTTTTTTTGGGATTCATCGTGGTTTTCTCAACATATGCGCGGCAGCAACTCTGAGGTAAGAGGTTCGAGTAGCCTCAATCCTCCGCTGAGAGTTTCAAGCAGGAGTTCACCGGGTTTTCCTGTATTTTTTTCCACGCGTCCGATAATCTCCGCTTTTTTCCCTAAGGGATCGGTTTGGATTTTTCTTAACAAGGCAGGCGCTTTATTCTCAGGAACGAGAAGAACCGCTCTGCCCTCACAGGCTAAATAAAGGGGGTCGATTCCCAAAAGTTCAGTGGCTCCTCTTACACCACGGGATAAAGGGATTTTTTCTTCATCGATGACTAGGGGAAAAGCCAGCTCTTCGGCCAGCTCTGCCAGGACGGTGGCCAATCCTCCCCGGGTGATATCCCGCATCCAGAGAACGCCGCTCTTCCATAGGGGAAGGAGAAAGTTCAGAGGCGCACAATCGCTTTTTACCCGTGACTCCAGCCCGAAATCACCTCTGGCCAGCATGACGGCCAGACTGTGTTCTCCCAGGGTTCCGGTGACGATGACCCGGTCGCCGGGCTTGGCTTTTTGCGGGGAGGGGGAAGCAATGATTTTTCCAATTCCCGCTGTGTTGATGAAAACTTTGTCACATTGTCCCTTTCGCACGACCTTTGTATCGCCTGTGGTGATAAAAACGCTGGATTTTGCCGCCTCTTTTTTTATGGATTTGAATATTCTCGAAAGGATGTTCACATCGAGTCCTTCCTCCAGGATAAGCGCTAAAGACAGATATTTAGGTTGAGCCCCGGAAACAATCAAATCATTTACCGTTCCATTGACGGAAAGGGTTCCGATATCCCCTCCGGGGAAAAAGAGTGGATCGACTACGTAGCTGTCTGTTGTCAGAGCCGTTCCATCCGGAAAATGGGCCGAATCGGAAAGGCCTTTTAAATAGGGATTGGATAAATTTTTTAAGACAACCTGGGAGATGAATGTGCGCATCAATTTTCCACCGCTTCCCAGTTCTAAACTTATTTTATTCATAGCCGTTGCTCCCTTACGAGAAGATCCCGTTTGTTTAACCTCTGAACTTCAACGGTTGTATTTATAGGCAGCCAGACATGCTCCCTCAAAGGAAACCATGCAGGGGCCTTGGGGTGAATCAGGCCGGCATTTTCGGCCGAAAAGAGGGCAATTTCTTGGCGGAATTTTCCCTCTTAAAACATCACCGCAGCGGCATCCCGGCAAATCGTCGGCTGATGCCTGGATATTCAGAGTATATTTTTTTTCCGCGTCGAAAGCGGAATATTTGGATTTTAGCTCCAGACCGCTCTTGCGTATCGATCCCAATCCACGCCAATAAGCGTCTTTGACGGTGAGCATATCTTTCATGATGGCCTGAGCGGTGCGATTCCCGCCGGGTTTGACAACTCTGGAGTAAACATTATCCACTTTCGGACGGCGGGACTCAACCTGACGGCAGACGGAAAGAATACCAAGGAGGATATCAGCCGGCTCGAATCCTGCGATGGCTCCGGCGGTTTGATGTTCTTCAGCCACAAAAAGGTAAGGGCTTTCACCGATAATGGCACTGACATGGCCTGGATAAAGAAATCCGTCAATTTTTGTATCCTTGTCGTTTAAAATGGCCTTCAGGGGCGGAGGGATGAGCCAAAAGGCGGAAAGAACGGAAAAGTTTGTCAAATCTTCTTCAGACGCTTTCCTTATAGTGAGGGCAATACCGGGGATGGTCGTTTCAAAACCCACACCAAAAAAAACGATATCTTTTTGCGGGAAAGCCCGGGCCAGCTCCAGGGATTCTTCCGGGGAATATACGATTTTGATGCAAGATGTTTGGGGAGCCACAGCTGTTTGAATCGATCCTTTTTGAGTTGGGACACGGGTCATGTCCCCAAAAGTTGTCAGAATCAAGTTTTTTCGTTCCGTAACCAAGTTGATGGCCGCCTCATGGACGGCGTTCGGTGTGATACAGACAGGACAACCGGGACCGGAAAGCATATGGATTCCCGTATCTTCTAGGAGTTTTTTCAGTCCGTAGCGGTGAATCGTCATGGTGTGGGTTCCGCAGACTTCCATGATTTTCAGGTTTTGTTTTTTACCGCTGCGGATTTTTTTTATGTCTTGCAGAAGGCCATAAAGAAATTTTTTTTGGCGGAAATGTCCGGTTTTCGACATGAATATTACAGGGGAACGAAACCCCGCCTCTTCTTTGTATAAGAGTGAAGGTTATTTTCCTCGGCCGCTTATATGATATACCGGATAAGAAAAGGGATCAGCTTTCTTTGGCGATTTCCCTCAGAAGTGACAATGTCTCCCGTGCTTCTTCCTCATCCAGTTGAGCAATAGCAAATCCGGCATGGACAATGACCCAGTCTCCGGGTTTTGCGTTTTCGAGCAGGGAAAAATTGGTTTTGACCTTGGTCCCGAGATAGTCCACTCTGCCGTGCTGGTCTTCATCTATGTCAATAATTTTTGCGGGGATTCCGAGGCACATTCCTTAATTATTCCTTTCCTCATTAGATTACCAAAACAGCGGTGACAGGTCTATAGTTTTTGACAATTGACAGGGGAGTACCTATAATTGATTTATGCATAATGACCTGAAAGATTTTGTCGTTCCGGGCAGTGAAGAAGAAGATCTGCTGCGCCAGATAGACTTTTCAAGACTGCCTCAACATCTGGCGATAATTATGGACGGAAACGGGAGATGGGCTAAGGAACGAAATCTGCCCCGGGTTGAAGGCCATCGGACGGGATCAAAATCCGTACGTGAAGTGGTGGAAACGTCAGCTCGCCTGGGTATCAAATACCTGACTCTTTATGCTTTTTCCATCGAAAATTGGAAGCGGCCGAGAAAGGAAGTTAACTTTCTTTGGAAGCTTCTTGAGGAATATTTAAGGAATGAGGACAAGGTTCTCGTCGAAAACGATCTGAAGCTGTTGACCATAGGCCGGAAAAACAGGATCCCCCGTTCCGTCACACGACAATTGGACCGTGTTAAGGATCTCACAAAGGACAACAAGAGAATGTCCGTGATTCTGGCCGTCAATTACGGCGGCCGTGCGGAGATTGTCGATGCAGTGAAAAGAATCTGCCGAGGTAACGCTTCGGTTGTTGAAAATTTAACGGAAGAGATATTTTCTTCATATCTCGATACAGCGGAAGTGCCCGATCCTGACCTGCTCATCCGGACTAGTGGTGAGCTGCGCATATCCAATTTTTTACTCTGGCAGATTGCCTACGCGGAGATGTGGATAACCGGTCTTTACTGGCCTGAATTTCGAAAAAAACATCTGTTTCAAGCTCTTATCGATTTCCAGAAAAGAGAGAGGAGGTTTGGCGATATTAATGCTCATCCTGAGAACCGGTCCGTAAGAGCTACCGGAAGTACATGAACCTCTCCGGAATAGACATGGTTTCTGGTGATTCCGACATCAGCCTGTATGTGTGCGGTTCATATTGTCTGGCAGTCTAACTGAGAAAGGATAAACGGAAGTTTTAGAGGGGATCCCCACTATGAGTATAAAAAAGAGACTCCCTACAGCTCTGATTATTCTGGCTGTTGTCTTCGTCTGTATTCAGTTCCTACCGGCGATGGGTTATTTTATTGTGCTCCAGGTCCTTATTGCGGCTACACTCCTGGAATTTTATGCTCTTCATCAGAAAAAAAAGCTCCATCCGCAAAAAGCACTGGGTTTATTCCTGGCTTTGGTTGTTGGTTTATCTTTTTATATCCCGCAGTTTTCCTTGGGGCATGCCCTGATTATCAGTTTGTTTGCCGTTTCAGTGTTTTATATTTTTCTGATAAAAACGGTAGAGGAATTGGTCAAGTTTCCTGCATCCATAGCCGTAACGTACTTCGGGGTTATCTATATCGGATTTACCCTCGACCATCTTTATATTCTGAGAGAGCAAAATGGTCCTTTTACGATATACTTTCTTATCGCAGTGATTGCATTCGGAGATACGGGAGCGTATACCATTGGAAAGTTGTTGGGAAAACATAAGATGACTCCTCTGGCCAGTCCCAGGAAAACATGGGAAGGGAGCTTCGGAGGGATTTTATTCGCAGCCATAGCTGCCGCCGTCGTTCAAATCGTCTTGCTCCCCGATATTCTACTTTGGAAAGCCGTTGTTTGCGGTGTTGTCGTCCATATCGCCGCCCAATTGAGCGACCCCGTTGAGTCTCTCTTTAAACGGGCAGTGGGAGTGAAGGATTCATCACAGCTTCTTCCAGGACATGGAGGTTTTTTAGACAGATTGGACAGTTTTTTTCTGGCTGCGCCTTTGTTTACCTATTTTATCCTGTATTTTTGGTAGGTAACGGTGGATGTTAAAAAGAAGGAAGGGATATCCGTTCTGGGTTCGACGGGATCTATCGGTATCAATACGCTTGAGATTCTTAAAAGGCTGAAACAACGGTACACTGTCGTTGGTTTAGCTGCGGGCCGGAATGTCGAACTCCTCTTAGATCAAATTTTACAAACAAAACCGAAGATTGTTTCTGTTGAATCAGAAAAGGATGCGGAATGGCTCAAAAGCAAATGTGGAAAGGGGGCTCCCGAGATATTGTTTGGGAGTGGAGGGGCTGAAAAAGTTGCTTCCGCGAACGATGCGGATGTCGTTGTATCGGCCATCACCGGCATTGCCGGTTTAGGCCCGACTCTGGCTGCTGTTAAGAAAGGAAAAAGAGTGGCTCTGGCCAACAAAGAATCCATGGTGTCAGCCGGTCCGTTGATCCGTGAGATGGCTGAAAAAAATGGGGCAAAAATTATTCCCGTAGACAGTGAACATAGCGGAGTTTTTCAGTGTTTGTCGGGAATCAATAAAGAAGACATCGAAAAAGTCATTCTGACGGCTTCGGGCGGCCCTTTTTTCCGTTCTTCAAAGGAGGAGCTGGCTGAAAAAACTTTGGAGGAAGCCCTCAATCACCCGCGCTGGAAAATGGGAGAAAAGGTAACCGTGGATTCGGCCACGATGATGAACAAAGGTTTGGAGCTTATCGAAGCCCACTGGCTTTTTGATGTAAAACCCGATAAACTAGACGTTCTCATTCATCCTCAGAGTATCGTTCATGCTTTGGTCATTTTGAAGGATGGGTCCATATTGGCCCAACTGAGTGCCACTGATATGAAAATTCCCATTCAGTATGCCCTTACTTATCCTGCCCGGATAAGCCCGGCCGTTTCGCATCTGAATTTGAGTGAGGTCGGAAAACTAGAATTTTATCCGGTGGACCAAAAAAAATTTCCCCTCGTTGATGTAGCCCGTAGGGTTATGGAGGAGGGGGGGAGTGCACCCATTGCTCTCAATGCAGCCAATGAGGTTGCCAATAATGCCTTTCGCAGCCGGAAAATTGTCTTTACGGATATAAGTGCTGTCGTCATCAAGGCCTTGGAGAAACATGTGCAGCGGCCCATTAAAAGCTTAGAAGATATTTATTTTGTGGACCGGGAAACACGTCGTCAAACCCGGAATATTTTACTGAAAAAGGAATTGTTATGATCACGTTTTTGGGAACAATATTTGTTTTTGTATTGGTGTTCGGAATACTCGTCTTCGTTCATGAATTCGGCCACTTTTTCATGGCCAAGCTGAATAAGGTGCGGGTTGAAGTTTTTTCCTGGGGATACGGAAAGAGACTTTTTGGAATCAAAAAAGGGAAGACGGATTACCGGGTGAGCTTGATCCCGATGGGAGGTTATGTCAAGCTCTCGGGAGAGGAATCCTTCGAAAATCCCAGCAAACTCCAGCCATACGATTTTATGGCAAAAAAAAGATGGCAGCGTTTCCTGATTATGATTATGGGCTCCGTGATGAACATTATCCTGGCCATCGTTCTTTTCGCCGTTATTAATATGGTCGGTGTCACCGTACCCCAATACCAGGAGCAGACTCCCGTTATTGGCTGGATAGAACCCGGTTCGCCGGCGGATAAAGCTGAGTTTCGCGTTGACGATATCATTCTCAGCATCAATGGAAAAAAAACAAAAACCTGGAATGATGTCGATCTCTATGTCGGGACCAAACCCGACCGGATGATTACGCTTAAAATCAAGCGGGATTCCAGAATTATGGATGTTGAACTTGAGACCGAAAGCCGGACGCGGCTGGAAATGGGCTATGCGGGATTTTTTCCCAAAACCTTAACCCAGGTTCAGATGGTCTATCCCAACTCGCCGGCTGAAAAGGGAGGTCTTAAAGCCAATGACATCATTTTATCCATTGATGGGAAACCAGCCTTTTATTTCAAATTTGTGGAGATCATTCAGAATAATCCAGGCGAGGAGCTGGAATTTCTTGTCGACCGGGCCGGCAAGGAGCTCAAACTGCAAATAACCCCCCGGCTTGAAGGCGATGTGGGAAAAATCGGAATCGTTCAAATCCCCAAGTCAGTCCTGAAAAAGTACGGTTTTTTCGCTTCTTTCGTCGAAAGTACGAAATCTTCATTCAACCTGGCTTTCCGGCTCATTGAGTTTTTGAAAGACCTCATCACGCGGGAAGCTTCGGCCAAACATGTCGGCGGGCCGATCGAGATTGCCAATCTATCCTATGCCGCTTTCAGGATGGGATTTATTGCCCTGATAAGCTGGATCGCTTTTATCAGTCTTCAGTTGGGAATTATAAACCTGTTTCCGATTCCCGTCCTTGACGGCGGACACCTTCTGGTTTTGGTTTTGGAAGGAATTTTTCGAAGGGACTTCAGTCCCAAGGTCAAGCAGGTTATTATGCAAATTGGATTTGTTTTTCTCATTATTCTTATGGCCGTCGTGATTCTTAATGACGTCGTCAAAAGGCTTCCCAATGGCTGGAACAGCCTTTTATTCTGGAAATGAGAAAGTTTAGAAGCCAGTTGGTAGAATGCAATCTATGAAAGAAGATAGGTCTTCTGATCCTTTCCCCCGCCGGAAAACCCGCCGGATTTTAGTCGGAGATGTTTCCATAGGAAATGGATCTCCTATTTCGGTTCAATCGATGACCAATACGGATACCCGGGATATTCAAGCCACTCTCTCCCAAATCAAATCTTTAGAAGCGGAAGGCTGCCAGATCGTGCGACTTGCGGTTATCGACAGAGAGGCGGCCGAAGCTATAAAAATATTAAGAAAGGAAACTTCGGTGCCCCTTATAGCCGATATCCATTTTGACCACAGGCTGGCCTTAGCTTCTTTGGATGCCGGGGTCGATGCATTGCGTATCAATCCGGGGACCATCGGTTCGCGGAAAAAAGTCCGGGAAATTGTCAAAGAAGCCAAAAACCGGGCCGCTCCCATTCGGATCGGCGTTAATTCGGGTTCGGTGGAAAAAAGGCTAATTACAAAATATGGAGGGCCGACACCGCAGGCTATGGTGGAAAGTGTGCTCGGCCATGTGCGGCTTCTTGAGGATATGGATTTTTTCCGAATCAAAATATCGCTTAAAGCGTCGGATGTTCTTCGCACCCTGGAGAGTTACCGGATGCTGGCCGGGAAGGTCGACTATCCCTTTCATACCGGAATCACGGAAGCCGGGGGAAGGCTTAAAGGGACGGTGAAATCTTCGGCCGGATTGGCCCTGCTCATCCGTGAAGGTTTAGCCGATACCATTCGTGTTTCGCTGACCGCACCTCCTGAGGAGGAAGTACGGGTGGCTTTCGCTCTTTTGTCCAGTTTAGGAATACGGAACGATAGGCCGAATTTGATATCCTGTCCGACCTGCGGAAGGTGCCAGGTCGACCTGCTGCGAATATCCGAGGAAGTGGAGCGCCGATTGTTTTCGGTTAAAGGAAATGTAACAGTCGCAGTTATGGGTTGTGCCGTGAACGGGCCGGGAGAGGCGAGGGAAGCCGATATCGGTGTAGCCTGCGGCCGGGGAAGCGGTTTGATTTTCAAGAAAGGCCGTGTCATAGGACGAGTCAAGGAAGAAGATATTGTAAGGGTTTTGGTCCATGAAGTCCTTGTTTTGACCGGACAGGAAAAAGGAAACAGGTAAAAATGTCTTTCCGGGAACATGGGCGATGAATAAAATACGGCCGGAGACTGAAAAAAAATTCAAAAAATTACAAAAAATTATTAAAGATATGGAGTGCACGGTTATCGCGTTTTCCGGAGGCGTCGACAGTTCTTTTCTTTTGAAAACCGCTCAAAATATCCTTGGTGAGAAGGTCTCAGCCGTCATTTTGGAAGCCCCGATATTTTCAAAAAAAGAAAACAAAAAGGCCGAATTAATGGCCGCAAAATGGGACATTGATTTTCAAACAGTCTCAGTGCCTATTATGGAAGATGAGGAATTTTGCAAAAACGCGCCGGAACGATGTTATATATGCAAAAAAATAATACTTACGCAGGTCAAAGAGATTGCTCTAAGGAAAGGATGTCGCTGGACATGTGACGGATCCAACAGTGATGACCGATACGATTTTCGACCTGGAATAAAAGCCCTTGATGAGCTTGGAATTCGTTCGCCCTTAAAAGAAGCTGGCTTGGGAAAAGAAGAAATACGGCGGTTGGCATACCGTGAAGGGCTTTCAAACTGGAACCAGCCTTCCCAGGCTTGCTTGGCTTCCCGTATTCCCTATTATAAAAAAATACATGGGGAAGCCCTTTCCCGAATCGAGCAAGCCGAGGAGGCCTTGCGTCAAATGGGGTTTCGTCAGGTTCGTGTACGGCATCATGGGAACATAGCGCGAATCGAGGTTGAGGACATACAGCTGGCCGAGGCCGTCTCTACAAAAAAGCGAGCGGACATTCTGCGGAGTCTGAAAGCCCTGGGTTATCTTTATATTTGTGTAGACCTCGAAGGTTTTCGAAGCGGAAGCTTGAATGATGAAATTTTCAAGAAAAAAAGAACCGGTCCGGTTTGAACTTCATAGCAAGATTCTTCTCAATAATGGATATCTTTATGCATTGTGTTCAGGTACATTAATTTGATGAATCCATAGCAAATTTTCCATTTTTCTTAAGATCAGGTTTTAGGTAAAGAGGCGGTCTGCATAGAGTTTTCAATCCGGATGAACCGGATTATCGGGTGTTTTGCCTTCGAGAACCTGAACGAGATTTCGGGCGGCCATAACCGCCATTTTGATGCGAGTGGCGAAAGTGGCGCTTCCGATATGGGGAAGAAGAACAACATTATCCAAGTGGTGAAGTTTTTCTTCGATTTCCGGTTCCCTTTCAAAGACGTCCAATCCTGCTGCCCATATTTTTTTCCCTTCGAGGGCGTCCGTGAGAGCTTTTTCGTCGACGATCGGTCCCCTGGAAACATTTATGAGTATGGATGATTTTTTCATAAGTTTTATTTTTTCCCTGGATATAAGATGCCGAGTGGAGCTGTTGAGGTCGGCGTGGACCGTTACAAAGTCCGAATCGGACAGCAGATAGTCAAGGGGAACGCGAACCGCACCCAGGGATGCTTCTTCTTCCTGCGGCAGGCGATGGGGATCGCTGTAGACGACATCCATAAGAAAAGCTCGGGCCCTGCCGGCGACGGCCCGGCCGATCCTGCCCATACCGATGATCCCTAACTGTTTTCCGGTAACTTCCTGACCTAGGAAAAGATCGAGTTTCCAGCCTTTGAAATGTTTCATCCTGCAGAAACGATCGGCACCGGGAATGCGACGGGCTGTGGCAAGAAGAAGGGCCCAGGTTAGATCAGCCGTCGTTTCCGTTAAGATTCCCGGTGTGTTGGTGACAGTGATTCCTTTTTTTAAAGCATAGGGAACATCGATATTGTCATAGCCGACGGCACAGTTGGCGATAACCTTTAAGCCGGGAGCGGCATCGATGAGATTACGATCAATCTTATCGGTTAAAAGACAAAAAAGCCCTTCCTTATCTTTAATCTTTTCGCATAACTCCTCGGATGTCAGGCTACGGTTATCCGGTCCCATGGTGTATGTTACCTTGCCATTGAGAATTTTCAAAGCTTCATCAAATATTTTCCGGGTGATGAGTACTTTTGGTTTCATAACGGCACTCCTTAAGGGATATATGAAGATGTTTAACATAACAAAGTTGTGAAAAGGAATCCAGCCTGCATTATTCATAAATTTGGCCGATACTTCGCCTCGATCCGACCTGCCATGGCGTCAACTGAACCGGCCTAAACCCTTGGCTTGTTAATAATACAGGCTGGTTGTTTTGTTGACGGCCAGCGTTTTTTGCCCTCCGATTCATTTTGCCTTAGAATAGAGCCATGAATATCAAGATCATTCCTTTAAGCACTATTAGCCTTGATGATATCAGGTTCAGGATATCTTTTTTCCCAGACCTAAAATCGATGACGGATTCGGTGAAACGGATAGGATTGATCCATCCGCCTCTTGTATGCCGAAGAGAGGATAAATCGGTCATCGTTTGCGGCTGGAAAAGGATTGAAGCCTGCCTTATCCTGAAAATCAAGGAAATCCCTGTTGTGTATTCGGAAGAAAAAAGCGATCTGAAGCTTTTTCAAACAGCTCTCTTTGAAAATATTGCCTTCAGAAACTTGGATTATTTAGGTATAGCGGAAGCTGTCTTACGTCTGATTCGGTTTGGACGGACTGAGGATGATGTTATCAAGACCATCTTTCCCATGCTCGGGGTTCCCACTACCTATGAATACCTCGACCTTTATTTGAATATTGCCCGTTGCAGCCATGATGTCAAAAGAGAAGTGTTCCAAGCCGGTTTTTCAATAGATGCCGCACGTCTTCTCATGCGTTTTGAGGAAGACGACCGGATGGTTTTGGCTCGGATCGTATCTCCTCTTGGAAGAAATAAGCAAAAGCAGATCCTTGAGGATATTCTGGATATCGCTCATAGGGATGGGAAGGATGTTCAACATATATTGAAAGAAAAAGAGGCTGCAGAAGTTCTGCAGTCTTCAACACTTTCATCCAGCCAGAAAGCAGAACACTTGCGAAAATATTTGGGAAAAAAAAGATACCCCGCTCTTACAGAAAAGGAGGCTAAATTTAGATCTCGAGTGAAATCTTTAAAATGGCCGGCTGATGTAACCATACAGCCGGAACCATATTTCGAAGAAAAAGACCTGCACGTCTCATTTTCCTTCAAAAACAGGAAAGAGTTCCTTCATATTGTGAAAAATTTGGAGAAAATCTCGCAAGACGATAACTTTGACAGTCTCATCGATAAATAAAGGTGTGTTTTTGGCCCAAAAAAAGCGTTTGCTGAAAAATTTTCCGGAAAAAGTATTCGTCGACAGAAAAGTATGGAAAAAAGAACGGACCCGGAGAATATTAAAGAACGTAGAGGACGTTCCCTGTGTTATCATCGACAATGTGGAAACTTTAATAAACAAGTACAGCCGGAAACCTGATCCTGTAGGAGAAGGGAAAAAAGTCTTATGGATTACCGAACAAAAAGGTGACTTTGTCAAACCCTGCCCCTGTACTCCTGCTTATCTCGGATGCTGTTATTATATCATTAACCTCGACCTGAACTGCCCTTTTGATTGCACCTACTGCATCTTACAGCATTACCTGACTAATCCCTTAATAACAACGAACGTCAACTTAAATGATTTATGGAAACAACTGGATGAATTTTTGGATGGCATCAAAGGCCGTTTCATCAGGATAGGCACGGGAGAGCTGGCGGATTCGTTGGCTTTGGATCATATCACAGGCAATTCCCGGGATTTGATCGCTTATTTCCGGGGGAAAAAAAACGTTCATTTTGAGTTGAAAACAAAGTCGGTCAACATAGACAACATATTAATGGAAGAACCCGAAGAAAACATTGTCGTTTCCTGGTCGTTAAATTCGGAGGAGATGGCCTTGAAAACCGAAGCGGATGCGCCATCTATTGATGCAAGGTTGGAAGCTGCTGCAAAAGTATGCCGAAGGGGATTCCGGATAGGATTCCATTTTGATCCTCTTTTTTATTATTCTGGTTTTGCCGGAAATTACGACCGGGTTATCAAAAGGATGTTTCAAGCCGTTCCCCCTTCCAGGATTGCCTGGATATCGTTGGGGAGCCTGCGTTTTCCTCCTTTTTTAAAGAGGATCATTCAGAATCGGTTTCCAAAAAGCCGGATGCTTATAGAGGAACTTGTGCCTGGAAAAGATGGGAAATACAGATATTTTATGCCCCTTCGAAAGAAGCTCTATGAAAAAACCGTTCATTCTTTAAGAAAGTACGGAGGAGAAAAAATTCTTCTTTATTTCTGTATGGAGGGGAGAAATATGTGGAATGAAATTATAGGATGGAAACCACGGGGAAAGGAAGATATTGAAAAATATCTTTCCTTTCCCCAGGAAATGTCATAATTTTAATAAAAAAATGATCAACCACCTTCTTCGGTGGTTTTCACTTCAGTGATAATTCCGACGATATCAACTCCGGCAGTCTGAACGACTAAAATAATGTCAACAATCTTTCCGAAATTCAATTCCTCATCGGCTTTGAGATAGAGTTTTTTATCTGTTGCCATCATCAATGTTTCTTCGAGAGTCGTCTGCAGGGTGTCCATTGTCACTTGATCCTGGTTGATGTAAAGAGTTCCATCTCTTTTGATGTAAAGAATAACTTCGGGATTATCAGGCATGCTTATGGTGTTCAATGCCGTGGGAAGCTGTACGTCTACGCCTCTCTGGACAAGGGGAGTTACAACCATGAAGATGATGAGAAGAACGAGAAGAACATCGCAAAGGGGGACGACATTAGGTTCGGATTTGACTTCGTTTTCGTTTCCGACCGAAAAGCCCATTGAAACCTCTTACTTTATTTATTATAAAGGTCTATTTTTCAGATTTTCTGATAAAGAAATCAACGATTTGAGACGTGGTGTTGGTCATTTCTGCAGCGTAAACTTCAACCTTGGAGTTAAGAATATTGAAACACCAAAGAGCAATAATCGCAACACCGATACCGAAGGCGGTGGTGATCAACGCTTCGGCGATCCCTTGCGCGACGGCTCCAATACCTCCAGATCCAGTAAGAGCCATGCCGCGGAAAGCGTTGATGATTCCGCCGATGGTTCCGAAAAGACCGATAAAGGGTGATGAGGTCGCGATCGTCGCCAGTGTGCTCAAGCCTCTTTTCAATTCTTGGACGAACAGAATTGTAGCTCTTTCACAGCCTCTTTGTGCTGTTTCAATCTGTTCTTCAAAACTGAGCCCTGCTTCTTTGCCATCGAAGAATTCCTGGATTCCAGCAGCTGTCACACGGGCTAAATGACTTCCCTTGTACTCACTTTTTGATGAGAGAGTCAATGCCTCTTTAATCTGGCCGGCTTTCAGCATCTGGGCGAGTTTGGGCGCTATCTGTTTGGATTTTCTCCGGGCTCGAGCGAACACGAGTTGTCTTTCAATAAAGAAGTAGATGGAGATGATGGACAGGATAATCAATGTGACTGCAACAGCTTTGGCCAGTGCTGCCATGGCATTCCACATTTCAATCAGACCAAATTGCATTTTGAACCTCCTTAAAAATGTAAGCCATGTTTTATTAGCTTATTAAAATATATCCTATTTAAGGGTAAACCTGACTGTAACGGTAAAGATAACTCCACGGGGCCGGCCGTTGATGATCATCGGCTCATAAACCCATTGCCGGACGGCATCGATAGCTGCTTGGTCGAGAAGAGGGATAGACCGCAGCACTTTCACCGATTGGACACGTCCGTAAATATTGGTTGTCGCTTCGACAATGACAACACCTTCCACACGGGCCTGTCTGGCGATTTCAGGGTAGAGGGGTTTCACCTCATGGACGAGTCTAGGGGGTTTAATTTCGCCAGCAACTCTAACCGGAGCTTCCACCTCACCGACAACTCCGCCGAGGACACCGCCGACGACTCCGCCAAGAACTCCGCCGACGACTCCGCCTTCAACTCCACCCTCGACTCCGCCTTCAACTCCGATATCGGACAGTTCTTCTTCGGCGATTTCATCAGGAATTTCCACGGGAGCGACAAGCGTTCCGGGTTCAACGGTGCTGCTTGCCTGAACGGGTTTGATTCTTGTTCTGCGTGTAGAACTCGAACGTCTTTTTGCAGGAGGGGGAGGCGGGGGAGGAGGGGGTGGAGGAGGAGCGAGAAAAGCGCTGTATACTTCTATTTGAGGAAGATTTGAGGTGCTGAGAAGAGGTATGACGATCAATGCAGCGACAAGCAAAGCGTGAAAAATCAAGGCAACAGGAAGAGCAAAAGCTTTCCGTATGCCGCCTTTATCCTTGACGAAAAAGGAATCTTTAAATATTTTTGGTACGTCTTCTTTTTGGGATGCCTTCTTAGCCATTTTTAAACCTCTTATCGGATTTTTTATACATGAATCGTCTGTTAAAACAGTATAAATTAAATATTCTATTTTTACAAGAAGAAACTGTCATTTTCTCATTCCCTTTTTTGGTTTGAATATCTTGTTCCAAAAATAGAGTAGAGGGCATGATTGGTAGATGGAAGAGTAGGTACCTGTGATGACACCGATGAGCATCACGAAGGCAAAGTCGTTTATAACCGCGCCGCCAAAAACAAAGAGGGCAAAAACGGTTAAAAATGTTGTGCCTGAAGTGATAATGGTACGGCTCAATGTCTGGTTGATGCTGCTATCCAAAATGCTTTCGAAACTTTGCTTGCGCAAAGTTTTCAGGTTGTCACGAACCCTGTCGAAAATAACGATGGTATCATTCAGGGAATATCCCACGATCGTTAGTATGGCCGCGATGACGGGTAGATTAAGCTCCCGGCCGGTGTAGGAAAAGATTCCCATTGTAATCAGGACGTCATGTGTCAGTGTGAGAATGGCGGAAACGCCGTAGGCGAACTTGAATCGAATGCCGATATAAATAAGCATTCCGATCAAAGCCCAAACCGTCGCTTGGGTGGCCTTTCGGCGAAGGTCATGGCCAACCTGGGGCCCAACGGTTTCTTTTCTCTTAACGGCTAAGCTTCCTAAAAATGTTTTTTCTTTTAGCACATCGATGACATCCTGGGAAATTCCATGCTCCCGGAGCTGTTCAAAATTTTGAAAAATTCCTTTGGTAGTCGTCGGATTTTTTCTGAGATTGATGATGTTTTCGGCGATGCTTGTTGCTTCTTGAGGAAAGGAGGCTTCAAGGAGGGAACTCAATCCCTTGGAGTCGATATTATTCAGATCTTTTAATCCACGGTTCAGGGCCTGGTTGTCTTCTTCACTTTTGAGAATGGAGATGACTTTGGCGCCGATAATCTCATGGACTTCCAGCTCTTTTTCGATCTCTTCTTCGGTGGGGAGGGTCCTGATAATAAATTCCCTTCCTTCGTTTCCTATGGACTGAATCTTATTGGAAGAAAGCCCTCCTTCCGAGAGTGATGTCCGGATATCATTGATTGGCCGTGGAGATTTAAAAATGATTTGGGTTAAAGTGCCTCCGGCGAAATCGATACCGAAATTCAGGCCCTTACGAATGATGATGTTGTACAAACCGGCGAGGATGATGATTCCGGATACGGAAAAAGCCAAGACCTTATACTTCATAAATTTGAAATTGGGATTTTTAAATACCTGCATTTTAGATACTCAACTTTTCCCTTTTTTTCTTTCGGGAATGGGTCAGGTCAAAGATTAGCCGGGAAACAAAAACAGCGGTGAACATACTGGCTGTTATTCCAATAATCAGAGTTATGGCAAAACCTTTAAGTGGACCGGTTCCGAACTGAAAGAGAAAAATAGCGGCGATGATGGTGGTAATGTTGGCATCGAGAATGGTCCGGAAAGCCCGCCCGAAACCGGAAGAGATGGCGCTCAACACGGGTTTCCTCGCTGATAATTCTTCCCTGATTCGTTCAAAGACGAGGACGTTGGCATCTACAGACATGCCTACCGTTAGGATGATACCTGCTATACCCGGGAGCGTAAGGGTGGCCTTAAAATAGGCCAGGGCGCCCATGAGGATAATGATATTGAGCACGAGGGCGATAACGGCGTTTATCCCTGAAAGCTTGTAGTAAAAAACCATGAAAATAACGACCAGGATAAGAGCCGTGACGATCGAGAACAGTCCTTTTCGAATGGAGTCGGCACCGAGGGAGGGACCAATGGTCCTCTCTTCCAAGGTCTGGACTGAAGCCGGTAGGGCGCCGGCTCGGAGCTTGAGAGCCAGGTCCTCGGCTTCTTCTTGAGTGAATCGTCCGCGGATAATTCCCGATCCGCCGATGATGACATCATCTATGATGGGGGCCGATATAATGCGGCCGTCCAAAACGATGGCCAACAGTTCCTTGGTATGCTGACGGGTGATATCCTCAAACCTTTTGGCCCCGTCAGGATTAAGGGAAAAGGAGACGGCCGGGCGGTCCCAGTCATCTGTTGAGCGGCGGGCGTCCCGGAGGTCGTTCCCGGTTACAGTAGCTACCTCGCTGACGATGTAAAATCCCGTCGTTCTGAGGTTCCCTTCTTTGTCTTTTTCCACTTCTTCCAGTAATTCGGCGCCTTGGGGGATTTCACCGCCGTACTGTTCGAGGAGGGCTTCCCGGCTTTCCGCAGGGCCCGCAAGAACCAGCTTCCACTCAAGGACAGCTTGGTCTTTAATGATACCTTTCGCCCTTTCCTCATCTTCCACGCCGGGGAGCTCAATAATGATCCGGTCTTCCCCCTGGATTTGTATGAGAGGTTCGGCCACACCGAACTGGTCGATGCGGTTGGTGATGGTCTCCCGGGCCTGGACAACCGCCTGTCGGCGGATGTACTGTTCTTCAGCCTGATCTAATGTGAGGATGATATCGCGGCCCGACATGTTGTATTCCCAGCTCCGGAAGTATTTATCCAGCAATTCTTTCCGGATCTGTTCTTCCTGACGGGGATCGGTATTGGAGATGGTGAAACTATTGACATCATTCTTGGCCACGGCATCGAACTTATAGTTTTTCTTTTCGAGCTCTTCCCTGATACGGCTTACGGCCAGGTTCGTTTCGAAATTGACGGCGTCGTCGGTGACGACTTGAAAAACGAGGTGCATTCCTCCTTTTAAGTCGAGACCGGGATTGATTTTCTTTTGGGGAGGATAAGCGAGAAAAATAGCCAGAGCTGTGACCAAAACAACAACCAATACTTTCCATTTGAGATTTTTTCTCATTTTTTCACATCATATGAATTTGAATGTTCCCCTATCGGTCCGTTATTTTGTTTTTTCTTTAGGCGTTAAGATAGCGGCCACGGAGTTTTTTGTAATATCGATTTTCACATTGGCCGAGATCTTGATTTCGATCCTGTCTTCTTTGGTTCCCATAACCGTTCCGTATATTCCCCCCGTGGTGACGATTTTGTCCCCTGATTTGAGCTGCTCAACCATTTCCTGGTGCTTTTTTTGACGTTTTCGGGAAGGGAGTATAATCAGGACATAAAAAATAACAAAGATGAGACCGAACATGATGAGCATCTGAATAAACCCGCCGCCACCCGGCGGCTGTTGTCCGGTATTTTGGTACAAGCTTAAAAATCCACCTAATATCATTTCATGCTTCCTCTTTTAACCTTAAGATTTTACGTTTGAAACGATTGAATGAGTTGGATTGAATAGATTGCCTAATTTTACGGAAGATGTCAAGATAAAAAAACAAGTTGTGTATGGTATTGAGCACGGCCGAAGTGATTTCCTGGCGCTCATATAAATGCCGGAGATAAGCGCGGGAAAAATGCCGACAGGTATAGCAGGAACAATTGTCATCGATAGGCCGGGGATCTTGAGCGTATTTCGCGTTTTTAATGATAATCTTTCCTTTGGAAGTGAACAGGGTTCCATTACGGGCGTTGCGGGTGGGAAGAACACAGTCGAAAAAATCGATGCCCCTGTCCACGGCTTCCACAATGTCTTCGATGTACCCGATACCCATGCAGTATCGAGGTTTATCCCTGGGCACAAGAGTGTCCGATTTTTCCAAGATTTCGAAGAGTCGACTTTTTGGTTCGCCGATTCCCAGTCCGCCCAAGGCATAACCGTCAAAGCCAACCTTGATGAGATCCTCAATGCTTCGTTGTCTCATGTCCCAGGAAACACTGCCCTGTGTTATTCCCCATAACTGTCCCCCGGATTCCCGCCGGAGAAATTGTTCTTTTGACCTCCGGGCCCACCGTGATGTGATATCGACAGCTTTTTTCAGTTTTTCCTTTCCCGAAGGGTAAGGAACGAAATAATCCAGGGCCATCATGATGTCCGTTCCCAAACTTTGCTGGATGTCGACGGCGTCCTCGGGAGTAAGGTGGAATGGTGTTCCATCCAGATGAGACGAAAAATGAACCCCCTCATCATAAACTTTAACCAGGGGAGAGAGGCTGTAGATTTGAAAACCGCCGCTGTCGGAGAGGATAGGATCCTTCCATGATATAAATGTATGAATACCTCCCAGCTTTTGGATTGTTTGGATACCCGGGCGTAGGAAGAGATGATAGGCGTTGACGAGAATAACCTGGGCATGGAGATCATGCAGAAAGCTGTGGGGCAATCCTTTAACGGATCCCTGGCTGGCTACCGGGGCAAAGGTCGGGGTTTCAATGAAACCGTGGGTCGTCCGGATGCGTCCTGTTCTGGCGGATGATTTTTTCGAGGAAGCTGTAATAGTAAAATTTTTTTTCACTGTTGTCCCAGAAAAAGAAAATTTTGGTCCATCCTTGGCTACCGGTTGAAGCGAAAAGTGATTACGTCTCCGTCTTGAACGATATATTCTTTTCCCTCGAGCCTCAGAGCGGCATTTTCACGTGCGGCCGCGATGGAACCTAAATGGACAAGTTTTTGCCAGGGAATAACCTCCGCCTTGATAAATCCCTTTTCCATATCCGTATGTATAGATCCGGCTGCTTGCGGTGCTGTCGTATTTTGGGGGATTGTCCAGGCTTTGATCTCGTTCTCGCCGATGGTGAAAAAGGTAATTAAACTGAGAAGCTCAAAGGACTTTTTCAGGTATCTTTTTGCGCTCATTTCTTGAAGACCGAACTCCTTCATAAATATCTTTTTTTCTTCCTCCTCTAATTCCATAAGTTCTGTTTCTACTTTACCGCAGAAAGCCATTACGGCGGATCCGCTTTTCGTGGGTATATTAAAGACGTCCATATCCTCGGAAAAGGGAAGATTTTTTTCATCGACGTTGACCATATGAAGGAGAGGTTTTTGGCTAAGAAAAGCAAAGCTGCGTAACTTTTTTTCCTCAGAAGGGCCGAGATTTATTTCTTTGATTCCATGACCTTCTTCAAGACAAGTAAGGAGATGCTTCAGGATTTCCCGCTCTTTTTCTCCATCGGGATTTTTGGATTTCTGAAGTTCCGCTTCAAGTTTTTCCAGCCGGCTTTCGACCTGAACTAGGTCGGTGAGTATGAGTTCTTCTTCCATGGAACGGATATCTTTGTCCGGATCGGAGCCATTTTTTTCAGTTGGGACATGGGGATTTTTGAATCCTCTTACAACGTGGGTTAACCCATCCGCTCTCCGGAGGTGATCGATGAATGTGCTGTCTTTGACTTCACCATAGGAGATGCCCGCCAGGTCCCGGTATTCAACGACGGCCGGCTTGATTTCCTTACCCGGGTATAGTCTGGCGATTGATTCCAACCGGGCGTCGGGAATCGGACAGCTCCGGCGGTTGGTGTCTTTTTTTCCATCGTCATAAGATTTAACTTCGATACCCGCTCCGGTAAGGAGGTTGAAGAGCGTGGTTTTTCCCGTTCTGGGATAACCGAATATCGTAAAATCCATAGCTTCATTATATCAAATGGACTCAAAATGTCATTTTTATGGCCTCTTTGAAAGTCACCTTCAAACGTTCATATTCATCCAATAGCCTGTATGAATAATGCAGGATGTTTGACCTTGCGGTGAAAAAAGAGATAATGATACATGATGAAGCTTCTGAAGATTTTTTTTAATTCTCTTCTGGGAGGAGTGTTCTTTTCCTCATTGATGGCCCTGTTGATCCTCGATCTGAACATCAATCAGGCTTTTAGCTTCGGTTTTTTTTCCCAGGTCCTTTTTTTTCTTCTCCTCACCTACGGATTTCTGTTGACCATCTTGTTTATGCTCGGTTTTTTTGTTGTTCAATATTTTCTCGGCCGAAAAATCCGGATATCCTTGATATCTCCCTCATTCCTTATTGTCATTTTTTCCATATGTACCGGTTTGTTTATCCTTGTTTCCCGAGCCAACTACAGGTATTTCAGATCATTTTTCCTTCCTGAAATCAAGGAATTTTTTCTGTCACAGACATCGACATTGATTTTTTTGCTGGTTGTGGGAATCCTGGTATACACACTTTATTACCGCTATAAAAAAAGCTCTCTTTTTTTTATTGTTTATTTTTTACTTTTGGCCGGGTGTTTGGGGAGGTTTGTCATCAAAAGAACAGTTGAGGAAGAACCTCAAAAAGCGGAAAAATATGCCTCTCTCGAGGCTAAAGAAATCGAAAAAGGAATCACTATTATCGGTTTGGAAGGACTAAGTTTTGATTTTGTCATCCCTCTTATAAGCGAAGGAAAACTTCCTAATTTTTCTCTTCTTATGGAAAAAGGAAGCTGGGGGAAGCTGGAAACATTTACGCCAAATGAACCTATTGTCTTGAACAATTCATTTAATACCGGAAAGCTTCCTGCGAAGCATAAACAGATCTCTCTCCACAAATACCGCTTTTTCAGTTTTTCCACGGAATTGGAGGTTGTACCCCGGTTTATTTTATTTCGACAGATGACCCGCTCAAGCCTGATCCGCATGCGGGAAGAGATTCCGGTTCCGGTGGCTAAAGATATTTGGATGATTTTTGATGAGAATAAAACCAATTATGTCAAAATGGACTGGCCCTATTCTTTCCAGGTCAGCAAACCCAAACAGAACACGGAAACGCGTTTCAAGCTTCTCTATCCTAACCTTCAGCATGAGATCAGTGAGCTGTTTCAATTTGTCAGTCAGAGCTATTTTAATGATTGGGAATATGAAGAGGCAGCCATGGATTTGAAGAAAAAAAATCAGCCTCGTCTCTTCTATGTATTATTAAACGGCCTTAATACCGTCGAATCGCTTTTCTACAGGTACAGTTTTCCCGAGATGTTCGGAGAGTTGGACCAGGAAAAAATCAGTAAATACAAATCCGTGATTGAAAAGTACTATCAATATTACGACCAGGTTGTAGGTAAATATATCGCTTCTCTCCGCGGGGACGAATTGCTCATGGTATTTTCTCCCCATGGGATTGAGCCTCTTCCTCTCTGGAAAAGATTTGTCGAGAGAGTTATGGGCAACGAGTATGTTTCAGCCTATCATGAGCATGCACCGGAAGGAGTCATTTTTTTCTTTGGGAATGAAGTCGACAAAGGAAAAAACATCGAAGGAATGCGGTTGATCGATGTGGCTCCGACCCTGCTTTATTATGTGGGGCTTCCCGTAGGAAGGGATATGGACGGGATCGCCCAGAGGGCTATTCTTTTTATCGAGGAGTTTACCAACGAGAATCCCGTTTTTCTCATTTCTTCCTACGAAGACATCGTCATCAAAAAACCGGAGTAAACGGATTTATTCAATAACCTTGAGTATCCGGCCGAGACGGGCTTTGTAAAAAAAACTGACAAATTTTTTCAACCTGTCACGTAGACTTGTTTTCAGATGAGAGTTGTTTTCTGCACGGTATGAAAAATAAATGATCCATGGTTTTCCTTTGATGTAATCCATGGGAAGAAATCCCCAATAGCGGCTGTCGGAGCTGCTGTCCCTATTGTCTCCCATGACAAAACAATGTCCGGACGGAACGTTTACCGGTCCGAAGTTGTCCCGGATGATTCCATCATAATGATAGAAGTCGCTTTTTGAATATATCCTGCTATCTGAATGAACTTTATATGCTTCGCTGATGAGGTTGTCATTGATATAGACTTGTTTATCTTTGATCTCTACTTTTTCTCCTTCCAGGGCAATAACTCGTTTTACAAAATCTTTTTGAAGTTCTTTTGGATATTTGAAGACGACAATATCATGCCTCTCGATTTTTTTGCAGGGCAGAATGTATTTTTCAAAGGACAGTTGGGGTTGATAGTAGGCAAATTTGTTGACTAAAAGAAAATCGCCGATAAGAAGGGTAGGTTCCATGGAGCCGGTGGGAATTTGAAAAGCCTGGACGACGAATGTCATCACAAAAAAAACGAAAACTGCGGTTTCCACGATAAGTTCGAAATATTCACGGAACACGCTTTTATCGCCTTTTTTCTTTTCTTTTTGTTCCTTTTTTTCAACCTTGCCGTACTTTTTTCGGGAGATAAGCAGAAAAATATAATGGGAGAGAACGAAAGCGCCTCCGGCGAGAAGAATACGAAGAAGCAGGCTGGATCTTCGGAAGATAAAAATGAGGAAGAGCGCCAGAACGGCACCGACGATATCACCTATCAATGCTAATTTTTTCACGATGTCCTCTTAATAATTGAAATCAGAACATCTACTATAACCAAAAGCGCTTTTTTCATCAACCTGGATTATTCATAAATTTGGCCGACACCAACAGATAATTTCAATATTATGGGTCATTTAATGGTGATTTTAGGTAAAAGTGGTAATGAAACATATTCCACGACCGTTTTCAAAAAAATGTCGGCCAAATTTACCTTTCAGGCGAGCCGATCTTACCGCATTTGCTTTGTTGCAGCCTGTTCGCGGTGCCAAGCACAGCTTCACAGGCTGATGCCTCGCAGCTACGGCAAGCTTGGCTCGTGAATAACGCAGGTTACACCTGGATTATTCATAAATTTGGCTCGTGAATAATACAGGTCAAATACAATATATTCTGTTCGGTCGGAAAATCTGGCGGCTCAGGGCTCTGTATATTCTCCTTTTCTTATGGCATAATGAGCGACGGATATGAGATATCCTTTAATCGCTTTATTGACCGATTTCGGAGAGAAAGACTTTTTTGTCGCTTCCGTAAAGGGGATTATATTTTCCATCAATCCCGCTGTTCGTATCGTCGATATTTCTCATGAAGTGGATTCTTACGATATTTCCTCAGCCTCGTTTTTGCTTTACGCCTGTTCCTCTTATTATCCTGAAAAGACGATTTTTTTGACCGTTGTGGATCCGGGTGTCGGGTCTCAGCGGAAAATTCTGTTGGCCCAAACAAAAAAACATTTTTATGTAGGTCCAGATAACGGGCTTCTCAGCCGCGTGCTATACGAAGAAGGAGTCGTGACTTTAATAGAAGTGAAAGATGATCATTATTTTCTTAAATCCCCCGGTCAAACCTTTGAAGCCAGGGATAAAATGGCTCCTGTGGCTGCTTGGTTATCCCGGGGAATAGAACCGGAAAAATTCGGGTTGCAGGCAGCGGATTATAAAAAGATCGATTTTTATCTTCCCGACCTTAAGGAAGATGAAATTACGGGGCATATCTCTTATATCGACAAATTCGGAAATCTATTCACCGACATAAAGTCTTCAGAGCTTGAACGACTCTGGGGACCGGAATTTTTTATGAACCTGGAACTTGAAATCAAAACAAAAAAGGTAGACCGTTTCTGCCATAACTATTCCGAGGGAAAACCGGGACAGTTGATAGCCCTTGTCGGAAGCCTGGGCACCCTGGAGATTACCGTATCCAAAGAGTCTGCGGCCCGTAAAACGGGAGCCGGAATCGGAGATCGAATACGGGTTTGGAGGATTAAAAAACACCCATAAAAAAATGAACAACTATACCGGAACTATCGAAAAGATCGTTTTTTATAACGCCGAAAGCGGTTATACGGTTTGCCGCTTTCAGGTGAAAGGGGAAGAGTGTTTCACCATCTTTGGGAATTTTCCTCCTCTTTCTCCCGGAGAAATGCTGAAAATAAGCGGTAAGTGGGAGATCAATCCCAAGTTCGGAAGACAGTTTCGGGTTGACAGTATTTTTCCCGTCCTGCCGTCCACTTCTGAAGGATTGAAAAGATTTTTATCGTCAGGTTTGATCAAGGGAGTGGGATCCGTTCTGGCGGAGAGGATCATTAAAAAATTCGGGGAAAAGACGCTTGATATCTTGAGCCATGATCCCCAAAAACTAAAGAAGGTGGAGGGTATAGGGAAGGTTAAGTTTGAAGAAATCATAAAATCATGGTCTGAACACGAAGACATACGAGAGCTGATCATCTTCCTTCAGCAACACCGTATTTCAACAAACCTGGCTACGAAGATATACCGCCGCTATGGGCGGCAGTCTTATGCGGTATTGAAAGCGAATCCTTACCAACTTTGCTACGATATCTGGGGAGTGGGATTCAGAACAGCGGACCAGGTAGCTTTGAATCTGGGAGTGAATCCTGCTTCCAGAGAGAGGATCAAGGCCTTTATTCTTTATTTGATGGAAAAGGATACGGAAAAAGGGCATATTTTTTCTCTGACCGGCGAACTGATTGAAGCCTGCGAGAAGGAGCTTGAAACGGAAAGGGAGCGGGTGATCGAAGCCCTGAATGAACTCGTGAAGCAGAAAAAGGTTGTTGTTGAAGAAGGGATTGAAGATAAGGCGATTTACATTCCATTTTATCACCAGGCGGAAAGAAGCATTGTGAGCTTGTTGGAAAAACTACTGGCTTTTCCCGTTCAGGGACCTTCTTTTCTTCCGGAGCGTACCATTCAGGAAGTTGAGAAGAATATCGGCCTGAAATTTTCTCAAACGCAAAAAAATGCCATAAAGGAAAGCCTGGATCAAAAGATTCTGGTTATAACCGGCGGACCCGGAACGGGAAAAACGACGGTTATCCGTGCCCTGGTCGATGTATTCCACAATTGGGGGAAAAAAGTGCTCCTGGCGGCTCCGACCGGACGCGCGGCCAAGAGACTTGCTGAAGCCACCCAGGAAGAAGCAAAAACGATCCATCGTATTCTTGAGTTTATGCCTAAAAAGGGGGCTTTCCGGAGGGATGAAGACCATCCTCTTCAGGGAGACATTCTTATTGTCGACGAGTTCTCTATGGTGGATGTTCCGCTTATGTTCAGCCTGTTGAAGGCCGTACCGCAGTGGATGAGGCTTGTTCTTGTCGGAGATAAAGACCAGCTTCCTTCCGTAGGACCGGGAAATCTGCTCAAGGATATCATCGAATCGCAAAAGATCAGTGTGGTCAGACTCGATGAAATTTTCCGTCAGGAAAAAAAAAGTTTGATCGTGGTCAATGCCCATCGTGTTAACAGGGGGCTTCCCTTGGAGCTGCCTTCCAAAGATGATGAGGATTCTGACTTTTATTTTATATACCAACAGGATGAGGAAAAAGTTTTTGAAACCATAATGGGCCTCTGTACGCACCGTATTCCCCGAAAGCTGAACCTCCCTCCTCTCTCTCCTGATATTCAGGTGATAAGTCCTATGTACAGGGGCCTCGTCGGTGTGGACAGCCTGAATGCCGAACTGCAGAGGCGATTAAATCCGGCAAATGAAGGCCTCAAGCTCGGAAACAGGGAAATTCGAAAAAATGACAAAGTCATGCAGATACAAAACAACTATGAAAAGGAGATTTTTAACGGGGACATAGGGATTGTTGACGAAGTGGACCAGCAAGCATACCGGATGATCGTCGATTTTGAGGGGAAAAAAGTGCTTTATTCAAGAGATGAAATGAATGATGTCATACTGGCCTATGCCATCTCCGTCCATAAATCTCAGGGAAGTGAATACAAGGCTGTCGTTATGCCGCTTTTGACGCAGCATTACATCATGCTGCAGCGAAACCTGTTCTACACCGCCCTTACCAGGGCTAAAAGGTTGAGTATCATCGTCGGTACCTTCAAGGCGTTTCACATCGCCGTAAAAAACGACACGCCCATTAAGAGGAATAGCCGGTTAAGGGATATGCTAGCTAACCTGCATTATTCATAAATTCGGCCGTGATGGTGAAGGCAAAAAAAGAACCGGACGAATTTACCCTTCGGGCGAACCGATCTTTCCGCATCTGCTTCGTTGCGAAGGACTCGCGGTGAACAAGCACAGCTTCGTCCTTCGACGCCTTGCAGCTACGGCAAGCTTGGTTCGTGAATAACGCAGGTACCTGCATTAGCGAAACGATATCAAAAGGACATTTTCGGAGCTGAGTCCCGCAAATATCCTTTAAATGTCCTTTACAGGCGTTTTGGTTTTTTTTATGATGACAGAAGTAAAAACGAATAAATCTTCACATGTGGGAGGGTATAAGGAAATGAATAACAACAGAAAGGGAAAAATCATACCTATTCTTCTCTTGATCCTTTTCCTTATGGCTTGTACGCTCAGCGTAGGGTACTATATCAGTCAGATTCGCTTCAATAAAAAATTCAAGGAATTAAGCGATAAATTTGACAAGCTTGAAGCCAGGCAGGAAGTGGTGACCACCCAGCTTGACTATGAAGTGAAAAAAATTCAGGTCGATTTGCGGGAAAAAGCGGGACAAACTGAAGAAGAAGCAAAAAACTTGAAGTTGATGAGCTTGCTTTTAAAAGCCAAAGGAGAAATCATCTCCGGAAAACTTCAACTGGCCAATGGAAAAACACAGGACTGTTTGGAACATATTGATGAAGCCATCAGCGTCTTAAAGACGGCCCTCGATATTCCGGAGGAGGCCGTGGAGGAAAAGATAGAAGATATTCGGTTACGCCTGGCGACAATCAAAGGAATCATCGAAGCCGATTTGGAAAAAGCGCAACAAGAATTGGATAAAATATGGCGTGAGATTGATGAGATGATTATCAGATAAGATTAATATTGAATCATATCTTAAGGGGATTGAAAAACAAGACGCAAATTGTTACACTTTTTTTGTTTGAAGCCCTTGTGAAAAAGATCCTTAGAAATGATTCTTCAGGGTTTTCCAGAAGCGTCAGGTGTACGCCTGTAGCTCAGTATGGATAGAGCAAGGGATTCCTAATCCCTGTGTCGCCGGTTCGAGTCCGGCCAGGCGTACCATTTTTTTCGAAAGGAAGATATCCGTGAAGATTAGGGGATTTCTTGTTATTTTGATCCTGGCGGCCGCTGTGGTCCTCGTGCTTAGGTATATGAAATCAGGGAAAGAAGAGCTTCCGGTTGAAGTGGAGACATTCAAAAATAGTTTTATAGCAGCGACAAGAGCCGACCTGTCAACGATGGCTAAAGAGATTAACACCTTTATGGCAATGGCGGGACGGACTCCCAATTCCCTCAAGGAAGTACGGACTTCCCGGTTTCCAATTGCCGGGAAAAAAGATTCTTGGGGGACTCTCATCAAATATCAAAAATTGTCCGTTGATATGTTTCGTTTGATCTCGGCAGGTCCTGATAAAATTTTTGACACCCAGGATGATATTGTTTTTAACAACTGAACCGGCCAAAAAGACAAAGTTGTTTTTTTTTCGATGTTTATGATAAAAAGGAATTTGAAGTGCAAACGAGCCGGTGGTTGAACCTTATGGAGGTTAACTGAGGTAGATAGATGAAAAGAATAAAGAGGAAACAGCTTAAAGAAGATGAATTTGTGTCGACAATTAGCAGGTTCATCAAATATTACACGAAGCATAAGCAGAAAATTTTTGTTTTTCTGGCACTTTTTGTTTTTGCCGTTCTGATATTTTTCGGAGTGAAAATACTTACGTCAAAAAAATCGCAAAATGAATCACGGATTCTCAGCGAAATATTTGAAATCCGTGATGCGATAAAAACCGACCCTAACAAAACAGCTGAATTGGAGAAGCTGGCTGGAGAAGGGAAATTTTCCCGGTTGGCTTATATATTTTTAGCTGCTCAATCCGTTGAAAATAAAGATTGGTCTAAAGCCGAGGAATTTCTCCTCAAAGTTCCGGATAGAAAGAAAGATTTGATATACTTCCAGGCACAGGATTTGCTGGGCCAGGTTTATGCCGATCAGGAAAAATGGGATTCAGCTATTGAATTATATGAAAATCTTACCCGGATAGACTCAAAAGTTTATGCCGAAGATGTGCTTCTTTTTCATCTGGCCGAAATTTATGAAGCCAAGGGGGAAAAGGAAAAAGCGTTACAGATGTATAAAAAAATAAGCGAGGAATATCCTCAGACGTATTCTGCTTACGATGCCTCAAGAAAAGTAAGCGCTTTGGAAGAAGCCAAATAGGGAGTTGTATCTTCCTTTAAAATCATTATAATAAAATTTATTTTTTGTAGGAGGCAAAAATGGCTTTAATGATCAATGAAGAATGCATCAACTGTGGTGCTTGCGAACCTGAATGCCCGAATCAAGCGATCTCAGAAGGAGAAGAGTATTACGAAATTGATCCTGAAAGATGCACGGAGTGTGTCGGTCATTTTGATGAGTCCCAATGTGTTGCTGTTTGTCCCGTAGATGCTTGCGTTCCCGATCCCGATCATAAAGAATCTAAAGATGAGTTGATGGAAAAATATAAAAGATTAACGTCATAAAGCTGATCTTTTGATTATTCCTTAAAAATAGGAGTGACAAGCGTCACTCCTATTTTTATATATATCAATGGAAAACAATTTGTATCATCGCCCGCCCCGAAAACGGTTTCGCCTTTTTGAAAAAGACAGGCCATGGCTGAATGTTCTTCTTTTTGTTTTGACTTTTTTTTCTATTTTTTATTTCGGCATCAACTGGAGTGTATCCTATATCTTCTCCGATTCCATCAACCAGGGGACTTTGGACGTTTCCATGAGTGATATTTTATCTAATAGACAAGTCTTGACGATGAGTTTTTTTTATTCCGTTGTTCTCATTTCCATCCTGCTGGCCCATGAAATGGGACATTACCTGATGAGCCGCCGTTATGGTATCGATGCGACCCTGCCTTTTTTTATTCCTTTTCCCAGTATTATCGGAACACTGGGTGCCTATATCAGAATCCGTTCTCCCATTTCCCAAAAAAAGCAGCTTTTTGATATCGGGATAGCGGGCCCCCTCTCCGGGTTTGTTCTGGCCCTACCGGCTTTGATCTACGGCGTTTCCCGCTCCAAGGTTGTTCCTTTTTTCCAGCAGGAGGATTCCTTTATTATCGGGGATCCGCTAATTATGAAGTTTTTGGGCTTAATCTTTTTTAAAGGAATCCCTTCAAGCCATCCTATTGTTCTCCATCCCCTCGCCTTCGCCGGTTGGGTGGGAATGCTTGTGACATCTTTCAATCTATGTCCTGCCGGACAGCTTGACGGAGGGCATATCGCTTATGTCATTCTCGGGAAAAAGGCTCTAAATTTGGGGCGGATATTACTTATGATTTTCATCCTCATGGGATTTTTTTTCTGGTTCGGATGGTTTGTCTGGGCTGGACTCATTGGCCTGTTGGGTTTGAAGCACCCCCGCATTATGGATGAATACAATCCTTTGTCAAAAAAACGTAAAGTGCTTGCTCTTATCGTATTGGTGATATTTATTCTTTCCTTTATTCCCGCTCCTATTTTCGGATGGAGCTTTTTTGATTTTCTCCAGAAAATATTCATGCCCTAACATCTCAAACAAAACCATTCTTGAGTAAAGAAATTTTTTCACAGAATCTGTGGAAAAGGTGTGAAAATATTGCCTATTTTGACGCAAAATTCTTGTGGTTTCTTGAAGATATGACAAATTGCACAAGATTTCGTCATTATTTATAAATGTTTTTATATGAATAACTTAGCTTTTTCTGCGGTGTTGTTTTTCTTTTATTTGAGCAGGGGCATTTGTTTGCCTGTATTATTCGAAAATACGGCCGCCGACATCAGATATTTTGATGGAATAATATTTTTCATGATATATTCCACTTAAAAAAGACCGAAATGGATTTTGTAAAAGGGAATGGACTACTCAATACCGGCAAACTTGTATATAATGATTATCCTCTTTTTTCTATATGAATTGGACCGGAGATAAAAGCGAGAAGATGGAAGATAAGTTTAAAGCAATCGAAAAAGCTTTTGAAAAGCTGAAACGGAAATACTGGCTTCAAGAAATCACTCAACAGGAATTCAAGGAAGAATTAAAAAAACTCCAGATCAAAGATAATGAAGGCCGTTTGTGGATGATTGGTTCGCGAAGCGGGCGGTGGTATTATTTTGACGGGCGCAATTGGGTACAGTCCGAACCACAAAGAAGCGAAGAAAAAAAGGTCATATGCAGCCATTGCGGTTTCAAAAACCAAAACGAAGCCCGTTCTTGTGTTCGGTGCGGAGAATTGTTGGTCAAAGATGCAGAGAAAGAAGTCCGCACGTGTCCCCGGTGCGGAGCAAAGTTGGATCCCCAAACGGGAGATTGTCCCGTTTGCAGCGGAAAGAAAACGGAAAAACGTGAAGATAAAAAACCGGCGAATGATCTCAGAGAAAAGGGAAGGTTTGTTATTATCCGTTATCTTCATCCCGTTTCCTTTTTAATATTTTGGGGGACCATAGGAATTTTGCTTGGTATTGTTCTTGGGGCCTATTGCGGAGCCACATCCTATATCTTTGGTTTGGAAAAGATTATCCCGGGATTCATGAAGGATTTTCAGGGGAAACTTCTGGGAGGGATCATCCATGCCATAGCCGGTTCTTTCCTGGGATTTGTCTTTTTTGCGCTTTTGGGCCTCTTCATTGCCCTGGTTGTTAACCTGATCATTTATTTTACGGGGGGAATTAAGATAAAAATAGATAGATTGCCTGATGATTGATTGGATAAAGTCCATTATTAGCCATTATGTTTTTTCTCTTGTTGCAGCCGGCCCAAGGCATAACCTATCTGCCCCAACGAGATCGATTCATCGTTTGGTGAGTATGTGACGTTCCGAAGGACACGAAATCCTTTGTTCTCGAGAAGAGAAGCTGTGAATTCGTAAAGTTTTTTATTCAGAAAGACACCTCCACTGAGGACGACCGTATGAATGTTAAAATCTTTCCGAGTTTTATCCGCAATGGCGGCGGCGGCTTGAGCCAGGGTCATGTGGAATTCGGCTGAAATTCGACAAATGGGTGTCTTTTTTTTATATTCTGAGACAACAGCACGGATGGCGGGCAAAAATGAGATGCGCCAGGGGATGGTTTTGTCGATAATTTCGAAAGGGTACCCTTTTCCGGCATGGTCTGCGGCTTGAGCTTCAAAACGCATAGGGGCTTCAGCTTCGAATTCCATCTCAAGAGGAGATGTGCCGGCAAGAAAAGATACGGCGTCAAACAATCTTCCGCAACTTGAAGTAAGAGGGCTGTTGATCTCCCGGCCGATCATACTCAGGATTCCCTTGATTTTGGCTGGGGAAATATTTTTTAGTGAAGGGACATCAGGAAGAGGAAGTCCGAAGGCCGCGTTAAGATAAGAAACAGCCATCCGCCATGGCTGCCTTGAAGCTTGATCGCCTCCGGGAAGGGGGACTTCCAGAAAATGCCCTAACCTGCGGTATGAGGAATAATCGGCAAGGAGAAATTCACCTCCCCAGGCGCCGCCGTCGGAGCCGTAACCGTATCCGTCCCAGATAATGCCCAGAGCTTTTTCATTCTTTGGCAGATGATGTTCTAGAAAGACGGCCAAAACATGAGCGTAGTGATGCTGCACCTGTAGATGGGGAATATTCATCTTTTCTGCGTAACGGGTTGTATGAAAATCAGGATGAAGATCGGAAACCACGGTATCGGGGTGTATGTCAAAAAGTTTGGTCAGATGATTGACGGTTTCTTCGAAATAAGCGAAATTCCGGTAATCGTCCAGGTCTCCCAGAAACTGGCTGGTGACCGCGTATCCGTTTTTGTAAATCGAAATGGTGTCCTTGAGCTCTCCCCCAAGAGCGAGAATGTGTTTTTTGGAAGCCAGGAACGAAGGCATTTTCTGAGGATAAGGAACATATCCTCGCGCCCGGCGAATAAACAGGGGAGTGCCCATAGTCACTTTGAGAACAGAATCATCCGCACGCATGTGGATGGGGCGGTCGTGTGTCAGCACATAATCGCATAGATTGCGGATTTCATCTCTATCGTTTTTTATAATTGGAGCGTCTTTTGGATTGGAGCTTGTGGCCACGATCAGGTCAATGTTTTCGAGAAGAAGAGCATGGAGAGGAGTGTAGGGCAGCATGAATCCCATCATATCGATGTGAGGGGCTATGCCGGGAATGTCTTTTTTCTTTTTAAGCAAAACGATGGGGCGTCTGGGGTCTGAGAGGTGAATTCTCTCTTCCTCGCTTATCCAGGCATATCGCTCGATGACATCCAAGCTTCGGGCCATCAAAGCAAGAGGTTTTCTTTTTCTTTTTTTTACCGATCTTAAGCGGTGAACGGATCTGAGGTTGAAGGGATCGCAAGTGATATGAAAACCTCCCAGTCCCTTGATGGAAACAAGAAAACCTTCTCTAAGAAGCCCTGCGGCCCGTTCTATGCCGCCGGTTTCCTTTTTTGCCGGTTTGGCCCGGAACAGGGCGATCTTTGGTCCGCAAACGGGGCAGGCGATGGGTTGAGCATGGTAGCGGCGGTCGAGGGGATCCGTATACTCACGGCGGCAGTCCGGGCACATAATGAAAGAATCCATAGTGGTTTGTGGCCTATCATAGGGAAGATCTCTGACAATGGTATAGCGGGGGCCGCAGTTGGTGCAGTTAATGAAAGGATATCTGTATCTTCGGTCGGATGAACTCCTCATTTCTTCAAGGCAGTCCGGACAAACGGAAATATCCGGTGAGATGAAAACAAAACTTTTTCCCTTGGTTGTTTTTTTGATGGTAAAACCGCGGCATCCGCTAAAAGAGGCTCTGCCGGTCACCAAACGTTCCAACTTGGCTAAAGGAGGAAGTTCGCATTCAAGCTCTTTCAAAAAGGAACCTATGGCGTCCGGCTTGAAACTTTCGAGATGGATCTCGACACCTTCCCCTATATTTTTTACCCAGCCCCGGCAGCCGTGTTTATGGGCAAGACGGTAGACAAAGGGGCGAAAGCCGACCCCCTGGACAACGCCAAAAACGGATATATTCAGAGCATTATTTTTTAGGTCACGTGTCATTCTATCCCCGATCTTTTTTGACCTTCCGTCTCTTTTCCATTTCCTGAAAGGAATAAATACATCCACAGTAGTTCTGGCGGTAAAGGCCGAAGCGAAGGCTGAGTTCAACGCTTTTTTTAAAACCGTCTTTCTTTTTAAAGTCACTTTCGAAAAAGCTGATTTTGTATTTATTGCCAAGCATACGTCCAATTCTGTTGAGGACGGCGGCTTTTTTCCAGGGGCTGAGACTCATAACGGTTGTGAAATAATCATAACCTTCGCTGGATGCCCTGCGAGCCGTCCGGTCGAGACGTAAAGCATAGCAGATGTCACATCTTAGTCCTTTTTCCGGTTCCTTTTTGAATCTTTTGGTTTTGGCCAACCAGAAAGAGGCGTCATAGTCCCCTTCCAGCAGATCAAACGGCATGGATTGGGCCACTTTTCTGGTTTCTTCCAGCCTAAGCTGGTATTCTTTTCCTGGATAAATATTGGGATTGTAAAAATATCCGGTAACGCGGTATCTTTCTTTAAGAAGTTTCATGACATAAAGCGCGTCCGGCGCACAGCAAATGTGTACCAGAATCGAAGGCTTCATCGTTCATTCCTTTTTTTGATACCTGACCGGCGTAAAAAATCACGCATACTGCCGTGAATAATGCACGTTAAATATTGTACTCCACACAATAGCAAAATGCTATACAATCTATAAGATTAGTAGGGGCTTATAAGAGGGAATCAGAGATCATCGATTTGTCTTTCCAGATTCCGGATTCTTTTTTCCGCCCGGTCAATCCGGGAAAAATATAGATTCAGGGCGTTATTATTCGGCCGCTCTTTTATCATAACTTCGCCGAGCCGGCGGAGAAGTGGATCTTTTTGAGCCTCGATTTCCTTTGTTTTTTCCGTGAAATTTTCGTACTGTTTTTCCAGCTCCTTAATGGATTTCTGCATTTTCCGCTGCCGGAGTTTTTCCTTCTTTTTTGTATCCGATATCTTCCGGTCAAATGTGGAGATCGTTTTTTCGATGCTCTCTATTTCCGTATTGATATTGTTCTGTTCCTTTTCTATAAGAGGGATATCGTTGTGAATGGAAGAAATTTTTTCCTCCAGTTCGTTGATATTGCCGTTGAGTTCTTCGATCTTGGATTTTTTTTCATCGAGAGAGAGTCTATCGGATTGTTCCGTTGTTTCCATTTCTTTTTGAAGGGAATGTATGTTTTTTTCGAAGTCGGTCATATCTTTTTGCTTATGGCGGACATCTTTCCTTAAAGCTTTTTCTTTATTTTTTAGTTCATTAAACTGAATAATATGGGGATTTTGGTCTTTTCCCAACTCATTGAGTTTTTCTTCGTGTTTTTTAGAAAGCTCGGTCATTTTATCCTGGCCGATGTCTATTTTTACCGCAATATCTTCAGATTGTCTCTTGATACTTTCCTGTTTTTCTTCCAGCCCCCTGAGTTTTTCCAGGATCTTTTTATTTTGATCGAGTGTGATCTGTTCTGAAAAGGTTTTTTTTCCAATCTCGATAAGGAGTTCATCCTTTTTCTGTTTTTCCCTTTTCAGGCGGGCCTGGTATTGAAGTTTGATCAGCCTTTGTTTGGTCTTGAAAAAAAATGAATCCAGACGCTGACGAAGATCCTTGTCCCTGAGAAAAATAAAGATAACCAAAAGGAGAATGATGGAAAGAAGAAACCAAAAAATCCAGAAAGGAAGACCTTCTTTGCTATCCGGGGGAGGAAGATTTGTCGTAAATATGGAGTCAAAAAAAGATTTCATAAAACTTCACAGGAAACGAGTTTTAGCGAGCAGAATACATAAGAATAGATGTATTTTTTGTCATTATTGCATGGATGAATGCGCATTATTTTTATTGATTGAAAAAATTATATGAAACATTCATATCTTTTTATAAATCCTTTGTCAATACCCGGCCGCGATGATGAGCCGGATCGGAACAATGCCGGAAGGCAGGAAAAAATCACGTTTTTCCGCTCTCATGCTGGCTGATGCACCATTCTATCAAGTAGATCATAGCGGGAAGGTTTTCATTAAAGATGCTTTGGATATCCTCTTCAGCATTAAAAAACCCTCCGTGAAAAAGGTCTATGGGAGGAAGTTCGATTGTGAGAGAAGGAATACCGTAAATCCCGTAACTCCAGTCGGTCGTATCTCCGTTTGTTAAGTACATTGCCTGGCCGGCCTGACCGTAAGAGTAAGTGCGGCCGTTGACCGCCCACATTAAATCGGACATTTTTGAGACTATCTGGTGATGAAGTGTGGAATCAGGCGGGGCTTCAGGCGTGTAGCCCCAAGGATAAATGATAATTTGGGAATAACTATGGTAGCTGACCAGGGCTTGAAAATTCCTGTCGCGGAAAAGGTCCCGCACCGCCTGTGTTTCAGGTTCGGAAAAAGGAGCCGTTCCCCGGTAGACACTGGATGTCGTATTGGAACTGGAACCGACGTTATCGATGCCCCACATGTAGTCATAATTCCTATTGAGATCAACACCGTAGCTGCCGTCTCCGTTGTCTCGCATATTCTTGCGCCAGTAGCGGTAAACATAAATAGAATACTCCAGTCCGTCGGGATTCAGCAGGGGGATAATCCAGATTTCGCTTTTGTCGACGAGGGATTTGATGCTGGTGTTTGATTCGTATTGTTCCGCCAGGTGTTTTATGAAGAGGAAAGGGACTTCCACGGATATCCATTCCCGGGCATGATGGCATCCGATGAAAATGACCTCGGCCTCATCCTCATCTTCCGAAACGTTATCGCTTATTTTTACTGCATAGATACTGCGGGATTCCAAGCTTTTGCCTATGTCCTTCACCTGAATGATCGAGGGGAATCTGTTTTCGATATCGCGGATTTCCTGTTCGAGTTCGGTATACGTGTGGTAGGCTCCGTTGATATTGATGCCGTGTGTGATGTTTTCCGGTGCGGAGGCAGAAGCCGGGCGCTCGACGGAAAAGGTTATACCATATTTTTGAAGAAGGACCTTTTCTTCAGAGCTGATGATAAAATAGAGGCGGTTTTTCCATTCCATCAAACGATCAAGCTTGAGGGGGGCAAGCTTTATCACGTTCTCCTCGGTTTTTTCCGTGCTGATAATCTCCAAGTCCTGATGAATAGGAGGGCTGGCCGTTAAGATGTATCCCCATAAAAGAATCCAGGCGAGAATAAGTCCTTTTTTAAGTTCCATTTTTTGATTCATTGTTTTTTTCATTTTTGTTCCTTTAGAGGAACATGTTTACACTTTAATCATAAAAACAAGATAGCCGTTACGGCGTACTTCTTTCCTGTAAGAGAATCTCCTGACCCAATTTCTTTTCCCAGAGCTCCTCCTATATCCAGTTGGAAATTTTTCCATCGAATACCGGTTCCTAGGGTTATATAAAGATAGGATGATTTGGGTGTGTTCATGGGCTGGGGATCAACAATGACACCAAAACGGATGGGCAAATGCATGGAAACATCGGTTCTTTTACTGAGAGGATCATATTCGATACCGGCTCCGGCTTTAATTACATTTCGAAAATCGCGAGGTCTGGTTTCTTCGAAATAAGTGACCGTGTATTTGTTCCAATTGAAAAAGATAACGTCCAGGGCTGTTCGGAGTGATGGGCTGAGTTGGTAGTCCAGGCCGACACCGGCAATCAGCGGCATTTTATATGTATTGTCGGATGATGACGGAATCTTGATATCCGTATTGCCCAATGGGGATTGGTATCGGAAAAGGCTGCTGCCTTCGGCTTTACGCGTGTAGGGTGTTCTAATGATGCCGGCCAGAGTGAGTTTATTCCCGAGATCCAGCGCGACCCCGATAATAAATGAATATCCTGTAAATGTCATGGATTTTATGTCGGATATCGTTGTCTGAGAGGTAAAAAATTCTTCCGTTATTTCCTTGTTCCAGTCTCCGGAGTGGATGTTAAACCCAATACCGAGGGAAAAATTCTTAAAAATTTTTCTTGAAAGAGATATATTGATGTTTTTTATGGACCCTTCCTGGTTGAATAACATGCTGTAGGTCGTGGTTCCTGCGCTTTCGGAATCCAGGTCAACCGGCGGGCGGTTGAAATGCTGGCTGCTGGAATAACTCAGCGCTGTCGCCCAATTCCCGATGCGAAAAGAGGCGCCGATAAAATCCAGGGAATGGATATGGGAAAAAATAGGGCCGGATGAGGAGAGAACTCCTGTGTTGACAAGAGAATATTTAAACAGGGAAGCGGCGGTATAGGAATAATTCAAGCTGAAACTGAACCGGGGCAGTTGGAAAAGAAGGGCAGGATTGGTAAGGGAACATGAGGTGTCCTGGGTTCGGGCCAGTACCACACCGCCCATTCCAAGCGATGAAGAGGTTGTTACTCCCAGAATGTTCCAGGTCATAACCGGCGCTTCATCTTCATACTGGCCGATGATAAGTTGGGCATTAAGAAGCGGAACTCCCACAAGGAATACAATACATATGAAAGAAGAGCCATATTTTCGCATTAAAATAAAATTATACATTTTTTATGAGGGATTAGTAAGTGTAATTTGGAATTGGAATTCCCCTAATTTTTTTAGTTTTCTTAGAAACATCAGTGGTATCATATATGGAGGGGTTCTGTCACAGCTCTTCCCCATCTTCACTTCGTTCCGGTTGGGGAGCCCTTTCGCCGCGCACTCCTTTTCTTTATCTGTTAAATATTTCATTTTGCCTAGTTCCTGATTCTGTAAAGAAAACTTAAAAAAAAAGAATGAGCACTAAAGTGAAAGGGCGATTAAAGGTACCCCAAAAATGGCATATTCCACTTCATTTTATCGCGAATTTATGTGTTTCCTTTTGGTTATACTAAACTTGATGCCATTTTTGGAGGATCTCATCAAATTTGGAAATGTCAAGACAAGGAAAAAAGAGAGAAAGAGTTATTGTTTTAATTCTTTATTAATATGATAATTTAAGTATTGTTTTTTTAAGCTAAATCTGGTATCATTACAAAAACTTAATATATCTATATTAAGTTTTATTATTCACGAGCCAAGCTTGCCGCATGAGATGTTACGGGAAATATTTTTCGTTGATAATTTTTAAAGCAGGAAAAAATTTAAGGAGAAAACCATGAAAAAAGGATTGCTCTTAGCAATGGTTTGCTTTCTTGTTTCAGGGCCGCTTTTTTCTGAAAATGGACAAAGCCAAATACCCGATATTACGATCACGGATATACAAGGGAAAAAAATTTCCTTTTCTGCCTTGAAAGGGAAAATTATTATCCTGAATTTTTGGGCGACATGGTGTCCGCCTTGCCGTACGGAAATCCCCGATTTTATAGATGCCTACGCCCAGCATAAAAACGACGGCATGGTGATCATTGGCATATCGCTTGATAGAGGGGGACCGGCTGTTGTTAAAAATTTTGCCGAAACAAATAAGATTAATTATCCGCTGGCGATGATGACCCGGGAGATATATCAATCATTCGATATCGGACAGTATATTCCCGCTACATTTATTATTGACCGTCAAGGTAAAATCATCCAGAAAAAAGTCGGCCCGATGACAAAGGAGAATCTCGATCAGATTTTTGAAGTTTTAAGTGGTGATAAAGAGAACAGATTATGATGACATAAACTGTTTAAAAAGGCCAAAACCTGTTATCGTACCAGATCTGTTCTCTGATATCCTCATCGATCTTAGACAGAAATTCCATATGTGTTTTTTCCCAATCAGCCAACCATGAAAATAGTTTTTTTTCTGCGGATGAAGAGGATTGGGCCGCGTTTTGCGAATAAAAGTCTACGGCCTTTTTTTCGAAATCAAGGGCTGCTGATATAACGGCCGCTTCGAAGCCGGCGCCGTGAATATTTTTTATAACCTCCGGGCTGAGCACATATTTAGAAGTTTCGAAAGATATTGTTTCACATTCAGAGATGTCCAGCTCTTTACCTTGAATAATGAGTCTATACTGATTTTTCAGGATATCTATATGTTTTGACTCTTCTTCCGCGAGAAGCCGGAACAATTCTTTGACTCCTTCGATTTTAGTTGTCTGTTCAACGGATTGATAAAGCGCTTTTCCTTTGTGTTCAAGGAGGACAGCGCTTTTCACGATATCAAGAAGTTTATTTTTATCAGGCATTGACCCTCCTCTAAATAAATCAGACAGGTCTGATTTATTTATGATCGGCTTTTTTTATAGATAAGTCAAACCAGTCTGACTTGTCTACGAGTCGAGATTGCCGTAGCTGTGAGGCGACGATGGAGGAAGCTGTGCTC
>JAFGMO010000017.1 GCA_016927475.1 Candidatus Aminicenantota bacterium
CTTGCGGTGGCCTCCTGGTTTGGGGTGATTGTTTGATAGACAATCTCTTTATACCCATATTCCATGGGCTACCGCAAGCTTTTTACTACTCTATTTCTTACTTTTTTATGCAACTACAAGGTTTACCTGGAATAAAACGGTTATTTTTCTTCATCGTCAAAATCATCATAATCATTATCCAGAACTTTAAGCGGAGAATCGATATTCTTAAGCGCCCCTTTTTTTTCCAAATCATCATCTTCTTCAAAATCTTCGGTCAACAGGTCCTCGACCCCGCCCACCTCGCCATCGATCTCGTTAACGATCCTGCGTTTGACAGGCTGTTTGGATATAAAGTCGACATCGTCTAAAACGATTTCGCTGGAGAGACCGGGTTCAGGACCATACAGGCTTAAGACGGCCTCGGCAATTTTATTTGCAAAAAATCCGGACGGGTACATGTTCGGGGTTCGAAGTGCGCCGATCAGGGCCTCTTTGCCTCTGGCCACGGCGGCCGCTATTTTTTCTTCGGCATATGTTTCCTGGCAGAGGAAAGATAAGGTTTCTTTATCCAGCTCGGCAAATTCTTTAATGGTCACCTGCTTTTGTTCGGTATTTTTTTCTATTACATATTTATGCTTCATTGCAGCCCTCCGATACTGAAAAAGATATTGTCTGATCAACGCCAGACAGGTCAGTTTTTCATATTAAAATTTTTCTTCGTGAAACACAAAATAAGCATCCTGTCAATAATCAAAAAGATTATTTTTTCAGAGTTCGCTTTTTCGAGCCCCTACCGCTGTCAGCGAGGAAGGTCCGATCGGCATAAAAACGTTGACCTGTCGATGGTAAGGTGTTAATGAACTGCCTAAATCTTTGGAGGGATGGCCGAGTGGTTTAAGGCGGCGGTCTTGAAAACCGTTGAGCGTCAAAGCTCCGTGGGTTCGAATCCTACTCCCTCCGCCAAGAATTCATTGAAAATGAATTCTTATGCAGCAAAATCCCGGAGAGATGGCCGAGTAGGCTGAAGGCGCTCGCCTGCTAAGCGAGTGTAGGGGGAAACCTCTACCATGGGTTCGAATCCCATTCTCTCCGCCATCCCATCAACAACTTGGCCGGAATCGCCCCCCTCCGTTTTCCGGCCAAGTTGTTGAATCAGACCCCAAAACCTTCCGGCTTTCTGGCCGCTTGTTTTATCACTGCATTTAAACCTGTTCAGGGGCCTATACCATGAGTAGGGAAGCTTTCAAAAAAAAACACAATATTTTGTATTTTCACCTTGAACTCTATCCTTTTCTTTGTTACAGGAAAACAACTATTCATTCATAAATTTAAAAAAGGAGGGCCTATGAGAATCATTGCAAGTGCAAATCAGAAAGGTGGGTGCGGTAAAACAACAACAGCTATTAATTTGTCGTTTTCCTTGGCCGGCAAGGGGAAAAATGTGCTGTTGATAGATTTCGATCCTCAGGCCCACGCAACCCTGGGTTTGAACATCAAGCCGTCTGAACTTGAAATGAGCATTTATGATGTGGTCAGGCCCTGGCAGAATCCAAGGATCGGGCTGGATGACGTAATCATTTCAATCGGCCAAAATTTTGATCTGGCCCCCTCAAAGGCATCCCTCAGCGCCGTGGAGCAGGAACTTTCAGGAATATCCGGAAGAGAAAACAGGCTCTTGGATGCCATAAAGGCGCTGCAGCGGACTTATGATTTTATCGTCATCGACTGCCCCCCAAGTATCGGCCATCTTTGCTTTAATGCCCTTCGCGCCTGTGATGAAGTCATTATTCCGATTGATCTGAGCCTCTTTTCTCTCCGGGGGGTTTCCAAGCTTCAGGAGATCATCATGACCATCAAGGAAAAGGTCGGGCATGAAATTAAATCGCGTGCACTGATTACCATGTACGACAACAGGACGCGATACTCACGCCAAATTTATAAAGAAGTCAAAGAAGTATTTCAGGACAACATGTTCGAATCGGTGATCCGCTACAACATTCGCTTGAGAGAGACAAGCGATTCGGGCCTGCCCATAGGAGCGTTCGACAAAAATGCCATCGGGCATCTGGATTACGAAGAATTGGCCGAAGAAGTGCTTCGATTAAAGGGAGTTGAAACACGCGACAGCTCAACCGAAAACGCCTTCTCTTCCCTTCGTGAGCCGATTCCCCAAAATATGGCGGACACCCAGGGGGACGCCTACAGTCATCCGGCTTATGTCATGAAGGAAAATTAGCGCGCCTGCATCAGTTCCACAGGCGCAATGAAAATTGTAATTTAAGAAAAGCCCAGCAGATGCGTTCAACATGGGGAAATGGCAGGTTACCATGGAAAAGACGGGAATAAGCCGTGAACTGGAGACCGTAACGAACCTCTTTATATCATCGGAAGGGGAAGACAAGGCGCCTTTGGAAAATTTGTACGCAGCCAAAGAAAAGACCTCAATTCCAAAAGAGGCTGATTGCGATGTCGAAGAAATCTTACACATAAGAAAAAACATTGCTTATCCGGAAACAGAGAATGCCCAGGAGAGCATGAAAAGACGCCTTTTTCAGCTTTTTCAAGAGGGCTATATGCTCAACCGGGTTGAATTGAAAAAAAATACCTGTGTGCATCATCACCAGAAAAGACGGGTCTCTCAGGAAGAGATCGCCATCTTTTTAAAAACATCCGCGCCTGAATAAACCTTGCAGTTGCAACGACAGGATAAACCCCGCAACTTCAAGGTAAAATCAAGTTCATGTTCGAAGCAGCCGATCGGTCTGATCCATTCAATTTGGATTCTGCCGGCGCCTCGTCAACGCTGCGGATTTATCGATAACTGAATATTCGATATAGCGATAGCGCCGGAGAGGGAAAAGCCGGGGGCTGCCACAAAAAAAATTAAAAAATTTTCCATAAAGTCGC
>JAFGMO010000096.1 GCA_016927475.1 Candidatus Aminicenantota bacterium
TATGAAGATTCCCCGATTCTATCAACAGTTAGATTCCTATCTAAAACCTAATAAGGTATTGGTTCTTTACGGTCCTCGCCAGGTGGGAAAGACCACACTTCTTACCGAGTATCTTAAAAGAACAAAATATAAATACAGACTGGATTTTGGTGAGGATATCCGCATTCGGGAAATTCTTGAAACAAATAATTTTAAGAAGATCAAGGATTATGCCTCAGGATATGAACTTCTGGCTATTGATGAAGCGCAAAAAATACCAGGCGTAGGAAATGGTCTGAAAATAATCGTTGATCAGATACCGGGCATTCGTGTCATTGCCACAGGATCCTCCTCATTTGATCTGGCTGGTCAGATTGGAGAACCCTTGACAGGGAGAAAGATCACTTTGATTTTGTACCCCATTGCACAAATAGAGCTTCAAGGACAACACAATCCTTTCGAACTCAAGGAACGGCTTGAGGATTATTTAATATATGGGTCCTATCCCGAGGTTGCTGCTGCAGAAAATCCCAAGGAGAAAGCTAGAATTTTAGGTGAGATCACATCTTCTTATTTATTAAGGGATATTTTAGCCTTGGGTAAAGTGAAAGGTTCAAAAATTTTGGTGGACTTGCTGCGTCTCCTTGCATTTCAAATCGGAAGTGAAGTTTCCTTGAGTGAGATAGGGCAAAAGCTGAGTATTGATTATAAAACAGTGGCCCGATATATAGATCTGCTCGAAAAAAATTTCGTTCTTTTTATCTTAAGAGGATACAGCCGTAATCTTCGCAATGAAATAACAAAAAAAGCTAAATATTTTTTCTTCGACACAGGAATCCGGAATACCTTGATCGCCAACTTAAATCCATTTGAACTTCGTAATGATATCGGAATGCTCTGGGAGAATTTTTTAATGGTCGAACGACAAAAAAAGTTATCATATCGAGAAATACCTGCAAATTTATATTTCTGGCGAACCTGGGAGCAAAAAGAGATTGACCTAATTGAGGAGCGTGAGGGACGCTTGTTTGCCTATGAATTCAAGTGGAGCGGTAAGGCCCGCCCTCCCAAGGCTTTTATTGAGGCCTATCCCCAGGCTGAATACCAGGTTGTGAATAAAGATAACTATTTAGATTTTTTGATTTAGAGAAGATGACTTTGTAAAAGGGGTCGCCTTCACCAGAGCACGGTGCGGTCCGGATGACGGGAATGGTATACGCCTGCCATAGCAGGAACATAGATTCAGGAAACAGGCCGGAATATAGAAGCATACCTCTCAGAGTTCTTAGAGACAAAACTCCGTTATTTTTTGCTTCCTTCATGCCAGGCCGTTTCGATGTTTCCCTGATGGGCAAATTCATAAAGCCAATAATCCCTGTATTCGTCCATGGTGATTGTTTTTTTTGCTTCTTCCAGGGATAAACCGGACTCCCTGGCTTTTTGAACGGTTTTTATCAATTTGTTCAGATAGGCTTTCTGATCTTGAATCACTTCCGGGCCCGTATAGGTTCCATGGCCGGCAACCACCGTGGGATAGCGGATGGTCAGTTTTTCTATCTGTTCAAGGATTTTTATGAGATTGGTCAAACTTCCTCCGTGAAGCTGGGCGTGGACAACCGGAATGGTTTTTTCCCCCAGAACAAGGTCTCCGGTGATCAAAATTTTCTCTTCCGGAAAGAGAACGACCAGGTCGGCATCGGTATGGCCGGGACCGAAGTACATAAGTTCGATAGGGATATCCCCCGCATTTATCGAAAGGTTTTCTGAGAAAAAAAGGTTGGGAGGTGTGAACGTAAAATCCTCGAAACCCTCCAGCATGTTGGAATACCAGCTTGCGTAAGCTTCTCTCTTGCCGCGGCTTACTGGATCGTCACCGGGTACCAGAACAGGAAGGGATTGGAGAAGATTCTTGATTTCCGCCTTGTTTTCCTGTCGATCAAAAAACTGGTATTGATAATGATTCCGGCAATTGACGTGGCCGATGATAACGGCTTCCGGAAAAAGCTGGTTGCCGCCGTAATGGTCGATATCAAAATGGGTGTTTATGACGAATTTTACAGGCTTGGTGGTCTGCTTCCGAAGCAGCGCCATTCCCCTTTCGGTCGCTGCGGCCGTTGTCAAGGTGTCCACCACGACCAGGCCGGCGGAGGTGTCAACGACAGTCATGTGTTCATCGAAGTAGCTGCCGGTCAGAAGCCAGGCATTTTGGCCCAAGGGTTTTAACGTAGGCTGGGGAGGGGTGATTCCGGTACAAAGAGGCAAGACGGTTATGAGAGTTAACAGGAAGATATATGTGGTTTTATCCGGCATGTGAAACTCCTAAAAGGGACGTTTATGTATTTTATATTTCCGGATCAAAAAAGTCGAATCATAAGACATGTATGGTTGGTTGGAATGCTTTCATCTTTTTTGCGTTCTTTCCCATGTGTTTTTCCGCTTTTTTTTGAAGATGTGATAAAGTGTAAGATATCCGAGGACAAAATCGATGTTTTCAGAGAAGGACGTGAAGGTTTTTTTTCTTTTTATCCTTCCTTTGTTGCTTTTTACGAACATTCCTGGTGATCCGGATGAATCACCCGTCCGGACGATTCATGTTTTTGTCGCCCTCTGCGACAACCAGCACCAGGGGATCGTTCAGGTGCCGGCTTTTCTGGGAAACGGAGATGACCCTGCCCGCAATCTCTATTGGGGGGCACTGTACGGGGTGAAAACCCGACTGAAAAAAAACCGGGATTGGAAGCTTTTATCCTGTCTTGAAGACGAATCGGAGGACATCCTCGAACGGTGTGTTTTCAAACACGCCAAAGAGAACATTTTTTGTGTGGCCGATGCCTACCGGGGGAAAAGCATCAAGCGGGCCCTTATGGATTTTATAGGTGCGTCGGCGGGGAGAAGCAAAAAAAAGGCTCATATTAAGGCCGGTGGAAACATGTTGACCATTCCCTGCGGAGGAAGTTCCCATCTGGTTTGTTACCTGGGGCATAATGGGTTGATGGATTTTTCTTTAGATGTACTTCCTGAAAAGCAGGATGCCGAAGAAAGAGACGCCGTAATCCTGGCCTGTGCCAGCAAAAGTTTTTTTTCCCATCCCTTAAAAATTGCGGGGGCTCAGCCTCTACTCTGGACAACCGGCTTGCTTGCCCCCGAGGCTTATATTCTCGAGGCAGTTTTCGCCGGTTGGACGGCCGGAGAAAAGGCAGAAGATATTGTTTTTCGCGCGGCCAAAGCATATGCCCGCTATCAGGGATGCTCCTTAAGAGCCGCCCAACACCTCTTCACAACAGGCTGGTAAAATCGTATGTGGCTGCGCGCTAAAAATTCTATCGTTATCAGCAATTTAGCGTCAAAAACCGGCACCTCCATGGCGACCTCGGATTGTGAATAAAGCAGGCTATGTGAGGTCATGTCTTTTCTTTATTTTTTTGGTTGACTGGAATTCTTTTTTATGTAATATGGGTAATAGACATATTTAAAAGGGGAGTTTGATGAAAATGAGGGAAATTTTTTATCAATTGAAGAGAGGAATTTTTATATATATAAATATCATTTTTTTCAAAAGGAGGGGATCATGAAATGGAATGTCTGGCATAGTATGGGTTTGCTTTTGATAATCGGGCTTATTGTCCTGGTGGGTTTTCTAATGCCTTCCCAGTCTTACCTCGCAACCTGGATTGTTATCACTCTTATCCTGCTCATTTCGGTCCTGGTTATTGGGCATGGTATTACAGGGATGTGGAAAGGTGCCCTGATCGATGAGGAAAACAAAATCAGCCTTTCAAGATTCCAATTATTGTGTTGGACGGTTCTTGTCCTATCCGCCTTTCTTTCGGCCGCCTTGATCAACATTACCAACGGCAGCTCCAATCCCTTGGCCATATCTGTTCCGGAAGAGCTGTGGGTCCTGATGGGAATAAGCACGACCTCGCTTGTCGGATCTCCGCTCATCAAGAGCAATAAAAAAACAAAACCCTTGAATTCACTCACCTTCAAGGCTCTTATGAAAAAGGATTATGGCCCGGATAAGATCGGCAATTCCGGGTATATCGTCTTTAATGTGAGCCAAAAAGATGCAAGCTGGGGAGACATGTTTAAAGGGGAGGAGGTTGGAAATTTCACCCAGCTGGACCTGGCAAAAATCCAGATGTTCTATTTTACAATGATTGCCGTTTTATCCTATATCATGGCCCTTGGCGGTTTTTTTGCATCTGCGGCATCCGCCATCAGTGGTCTCCCCGAATTATCCGCAAGCTTGATCGCTTTACTGGGTATCAGCCACGGCGGTTATCTGGTGAATAAGGGTATTCCTCGTCCAGCAAACGCCGGAAAATAAATCATGACGCGGATTATGATTTATTTCTCCCTTTAAGTGCAAAGGAGGGGCCCATGCCGAAAAAACTTTTCACAACACTATTGTTTTTTCTTTATATTCTGAATTTTCCTGCTTTTTTGGCAGCAAGAACAAAGATTGTGACCCTGGTTATCGACCACGGCAGCGGTGAAGCTTACATAGAGCTTGGGGACAAAAGCCAGCGGGACTACCAGCGTCTAAAGAATGGAGAGAAGCATTATTTTATGATCAAGAGCGGGGAAAAGATGTTTATAGAGCTCCGCCGCCCCAACCCGGTTCTTTATGAATACAAATGGAAGGGAATTGAAAAGCAAAAAACTCAGGATTATGAATCTGCCTTGAAGCTGGCTGATATTTTAAAAGAAATAATCAAGCCTTTTGAAGAGAAAAAACTGCAAGAGGAAATCTCCAAAATTGAATATAATCTTAAGAATTTTCGTTTTACAGACTCAGAGCGCAAAAATAAAAAGGAAAGAATAAATTATTACACCAACCTTCAGAAAAAAATATCGGCCTTGGAAATTTCGAAGCTCATAAATTTCATCAGGGATGCCATCCTTTATGCGGAGCAGATACCTGAACTCAAGAAAGTTTCGATGGGCTCGGATAATGAGGTGAACGCGGCAAAATCAAAAGTCCGAAAATGGAATGTCGAGAACTTGGAGAAAAAAATTCTTGATTGCTACAAAAAGATTGATGAGCACCAGATTTCATTCATCAAAAATCCGGGCAAGCAAATGATGGATCCCATCATACCATATGGCGAAAATTCGCCTGATGAGATTGATCTGAAACTGATACTGTTCGCAAAAGACCAGCAGAGCAATATTTTGAAAACTCTTGAGTCTTTAAAAATCTTTGCCGAAGCGTTTTTAAAAATCAATGAAATTATTCCTCTGGATGAAATGGAATATTCGAGTTCTGAGAGGGCTGTGGGCTCCATTGATGTGAAGGCGTCGGACAGCAAGGCTGAAAAAGGCAAGTTGGGAAAATATGATGTTGTTGTGGAACCCTGTACTCCGGTGCGCTTCACATTTATGCCGACAATCGTTTACAGTTTTGTCAAAAACGATGAAGGGAAGGCAGCCGGATGGATTACGCCCTTGGTCTTCGGGATTATTCCAAAACCATTTGACGACCCTATTTTCGGAGGTGAATTTCAACTGGGGGTGAACCCGGGAAAAGACAAACTCGGCCTATTTCTCGGGGCCGGATTCAGAATATATGAGAAAATTTTCTTTGGAGCCGGCGCCACATATCAGCAGATAGGCGAAGACGATTATAAATTTGGTTGGTATTTGAATGTGGCTTATGAATTAAAATAAAAACACAGGGGGGAAAATGAAAATTTATCCGAACGGCTTAACTATTCAGGGAAAACCGCTTGGTCAAGCTATGGAGGAGGAAAAATTCGAGGAAGGAATACTCAAATCCCTGGAAAAAATGGGCCCTGGTGTAAGGAAACTATCGTTTGCTACATCCAAATCGACAACCATCCGCGATGAAATGGAAAGAAAACCGCTCCCTGATCTTGGAAATCCGCTGGCGGTCGGGTGGACCTATCTGGTCAATAAAAATGATCCCGATCTCCAGGAGCTTGAAAATGCGGTGCGACCTCTCGCTGAATGGAGGGGGATGAAAGACGAAGCCAAGCCTCTGTATTACGACGGTGAAGGACCGGATGAATGGTACGATTGGATGCAGATGAACTATTCATCCATTTTGATGGACAGAGTGCCTTATTATATTTTGATCCTCGGCGGTCCGGATCAAGTGCCTTTTCATTTTCAGGCCTTTCTGGATACGGCTGCTTCGGTTGGGAGGGTGGCTTTTGATTCATTGGATGACCTCAAAAACTATGTTGGAAAAATAATCGGATTGGAGAAGGCGGCCGAACCTAAAACAGACCGAGAGGCGGTATTCTTTGCGCCGGATTATGGACCGGATGATGCCACATATTTCAGTCACCATTATATGGCCAGTCCTCTCAGCCGGCATGTGATGACAAAATATAATTTTCAGGTCAAATTTTTGAAAGAACATGAGGCCACTAAGGCAAATTTGGAGGAACTCCTTAATGAGGCAAGTCCATCCCTGGTATATACCGCAAGCCACGGACTCGGAGATCCGGGTTTATCATTAGCCGAGCAGAAGAAATTCAACGGGGCCATATGCTGTCAGAAACAGGGCCGGGATTGGTTGTTCACGGCTGATGATGTTTCCTATGACCGTCCCTTTCTGGAGGGGGCCGTTTTTTTCCAGTTTGCCTGTTTCGGTTACGGCACTCCCGCCCGAAGCGATTTCATGCATTGGATGGGAGAAAATACCTTCAATGCCCACGAAGATTTTATTGCCGCTCTTCCCAAAAAACTTTTAGCCCATCCCCATGGTCCCATCGCTTTTATCGGACATGTGGATACGGCCTGGCTGCACGGATTCGACGATCCGAACAATCCGTATATTACCGGTCAATGCCATCCGCGCATTTCTCCCTTCATCAATGCTTTGGAAATGCTTCTGGATCTTCAACCGATGGGAATAGCCTTGGCTGATATGAACAAAAGGTATGATATCTGCAATGCACTTCTTACCAATACGTTTGACAGGATGCAGAAAGGACTGGTCCAGAAGACAAAAGAATTTAGAGAACAACTGATCAATACCTTTATAACCCGAAGTGATGCGCAGAACTATATGATATTTGGCGATCCGGCCGCGCATTTGCGTATAAGGTAGTGTCAGATTAGGTTTTTACTTGACCTTTGCGCCGGCGGGAACGTCGGGTCCGAAGAAAGGAATTACGGCTTTGTTGTCGATCTCGGCGGCCAGAAGCATACCCCGGGATTCCACCCCCCTGATGACGGCGGGCTGCAGGTTGACGATGACGATAAGCTTCTTTCCTACCAGGTCTTCAGGCGTGTAAACATCCGCCACACCGGCGACAAGCTGTCTTTTTTCTGTTCCGATATCGACCTCGAGCTTCAGCAGTTTATCGGTGCCTTCAACTTTTTCCGCCTTAAGAATTTCCGCGACCCTAAGGTCCATTTTTTTGAATTCGTCAAAGGTGATTTGTTCCATTTTATCCTCCTTCACGGCCTGTATTTTTGGGGCCGCTTCAGCTTTTTTTTCTTCCAGAAAATCCTTGAGATCCACCCGGGGAAAAAGAGCGGACGGTTTTTTTATCGAACGGTCCGCAGGAAGATCTTCAAAATGCAAGTTGGCCAGTCGTTGTTCTCCGATGGAACCTTCCTCGCCCACAAGATCCCAAACTTTGTTCATTGAGTCGGGCATGATGGGATAAAGAAGCACGGCGATGGTACGGATGGCCGCGGCCGACTGGTAGAGGATCCGGCTCAGCCGATGTTTTTGTTCGGGATCCTTGGCTACCTTCCAGGGCTCGTTGTCCGCCAGGTAGCGGTTGACGGAATTGATGTAGGTCCACATCTCCTCCAATACCTTGTTGAGAGCATAGTCGTCATAGTAGCCCAGGACCGTCTTTTTTTTTCGTTCGAATTCTTCCCGTAAATGTCCGTCGGATTCGTTTTCAGGAGCGACATCTCCAAGCAACCCTCCGAAGTACTTGGAGATCATCGTCAGGGTTCGTTGGACAAGGTTTCCCAGGTCGTTGGCAAGGTCGGAATTTACCCGGTGCAGGAATCCTTCATGGGAAAAGTTGCCGTCCAGGCCGATGGGTATCTCCCTGAGAAGGAAATAACGAAGGGGATCAGGGCCTAAGGTATCCAGAATGACATGCGGATCAAGAACGTTTCCCCTGGATTTTGACATTTTGCTCTCATCCTTCAACCACCAGCCATGTCCGAGAATGGTGCCGGGAAGGGGGAATCCCGCCGCCATGAGAAAAGCCGGCCAGAAGACGGCGTGAAAGCGGAGAATATCCTTGCCGATAAGATGGATATCGGCGGGCCAATATCTTTCGAATGTTTTTTTGTCAAGGTCATAGCCGATGCCCGTGAGATAGTTATGGAGGGCGTCGAACCAAACATAAATGGTGTGCTCCGGGTCACCGGGAACGGGAATGCCCCAGCGAACCGTGGTCCGGGTGATGCTTAAATCTTTCAGTCCTTGGCGGACAAAGCTGACAACCTCATTCATCCGGCTTTTGGGCCGGACAAATTTAGGATATTTTTTATAGAAATCCAACAGCGGCTTTTGGTAAGCGGAGAGGCGGAAAAAATAAGTTTTCTCGGAAACGATTCCCGCTTCTTTCTCGCAGTCGGGACAAAATTTGCGTCCTTGATCGTCTTCCCGTACGTCTTCAGGCAGGAAATTTTCGCAGGAGACGCAGTACCATCCCTCGTAAAGACCTTTATAGATATCTCCCTTGTCCAAAAGAATTTTAAATATTTTCTGCACTCCCTGTTCATGGCGGGTTGCAGTCGTTCGAATGAAACCATCGTAGGAAATATTGAGGGCCTGCCACAAATTTTTAAACCGTCCCACGACTTTATCGGCCAGCTCAATAGGTTTCAAGCCTTTTTCTGCGGCCGATTTCTCCACCTTTTGGCCGTGTTCGTCCGTTCCCGTAAGAAAAAAAACATCGTAACCGGCCAATTTTTTGTATCGGCTCAAGGCATCGGCGATAATGGTCGTGTAGGCATGGCCGATATGAGGGATATCATTGACATAATAGATAGGGGTGGTTATGTAAAAGGTATTTTTAGAAGTCTTTTCCACCTGCCAGCCCTCCTCTGATCAAAGTCATGGCCTCAGCCCGGGTGGCGCTGCTGCTGCGAAAAGAGCCCCGAACGGCCGAAGTAACGGTAACGGATTTAGGTTTTTTGGCTCCTCGCATGGACATGCACATGTGTTCCGCCTCGATAACGACAAGAACACCGAGGGGTTTTAGGTGTTCATCGATGAGGTCGGCAATCTCTTTTGTCAAACGTTCCTGGACCTGGAGTCTTCGGGACATGATGTCGATGACGCGGGCGATTTTGCTCAGCCCGACGATACGCCCGCCTTTGGGAATGTATGCCACATGAGCCAGTCCGGCGAAGGGGAGAAGGTGATGTTCGCACATTGAGTAAAGGGGGATGTTCTTGATGAGGACCATCTCGTCGTGCTTTTCCCCCTGGATGACCTGGAGTTGTTCGGACGGTTCTTCGTTGATGCCTCCTAATATTTCCAAAAACATCTGGGCCACACGTTGAGGTGTTTTTTTGATTCCGGGACGCTTAGGGTCTTCGTCAACACCCTCCAGGATAAGTTTGACGCCCCGTTCAATCTTCTTTATATCCACTTTTTTTTCTCCTGACGGCCGGCGGTTTTGATTCTCCATCAATCGCTTTTTTCCCTCCTTTATAAGCGTTTACCGCGAGGCGAATGATTTCCTTAAGAGGAACATCTTTTTTTTTGGCCAATTGCCGGCAGTTGTCAAATTCAGGTTGGGCGCTTACTTCTTGTCCTTCAAAAAAGGACACTTTGACGGAGACCTTCTCACCAAGTACGGATACCTTTTTTATCTCCCTTCGAAGCACCCTCCTTTCCACCGGATGAAAGCGTACGCCGATAGAGCTGGTTTCGCGGAAAAGCAAACCGATCAAGGTGTCTATTTTATCAATCTCGCTCAGAACGGTCAATTTTGTTCCCAGCCTGTTTTTTTTCATGGTTATGGGGGTCAAAAAAACATCCAGGGCACCGAGTTCGAGGGCCCGGTCAAAAAAATGGGCGAGAACCTGCGGATTGCTGTCATCGATGTTGGCTTCGATAACATAGATTTTTTTCCCCGGTTCGAAATATGAGGCGTCGCCGGAAAAAATGCGAAGGATGTTGGCCATATGGGGAAAATCACGGCTTCCTGCTCCGTATCCGATCCGGTCGTAACAAATCTCCGGGAAAGGGATGAATTTTTCGGCAAGTGTTGAAACCAGGGCCGCGCCTGTAGGCGTAACCAGTTCTTCATTGACCCAGGCTGAATAAACGGGTACGTTTTTTAAAAGTTCTCCCACGGCCGGCGGTGGAACGGGGAGGATGCCGTGGGCGGCTTTGACCCAGCCTGTTCCGACATTAAGCGGTGAACAGATTAAGGGGTTCAGCTCCAGTTTTTCGATGAGGTAGCATGTCCCGATGATATCGACAAGGGCGTCATCGGCTCCCGCCTCATGCAGGTGGGCTTTTTCAAAGGTATGTCCGTGCACCTTGGCTTCAGCGGTGAGTAGATTCTTGAAAACAGCCCGGGCATTTTTTTTGACTTCAGGGGAAAAGGGAATGCCTTCAATGAAGGTCTCGATATCTTTCCATTTCCGGGCTTTAGAGCTCTTTCCCTCGATTGCGACTTCCACTTTGAGGGCCCTGAGGGCGCCGCGTTTGGTTTCCCGAATGGTGATCTTGACCGGAAGGCCTAATGACTTTATGGCCTTATTGAATTTTTCATGAGGATAGTCCAGGTCCAGCAAGGCCCCCAGGAGCATGTCTCCGCTGACCCCGGCCGATGCATCGAGATAGGCATATTTCATGGTTTTATTCCTTTAAAGCCTTGTCAATCATGGGCAGGATTTCTCCCGCTTTGCCAAGGAACGAAAAATTCGCCGAAGATGTTAGGGGGGTTGGTTCAAGGTTTATTTCCACGACCTTGGCCCCCTCTTCCAATGCATGAAAAGGAAGAGAGGCGGCAGGCTGGACCACGGTTGAACTGCCGATGACGAATAAAACCTCACAGGTTTCAGCCCTGCGGAATGCTTCATGGATCACTTCGGTTGGAAGGCTTTCTCCGAACCAGACGACATGAGGCCGGAGAAGGGCCCCGCATTTTGGACAAAGGGGGGGGATTTCTTTCAGGGGGGCATCAAAGTTCTCCATAACCGTTTCTTTTTGGGTACAGCGGACCTTCCAGATATTGCCGTGAAGCTCAAGGATGTTCCGGGATCCGGCCTTGGCATGCAGGCCGTCGATATTCTGAGTAATGAGAGTAAATTCGGGATAGAGCTTTTCCCATTCGGCGAGAACAAAATGTCCCGGGTTGGGGGATTTTCCACCGATAATGCCTCGCCGCCAGTCATACCATTCCCAAACCAGCTTAGGGTCACGCATGAAGGCGTTGGGTGTGGCCAGTTCCTCGGCCCGGAATTGTTTCCAAAGGCCGTCCTTTCCCCTGAATGTGGGAATGCCCGATTCGGCGGATATGCCCGCCCCTGTGGAAACAGCGATGCTATGGACTTCCTTGAGCAGGCTGACCAACGCCCTCACATTTTCCTTTTGATTCACTTTCATTCCCTTCGCCCCATAGAATATAGCTTTCCGGAATAAAAATCAATTTGGATTCGGGGTCGGACCGTGCTAAATTATTGATATTAATACACTTAAGTAGATTTTTAGGGCAATATTAGGCCTTAATCGACCTTTTTGGGCCCCCAAAATGAATTTTTACAGGTACTCAACTACAGATAAATAGCCCATGCTTCCATACCTGCATTTCAGAGACAAATAACGCGCAGAAAATTAGGCTGAAAAAGGGAGGTTTTTGTGGAAAACTATTATAAGCACATGAAAAGAATATAATTATCCGGGCCCGACCCCTTATCCGGTCCAGATATACTTATGGTTGCAGTAGTCATCGCCCTGCATTAGTGTTTTATCCCGAATTAATTTAATTTTAGGATTGAAACCTTCTGCCCAGATATAATCACCCCAGCAAACCGCCGCATAACCAATATCTCCCGCTTTATGTGGCAAGAAGGATTCAGCGGCAAGGCAGTCCGTCACTTTTATTTCAAATACCGTATCCGTATCTTGAATGATTTCCATGTTTAAACTGGCCTCCATTCGGGGGTCTCTGAATATACTGATGTAAGATTTGAAATCGGATTTTCCCAGCCTTTTAAGGTCATTTTTTGCTTGTTGGAGCAGCCGTTCGTCGGTTTGTTTTTTAATGAGCTCGATGACTTTTTCCTCTCCTATTTCCTTTTGTAGAAATCTGGCGAACTGAATAAAACTTCGATTTTGAAATGCGGCCATCCGGCGGTAAGTCAATTTTGGCCCTGGTAATTCCTTGTCAAATTTATGCTTCTCCTCCTCCAGAAGAGATTTTGCAATGAAAGGCGATTTTGCAAAAATTTTGCTTGCACCTAGGCATGAAAAAGCACAAATAGGTAATGCTTTCGTTAAAAAATCCCGTCTACATGTTTGAGTCCAACTTGGTTGTTTCATAATTTTCTCCTTTTTTAAGGAATTTTCAATTTCTAAAGTAGGACAAATATGAATTTATTTCGCCTCAACTTCTGAGATGAGACTTTTTTTTTACTCTTTTTAATGCTGGGCTTGTACCTTCATTCCGGATTGCTTTTTATATTCTCTGGGGGTCATTCCAACATGCTTCGTGAACGCTCTATTAAAAGTGGCCTTGGAATTGAAACCCACCTCATAGAGAACCTGGGAAATGTTAAAGTTGTTTCGGCTCCTTTTGGAAAGATATCTTTTTGCTTCCTCGATACGATAGCTGTTGATAAAATCAAAAAAGTTTTGCTGATATTTTTCGTTAATCAATTGGGAAAGATGTTTGGGATGAATCTCCAGTTTCTCTGAAAGATGATTGATGGTTAGCGATGGTATAAGGTGGGGTTTTTCTGTCTCCATGAATTCCTTCAATCGGTTTATATAGAGTTGGGCGTCTTTATGGTTGAGGGTCGACCTCAAATATTTAGATTTTTCCTCGTTGCTCGAAAATAGTTTAGGTTGTGTCAATCCATAGTAAATAATAATAGTTGATACAAGGAAGTTAGCGCCGGTTATACTATCATTTAAATAAGGTATAGGGGTTCTCCATATTATTCTCACCAGGCAATTGGTTATTATCATCAACCAGATCATTCCAAAGCCTATCAGAACAAAACGCAGCCAGTTGAGGTTTATCTTTTCAGTGAAGGAAAAGGTGTTTTTTATGCTGATTGTGAATTGTTTTAGCACTTTGACCGATTTAATGGCATATATAACCAGAACCATATGGGATACGATAAGAGTTGTGGTTATTTCCCAGTAGGTGAAACGGGGGGGCGCACTGCCGAATTGTTTCAGAATAATTGAGAAGAGCAGATAAAAATGGAAAACGATGACCGGAAGCAAATGAATCCAGTCCTTTTTTCTAAAGGTGAAATCCCGGAACGCCAGCGATTTTGTATAAAAAAAGATGATGGGCCCCATTAAAAAATCCAGCGTGAATAGGGATAGAAAAAGGGTGGGTAAGTTTACGAATAGTTTTATCTCCAAAATGGAGAAGATAGTTAATATGAAGGGTACGGCGTTAATGATGAGGAATCCTGCCAGTAATATGTTGCTGTACCGGTTTTGCCCCCTTCGCGTCAGAAGGAATAGAGAAAAAAATATCAGAAGAAATGCGGTAATGATATTCAGGATTAATCTAATATCTAATGACATACTATTTTTTTGTGTGCTAAGGAAAAAATTTCAGTCCCTATAAAAAATTATACGTATTCTCGGACAAAGAGTTGTCCCCATTGGATTTCGTCCTTGATTTTTTCCCGGCTAAGATTTATATCTATGTTTTAACCGTTGCTTTTCCGCAGACAATTTTGCGAAGCTTTACCTGAGTTATTCACTTATCACAGGTTAGAGGAGGTCTTGCTATGCCCAAATCTCAAAACGTGAACCTCCCGCATGCCGAAATCGGGATTCTCGGCGGTACGGGGTTGTATGAAATCGACGGCATCGAGGCGGTTACGGAAATCAGCCTGGAAACCCCTTTCGGCAAACCATCCGACAATTATGTTTTGGGCAAACTTGAAGGGAAAAAGGTCGCTTTTCTCAGCCGGCACGGCCGGGGCCACCGGTTCCTTCCCGCCGAGATCAACTACAGGGCCAATATTTATGGTTTTAAAATACTCGGTGTCGAACGCTTGATTTCCGCCAATTCCTGCGGTTCCCTGAAAGAGGAAATCAAACCAAGGGATATCGTTTTCTCAGACCAATTTTTTGACCGGACAAGGAGGAAAAACACATTTTTCGGAGAGGGAGCGGCGGCCCATATCGGTTTTGCCCATCCGGTCTGCGATGAACTTTCCGGTGCCCTTTATGAGGCGGGAGCTTCTTTGGGGATCCGCGTTCATAAGGGCGGAACATATATCTGCATCGAAGGGCCATCTTTTTCCACTATCGCTGAGTCTAGGATATACAGGTCGTGGGGGTGTGATGTCATAGGAATGACCAGTGCCACTGAAGCCAAGCTCAGCCGGGAGGCTGAGATCTGCTACGCAACGATGAGCCTGGTAACGGATTATGATGTCTGGCATGAGATCGAAGAAACGGTTTCCGTAGAGCTTATCCTGGAAAACATGCGTCAAAATATCGACCATGCCAAATCCATCATCAAAAAAACCCTAGCCGGTCTTCCTTCAACGCGGAGCGGAGCCTGCGATTGCGCCCAGGCCGTAAAAAATTGTATCGTCACCCGGCCCGACCTCATTTCCGAGGCCACAAAAAGCAAGCTTTACCCCATTATTGGAAAATATCTGGACTGAGCGTTCAATCTTACAGAGGTGACCAAATGAGTCTTGTCATTATCGGAACGTTCAATATCGATACTATCGAAACTCCTCAAGTACGCAAAGAAAGGATTGCCGGAGGATCGGGAACTTATGCCGCTCTGGCGGCCAGTTTTTTTACTCAGCCCGGGATCGTTGGCGTTATCGGAGAAGATTTTCCCGGTGAGATTCTGGATATTTTCAAAGAGAAAAAAATCGATACCCATGGATTGGAGACAAGGAAAGGAAAGACTTTTTTTTGGGAAGGACGGTATGGAGATGATCCCAACCAGAGAACGACATTGAAGACGGAGATCAATGTTCTTCATGGCTACGAACCCCGGATTCCTGTCGAATACAAAAAGGCGGACATTATTTTCCTGGCGAATATCGATCCCGACCTTCAGGAAGACATCCTGGACCAGGCTGAAAATCCTCAATTGGTTGCCATGGATACGATGAATTTTTGGATCAACAAAAAACCCGACGCCCTGCTTCGTGTTCTCAGACGGGTGAATATTTTTTTCGCCAATGACGAAGAAGTCAAAATGCTGGTCAGGGAAGCCAACCTTGTTGCGATCGGGCGTCAGCTTTTGACAAAAGGTCCCAAATTATCCGTCATCAAAAAGGGAGAACATGGAGTCCTTATTCTCGATGAAAAATTTGTGTGTGCTATCCCCGCTTTTCCCAGCGAGTGTGTTGTCGATCCGACTGGCGCCGGAGACTGTTTCGCCGGCGGATTTTTGGGCTATTTAGATAAAGTGCGTTCTTGTGAAGAGGCGGATGTCCGTCGGGCTGCGGTCTATGGAACCGTCATGGCATCTTTCGCCATAGAAGACTTCGGCATCGACCGCTTCCGGACTTTAACGTTTTCTGAAATCGAAGAAAGGTATGAGGCGTTTCGAAAATTGGTTTCTTTTTAACCGCGGGATTCTTTAAATGGATTGTTTTTTGTGCGAGGGTAGTCCTTTAGGAGGTAATAATGGCTGATATAAAAATACCTGTGGAACCATATAAAATAAAAATGGTTGAGCCCATCAAAAAAACAACGCGAAATGAACGTGACCGGATATTAAAAAAAGCGGGCTTGAATATCTTTAATATTCCATCGGAAAATGTTTACATTGACCTTCTCACAGACAGCGGGACTTCCGCCATGAGTGATGCCCAGTGGGCATCGATGATGGTTGGGGACGAATCTTATGCCGGCGCCAGGAGTTTTTTTCATTTTGAAAAGGCCGTCAAAAACATTTTCGGTTTCAAGCATGTGATTCCAACGCACCAGGGAAGGGCGGCGGAAAGGATCCTTTTTCAGACCCTTCTTCAAGAAGGCGATCATGTTGTCAACAACATTCATTTTGACACCACCCGGGCCAACATCGAGGTAAGAAATGCCCATGCCGACAATCTGGTCATTCAAGAGGCTTATGATCCGGATACGGATTATCCCTTCAAAGGAAACATGGATGTGAAAAAATTGGCATCCTTTTTGAAGGAAAAAAGAAAAGGAAATATTCCCCTGGTTATGATAACCATTACCAACAACAGCGGCGGCGGGCAGCCAGTTTCCCTGGCCAACATTCAGGAAGTCAGCCGTATTTGCCACAGCCAAGGCGTACCTTTCTTTTTTGATGCCTGCCGTTTTGCCGAAAACGCCTATTTTATCAAAAAGCGGGAGAAGAGCTACCGGGATATATCGATTTTGGACATTTCGCGAGAGATGTTTTCTCTTGTTGACGGAGCGACCATGAGCGCTAAAAAGGATGCGCTGGTCAATATCGGGGGTTTCATTACACTGAATGATGACAGCCTGGCCCAAGAGCTCAAAAAAACGCTTATTATCGGGGAAGGATTCCCGACCTATGGAGGGTTGGCCGGAAGGGATCTGGAGGCCATAGCCCAAGGTTTAACGGAAATCGTCGAGGAGGACTATCTGGAACACCGGATCGGCCAGGTGCAGTATTTGGGAGAGCTTCTAAAAAAGGAGGGGATTCCCGTTTTTCAGCCTGTTGGAGGACATGCCGTCTACCTTTTAGCTGATAAATTTTTGCCCCATATTCCCAGGTCTCAATATCCGGGATGGGCCCTGACTGTGGCTCTATACCGCGAATCCGGGATCCGTGCCGTGGAAGTCGGAGGAGTAATGTTCGCCGAAAAAGATGAGCGAACGGGCAAGGAGCGTTATCCGGAACTGGAGATGGTCCGGTTGGCCGTGCCGAGAAGGGTTTATACCCAGTCACATCTTCAGTATACAGCCGAGGCGCTGATTCGTCTTTACTGGGAACGGGAAAAGGTCAAGGGGCTGAAGATTGTTTATGAGCCGGAGCACTTGCGGCACTTCACCGCCCGTTTTGAAGAAGTGAAATAATTTTCTCTTATGACGCTTCTTCTTGAAAATGGTTAGGGAAGATGCTTCACTTTCAACACTGCCGGCAGAAGTGATTAAGTGGCATATATTATAAGAGTATCTGTTTGTGCCGGCCATATTTAAGAATTTTTCATGCGCATGCGCACCCGCGAACGATGAAAATGATTGCCTGTAATCCTGGATCACCCGGATGAACCGGGTGATGACTGTTGTTATTTTCTAGGTAATAATGCAGGTTATTTGATGCGGTAGAACCACATCAGCGGGAGCCAGAGCTGGTGGCCGTAGGGGAGTGCCTTATGGTTTACCAGAATTTCGGTGTCCTCCCATTCATGAATGATGTTGAACAGCTCAAAAAGTTCGTCGACATCGTCGGGCGTGAAGTCCGTGATGTGTCTTTTCCATTCTCCTTCGCCATCTTCCCGGTATGTGGGATTACGGCGGGCGATTTCAACGGCTTCTTTGTAAGAAGGGGAGATTTTATACCGAAAAATGAGGGTAATGGTGAAAATCTTGGCCTTTGTACTGGGATGGAGGATGCTGTTCAGCCTGGCCTCCTGTGTCCGGTCGTCCGTGCTCATGATGCTCCTTATTTTATCATAAAAACCGGTCTTACCAAACCTCTGTCATCGAATAAACATGCAGTCCCCGTAGCTGTAAAATCTGTACTTCTTTCGCACGGCTTCCCGGTAGGCTTTGAGGATAAATTCCCTGCCGGCCAGCGCCGAAACCAGCATAAGAAGCGTAGAGCGGGGAAGGTGAAAGTTCGTTAAAAGACGGTCAATGACCCGGAACGTGTAACCCGGGGATATAAAAAGACGTGTTTTCCGGCTGCCGGAGCGAATTCGGCCGTCTTGAAAGGCGCTTTCCAAAGCCCGGACCGTGGTCGTCCCTACGGCGACCAAGGGATGTTTTTCTTGCCGGGTACGGTTCAGGATGCGGGCCGTATTTCTGCTTATGGAATATCCTTCCTCGAGCATGACATGGTTTTCCGTGCGTTCGGTCCGGACGGGTTGGAAAGTCGCCAACCCCACTTGAAGATTGATCGTGACAATCGTTATTCCCTTTTGTCTCACGGTTTCCAAAATACTAGGTGTAAAATGCAGGCCGGCTGTCGGAGCGGCGATGGCGGCTTCATCCCGTGCGTATACGGTCTGGTACCTTTCGAGGTCAAAGCCGCGCATCTTTTCATCTTTCTTGTGCCGTTTGATGTAAGGCGGAAGGGGAGCGTATCCTGATTTTTCCAGGACGTTTCTGACATCTCCGGACGGAAAAAAAAGCCGGCGGTGTCCTTCGTTGCCCGTTTTGACAACGCGGCCTTTCAAGCCTTCCGGGAAAAAAATGAGGTTTCCCGTGCGAAGTTTTTTGGCAGGTCTGCAAAGGACATCCCATGTGTTCGGCTCAGCCTCTGCGAGAAAAAGAAACTCAACATCACTGCCGGCGTCTGTTTTTCCCCAAATACGGGCTGGAATAACCCGTGTCGAATTCAGAACAAGAATATCTCCGGGATCCAAAAGGTTTGGAAATTCGGTAAAAACGGAATGGTTGATGGAACCGGTTTTTCTGTTTAAAATCATCATCCGGGACTCTTGCCTGTCAGTCAGGGGATGTTGGGCGATGAGTCCGGGCGGAAGGTCGTAGTCGAAATCGGAAACGAGCATTATTTTTCAGGGATAGGTTATTTTTGTTTTTTTTCGGAAGCGGTAAAAAGCGACCCCTGGCCCCCCGCGTTGAGAGAATACCCCAGGTGTTTGTATGCCCGGGGCGTTATTCGCCGGCCCCGCTGGGTTCGTTCCAGGAATCCAATGCGCATGAGAAACGGCTCGTAGATGGATTCGATGGTGTCTTTTTCTTCATCGATGGCTGCGGCGATGGTGCCGATACCTACGGGTCCTCCTCCAAAATTTTCGATGATAGTCGTCAGAATTTTCCGGTCGACTTCATCCAGCCCTAGGGAATCGACTTCCATAAGGTCTAGAGCGGCATTGGCATCCTTCCCTGTGATTTTGCCTTCTCCCATCACTTCGGCATAGTCCCTAACACGCCGAAGCAGCCGGTTGGCCACTCTCGGTGTTCCGCGGGAGCGGTGGGCAATCTGTTCCGCTCCTCCGGCATCGACGGGTATGTTGAGCAGGGAGGCGGACCGTTTGATGATTTTCCGCAGGGATTCTTCCCCGTAGTAATCCAGCCGGTTGATGATTCCGAATCTTCCCCTTAAGGGAGCGGTGATGCGGCCGGCACGGGTCGTGGCGCCGATCAATGTGAATTTTTTGAGCTTAAGCTTGTGACTGCGGGCACCGGGGCCTTGCCCGATGACGATATCCAGGCAGAAATCTTCCATGGCCGAATAGAGGATTTCCTCAACCGACGGATGAAGGCGGTGGATTTCGTCGATGAACAGGATTTCCTTGTTCTGAAGATTGGATAAAATGGCGGAAAGGTCCCCGGCCCGTTCGATGACCGGTCCGGAAGTGGGCTTGATTCCCACTCCCATCTCCTTGGCGATGAGATAAGCCAGACTGGTTTTTCCCAGGCCCGGCGGTCCGTAAAGGAGAACGTGGTCGAGATGTTCATCCCTCTTGCGGGCGGCCTGGATGAAAATCTTAAGATTTTTTTTAACCGTGGCCTGTCCGACGAATTCCTCGAAAGATTTGGGCCGGAGGTTGTCTTCGAAAAGAATGTCCTCCTGCGTCCTGACGGGATTGAGTACGGCTTTTATTTCTGTTTTTTGGGTCATTGTCCAGTTTGTTTAGGGCTTCTAGTCCATCCGGATTATACTATATTTTTGAGAGTTTTTTCAGGCTCTGGCGTAGAAGCATTTCAAAATCCGCTTCGGAACTGTTGGAGCGAACAACTTCATTAATAACGGCCTCTACTTCTTTGCGTTTGAAGCCGAGATTCATCAAGGCTGAAATAAGGTCTTGTTTTTCCCTTGTTTCTTCCGTTTGAAGCACCTTTTCCTTTAGGTCGAGCTTTTCCTGGAGCTCGAGGGCGATCCGCATAGCCGTCTTTCGGCCGATGCCGGGGACAAGAGAGATGCGGGCGACATCGCTTTTCCGGATAGCTTCCTCCAGATCCGAAGTTTCGATACCGGAGAGAATGTTAAGGGCGAGTTTGGGACCGATTCCCGATATCCCGATAAGCTTCTGGAAAACATCTTTTTCTTTCTCTGTATAAAAGCCAAAAAGGGAAAGGCTGTTATCGCTCAGATGAGTGTAGACGTGAAGACTGACAGTCTGGCCCGTATCACCGAGTTTGAGATAGGTGGATAGAGGTATTAAAACATGGTATCCGACACCGCCTATGTCCACGATCACGTGGCCGGCGGTTTTTTTGATGAGGGTTCCGTTCAATGCGGCGATCATTTGACGGTTCTCTTTCCACCGGAAGATTCTTTTACGGTCCTGTTGATGTGGCTTGCGTTGAGGTGGCAGAGAGCGGCAGCTAAGGCGTCGGCTTCATCCGCTGTCATGTTGTCGTCATCGATTTGAAGCAAGGCCTTGATCATGGTGATGACCTGTTCCTTGCCGGCCTGGCCGTATCCCGTGACGGCTTTTTTGATTTCAAGGGGAGAATATTCATAGAGCGGCCGGTCTTTTTCTGCTACGGCGACCAAAGCGGCCCCACGAGCCTGTCCCAGGGTTAAAGCCGTTTTTATATTTTGAGCGTAAAAAAGACTCTCGACGGCGACTTCATCGGGATTATAGTCGGTGATAATTTTGTCCACAGAGTTATGTATCTCGTGAATTTTACGGTACAGGGGAAGTCCCCGGCGGGGCTTTATAACACCGTAGGCAAGGACAAACGTTTTGGCTTCTTTAAACTCGATGATACCAAATCCCGTAGCTTGAACGCTGGGGTCGATACCGAGAATGATCATCCCGCCTTATGCTGATTCCGAATATTTGGCGATCTCGTCGTCTTCGATGTCGAAGTTGGCCCAGACATTTTGGACATCGTCGTGGTCTTCGAGAGTTTCGATGAGCTTGAGGAGCTGCTGGGCTTGTTTTCCTTCAAGTTTGACGTAGTTCTGGGGAATATAACCCATGTTGGAAGCGGCCGTTTCGATGTCATTTTTCTGGAGAGCCTGGACGACGTCTTCATAGCTGTCCGGCGGAGTGAAAATCTCGTAGTTGCTCCCGTCTTCCTTGAGGTCCTCGGCGCCGGCTTCGAGGATGATCTCCAGAAGTTTGTCTTCGGAGGCCTTGGATTTTTCCACGACGATGTAGCCTTTTCGCTCGAACATCCAGGAAACGCAGCCGGATTCCCCGATGTTGCCCCCGTTTTTGGAGAATATGTAGCGGAGGTCGGAGACGGTTCTGTTTTTGTTGTCGGTAAGTGCTTCCACGAATATGGCTACACCGCCGGCTCCGTAACCTTCATAGGTCATTTCCTCGTAGCTGATGCCTTCCAGTTGGCCGGTTCCTTTCATGATAGCCCGCTTGATGTTATCGGCGGGCATGTTTACAGCTTTGGCGTCGGCTACTGCTTTCCTGAGCCTGGGATTCGTATCGGGATCCCCGCCCCCTATGCGTGCGGCGACGGCCAGCTCTTTAATGATTTTGGTAAAAATCTTGCCCCTTTTGGCATCGGCGGCGGCTTTTTTATGTTTTATGGAATGCCATTTTGAATGCCCTGACATGATGACTCCTTATGACTTCTCGTGGGTTTATTTAGCAAAATTTTAGCATAAATACATGAGGCTTTCAATGCGAGTTCCTGGGGGAAGGTGGGGAAATGTTTAATCTTTGTAAAGGAAATCAATCCCATTCTTATTCAGATGGAGTCCGGGAAAAATGGAAAAGAATCCCTATTCTAAGAGAAATATCATTCAAACTGAAGGTCGCTTTTTTAATGTTCCTGTATGAAGATGAGTCGGGCATCTCCGTGTCAAAGATGATGGTCGGGTAAAAATTCCCCATATACTCTTCTTCCACCGACCAGAGAAACACATCGGTAAAGCTGTTCGATGAAGTGCTTGCCGACGATTCACTAAGATAAGAATACGTTCCCGATAAATTTTTTAAGGAGGCTATTCTAATCCCTCCGCCGGCGACTAGCGATAAAAAAGGACTCAATTTCCACTCGGCGTTCAATCCTCCTTGAAAGCCGAAAGTGTTGGATGTGGAACTCCATTCATCCTCATAATGAGAAGATCCATCCAGGTTGTCATAAGAATATTCGTAGGTGACCTTTCCGAGATAATATCCGCCTCCGGCGTTGATCCACAAACCGATCTTCCCGGAAAGCGGGAGACGAAAATACAGGTTCAGCAGGATGGGAACCACGCGGTATCCTGTATTGATGACGTCTTCGTAATCGGCTAAGGAAGACTCTGTTCTAATGGAACCGTTTCCCTGCGCTGCGAGATAACCGGCTCCCAAGCCGATGAAAATATGAGGCGTCAATTTCATTTGGACCTCTCCTTGAATATTGCCTCCCCATTTAATGGGTTTAAATTCCCCCGAAGCCGAATTGATGTATACGGCATCCGTCCAGGTATCATTCCAGTATTCGATATGGTCGTTGATGACATTCCCAAGGAGCATGTTCCCCCCGCCCTGTATGAGGAGCCCGAATTCGAGACCGCCGCCTTTTTCTTTTTTTTCAAGGGGAGGAGAAGGAGGAGGAACTGCCGGAGGTTCGGGCTCTTTTTCGACAGGTTCGGCTTTCAAGACATCGACGATACTCTCATGGATAAAGCCTGTGAGCTGGATTCCGTTCTCATCCGGCGGTAGAACGATTTTAAACCAGCGGCCGCTTTTTTCTTTTGCTATCAAGATATCGCCCAACAAAGCTTTTCCGATGACTGTACTTTTGATGTCGGGCTTTAATCTTATGTTGGCCCTCTCGACGGTTATCCGGATTCGAATGTCTTCACTCGCTGAGATGGTGGTCAACATCAAAAATCCAAACATAAAAAGAAAAAAACCCATCATTATTTTTGTTTTTTTCATTTTTTTCCTTTCCCCAAACGTACTTAGCACATTCCATATCAGATTATATGGTTTTTGTAAATAGAGTGATGAATTCTAAATAAAATTCCTAAAAATCGGCATGTTGAATTCCTGACCGCATTTTTGTACAATACGGGCAAAAGGAGGATTCCATGAAGACGAATATGGGGATAGTCGACAGGATTATTCGAACGGCCCTGGCCGTTGTGGTGGCCGTTCTTTATTTCACCAAGCAGATTACGGGAACGGCAGCCATTATTCTGGTGATTCTGGCCGTTGTTTTTCTTCTGACGAGCGCGGTGGGTTTTTGTCCTCTTTATGTGCCGTTCAAAATATCCACCAAAAAGAAAAAAGCCTGAGTTTATCCTGCAGCTTTAATGCACGGGAAGTCCAGGATCCTGGAAGAATTGGGCCTTATAACCATCAGCCGTCCAGGGTAATACCCTGAAACACAGAACAAAACCGGAGGAGCCAATGAGCAGGGACCCCGTCTGCGGGATGGATGTTAAAGAGTCCGAAGCCGCGGCCTCTTCTAAATATAAAGAGAAAACATACTATTTTTGTTCAAAAGGATGCAAAATAGCCTTTGACAAAAATCCGGAAAAATACCTTGATCCGGAAGATGAGCCGGGAGGCAAACCGGAACAAAAAATGCCCGAGCGAGTGGACAAAAAGACCGAAACGGTAAGCCTCAAGACTTCAGCCCACTTGGACCTTCCCTTGACCGGAATGAGCTGTGCCGGATGTGCGGCCACGATCCAAAAAGGTCTTTCCGGATTGAAGGGTGTCCATGAGGCCCATGTCAATTTTGCCAATGCCGGGGCTTCCATATCTTTCGATCCGGGGCTGCTCAATCTTAAGGATATCGTCGATAATATTCGAAAAAGCGGCTATGATGTCGCATCGACGACCATTGAGTTGCCCATCGAGGGGATTGTCTGTGCCTCCTGCGTTTTGAAGATCGAAGAAGCTTTAAGCAAGGAAAAAGGCATTCTTCAAGCCTTGGTGAACCTGGCTGCCGGAAGTGTCCGTGTCACCTTCATCTCTTCTCTTATTTCCGTAAAGGAGATCGTCAAAGCCATTGAAGAGACGGGGTACAATGTCATTCAGAACACTTCCGGCGAAGACATCGTTGACCGGGAAAAAAGAGCGCAGGAAAAAGCCTACCAGATGTTGAGGATCAAGTTTTTAACGGGGCTTTTCCTGGGAATTTTCATTATGCTGGGTAGCATGCCCCGTTTTTTTCCCTGGGTTCCCGAAATCTTGAAAAATCCCATTGTCCTCTGGGCCCTGGCAACCCCGGTCCAGTTTTGGGTGGGCCGGCAGTTTCTTAAAGGCGCCTGGATGGCTTTCAAACACAGGAACGCCAACATGAACACGCTGGTCGCCGTAGGGACGTTGGCAGCCTATGTCTACAGTGTCACGGCCGCGCTTTTTCCTTCTTTTTTTGAAAAGGGAGGCCTTAAACCCGATGTCTACTTTGATTCATCGGCCATGATCATCACCTTGATCTTGCTGGGCCGGCTGCTCGAGGCCCGGGCTAAGGGAAGAACATCGGAGGCCATCAAAAAACTTCTCCAGCTTCAGCCCCAAAAGGCCCGTGTTTTGAGGGATCAAAAAGAGGTTGAGATAAACGTCGAAGATGTTCATGTCGGTGACGTCATCATTGTCCGGCCGGGGGAGAAAATACCTGTTGACGGGAAGGTTCTGGAGGGAAAATCGGTGGTGGATGAGTCGATGATAACCGGGGAGAGTGTTCCCGTCGAGAAAAAAAACGGGGATGAAGTTATTGGCGCTACATTCAACAAAACAGGGAGCTTTCGTTTTGAAGCCACTCATGTCGGAAAGGATACGGCACTGGCCCAGATTGTCAGGCTGGTTCGGGAAGCCCAGGGGTCAAAGGCCCCTATTCAGCGTTTGGCCGATATCATCGCCGGATATTTTGTTCCCATCGTTATGTCTGTTGCGGTTGCCACCTTCGTATTATGGTTCAATTTTGGGCCGAAGCCTGCCCTGACTTTTTCTCTTCTGAACTTTGTCGCGGTGATGATCATCGCCTGTCCCTGCGCCATGGGTCTGGCCACACCGACAGCGGTTATCGTCGGAACCGGAAAAGGCGCCGAGAAGGGCATCCTCATAAAGGGAGGAGAAAACCTGGAGATGATGCGCCGGATAAAAACCGTGATTCTCGATAAGACCGGGACACTGACCAAAGGCGAGCCGGAGGTAACGGACATCAACACCATAAATTCTTTTTCTGAGAGGGAACTTCTGCTTTATGCCGCATCGGTGGAAAATTTTTCCGAACATCCCCTGGCCGATGCTATTCTGAAAAAAGCCGATGAACTCGGGATCGAGACAAAACCGGCTAAAAATTTTATGGCCCTGGAAGGAATGGGGGTGGAAGGGTTGGTCGGCGTAGAAGAGGTTGTTGTCGGGAATGAAACATTGCTGAAACAGAGAGGTGTTTCCCCGGGCGGACTGGAGAAGCAGGCTGAACGTTTTTCCGGCGAAGGAAAAACTCCTATCTTTGTCGCCGTCGACGGCCGGGCCGCAGGTTTGATGGCTGTTGCCGACACCCTGAAAAAAAATTCCCAACAGGCCGTCTCCCGCTTGAAAAACCTCGGACTCGATGTTTTTATGCTGACCGGAGACAAGAAGCGCACAGCCGAGGCCATCGGAAAGATGGCCGGGATTGAGCATGTTATTGCCGAGGTTTTACCCGCTGATAAGGTGGAAGCAATTAAAAAAGTACAGCGGCAAGGAAACAAGGTGGCCATGGTCGGCGACGGCATCAATGATGCGCCCGCCCTGGCCCAGGCGGATGTGGGTATTGCCATCGGTTCAGGAACGGATATCGCCGTTGAGGCCTCAGACATCACCCTCATCAAGGACGACCTTATGGGAGTCGTTTCCGCCTTCATCTTGAGCCGGAAAACCATTCAGATCATCAAGCAGAATCTTTTCTGGGCCTTCTTTTACAATACAGTGGGTATTCCCATTGCCGCCGGTCTTCTTTATCCTTTTTTCGGCATTCTTCTCAATCCCATCATCGCAGCAGCGGCCATGGCCTTCAGCTCGGTCTCCGTAGTTTCCAACTCGCTCCGCTTGAAAAGGACCAGGATCGACGAGGCCGGGAGGTGAATATGACGGTCCGTATTTTTGTAACAATCTTGGGAATAGCACTTATCATCTTTATCAACTGGTATTTCCTGGGGAAAAAAGCGTAATAAATAGAAAATTTTGATCCATCCTCTGCTTTTGCTTTACCTGAACCTGAACGATTTTGTATCTCAAACGTTTATGCTAATGATATCAGAGAAAGACGTGGCATCTTGAAAAAAACGGAAAGCCGTCCAGAAAACTTCGAAAATAAAAAAACCATGTCATTTTCATTTGAACAGCTTTACACGGAGTATAAAAAAGCGGTTTTTTGTTATGCCTATCATCTAACCCGGGACAGGCATGAAGCCGACGATCTTTTTCAGGAAACCTGGGTTCGCATCGCCGGAAAGATACCCGAAAAGGAAAAAGAACATCATCTCAAGGCTTGGATATTTACGGTTGCAACCAATATTTACCGGGATAATCTTCGAAAAAAGAGGGTGCGGCGGTTGTTTCTCTCCCAAAAAGCGGCATTTTGGGAGAAAGAAACAGATTTGTATGCCGGCCGCCGAACGTCGCCTCAAGAAATGGAAGGGGAATTGTCCGAGCTTAACAGAAAAATTTTTAAAGCCGTTCAGGGGCTCCCCGAAAAGCAGCGGACCATTTTTATCCTGAAGGAAATTTCCGGCTTCAGGCAAACGGATATAGGGGACATTCTGGGAATTCCGGTAGGGACCGTCAAGTCTCTCATGCACAGAGCCGTAAAAAAGCTCCAACGAGAACTGATGTCCTACCGGCCGGATTTTTTTAAAGAAAGAGGACAAAATGAGGTGTAAGGACTGCCAATATTTATTCATTGAATCTTCCGAGAGGGAATTAACCGAAATGGAACGGGAAAAACTTGAGGAGCATATCATGCATTGCCCCGAATGCACCCGTTTCAAGGAAAGTTTGGAAGGAATTCGGTTATCCCTCAGAAACGCCTCTTCTCCCCTTTTTTCCCAGGACCTGCATGAAAAAACAGGACGTCTTTGCCGGGAAAATATATCAAAACAACGCCCACTATTTTTGGAAAGGCGTTTTTCTCCCGGGCTGAGAGTTCCGGCTTTTGTCTGGGCGGCCCTTCTCTTTGTTATTGTTCTGACCGCCGTCCTGCTCTATACCGGATTTGAAGATCTAAACCTGGAAGAGCCGGTGACATGGAAAACCATCGCCCTGATTAGTCTTATATTGCAGAATGCCTTGATGTTGTTTTTCGCTCCGGTGATTTTCCGCCGATACGGAAAAAAGCGAGGAAACTTACTTTCTTTTTTCCCGGATGTTTCATGAGAAAAGTGATGAAAAATTTTTTGGATAATAAAAAAACAACGTGTTTTCCGCCGTTCCTGAAAAACACGGATAGGGAGGTATAACATGGCTTCATCGACAGGAAAAACCATCGCACTTGTTTTGCTGGTGTTGTTCATTCTTTTTGCGGCGATTCGCATGACGCCTTTATTTTTCGCGCCCTTCGGTTGGGTCAGAGGGATCAAGGATGCATTCCAATTTCCGCATATCGAAACCGTAGATTTTGGTCCCCGTTTTTTCCGTATTGTTCCCTTGTCGGTCATGTCATTCATTCTGCTTTTGGTCTGGATAGGCGTGATCATCTGGGTATACCGGGATGCGGAGCGACGGGGTATGAACGGCATCCTTTGGGCTCTCCTGGTTCTTATCGGGAATTTGATCGGTTTGTTGATTTACCTTATTTTGCGTTCGGATACGGGTCCTGCCGCTCAGCAGGGAACCCGCGCCGGGCCCTCTTTCAAACCCTGCCCCAGCTGCGGAAAAGAAGTCGATGCCGGTGCTTTTTTCTGTCCCCAATGCGGCGCGAAAATGGAAGAATTATGCCCGGAATGCCAGAAGCCCGTCGAAAATTCATGGAAGCTTTGTCCTTACTGTGGATGCAAGCTGCAGGAATAGAATGGTAATATTCCCTGATTTTTATCTTCAGGATGTTTTGGATTATTAAAGGCCGGTAGCCAGAAACCCTTTTTCTTTCAGCCAGTCGTCATTGTAGATGGTGCTCAGGTAGCGGTTGGCCGAGTCGGGGATAATGGTTACAACCCTTGCGGGCCGGTTGAGATTTTTTGCCAGTTTCAGGGCTCCCCAGACGGCGGCACCGCTCGATCCTCCGGCCAGGATCCCCTCGATCGAAGCGAGTTTTCGGGTCATGAGGAAAGCTTCCTTATCGGTGACCTGGTAGATATCGTCCAGAACGCTGAAGTCGGCGCAGCCGATAAGAAACTCGTCTCCCAGCCCCTCGATGATATAGTGGGCCGGTTTGATGATTTTCTTGGTAAAAAAATAGTCGTAGAAAATCGATCCCAGGGGATCGATGGCAATAACCTTGATGTTGGGGTCTTTTTCCTTAAGATATTTCCCGGCGCCGCAGATCGTCCCTCCGGTTCCCATACCGGCGATGAAATAGTCGATCTTTCCTTCCATCTGTTCCCAGATCTCCGGGCCGGTCGTTTTGTAATGGGTTTCGTTGTTCTCGAGATTATTGTGCTGGTCGAAGTAGTATGCCCCGGGTGTCCCGGCGGCGATGCGGGGAGCCAGGTTGTTGTAGCTGTCCGGTGACTCCGGAGGAAGGGTAGGATCAACCATGACCAAATCCACGTTCAGAGCCCTGAGGAATTTGATTTTTTCAATACTGGTTGATCTTCGAATGATGATCTTAAGCTTGTAGCCCTTGACCGAACAGACCACCGCCAGGCCCATGGCCGTATTGCCGGAAGAGCTGTCGATAATGGTATCACCGGGTTTGATCCGTCCCTCTTTTTCCGCTTTTTCGATCATGTATTTGGCGATCCGGTCTTTTACGCTTCCCACGGGATTCAGAAATTCCAGCTTGGCAAACAGGTCGATGTCGGCTCCCTCGGTTATCCTGCTTAGTTTGATGAGCGGCGTGTTGCCGATGCCGTCGAGAATGTTGCTGTAATACTTCATCTGATTTTTATTTTTCAAAGGATAATCCTCTTCTGATATAAACGGAGTCTTTTTATATCACCGGTTTGTAATTCTGTCAATCAAAGTCATTAAGTGTTATATTTTCATTAAGCCTTACAACATTCAAAAAGCAGGCAAGCCGTGAAAAAAGAGAAAGTTGCCGTGGCGCTCAGCGGGGGCGTGGATTCCTCTCTGGCCGCGGTCCTTCTTTTAAAAAAGGGGTACGAAATAATAGGTGTGACCCTGGATCTGTTATCTTACCATGAGGGAAAGATCCGGGGAAGCGGCCGCAAAAAAGCTGTACGGAACGATGTTGTGGAGGAGGCGGAAGGCGTAGCCCGTTATCTGGGAATTCCTTTTCGAGTAATTGTTATGCGGGAACCTTTCCACAGGCTGGTTGTCGACGCATTCGTCGAGGAATACGCTGCGGGCCGAACCCCCAATCCCTGCATTTTATGCAATCAAGCGGTCAAGTTCGGCTTGCTCTGGGATCGTGTCCAGGTATTGGGTGTGAAAAAACTAGCCACCGGCCATCACGCCAGGATCGATGCGGATCCTAGGGGAGGAATTTTCCGGCTGCGGAAAGGTTTGGACCGGGATAAGGACCAGTCTTACTTTCTCTACAGGCTTTCCCGGGAACAGTTATCCCGGTCGTTGATGCCCGTAGGTGAGCTGACAAAAGAGCAGGTCCGTAAGACGGCAGAGGAGACCGGGCTTCCCGCTGCCCGGAGACCGGAAAGCCAGGAGATATGCTTTATCCCTGAAAATGATTATGCCGCTTTTCTTTCACCGAAGATCCCTTCGGCTTTTAAGCCGGGGCCGATCAAGGACCGTTATGGACGAGTTTTGGGCCGCCATAAAGGAATCGCCTTTTACACTGTTGGGCAGAGAAGAGGTTTGGGAATTGCCGCTCCGGAACCGCTTTATGTCGTTGCTATGGATCCTCAAAAAAACATCGTTTTCGTCGGGCCACGCGAAAATCTTTATCGCCGGACACTGACCGCCTCACATGTCTGCTGGACGGGAGGAATTATTCCGAAGGAAACATTTCATACCAAGGCTAAAATCCGTTCCCAACATAAGGAGGCCGATGCCGAGGTTTTTCCTTTGGGAAAAGAAAAAGTCAAGGTGAAGTTCGTTACAGCCCAGCGGGCCGTTGCACCCGGTCAGTCGGTCGTCTTTTATGACGGCGACATGGTCCTCGGGGGCGGTCTTATCGATTGAGAAAGAAGATCGGTGTTTCCGTTTAAGTTAGATTATTTACGATTTATCCAGACGATCATTTCTCCCGGTCCCCGGTGGGCCCAGGCATAATAGGGGATGGCGAAGATGAATGGTTTTTCAGGGGCTGAACTTGTGCTTTCTTCTGCGGTCTTCAGAGCCGGAGTTTTTCCGGTTATCACCACCACGCCGTTTAAAAGGTCTTCCCGAAAAGAATGCTCGAGAGGAGCATCATCATCCAGGACCAGGCTAATCACGGAGCCTTGGTTGTCTATGCCTTCGGCGCAGTAGACGATAGGTCCCCGTTCCAGGGCAACCCTTCCCTCGTTGGCCTCTACGTTTTCATGGCTTAAAACCCGGCGGATGGGCATAGGCAGAGTTAGGGTGATTGTATCCCCCTTATTCCATTTCCGTTTAATGGGAACAAAGCCTTTTTCCAGGGAATATTCAATGGGATCGCCTGCCACGCGGACCTCCGGCTGCAGATTTGATGTTTTCGCATAGCGGTAAAGGCCGGAAGGAACGGCTTGATTGCGGGTCCAGCCCGGGATGCGCAAAAATACCGTAAATGTTTTCGGCTTTTCAGGAGTGATCGTAATATTCACCTTTCCGTCCCAGGGATAAGAAGTGTCCTGCCGGATGGTGACAGCCCCTTTTTCCATCGGAATTTCTGATAAACTTTTCACGAACAGGTTGATGTAAAGATTATGATTCTGTACGGCATAAACATAGCCGGGTACCGAGGGAATGAATCGCGAAACATTAGATGGACAGCAGGAGCAGGTAAACCATGGGCTTCGCTCCCCTTGTCCATGGCTCTCGAGAGGATTGGAATAAAAAAACCGGTTGCCTTCCAGGTCGATCCCTGAAAGGATGTTGTTGTAGAGGACACGTTCCAGGACATCGATGTATTTGGCGTCACCGGAGAGCAGGAACATGCGGTGGTTCCACAGAGCGTTGGCGATTGCCGCGCAGGTTTCACAATAAGCCGTTGCGTTGGGCAGTTCGTAGTCCTCTCCGAAGGATTCTCCTCCGCTTTTGGAGCCGATTCCTCCCGTGATATACATTTTTTTTGATACCACATTGTTCCAGAGGGTTTCGAGTGCCTCCCGGTAAGCCTCATCTTTGGTAAGAGCCGCCACATCGGCCATGCCCGAGTACATATAGGCGGCGCGAACGGCATGCCCGACAGGCTCTGTCTGTTCAAGAACAGGTTTATGATCCTGGGAATATTCTCCGTAAAGTTCCCGATTGTGGGCATAGCCCCGCTCGTCCAGAAAAAACTTCGCCAGGTCGAGATACTTTTTCTCTCCGGTCACCCTGTAAAGTTTGACCAGGCCGATTTCAATTTCTTGATGGCCGGGAACTCCGATTTTTTTGCCGGGTCCGAAAACACCTTCAATGAGGTCGGCGTTTTTTAAGGCGATATCCAAAAAGGTGCGTTTTCCCGTAGCCTGAAAATGAGCCACGGCCGCTTCATACATGTGTCCCGCGTTATAAAGCTCATGGCCCAAGAACATATTGGTCCAGGGTTCTTTGGTATCCACCCACCTCACCTTCGGAGGATGGGGGAAAATGGTGCGGGCCGTGTACAGATAGCCGTCTTCCTCCTGGGCCGCTTCTATCTTGGCCAAAATTTCCTCCAGCCTTTTTTCGAGTGCAGGATCAGGGTGAATCTTTAGAGAATAAGAAGCCCCCTCGATGATCTTGTATACGTCGGAATCATCAAAGGGATAAGCGGTACAGAACCCCCCTTCCTCCATTCCTGCGGCGATCTCGAAGTTCTTTATCCGGCCGGTCTCTTGGCATTGTTGAAAGGCATAAGGAATGGTGACCTCCCTGTTGGTCTCCATCCGGGGAAACCAAAAATCGTCATCGAAACGGACGTCGGTGAAAGGGACAGGCTTAACGGGATAATCTACCGGGGATTTTTTTCCGCACATCATGGTGAATGTGATGATGATTAATGCCGTAAAAACGGATAAAGTTTGTTTTTTCATATGTTTTTTCCCTTCACATAATGGTTTTTTTTAAAAAAAGCAGAAGCTTAATACATTCTATCATAGATGAGGAAGTTTTCGGGTGGCCCTTTTAAGCCATTCTTTTTCTTGCGGTTCCAGGTGGGGGGCGAGAATTTTGAACACTTTTTTGTGGTAATCATTGAGCCAGTTGCGTTCATCTTTGGTCAACCGGTCTTTTTTCACCAGTTTGAGGTCTATCGGGCATAGGGTAAAAGTCTCAAAGGCATAAAAAGGCGTTTCTTCCGAAGATCGTGTTTCATCTTTCACCACCAGAACGACGTTTTCCGTCCGGATACCGAAATGGTTTTTTTTGTAATAGCCGGGTTCGATGGTTGTGACCATGCCCGGTTCGAGAGGCACCCCCGGACACCGGGTGGGAGAGAGTGACTGGGGGCCTTCGTGAACGTTGAGAAAGCTGCCGACACCGTGACCGGTACCGTGGCCGTAATTCAATCCTTTCCTCCAAAGCGCCAAGCGGGCGATGGTATCAAGCTGTTTTCCCGAGGTTCCATGGGGAAAAGGCGTTATCGTCAGGCCGATGACTCCCTTAAGGACCAGGGTGAACATTTCCTTGTGTTCTTCGAGAGGTTTGCCCAGGCAGACGGTGCGTGTGATGTCCGTTGTCCCGTTTAGGTATTGGCCGCCGGAATCGATGAGGTAAAGGCCATCGGGTTCGAGGCGGCGGTTCGTTTTTGTTGAGGGGGCATAATGCACAACCGCTCCGTTCGGTCCGAAAGCTGAGATGGTGGGAAAGCTCAAACCCCGGTAATGTTCATTCTTCGCCCTCAGGCCGGCCAGTTTTTCCGCGGCTGAGATCTCCGTGATTTTCCTTTCCCGGACGGCTTTCTCCAGCCAGGCCAGAAATTTGACGACGGCCGCTCCATCCCTGATATGAGCCTTCCGGAAGCCCTGAATCTCCACAGGATTTTTAACGGCTTTCAAAAGATGGACCGGACTGGATTTGAAATATAGTTCGGCGCTTTTATCGAGAAGTTTTACCACCCAATGGCTGATCGTATCTTCATCCAGCCAAATGCGGCGGTGTTTTCGGGACAACGCCTTGATTTCTTCGGAGAACGAGTCATAGGGATGAAAGAAGACTTCCGCATCGATCTTACCTGCCGTCAAAGAATCCAGCTTCCCGGTATCCACAAAAAGTATAGCTTCCCGATGCGTGACGGCGGCATAGGCGATAACGACCGGGTTATAGGGAATGTCGAAGCCGCGGATGTTGAACAGCCAGGCGATCGAGTCTAATTTGGCTAAAATGAGAAGGTCTGTTCCCTCCTCTTTCATCTTTTTACGGACTTTCTGAAGCTTGCTTTTGACGGATTCGCCGGAAAATTGAAGGTCATGGAAAAAAGCCGGGGCAACAGGGGGAACCGGCCTCTCTGGCCAGACTTCATCGACGAGGTTTTGGTCAACCGGCGTGAGGATTATTCCTTTTCCGGCCAGGTTTTTCTCCAGGGATCGGAACTGTTTATCTGAGAGGAGCCGGGGATCGACACCCACCCTGTCTCCTGAGGTTAAGTTGTTTCGAAGCCATTCTCTGATCGACGGCACATCAGGCTGTCCTGCTCTGAATAACGTGAAAATCCTGGAATCGAGCTCTTTTTCCGCCTGTATAAAATAACGGGAATCCGTCCACAAACCGCACATCGTCAGTGTGATGAGGGCGTCTCCGGCCGAACCGGAAAAGCCGCTGATGAATTGCCGCCGCTTCCATAAACCGGGAACATATTCATCCTGGTGGGGATCCGAGCTGGGAATAAGGTATGCTCCCAGGCCGTGTTCTTTCAGAAGAAGGCGCAGGTTTTCGATGGCTTTATTCATACAACCTTTCCTATCATGTCTCAGCCGGTTCAGGCGTAAGAGTGAAGACCGGACAGGAGGTAATTGACGCCGAAATAGGTAAAGAGGGCGGATAAAAATCCCAGAATGGCAATCCAGGCGGAACGCCGGCCTTTCCACCCCCAAACAAGCCTTGTGTGTAGATAAAGGGCGAAAACAAACCAGGTGATAAGACTCCAGGTCTCTTTAGGGTCCCAGCTCCAATACCGCCCCCATGCTTTAAAGGCCCAGATCATACCGAAAATGAGGCCGCCCAGGGTAAAAAGAGGAAAACCGATGGCGATACACCTATAGCTGACCTCATCGAGTTTTTTTGAGGACATCCCTCCGGCGTTTTTCGCCGCTTTTTTTTCTGCGACCAGATACAAAATACTGGTGATAAAAGCCAGAGCGAAAAAGGCTTCTCCCAGGATCGTTACGGAAACATGAAGCCAGAGCCAATAACTTTGCAGGGCGGGAATAAGGGGGGCGGCGTCTTTGGACAAAAGCGGGGAAGAAGCCAGGGCCATTAAAGCGATGACGATCAGCATAAAGTAAAAACCGGCCTTTCGAATATCATACTTACGGGAAATCAGCAGAAAGGCCAGGACAGCCGACCAACCGAAAAAGGAGAGGGATTCATACATGTTGGAAAAAGGAGCATGTCCGCTTTCAACAGTCCGGAAGATGAGGCCCGCTGTATGAAAAATAAGACCGCTTAATGCCGTTGCGTAGCCGATACGGGCGGGATATTCTTTTTTGGCGAAAAGATGGATCAGGTAAAACAAGCCGGCCGTGATATACAGGATGAAGCTTAGAAGAAAAAAGGTGGATTCGGTCATGTGTTACTCCTCAATGATGATATCAAGTCTTTTAATTGTTTGGCTGCGGCGTCTTTTTGTTTGGAGGCGATCATTCCAGCCGTAACCGTCGTTCGTCCTTCTTTGGAGGCTAATATAATCAGAATTTCCCGGGCCGGCCAATAAAAAGCCAGTAAAAGTCCGGCCATGACTATGCCGCATCCCACCCAGACCGTGTTCACACCGGGATCCCTGGCCGCCTGGATGACGGAATAGTGCGATAAAAAAAGATCGGTCAAACGAATGTTCAGTCCGGTTTCTTTGGAAAAGTGCATTCCTTTGAAATCGGGAAAGCGGGCAAACAGCCATCCCGAAAAACGGCCTTCTTTTTCCCCTTCTCCTTGAATATAGACGGCCGGATTGCGCGGGAGATTGCTCCGGGATTGAATCCGGTTTTGCTGGTCTATGACAAAATCAGGGACGAAATAAGAAAGGGATAGGGTGAGGCCTGAGCTTTTTTCATGGTAGGTTTCGTCCCGCCTTACGCGTATTTTTAACGGATCTTTTTTGTCTCCCGGTTTATCAATGGTCAAGATGAAATATGACCGGTCCCAATCCCAACCATAGCTGTTCTGGTAAAAAACAAAACCGTCATAGGACAGGGGATGATTAACCTCGATTGTTTTTTGAAGCTCGACTTGTTCATTCCTGATGATGCTGAGTGTGCTTTTCCAATCTTTGGGAGAGCCGTCCGGATAAAATTCGGTCTGGAAAGAATCCAGGCGGATCTTGAAATTTGCCTTCGGAACGGGAGCAGTTTGGTTTTCTTTGAGAATGAGGTTTGAGCTGAAACCGGAGATTCCGCTGATGATCCCTCCGGCCAGAATGATCAGCAGGCCCAGATGCACAACTTCTGCTCCGAAGCGGCCTGAAATTTTTTTACGGGCCGAAAAAAAGACGGTGTCGTCTTCTTGCTTGTAACGAATACGGAAATGCCGGTTTTTCAATTCCCGCCGGACCAGGGAGGAAGTATTGTCCAGTGATCCTTTTACCTCACAGGTTTCAGAGAAGAAACATTGAGCCATACGAACAGGAACGAAAGAGGGATGAGTCTTTTGAAACCGGCGCAGTTTGGGGAAAAACCGTTTCAGAGTACAGACGATGAGGTTTAGCGAAAATAAAAAGAGAAGTCCGATGAACCACCATGAGCTGTAGAGACGGGATAAATGCAGCGCCAGTATCGGGCCGGCCAGTCCGCCGTATTTTGTCTGATAAAATTCCGTTTCGCGGTGCTGGGGAATAAGCGTTCCCAGGATACAAGCGAGGATGATTAATATGATCAAAAAAAGGGCCAGTTTGATCGAACTGAATAATTGGATAAAATTTTTCATGACAGAGATTTAACCGGCATTATTCATATGTAAATTATAAAGGTAAATACATGGATTCTGGTTTGACGTAAACCTGGATTCGTAAAGATTTATTCTACCTGACTGTTTTTCGAGCCTTAAGCGCGGAGATTTTCATCAGATCCTGGAGAGAAAGATTTTCAAAATAATTTTTCAGCCTGAAACTGGCTTCCTTCCATATTTCGTGAGTGGCGCATTGTTTGTAGAGTGGGCAATAGTCTTTATCCTCGATGCATTCCACCAAACAGCAGGTTCCCTCCAAAGCATACAGGATTTCGCTCAGCATAATATCGGAAGGTTGACGGGCTAAAGTATAGCCTCCCCCTGCTCCCCTGATGCTTTTGACGAGTTTGTGTATCTTCAAGGGGATAATGATTTGTTCGAGATAACGGATAGAGATGTCTTCGTCCTCTGAGACATTTTTCAGGATGATCGCCTCTTGCCCATTGTTGTAATGCTGGGCCAGATTCAGCATCAGACGGGTCCCATATCTTCCCTTGGTCGAGAGCTTTATCATAGCTTTCTCCTGATTAAATTTATATACATAATAGATATTATCTTTATTATAAAGATTATTTCAACATAAATTTATAGATTTTCTAAGAAATAACTCAGGCGTACCTGTACTATTCACAAGCCAAGCTTGCCGCAGGTACGAGGCGACGATGGATGAAGCTGTGCTCTGCACCGCGAGTCCATCGCAACGAAGCAGATGGGGTGAGATTCGACTTGCCCGGAGGGTAAATGAGGCCGGCTGTTAAATAAAAAGAAATATAAACTCGCCGGCCTCATTTATGAATAGTATAGGTGTGCCTGGGCTATTCACGAGCCAAGCTTGCCCCAGATGTGAGGCGTCGGCGTATGAAGCTGTGCTCCGCACCGCGAGTACGCTGCAACGAAGCAGATGGGGTAAGATCGGCTCGCCCAACGGGTAAAAGCGGCCGAATTTTTATTTGAAGCATTTTCAAAAAAAGATCGAATTTTTTTTTTGCCAGAGAATAACATTTCAAAACAAATATCATTTTAGTAACTATTATTGGAGGCCGCTTTTATGAATAACTCAGGCTTGACAGGGTACACCCCAGCATGTATCCTTTAGCCTTAACAAAAACCTTTCACACCAATGATTCATCTTTTTTATTTTATCTAAAGGAATTATCAATGAGCCAACATATCTTATTGGGCGATGAAGCAGTCGCTCTGGGGGCGGTGCACGCCGGCTTAACGGGTGCCTATTCTTATCCAGGCACGCCCGCTTCCGAAATTATGGAGTTTCTTATCCGGTTCAGGGAAAAGAAAGGCGGTTTCAACGCCTTCTGGTGTGTTAATGAGAAGGTGGCTTTCGAGGAAGCCCTGGGTGTTTCTTTTGCCGGAAGACGGGCCATGGTTTCCATGAAGCACGTCGGCCTGAACGTTGCCGCCGATCCTTTTATGAATGCGGCCATGACCGGCGCCAATGGCGGGTTGGTCGTTGTTTCGGCGGATGATCCCGGAATGCACAGCTCCCAGAATGAACAGGACAGCCGGTATTATGCACAGTTCGCCCAAATTTTTTGTTATGAACCTTCCAACCACCAGGAAGCCTATCAGATGGCCCGGGAAAGTTTCGATATTTCCGAAGAAGTAGGCCTTCCGGTTATGATCAGGATGGTCACGCGTCTTTCTCACAGCCGGTCCGGCGTTACATCCGCATCCGCCAGGGAACAGAATCCCCTCAAGCGGGGTGAATGGACGGATTGGACACTTCTTCCGGTTAATGCGCGGAAGCGGTTAAAAATCCTCAATGATATGCAGCCGAAAATGGTCGCGCTTTCAGAAAAATCCCGTTTTAATGCCCTTCGGTTTAACGGTACAAAAAGCCGGATGGGTATCATTGCTTCGGGATTGGGTTACAACTATGTCCTGGAAAATTTTACAAACCCGGACGAAGTCCCTCCGCTGTTGAAAATTTCTTCGTATCCCCTTCCCATAGCTCTGGTCGGTAAATTGTTGGATGAAGTGGATGAAATCCTGGTTGTGGAAGAGGGATATCCTTTCATCGAAAAAAACCTGGGCGGTCTTTTCGGGATGAAAGACAAAAATATCCGTGGAAAATTGAGTGGACATCTCCCGCTGACAGGAGAACTCTCCGCGGATTCCGTCCGTCAGGCTTTAGGACTTACTCCCAGGCCCCATGCCGTGTTGAAAGATTTTAAACCGGCCGCCCGGCCTCCCCAGCTCTGCCTGGGTTGTCCTCATGCAGATACATTCAAAGCCCTGAACCAGGTGCTGGAGGATTATCCCGGGTCGGTCGTCTTCAGCGACATCGGGTGTTATACTCTCGGTGCCCTGCCCCCTTACAGCGCCATAGATACTTGTGTTTGTATGGGCGCCAGTGTGAGCATGGCCAAAGGCGGCTCGGATTCAGGCATTTATCCCGCTGTGGCCACGATTGGGGATTCCACTTTCGCTCATTCCGGTATGACGCCTTTACTGGACGCGGCGGCTGCCGACACCAACATGACCGTGATCATCGCCGATAATGCGGCAGTAGCCATGACCGGAGGACAGCCGACATTCGCTACCGGTGATAAGCTTTTTGAGATCGTTAAAGGGCTGGGAGTTCCGGAAGAACATATCCGGGTTATCATCCCTCTTCCCAAAAATGCGGAAGAAAACAAAAAAATCATGAAGGAAGAAATATCCCACAAGGGTCTTTCCGTGATCATCGCTTCCCGGGAGTGCATTCAGGAGACTCGAAAGAGGAAAAGGAGCAAATAGGGATGAAACAAGACATTATTTTAGCCGGTGTCGGGGGGCAGGGGATTTTGTCGATTGCTTTTGTCATCGATAATGCCGCTCTTAAAGAAGGTTATTCCTTTAAACAGGCGGAAGTTCACGGTATGGCCCAGCGTGGAGGAGCGGTTCAATCCCACCTTCGCATTTCCGATAATAAAATATTCAGTGATCTCATTCCGAAAGGGGAGACCGACCTGATCCTGAGCGTCGAACCAATGGAGGCTCTCCGTTACTTCGATTTTCTTCATCCCGAAGGAACCATCGTCACCAGCAGTAATCCTTACGTCAATATTCCGGAGTACCCCGATCTGCAGGATATTCTGGAACGTGTAAAAAATGAGCTTCATGTCGTCCTCGTGGATTCGGATGCCTTAGCCAAGGAAGCCGGATCTTCCAAAGCACAGAACATGGTCATGCTGGGAGCCGCCTCCCGGTTTCTTAAACTTAAAGAGACCAGCCTGCTTGAATTTATAAAAGCTCTTTTCCAGCCTAAAGGCGATAACATGGTCGCGACCAATGTCAGAGCCTTTGAGCTGGGGCGGGATGCCGCCGTATAACCTGCGGGCGGCAGGATGTGAGACCACTCTCCTTCAAAATCAGTGATGACAAGGGGGAATGGGCCATGAATATCGACTATAAAAAGATTGACGGGATTTTTCAAAGCGCGCAAAAAAACGGACGCTCTTTTCTACTGGAGCATGAAGTTTACGAGGTTCTTCAAGAGGCCGGCATTCGGATTCCTCCCTTTGTTTTTATTGCCCGTGAGCAAAAACCGCTGCCGAAAGACCTGAAAAATCTTCCTCCATCCCTTGTTATAAAGGTTGTCTCTCCCGATATCATCCATAAAACGGATGTCGGGGGCGTTCGTTTCGTCGAAAACGATTTGGATGTTATCGTTCAGACATGCCGAAGCATGTCCGAAAAAATTCCGGCGCGTTACGTGGAATGGGCCGCGCAATTCCAAAAACATACAGAAAAAGACGAACATATGGATCAAGCGGCCGTCAGGGAAAGGATCGAAGGATTTTTGATATGCGGGGCCGTGGATTTTGTCAAGGTTGGTTTCGGAGAAGAGATCTTGATGGGACTCCGGGATACCCGCGCTTTCGGCCCCGTCGGAACGATGGGTGTGGGGGGAGTCGATGTTGAGTTTTTAAACGCCAGGCTCAAACCGAACAAAGCCCTGGCCGTAGGTTCCGTTCACCTCCTGGATAAAGACCACCTGGCCGGGATGCTGGAGCCCTTGGCTGTGGTGGAAAAATTAACCCGGAGCTCCAGAGGGAGGGAACCTATCCTCAGCAGGGAAGAACTTTTCGAGACATTTTTTCGCTTTTTGAGTTTGGGAAGAAGGTATTCTTCCCTGGAAGAGAAATCTGAATTTGTCATTGAGGAAGCTGAGGTAAATCCTTTCGTTATCAGCCGGGGAAAGCTTGTTCCCCTGGACGGCATGTGCCGTTTTTCACAAAAGCCCAGGCCCGTCAAGCAGCGGCCCTATGAAAATCTCGAGTTTCTTCTCAAGCCGAAGAGCATCGCCGTTATCGGTGTTTCGGAAAAAATGAACCTCGGGCACATCATCCTGAACAACATTCTGAAAAGCGGTTTTGAGCGGGAGAAAGTTTATGTCGTCAAACCGGGTATGGATGAAATCGAGGGCTGCCGATGTTTTGCGGCGGCGGCGGACCTTCCCGAGACAGTGGACCTTTTTGTCCTGACTTTGACCGCCGATCAGAGCTATGGGATTTTGAAAGAACTGGTCGATCATGAAAAAGCGAGATCGGTAATCCTTATCGCCGGCGGCGTCGGCGAAAAAGAGGGGACACAGGCTTTGGAGGAGAATATCAAGAAGCTTCTTGAACGGGGACGGCATGAAGGCAAGCTCACTCCCGTGGTTAACGGCGGAAACTGCCTGGGAATCACTTCGAAGCCGGGCAGGTATGATACCACCTTTATACCGGAGTACAAACTGTTCGAACCTTCGCGGCGGACGGCCCAGTGTCCGGGATTGGTTTATATCAGTCAGAGCGGGGCTTTCATGATTTCCCGCATGAGCCATTTGCCTTCGATAGATCCTCTTTATGCCGTATCGATAGGGAATCAAATTGACCTGACTTTGTCGGACTATCTTCAGTATCTTAAGGATGAAGATGAAGTGGAGGTTTTTGCCGTTTATATTGAGGGATTCCAGCCCGGAGACGGACTGGCTTTTGCCCGTACCGTTGAAGAGATCACCCGGCAGAAAGGCAAGACCGTCATTGTTTACAAATCGGGAAGAAGCCCGGCGGGCAGGGCGGCCACCTCGGGCCATACGGCTTCGGTCGCCGGAGATTATACCGTTTGTGAGGCCGTTCTTAAGGCAGCCGGGGCCGTGATGACGGAAAACATCCTTGAATTCGAGAATTGTATCAGAGGTTTTACCGCCCTTTCCCACAAAACGCCAAAGGGAAATAGGGTCGGGCTTATCAGCAATGCGGGCTTTGAGTGTGTTATTCTGGCCGACGGCCTGGGGGATGAGGGCGGTCTCGTTCCGGCCGGATTTTCCCCCGCTACATCACAAAAAATCATAAAAATCCTGGAGCCCAAGGGTATTACCCGGCTTCAGGATGTTCGTAATCCGCTGGACGTCACGCCCGTCGCCGATGACGCGGCTTTTACCGAGTGTGCTGAGGCGATCCTCGAGGATGAAGGTGTTGATTGTGCCGTTATATCGCCCGTGCCCATGACCCCGGCCATGCAGTCTGTAGCTGCCGGAAAGTTTCACCGTGAAGATTTTATGAAAGAGGGAAGCCTTGCTCACCGCCTGGAGGATCTTTTCCGCCGTTCGAAAAAACCCTTCGTCGTCAACATCGACTCCGGCGCGGTCTATAATCCTCTGGTCCGTTTTTTGGAAGAAAAAGGCGTGCCCTGCTTCCGGCGGAGTGATGATGCCGTTTTTTTCCTGCGAAAATTCATCTGCCGCTTCTCTGAATAAGAAAGATGCTCTTGTATTATTCGCGAGACGATAGGCTAATCCATCTTTATGAGCTTCCCGCTTCCGCTGATATTGCAGTTTATGCTGCCGGGATTTCCTTTGTAGAAAATACTTCCGCTACCGATGATATCGGCATCGAGGATATCTCGCACAAAGATGCGGCAGTCCCCTGAACCCAATATAGCTATGTCATAGTTGAGCGTATCAAAATCGAGAGCCTCAAGGTTTCCGCTTCCGTTTGTCCTCAACGAATGAGAGGTGCCGTTTCCGGAAAGATGGATACCTCCGCTTCCGTTGATCGTGCTGTCCATAGATTCAGTATGCGCCGTTAAGAAAATCCCGCCTGATCCGTTGATGCTGTTCAGAATGGAATCGGTTGTGACATCCGCTATATTGATACTTCCCGAACCCCCGATGACCAGCTTGAGGCTGGGACAGGAAAAGGCAACTTCGCCCTTTATATCGGCGGAAGTCGAGATGGTGAATCCCAGAACTTCTTCCATGACGGCGAAAACTTTGATTCCGATATATGATTTGAATCCATCGCAGGTATCGATGACCAGGGTCCCGTCGTGACGGACATTTGTTGTGATGATCGGCAAAATATTGTCTTCCGCCTGGATACGCAGCTCCTGGGGGCCACCCTTGATGAAGGTCAGTGTGCAGGATGTTTTGAGTTCGATGCTGTGAAAATAGGGAACGGTCCGGGTTTCCTCGATGATATTTCCTGAGCCGCAAATGCTGCTGAAGGGGCGGCAGGAGCAAAGCAGCAAGAACAGGGTCAAACCGGCGAAGGACAAAACCCTGAAATTTTTTGGCAACCGTGATTTCATTTTTTCTCCTTTCCCTGGAGTTTTTATCTCCAAGATGTTTTCCGGCAAACCTCCGTGTGAAACATGCATGGTCTTTATTCAAGGCTTTCGTCAATGAAACACCCCGAAACGGGAAAAATGTCACCGGATTCTTTCTTTGAAACACGGTAATCTGTTAAAATAAAATCCATGACGGGTATATGGGGAATGCTCATTCTTTTGATGTTAAACGGAGGACAGGTTTCCATGCATAACAAAGCGGACGAAACCGCTGCTTATTTGGAAAAGCTCGTGCCGCGGCAGGCCGGGAAATGGAAAGCGGAAATCCCGGGCGATGTATACGGGCCCGAGACCATCTTTGACTACATCGACGGCGCGGGAGAGGTCTACCGCTCTTACAATTTTAAAAGGCTTCTGGCTGTACGGTATGCCAAAAGCGGCGGTCCCGACATTGTGGCTGATATTTTTGACATGGGAAGTTCCGAGGATGCCTTCGGCGTTTTTACCCATGACGTCGAAGGGAGAAAAGCGGGAATCGTGAACGACTCGACTTATAAAGGGGGTTTGCTCTCTTTCTGGAAAGACAGGTTTTTTGTTTCCGTTTACGCTGAGGGGGAAACGGAGGAAGCCGAAAAGGCCGTCCTGGAATTGGGAAAAAAAATCGCTGCTTCCATTCCTCAAACGGGAGAGCGGCCGAAGATCCTTTCCCTTCTCCCCGATCCCTTCGAGCGGGAAAAAAGCCGTCACTATTTTCACACCCACCTCATCCTCAACTACCATTTTTATGTCGCCGAAGAGAATATTCTTGATCTCGACAATAAAACGGAATGTCTTCTTTCGGTGAGGGAAAAGAGCGGGAGTTTGTATATTTTGCTGCTGGTTCGCTACGGGGATAGGGACCGGGCTCGAAGGGCTTTCGAGCGTTTTCTGGAATCCTGTCTGCCCGATGCGGACGAACAAAATGCGGCTCGCACCGAAGACGGACTCTGGACAGCCGCCCGGAACAAAGGCCCCTATCTTATGATCATATTCAACTCTCCGGAACAAAAGTTCGGGCTGGACGTTTTGGATCGATGGGAGAAAATGCTTCCCCGGGAAAAAAAGGATCATGAACCGGTTGTTTGATTCCCCGAAAAGGAGAAAGGCATGAATAAGAAAAATTTTACCCGGAGGGATTTTCTCAAGGCGGCGGCCGCAACTCCTTTGGCCGGTGTGTGGAAAAGCGGTTTAGGGCACGGCGGGATGCAGAATGAAGAAGAAAAAAGCCGTGTGGTTCTTATCAGAGATAAGAACGCTTTGGTCTCCTTGAAACAGCCCGATGCCGGGGCAATACAAAAAATGCTGGATGACGCCGTGGCCACCTTATTTGGGGAAAAGAACGTTAATGACGCCTGGAAAAAAATCGTAGAGCCATCGGATATCGTCGGGATCAAGTCCAATATCTGGCGTTTTATTCCCACCACAACCGAAGTGGAGCAGGCCATAAAAAAACGCCTCCTGGGAGCAGGTGTTATCGGGGAAAACATTTCCATCAATGACCGGAGTGTCCGCAGCGACCCTGTTTTTCAAAAGGCCACTATCCTTATCAATGCCCGGCCGATGAGAAGCCACCACTGGTCGGGGGTGGGGAGCCTTATCAAAAATTACATCACCTTCACTCCCAATTGGCCGGCCTGGCACGGAGACTCATGCGCCGATTTAGCCAAGATCTGGACGGACTTTTCTCTTAAGGAAAAAACAAAGCTGAACATTCTGGTTATGCTGACGCCCCTTTTTCATGGCATCGGGCCTCATCACTACAGCCAAAAATATGTCTGGGAATACCGGGGTCTTATCGTCGGCAGGGACCCCGTGGCCGTGGATGCGACGGGCCTCCGTATCATCGAAGCCAAGCGCCGGGAGTTTTTCGGGGAAGACCGTCCGCTTCGGCCGCCGGCCAAGCATATTTTTCTCGCGGACACCCGGCACAAGTTGGGTAACAGCAGGCCGGAAAAAATCGAGCTGATCAAGCTGGGGTGGAAGGAAGATATTCTTATTTAGCTTAGAACAATACCTCTCCATCCTTTTTTATAAGTTTCGGGCATAGGGTGATGCATGGGCTTTCATGAATAGACGATGTGTACTACAATGACCGAAGAGGAGAAAAGAGTCAGGATGGAGCGAAAAGAAAACCTGGAGAAGATTTTTTACAAATACGGATTTACCGATTTTAAGTGGATCGACCCGAAGAAGATCGTTGTCGCCCACTGGGTTCGCATGAAATGTCTTTTTGGATGCCGGGAATTCGGAAAGTCCGCCTGCTGTCCGCCGAATGTTCCTTCCGTCGAGGAGTGTGAAAAATTTTTCAAGGAATATTCGAAGGCCGTTGTTTTTCACTGCCAGAAAAAAGTATCCAAACCAAAAGACCGTTTTGCCTGGACGCGCCAAGTCAACCGGACCCTTTTAGATGTGGAAAGGGAAGTTTTTATTTCAGGATTTGAAAAAACGTTTCTTCTTTTCCTGGACAGCTGCAATATCTGCGGAGAGTGCACCGCCGGACGCAAAGAGGATTGCCGCGAACCCGAACAGGCCAGAACAACCCCTGAAGCTCTGGCCATGGATGTCTATTCAACAGTCAGGCAGGTGGGCTATGATATTCAGGTCCTGTCGGATTATTCTCAGAAAATGAACCGTTTTGCCTTTTTGCTGATCGAGTGAAAACCGGAATCGGGTGAGGGAGATATATATGAAAAAAGAAAGCTGGGAAAACATAAAAATTCTTATTGCGGGCGGAGGACAAGCCGGAGGAAGGATCGCTGCGGTTTTCCTTCGAAACGGAATTCCTGTCGGCATTGTGAGCCGCAAAAAGGAGACAATTCAGGAAGCCCGTGAAGAGGTCTCCGCCCTTCTTTCAAAAGCCGGGAAGACAAGCGGGAGCAAAAAAGAACTTGATAAAATTTTTTTAACGGGACAGGAGATAGAAAATATTCTGAGAGCGGCTCAGGACGGGGGAAATCCGGATTTTATTGTTTTCCCACCGGAAAATGTGACTGAGGAAGAATCGAAAAAGCGGTTTCTTGAAGTCGAAAAAACCGTTCCTCCGCGGATTGTGCTGGCCCGGACAAACCTTTTTGAAAAACCGGAAAACATGGCTACGGAGACCCTCCACCCGGAGAGGGTGGTTTGGTGCTTTGTTTACCCTTTTGCTCTATCCCCATCAGCCGTGGAATATGGGGGGATAGAAAAAACAGGAGAAGAACACCTCCAAAAAACAGGCGGTTTGCTGGAGAAAGCGGCAAAAGCGACGCTGCGGCTGAAAAACACTAGGCCAGGTGGAGCGGGAATGGTCATCATTTCAGCCTTACTCCTTGAATCCGCCCGGCAGGTGGAAGAAGAATTCGACATTTCCGCCGTTGAAAAAGCCGCCCGCTCTGCTTTCGAAATAAATGAGGGTTTTTTGACCCTGATGGACTGGATGGGCATTCAGGATACGGTCTCTTTTTTGCAGGATTTTTCGCGTACCGAGAGCCCGCTGTTCGATACATATGATAATTTTTTTACTGTCCCCAGGATTATTGAAAAAAAATGGGAAAAAGAGAAAGATACGCCCGGATCTGCCCCTTTTTTTGTTAACAAACGAACCCTGGTCCGGGAACCTGCCGATTTTATGATGGTGGACATGCTCAAAAAAAGATTTTTGGGTGTAGCATTTATGACGGCTTCGGAAATTGCAGGAGCCGGGCTTTCTGAACCGGCGGCCGTGGATAGTTTTTTCCGCCAAGCTTTCGGCTGGAAGGATGGGCCTTTTGCTTTGATGAATAAAACCGGTCTCGAGCAAGCCCTTCGTCTGGTCACGGAAAGGATGGAACTTTCTCACCGGAAAGAGATCAATTTTCCCATTCCCCGGAACTTGATTGACCGGACATCAGAGAACAAACCCTGGCCTGTTTAAGCGGCCGGCAATTTGGATTCCGAAACGGATATGGAAAAGAAACGGCAAAATTACGATATGAACATTCGGGAAACGCTGGAAAAGATAGAAGGGCGGACGTTATCCCCAAAAGCCTGTTTCAGTGCCCACACATTGGGAAGGGAGCGTCCGGAAAAACCCCATTCCTTTCGGACGGATTTTCAGAGGGATAGGGACCGGATCATCCACTGCAAGTCTTTCCGGCGCCTGAAGCATAAAACCCAGGTATTTTTGGCTCCTTATGGCGATCATTTTCGCACCCGCTTGACCCATACCCTGGAAGTATCTCAGATCGCCCGGACCATTGCCAAGGCGCTCCGGCTGAACGAAGATTTGACCGAAGCTATTGCCTTGGGGCACGACCTGGGTCACACTCCCTTCGGTCATGCCGGGGAAAAAACATTGTCGTCACTCCTTCCCGGCGGCTTCAGTCACTATGCCCAGAGTCTTCGGGTCGTGGAGAAGCTGGAATATGAAGGGAAGGGGCTCAACCTGACCTTCGAGGTCCGCGACGGCATTGTCAAACATTCCAAGGGCCGTGGAGAAATCCTGGAGAATGATCTCAAGAACATGCCCCGGACTCTGGAAGGGCAGATTGTCAGGGTTTCGGATGTGATTGCCTATGTCAATCATGATATCGACGATGCCCTGAGGGCCGGGGTTATCAAGGAGAGCGACCTGCCCGGCCATCTTGTGAGGATTTTCGGCCGGTGGCACGCTTCCCGTATCGACCGCATGGTTGAGGACGTTGTCCGGGCCAGCCTGGATGCGGAATTGGAGCGTATCGCCATGAGCCCGGAAATCGCCCGGGCTCTGAGCGAGCTGAGGGATTTTCTTTACGAGAATGTTTATTTTAACGAAGAGTCACGGAGCGAGCTGGAGAAGACGGAAAAAATTCTTAAGGATCTTTATGAGTTCCTGTCCGTTCATCCTGAAGGATATATCAAACCTTATCCCGAAAATGACGATATCCAAAAACGGGTAGGGGATTTTATCGCCGGGATGACGGACCACTATGCCATGAGGCTTTACAAGGAAATATTTTTCCCCAAATCCTGGCCCTTATAGAAATAGGGACGGGCTTTGACAGCCCGTCCCTTTCTTTAACTGTCCTGAATTATTTTTTGAGCAGAATATCTTCAAAAAATTTCAAAGCTTCTTCATCACCTGTCTGTCCCAGCCAGAAAATAGCGGATTTTTTAACTGCAGGATTTTTGTTGGTTTTGGCGATATCGATGAGAAGCGGTACCGCCTGATCCTTCGGCAGCTGGCTGATGGCGAAGACGGCACTTTTTTTGAGCTCCGTGTCTTCGCCGCTTTCGACAACTTCCTTGAGGGCCGCCGTGCATTCTTCTCCGGCTTTCTGGCCCAGCCAGAAAATGGCGGATTTTTTAACCTCCCGGTTGGATTCCTTTTTGGCAATGCGAATAAGCTCCTGGATGGCGTTTTCCTGGTCGCTGAGCTGAATGGCGAAAACGACCTGTTTTTTTAATTCCGTATGGGAGGATTTGCTGAAGATTTCTTTGAGCGCGTTCAAGCTTATCGAGTCTTTGACATTGCCGAGCCAGAAAACGGCATCCTTTTTGACCTCGAAGTCATAGTCTCCGAGGCCGACATTCCGAAGGAAGGGAGTGGTTTTTGACGTGTTATGGATACTTAAGGGAAAGATGAGTTCCTCTTGAAGATTGCTTTCGCTTTTGTTGAAGATTTTTTCAAGATAAGCGAAACTTTCCTCTGCCGATGCTTCGCCCACCCAATAAAGGGGGATGTCTTCAAAAATGTATTGCTGTTCAGGATCAAGAAGGGAGGTATCCAGGATCTGCCGGCCGTCGCGAAGCAAAAGAAGGCCGGCCGGTCTGTTTTCTTTGGTTGTACTTACGGAGCGGCTGAGACTTCCCCGGCGAGAGATCTTAATCCTGTTGTTTTTTCGCCGGACGGTGTAGTTGCCGGCAATGTCCCTATCGCAGCCGAAACGAATGCCGTGACGGCTGTCAAACAAATATCCCAGGAGAAAAAGCTGACCGCTTCCCGCTTCCTTGAAGGCCGCTTCCGCCCTCTGTTCCAGAGAAAGCCCCGGTTTGTCGATAAAGTGGACCTTGCCCTGGAGGAAATCTTCGCTTTGGAGAGCGAGAAGAGACGAAACAGCCGGAATCAAAATACCCAGGACTACTGAGGTTAAAATCCGTTGTTTTTTCCGCATTTTTGGTCTCCTTCATTTTTCCAGGATTTCTTTGAGAAAGGCAACGGCCTCGGGTCGTTCTGACTGACCGAGCCAGAAGATGAACTGCTTTTTCAGATCATAGTCTTTCTCTTTTTTTGCCAGTTCGATCATCTTCAGAACGGCTTCCTTGGAATCCTGTTGGGAAAGTCCGAAGATGATGGATTTTTTAACATCCCTGTCGGTCATTTCCTGATAGAATTGAACCAGCAGCGCGACGGTTTTGGGTGATTCTTTCTGGCCGAGCCAGAAGAGGGCCTTTTTTCGCGCTTCAATGTCTTTGTCGTTTTTCGCGATGTCGATGAGTTTGTCGACGGCTTTTTCACTATCATGCTGGGAGAAGGCAAAAATGAGGCCTTCTTTGTCCTTGGGATTGGTTGCTTTGCTGTAAATACGGATCAAGGTTTCCAGGCTTTTGGCGTCATCTCTCTGGCTGAGCCAGAAGACGGCCTTTTTTCTGGCTTCAATGTCTTTATCGTTCTCAGCGATATCGATCAGCTTATCCGTGGCTTTTTCGCTTTCATGCTGGGAAAACGAAAAAATGAGGCTTTCTTTGACTTTGGGATCTGTTGTTTTGCTGTAAATACGGATCAAAGCCTCCAGACTTTTGATGTCATCTCTCTGGCCGAGCCAGAAAATAGCCTTTTTCCGGGCTTCCACATCGGTATCGGATTCGGCGATTTGGTGGAGTTTCTCTGAAGCTTTCGGGTGTTCGTGCTGGGAAAAAGCAAAGATAAGCTTTTCCTTCATGTGAAGATTATCAGCTTTGTTGTAAAGGCCGATAAGGCCCTCAATGCTTTTTTCGTCTTCTCTCTGGCCGAGCCAGAATACGGCTTGGTCTCTGACCTTCTGGTCTCCATCGCTTTGGGCAAGGTCAATGAGCAGGGGAATAACGCGGGAATCGTCGGCTTGGCTGATGACAAAAATGGCTTTTTCCCTGAGTTTGGGATCGCCTTTTTCTTTAATGATCTTTTCCAGAAGGGGGATGGCCTTTTCCGCATCCACAGAAAGGAGGGCGTCCAGGGCGACAAGCTTAAGGGATAATTCCGGGTCTTCTTCTTCTTCCTTTAAACTGCCGTTGAGATATTGCCTGTATTGGGAAAGGCCCCTTTTGACGAGTCTCTCGGCGATCTCGATGCGCAGGATTTTGGCGTCGTCGACCCAGGAACTGTGGATGTGCTCCATGATCAATCGGTTAAGATTCTTTAAGGCATTTTCTTCGGTTGCCAACTGCTTTTCCAGGTCGGTTAAATTTTTGCTGAGTTTGTGCATGCTGTATCCCAGCCAGTACAGGGATTCGTCCGTGTACCGGTTTTTTTCGAATTCCGAGATGACCTTTTCCAGGTTGGCAATGGCTTGAGTCCAGTCTTTTTTGTAGATAAGATCTTTAGCCTTGTTAAAAAGTTCTTCGGCTTGCTCCGCTTTCTGCGCCTGTAAAGAAGCGCTGAAGCTAAAAAGCAGGAACAAGGTTACGGCAAATGTTGCATATTTTCCTTTCATATCTATGCCTCCTTAGATTTTGTTCAAGACTTCCATTTTAAAGAGGATGTCTTGCTGCTTGATGGCCTTCCTGATGAGTGAAGGCGTGTTTTCATCCCCTTTATTCAGATTGGATATATCCTTAAGAATAATGTCCACATCCTCGAGCAGACCGTAAACGGGATCAGCGGTTTCCCCTTTGAGAAGCCTTTTCAGAAGTAGGTTCTGAATAAGAAGATTTTTGATGACCTCACGGTCTATCAGAATGCGGTCGCTCCTTTCGCCCGGATCGTAGTTGGAGTATTCGATGAGAACCGGTTTCAGGTCCTCGAAGTGACTGCTCAGAAGTTGTTTCAGGTGAGCTGAGCCTACGGCTTGGATTTGTGTTGGGCTCTCCTGAGCGTGGTGTCCTAACCTGCCGATAAATACTCCCGCGGCGAAAACGAGCAAAATGCCGGCTGCGGCCAGGGCCGATTTAAGCCCTAAAGAACTTAAGAAGGGCCTTTTTTCCTCTTTTCCTACAGAGGATTGGATGGCTCGCCAGCTTTTGTCCCAGTTTGCCTCCGGAAGAGTTATGTGCTTGGTGGGTTCGATACATTGAAAGGCCTTTCGTGTTTCTTCCAAGTCCCGGCGGCAGTCCGGGCAAACGGCGATATGTTCTTCCAGTAGAGCTTTTTGTTCGGCATCCAGCTCCCCGTATAATAAAAGCGGAATGTCTTTTTTGTATTTTTTACACGCCATGGCTATCCTCCTTTAAGAGGGGTTTGAAACTTTTTTTGAGGGTGGCAATAGCACGAAAAAGCTGTTTTTTAATGCTTCCTTCCGTACAGTTGAGATATTCGGCGATTTCTTTGGTTGTCAATTCCTGGTAATGCCGTAGAATGAAGATCATACGCTGACGGGGGGAAAGTTTGCCCAGGAAGATCTCCATTTTTTCCTGTGCTTCACTTTTTTGCCTGGCCCATTCGGGATTGGAAAATCCGTCGTCTCCTTTGATGTTTTCGAGGGGGGTGTTTTCATGAATATTCTCTCTTTTTTGCTTGTTTCGCCGAAGGAAGTCGATGCTGCAGTTGATGCCGATCCGGTAAAGCCAGGCGGAGAAGGGGGTTCCGTTCTGCGGTTGGAATTTTTCGAGATGGTGGAATGCTTTGATGAATATCTCCTGAAGAATGTCCTCGGCGTCTTCCGCGTTTTTTGTGTATTGAAAAGCTAAAAAATACATGCGCTTCTTATTTTCCTCAAAAACCTTTTTAAGGGCCTCCATGCTGCCGGCTTGCGCCTCAATAATAAGTTGATCGTTTTCCATGATAATCATTTTATACTATAGAACGTATAGAGGAACAGTATGGATGACCTGCGTTATTCATAAATTTGGTCTCCACCATATGATAATATTAGTATTATATGTCAATTTTTTATATTTCTCTGCAGTGTTGATAATGAAACATTTTCAATAGCCGTTTTCTGGAAGAAGTCGGCCGAATTTACCTTTCAGGTGAGCCGATCTTACCGCATCTGCTTTGTTGCGAAGGACTCGCGGTGCGGAGCACAGCTTCATCCTTCGACGCCTCGCATCTACGGCAA
>JAFGMO010000097.1 GCA_016927475.1 Candidatus Aminicenantota bacterium
CATGGCAGGGAGGATGATTCATGAAATGAGCCAAAGAGCGGAAAATAGCCTCAAACACCCGATACGCCTGGAATACTTAAGGGACGACTTCGTGAGTAGATTGCTTTTGTTTATTACTAAAAAAATTGACAGACCGAAAAGCATCATATCCTATCGTTAAATTAATTAACAAGAGTGGCTGGGAAGCAGGGATTCTTACCCCGTTGTTTTTGTAAGTTGTTTTATATCAAGAAATTGCAAGATAAGTTTTTGAAAACACATAATTTTATCTTTTCGTTTAGTTTCGTTTGTTTTGATATTTTTTCGTATTTTTTGCCCCCGGATGGACATAAGCCTATCTTAACGACTTCTCCTATTAGACAAAATGGATGCAAAGTCCTCCATTCATTCATTACGCAGGGAATCGACCGGGTTGGTTGTTGCGGCTTTGATGGATTGGTAGCTGACCGTTAGAAGAGCAATCAATAGTGAAAGAACGCCACAGAGTATGAATATCCATATTTCAATGTCAATCCGGTAAGCAAAATTTTGCAGCCATCTGTTCACAACATAATAGGCGATCGGCCAAGCGATGACATTTGCAGCCCCGACCAAAAAAACAAAGTCTTTTGCTACAAGTTTGACAATCTGAATGAACTTAGCCCCGAGGACTTTCCTGATACCAATTTCTTTAACTCGTTGATTTATAGTGATCGAAGTTAAGCCGAATATTCCCATACACGCAATGCCTATGGCCAGCAGAGAAGAAATCTGGATGATTCCCTCCCATCTTTTCTCTGTTTTGTAATGATTCTCAAGAACTTCACTCAGAAAATTATACACAAAAGGTTTTTCCGGTTGGATTTCTTTCCAGCTTCCCTCTAGATGTTTAAGTGTATCAGGAATATTACTAGTGGATATTCTCGCCAACAAATAGCGATATCCCCAATTTCCTGGCTGAATGTGAAAAATGGCCGGATCGATCTCATTATGCAATGATGCAAAATTAAAATCTCCAACAACCCCGATGATCCTTAAATCGTAAGGGAAGCCTTGGGAGGATTCGCCAATCATTTTCCCCAATGGAGACTCATAACCCAATTTTTCGACAAATGTCTGATTGACGATCACCCCATCTCTATCTGAAGAATATTCTTTTGAAAAATCTCTTCCTTGTACGATTTTCAAGCCCAGAGTTCCCATAAAATCGAAGTCTATTGTATTGTCAAGAAATACGATCCTTTTATTTTCTTTTTCGATACTGCTGTATGCGGAGAAATCCCCAAAATTTGTGGTGCTGACAGAAAGACCCAGAACACCTGCATGTTGAATGGATTTATTTCGGAACAATTTAACAATCCTATCCTTATCTTTTTGTTCATTTTCCAGGATATTGATCACAAGCAAACCGTCTTTCGCGAATCCGAGATCTTTATTAATCATATATCTAATTTGATTGCCCATAAGGATGGCGGAGATGATCAAAAAAACGGAAAGAGAAAACTGCAAAATGATAAGAGATTTTGTGAAGATTCTTTTTCCGCTCAATTTCAACTTGCCATTAAGCGTATCGAGAGTATTGAAGTTTGTCATAACCAGTCCGGGAAAGATTCCAGAAAGAATTCCCGCTGTGAGAGGAAGCACAAAAAGAACAATGACGGTCAAAATATTGACGCAATCTTTAAAGGCGATCTGCTTTCCAATGAATTCGTTGAAGCGAGAAAAAGTGAGTGAGGCCAGGAGAATTCCTGCCCCCATGGAAATATAACTGAAGATGATTGATTCACTCCAGGATTGAAGGATCAACTGCTTTTTGCCAGCACCCAGGACTTTTCTGATCCCGATTTCTGTCGATCGGACAGTCGACATCCCTGTTGTGAGGTTAATGAAATTGAAACACGCGATAACAAGAATGATCAAGGTAATTCCCATCAGAATATTATAGACGGCAGGATTCGTTCCTCCGTGCAAACCAGGATCAAAATGTATTTCCCTCATTTTTTGTAATGCGAAGGAAAATGGATTTCCTTTTCCATCCCAATTTATTCTCTGTGAATACCAGCTAAAATACTGGTCATAAAACGATGGGAAATTTCTTTCGATACTTATCTTCGAGGAGCTCGGTTTTAATAGTAAATAATAATGGGCATTGAAATTTGACCAGAATGTCAAAGGATTGCCGCCGCCATATGGCCAATAGATGGCATAATTCGATATGTTCATCAGTATATTGAATCGGATTGTCGAATTTTGCGGGATATCTTTGACAACTCCGGTAACGACATAATCTTTTCTATTTTGACCAAATGTCACGGTTATCGTTTTTCCGATAGGATCTTCTTTCCCAAAATATTTGTGCGCATAATTTTTTGTCAGCACGATTGAATGATCATTTGTTATGGCAGTTCGAGGATCGCCTGAGACAAATGGAAAAGTGAAAATATCGAAGAAATGAGGATCGGCCATGTCAATGTATTCTTCGAACATTGCGTCCTTATATCCAACGATTCCCTCTCCTCCTTTGTATCTCGTAAAATATTCTATTTCGGGAAAATATGCTTCTAATTCCGGCCCCAAAGGCATCGGGAATTGGTGATGTCTATTCAACAGGCTGCCGTCAGGATTATGATTGATTCGTATGAGTCGGAAAAGAGAATCCCCATTTTCGTGAAAACGATCAAAGGACAACTCGTGGGCAATATACACATATATCAGGATGCAACAAGCAAATCCCAAGCTCAGGCCTAAGATATTCACAAGAGAATAAATTTTTTTTCTTTTGATAGTTCGGAGAATAGCTTTGATGTAACTCTTGATCATCGCTGTTCCTCCAGCCCAGTTCATTTTCAGAAGCACAGGAAATGCCACACAGAGCTGCAAAAACAACCAGAGATATGCTGAAAGCTTTCCCTTCTGCCTTTTGATGTCCAAGTAGGATTGCTCGTAGACTCCGATCGTGTATTTAAAATCGTGGGCCGGAATGAGAGCCTTCAAGATAAATCTGGCGATTTTCGGGATTTGAAAATTAACAGCGTTTTTCGTTTTATTTTTCATATGGAATTCCTTCCGGAAAGCCCAGCCACATCCGGTCATTGATCTTTCTCATTTCACCCAATAGGCGAAAACCTGTTTTTGTGAGAGAATAGTATTTAATGGATCTCCCTCCTACCTTGGGAGAGGGCCCTCCGTCGATTGTATCAAGACAGCCCAATTTTCTTAACCTTTCCAGCGGAACATAAATGGTAGCGATGGCATGGTTTTTTCCTGTAATTTTTTTTAGAAAATCTCTGATTGTAATCAGGTAAGCGTTATCTTTTAAATGAAAAATGGCAAGCAGGATGTGCTGTTCCAGTTGAGTCAGTGATTTCATCGTTCACCTCTCGATTAAGTCTTTCATAGATATATACGAAGATTATACTAAAAAGTTGCAAATTGCAAACATATTTTCTTGTAAATTAAAAAGAATTCAGATCTTATAACAAGAGTTGGTCACAATAACTTGTGACTTCCATGTAAGTTGTTGACAATTATTAAATTACAATAATGGCTGGGAAGCAGGGATTCGATTAAGATAAATGAAAAGTGAGCCTTTTGTATCTAATGCCGGTTGTCCTTTACCCTGAACTGATGATTTATAAGTAATTCCTTTTTATAAGTAATTCCTTTTTGCGCTTGCTCCGAATCCCTCAAAATTTTCTTTATTTTCCGCCCTTTAACATCTTTAAATAAAATTATCACACCGAAAAAGCTGAGGTCAAGGACTCAAAAAGCGAAAAAAATCAAACATAACCTCAGATTCA
>JAFGMO010000098.1 GCA_016927475.1 Candidatus Aminicenantota bacterium
CATTTTAACGAAAATCCTTCAGGGAAAAGAAAATATATCCCCTTAAATATCAGCAATATAACTCAGCCAAGCTTAAATTCATAAAATTATGTTTTTTCTTTAGGAGAGATGGTGTCTATATGGTCAAAGCGGAGTCCGCTGGAGCCTTCACCTCTTCCTGTACGCTTGCGTCGTCCAAGCCAGACGCAAACCTTTCCATCATACCATCGAGCACGTTGGAAAGTCCTTGACACATAAGCTCCCGCTCTCGGGACTTCTTCCTCATGGATGAAATATGTAGAATTTTTATTATGGCTTAATATGCCTGTGCGGGGACGGACCTTTGGTTTTTCCTCTGCTCCTGGAAGAGTGCGCACCATGGCCGCTCTCTGAAGCTGTATTTCCCGATTGTCATTACTTTCGCCGGGAATACGAACAGGAATAAAAGGTATCCAATTTTCAGCCACACCTGTCATCAGGGTATACCGGATTTTTGCATCTCCTTCAAGCTGCTCTTCTCCTTCCGGCGTGACATAAAAATTGGCAAGATAATTCAGCAGTTCTGTAGCAACTTCATATCCATCTTTGACATCTCCGTTATGAAGCTGAATCGTTGACTCAATTGCCCATACCATATTCGCCATCTCATCGCGAATGAATTTCACCCTTTCTATTGGTTCGCTTTCCAAAAGCCTGTCTACCGCTGGAACAAGAAAAATGGACCGGTCTGCTGCGTTTTTAATCCCCCGGATATTCATGTTATACATGGACCACTTTTGCCATCCTTCGGATTCATGGCTTCCTGCGGGAGCAATCCAGATTTGCTCTCCAAACACATTTGTTACAGCCAGTCCGTCTATTCGGGCAAGGCTTCCCACAGGAAGATCGTAGGGGATGACAAACCAGTCGTTAGCAAAGATTAGACCGAACTCAATAAGGAGAAGTTTTGCTAGGTCAGTTGTGTGTGCATCGATGTCTCCAAAATGAGTTTTCCTGTCCTCAAATTCCCACCATCTCAGGTTCGGCATTCCGCCGAACTCGACGTTCGTAGGTATAAATGTAAATGTTTTTGACTGAGGCAATGCTTCTCCCGGTTCTGGTTCTTCCCCGGGCTGTGGCCTTGTGCTTAATTGAAGATGAATATCAAAGGAATACCAGTCCAGATGACCATGATGGTACTCATCGGCCAGCAGGAAAGTTTTATTCCTTCCGTCAAAGTGAGGTGCCTCACAGGTGAAACCATACTCGAGATTTGAGGGTATCCATGCCGTTTTTTCATCCTTTTCCGGAATGAGATATTGTCGGTGAAACCACAATTTTAATTTATTTGCACAATCGTTTATTTTTTGTTTATCTCCCATATTTGGGCAGTTTATCTCTGCAAGTATATCTTCTTCGGCTTCTATTTTTTCAAGCAGAAAACCTCCATCCATACTTCTACCTGCTGTTGCAGCGTACAACTGCCAGACTTCCTGATGAGCAAATATTTCATTGTTTTCAGCGATACGGTCGGGAAGTTTTATTGGATATTTATTTATGAAGTCCGGTTTATAATTTCGGCTGAGTCCTGCATCAGCCAGAAGTTTAAGCCAATACCGTCCGATTTGAATACGTGTTGGAAGAGTTAAAGGGAACGGCTCCATCTCTACCCGCGTTTCTAATGGTATTGTTTCATCGTATTTGAGAGACATTCCTGATTCGGTTTTGTATTGATTGATATGACTTGTCACAATTTTAACCTTGGCAAAAGCAGGTGATCCCGTATCACTTCCAATGTACTCTCCCATTTGCCATTGCCTTGACAACATCCAGAGTGCATCGCGGACTTCTGCGCGAAGAGTCTTATCAAATTCTTCTGTTCGAGGCCGCCCTTCTAACCTGTTCCAACCCTTTACGGAAGGTAAATAAGGTTTTTTATAAAAATTGACGAGGATCTGACCGGCAAAAGATTTATAGTCCTGAGTCATTTGAACTTCTCCTCTTTAGCTGTCATCCACTCCCTCCTTCCGGTGGAATATCAACAATCGCATCCATTTTACCTACATTAACCAAGAGATTCGTTGCGATTGTAATCAGATATCGTGTTGCAGGCACCATGATGGAAGGCAGAAAGTGGACATATTTGGATTCATCGATCTGTTGGGGTTCCACGACCCTTTTCTTGGCCATGTCCAGTGTTTCGCCCAAAGTAGCTACGAGGTGGTCCCATTTCCACTTTCCAGTGATTTCAGGGGTAACCGCAAGAAGCAGAGCTTGAGGCGGTTCCGAGTTTGGGGCGTCATAATGGAAGGCGACACCTGTTGTTTCTTCTTTCGTAGGAACAACCTCTGTCCATTCATCTATAAAAATTCCTGACTGAGATTTATCGGGATCAAAATTTTCAGGAAATATACAGGATAGAAGAAGACGATCTCCATCAAAGTCATATGCAGCGGGATATGTCAAACCAAGCCAGTAATCGTCCGCCTTATAAGGAAGCTGTATAGGTGTTATTACAGGTTCCGTCGTATTGAAATTATTAGCAAGGAGAATACATGCTTCAATATTATTCATTTTTGGCCGGACCCGGGCAAGGCCGTGCAGCCATTCATCTACCGGGTATTCAGATGTGGCTTTAATAAACCGGAGGATGTGTCCAGAGTCGCTGTGAGCTTTTCGTATTTCATCAGGAAGTTTAAATTTGAATGCAGATGTCCAAGTAAACTCAGATCCAAAAATAGATTGTCCTGCATCTATCCACCGAGACACTTTGTCATCTGGAGAAAGATCGTTTGGGATGGAAATAGAGTTATAAGAAATGAGTCTTTCCTCGATATGTTCCACCACCGACTGGATTCGGGACTTAAGTGCATCGGCAGCGTCCTGAGTTTTTTCTGCAACAAATTCAGGAATACTGTGAGGAATAGAAAAACAACCAGCTTCAAAAAGATGATTGTGGATGCTGTTAAACTGGTTTGCCGTAGGCAATCCGCCTTCCAAGATTGTCAGATCAGCCTGCAAAGCATTTTTTAATGAAATAATGCCGTTTTTTACAGCTTCGACGCGCGTTTTTATTTCATTGACATCCCATTCACTAGGATTTTGATCCGGCTCTGAATTCTGGCTTAGGTCTTGAGTCTGATCGGAAGGAAGAACCATGTCTTGAGCATTTAAGGCGCGGGAATCTATGATAAGGGCCTTCATAACTTTGAAAAGGGGCATAAACTGGAAAAAAGTGACCTTTCCGTCGACTGCTGCTGTGTATTCTATACGAACGACGGCATCTTTTGAGAGGTTTCCCTTTTTTTTCAATGTATAAACAATAAGTTCATCCAACTCCGATTGATCCTGTTTCAAATTTTCGTTGAGAACATAAATCAGATCAATGGGTTGAATTTTTAGGTCTTTCAAGGAAATAGTATAAGGATGTTCTATGTCTGCTCCATCTGCACCTGCCCCTTGTTCAACATGAACGACCTGGATCACGGGTTTTTCCGGATCATTTCCAAAAAAGGTTGCCAGCCACTTGTTGATTCCGGGTTCTGCTGCAGCTCTGGGGCTTAGAGGAATATCAATCTCATTAAATGGATTTTTTTCTGCTACAGGAATATTGGTTTCAAGCAAAAGACAAGTCCGGTGAGTGAGAATGTGACCTGATCGGGGCGTTTTGATGATTTCCGGATCAGGAATATTATCAGCAAATGAAACCGAATCCAAAGCAGCTCCTGACCGATCATAATTACCCTGGACAACTTGATAGATACTTTCTGCCGTCATAAGATCCGAAACAGCATCGAGTGTGTTTTCCATTCTGTCGACTTCAGAGTTAATAGCCTTAGACTCATTATCAGTTGCATCAGGCAAACCCGATAATCCGAATGGATACTCGCGTTTACCGGAAGTTTGAACATGGCGGACTAGAGCAAGTCCGTCAATCACATTTCGTGCTTCGACAACCTCAATATTTGCATTGGGTTCAGAAGGATTATTTTCATCTGATTTGTGAAGGCGGTTTGCTACCAGAGGAAACTTTTTTCTCAAAGGAAAAATAAATTTATCCACTTCAGCTTGTTGATACCGGTCGTGCAGCCCCCGTTCAAACTGATATCCGAGCAAGGCTCCCATTTCCTGCCCATTTTGAATCCCTTCTATTATAAAAAGAGCTGAACGGACACGCTCTGAGGTAAGATTAACAGCTGTAACATCGGAATGATCCCGGTCTGCGTGAGTGACATAGGCATTTCGGAGAACGGCTGCTGTAACAGCATGATTCAATGATGGCCCGTGAATGTATCCCGCATTTTCTGCCGCTGTTTGAAGAGGCGGTGATCCAGCATTTACAAATTCTTCAGGAACTTTTCCTTCATAAGGCGAGAGCACCTGCTCCGGCTTGACGTTTTCAAGCCAGCCAAATGCTCCTAGATATATCCCCAATCGAATTGAATCTCCTTCCCCCCGGAGTTTAAAAAGCCGCTGGTTTACCAAGCCATAAAGCCAAGAATCCAACCGGTAGGAGCATAAATCTACATGTTCGCTAAATGCCCGGGCTAAAACGTTCGTTGGACGATCCCGGAGGCATTCAAGAGCCGCGCGCACCTCACGTAAAGCTCTTGTCTCCGGACGAATCTGAATGACATTTGGTTCACTTATCTGCTCGGCAACAGTAAGTTCTCTGTTTTTAAATACAGTGGGAAACCGATTGTGGAGCTCGGCAGCCGGTTTGTAAAGAAGCGAAAATTTGCTCTCGCCCGGATTTTCATCCCTTATATAGAGAAACGCCGGTTCTTTTCTCGAAGGAAGAGAAACCACCTCAGCCATTTTAAAAAAACACCAAGCCGAGTCCCAAAAAGCATTCATAACAGAATGCCGCAGCATGAGATAAAGAAGAGATCGCGGCGGGGATATTTTTTGACCCTCCTTCCGCCCAAAATCCTGCCGGCGTATGGTATCAATGGGACTAGTGGCCAGCCATTCAATGTAGTTTTCATCATCCTGGCTGATGGCTTGAACTTTTTCTGTATCGGAAAGGGGCTTGTTGTCCACGAGGGGACCATTGAGAATGGTATGTGTTTTGTAGAATATCCGCTTATATATTTCCGGAATTTCTCCCGTATCTGCACCGAACTCATTGAGTGTATCAGTCCATACGGACCTAAAATAGGCTTCCAGGTCCACATCAGCCCAGGTTATTTGTTTCATTTTCAGCATATTACTGAGCTGTTCGAGGCTGACAGCGAAGCGGTGGTAATATTCCGCAGAACCTGCATGGAGTCCCAGGATATCGAGAAGATTCTTTTGGCTATCTCCCGCTTTTCCCGCATAGGAAACTTCTTGAGCCAGTTCGGACCATTTCTTGTCAAGTCGTTTAAGGAATTCAAAAAGATCTTTTTCCATTCGGCTTACAGGGAATAGTGTGGATATCCTATCTCCCGTGATACCTCCCGCATCATGTTCCTTATATTTCCATAGGGAAAATGCGGTTGCCGGCAGAATCCCATAAGGCATGTTCCCTACTCTGATAGAAGGAACAGCGCCTCTTCCGCTTACATATCGAACAAAAAAATCGTGAAGTTCTTCGATGGTTTCAGGTGAAAAAAGCGGATCCATCATCTCTTCGAGAAAATAGCCGAGTGTGGCCGGCCAGAGTGCGGTATTCATGGCCCGGGCATCCCTTTGGTCAAATCCATCACTGAACTGTATGTGCTGCAGAACCTCAGGATTAATGCCCAATGCTTCGGACAAGTACTGGCCGTCTTTTTTGTTTTTCCAGTTTAATTCAGGGGTGAAAAGTGGGCTTTGAAGCTCAACATCATAACTTTCATCATCTCCCAACTCGAATGATTTGAAACCACATCCTCCGGAACGGGTGTTGTTTGTTGCTATTCCCTGGGGAATTAAACTGAAGCCGTCTTCTGAATAATGGTGGGATTCGATAAGAGACTCAACAAGCTCGCGCGATTCTTCCTCATTAGAGGAAAGCCTTAAACCCAAGACAAGAATCTTTGAAAATACTCCGGTAAAATTCTTCTTGAGAGGAATTTTCATTCCCATGCCTACCCGGACAGCTTCATCGAAATCAAACATCCATTTCATTCCCAGGTCAACTTCAAGCTCATCTTCCTTTCTGCGGAAGCCTTCCTCTTGGGACAGAGAAGGATCAGGACCGACAATAAGAGGATCCGGGATAGGATTTCCAATGTGCTCAAATATTTTTTTCCCACCCTGATAACCGATAGCCACAAATCTGTCAGGCATAGTCGTGACCCTTGGTGCCCGAGACCACGATTCCAACCGGGCTTCGTACGGGTCGAATGCCGGAGCCGGATCTAGCTCCTCATCCTCTGAAACGGGTTCAGCAGGACGGTTGCTTAGTCCATTTTCATTTATTTCATTATTAGGTTTATATGTATTCACGATCCAAGATGCTCGTTGGGGACCGTATTTTGCAATTAAAACCCTCCATGCCCCGAGCTCCTGAGCTTTGTCGCCTCCCGCTTTCCATATCTCTGTCCAGTATACTTGTGCGGCATTAACTTCATCTTCGGTTAAAGTATCTTCATGTGTGTCAACATGAATATCGTCAGGATAAATCCGGAGCCACAACTCCTGGTTCTTATCACCACTCCTGGAGGACGGAATAGTTTTGAATCTCGTCTCCAGGCGAACCGGAAGAAGAAGGAAAGGAATCCGGTCATCCAGATTTTCCACAGCCTGTTGTGGCGGCTCGAACTGTGCAAACTCTACAAACAGATCTTCAGCTGCGGCCCTTGACTCTGTTAGTTTATTTTTAAGTTGGGGAAGTTTTCTTTTCAGACTGGCGGCTTTCCGGGAAAGCATCTGGAATTCCCTGCTTTTATCCAGTCCAAGCCGTACCAGACGCAATTTGCGGACTTCTATCGTCCGTAATGTTTCCTTTGTTTTGAGATATTCCTTGTCCAGTGAATTGATCGTTTTTCGTTTGTTATTGAGACTTTTCCTTATATTTTCGAAGCTCATCGTATTCCGTACTCCCCTATTCTTTTCATGCTTTCAACATCTCCTGGCCATGAACAGCTACTAAAACAGGATCTTGAAAGAGTATGAAAGCCATATCCGCAGCATTTGAATCAGAATGCCATTCTATTCCGCCCGGATTGTCCGGTTTTATCTTATTTTTATCATCGGTAAGCTTGATATGATTACCGGGTGCGAAATCCTCTTTTATATCGCCCCAACTCAAATCATCCCATTCGCTCAGTGAGACATCTACCTCTTCATCTTCCAGATCAAGTCCAAACCTCGGTTCTCCAACTCGTTCTTTCAGGACAAAAAACCATCCTGGGTCATCCTCGTTCTGTCCCTTGACGTCTTCTATAGTGAGGTCGAATCCCAAGAAGAAAATATCAGGACCCACTTTGGCAGAGTAAAGAGGATATTTCTGGTTCACTTTTCTTTCTTCTTCGTTGGTTACAGATGCCAGTTTGCGGGGTTTTTCTTTCAAGATATTTCCATTTTCGTCCTTATCCCATTCCGCTTTATGGGCATAAATCACTGTGTTGGGATATCGTTTCAGAAGATCTCCTCTTATGAGCAGAACCAGTTGATATGCGTCACCGCCGGGATCCCTGTGATTGTGAGAACCGAGCGCAGTCGTACTCAGCCAGGTGTGCACTTTGGGGATATCCTTGAGCTTTTCACTCAGCTCTTTCTCTGAAAGAGTCGGATCTTCGTTTACAAAATCGCGTACATCCCAGAACTGGCGAAAATAACTACCGCGCTGGTCCGTGGGATATTCCCTCCAAAGCAGTTCTCTTCCCATTTCATGATTCAATCCCACCATATAGGACTCGATGAATTTTTGGTTTGTGATCAATAAAGATATTGTATTTTGCGGAACAAGCCCAATATTGGGCATTAAAAATTCCTTGTCGATATCCCGTAGAGGCTCATACATAGGTTGTGGAAATTCAGGATAGGCCATAACCGGAACAATTCTGTCAGGGATTCGAGCGCGGATTACAGGAGGAATTAATAATGTCCCCATGACCCGGTTGAAAATAGAGACTTTGGGATCGAGAGCCTTTATAAGGGGTTGATAACAGTCATTAATCGAGAGCTCCGGTTTTGCTTTTGTTATAAGAGGCTTGTCAACAATCAAGGTAAACAGGTCGCGTGAAGCATCCTTAAATTTTCGTGCTTCATTGCTGTCGGATCGCCCTAAAGAAAATCGTACCGATTCCCCGGGTTCGGTTATCCGGAACGAGGGACTTTTCGGCAGATTGTCTACGGCTTCGGGAGTCAGGTTTTCTTCTTTAATCGTTTGGCCGGCATCAACAGCCTTTGTCCATCGATTTAAGGCCACCGTTAATGCAATAATAATCGCCCCTAATACTGATAATCCCCCCCAAAGAACACCGGCTGCCTTCAGGAAAAGAAATAAAATAACAAGAATCAGAAGAAGTCCAAATAGTATCCATTGTACCCATTTGTATTTCAGAAGATTTCTCAGCCATTGGGGAATTCGGCTTGGAATAAGTTTGTCAGATGCTTTCGACAATGAAACAAGATTATCGGGTACTTTTTTATCTGGGGCCGCCTTTAATTTTCCCTTAGCTATTTGGGCAAGGAGATCTTTTACATACCTGCGGCGGGCCTCCGGCATAATCTTCCGAGAAATTGGGCCCCGGGGCCGTATGATCCTCCTGAATTCCGGGCTCAAAACAGCGGAAGGCAAACTGCTTTGAAGAACTTTTTGCCGGATTGTCTGGCTGCTTCCTAAAATTCGTTGATGAACGGGTTGAGTCATAGTAAAGGCAATATTTTTGTTTAGGTTTTGAATATGTTTATTATAGGTGCAGATACTGGCCGCTTCGGCGAATTGGGCAAGCCGCAGCCGTCTGTTTGCCTCCAGTACTTGCCCAATCTGTTCCCAGGCTTTATTCATGTATTCTTCCTGATTATCCTGAACAACACGTGTTCCAAGACCGGACGAGGCCCGGTTTCGCGGATCGAGATTCAGTTCGGTGACCCACTTCCTTTGGGGGTCGTAAGGATTTTCACCTGGATCCTTGTCAAGGGAAAGGCGTTCTCGAAGAGCATGCCATCTTGCATACAACGGTGGAGTGATGACGGGATCGGTATCCGGATTTGCCTTTTGATAATCATCGGCCTTATTGATATAGTCCGCCAACTGTTTTTGAAATATCTCCGGATATTCTTTCGGCCAATCCGTCGATTCGGTCTCCGGGGATTTAAGAGCCCCTTCCATTCCTATTATTTTGGGTTTCCCTTCGCCCATGTCGATCCCGTCTATACCACCTCCTGGTGAGCTGACATCCATATCGCGAATACCTACACGTTTATCAACAGGGCGTGCCTCAAGAAGACGGACAAGATACTCAAAGTCACCCCGTTCACTTGTATGGAAATACCAGCGGTAGTAATAAGGAAAACGCTTTTGACCGTTTCCCCAGGCATAATCCAAGGCTTCTGTGTTTCCAATATCCAATCCCAACCCAGCCCGCCGACCGCTTTCAAATGAAGGTATAAGAAAACAATGATAGCCTGTTTTGGGTTCGAGACGACGGGGAACCATTAATCTTGAGTAAGCAATATCCGGGTTTGATTCTAGTAAATTTTCCAGTTCATTCACTGATTGGTTTACATTTAACGAGTCTCCAGCTTCGTTTTCAACCAGGTTGGAATTAACATGTACATGAGCCCAGGCCCAGAGTTGGGATGACGGAGGAAAAACCTGAGCCGCATCATCTTCTGTCTCAAAAAAAGGAAGAGGACCGGATAGGGCTTTGGAATCTGTAAACTCAGTTTCCTTAAGGGCAGCAAGTGTGATCCAGGGTGTAATTCGATGCTTAACAGAATCTGACGGCATGGGAGAGTAGCGCCATGGAAAGTCTTCATCATAAAATTCAATAAAGGGAAGATAATTGGGTTCGAAATCCGTGATCCAGTTTCGTGGCTCTGCACGGATAATAGCATCCTGGGAAATACCTATAATGTCTCCTGGACCGATAAGTTGTATGGAAGTCTCTAAATCTTGCGCTAGGCCTGTGTCTGTTTTTACATTCAACTTTACTTTGATGGAAGCACGGATAGTTCCAGCAGCTGGATTTGTTTTGATATTGTTGGCGATGCCCTGCCTCAGCCAGGGAAGAAACGAATATTTTGCCAGAATGTTTGGATCACTCATCCTGAATAACCTTTCATTTTATTTCACGCATTACCCTGCTTGAGGCACTTCATAATTGGAGACAACCTGGATGTTTCCCTCCAAATCCGGGTTTATTTGGACCAATTCATTCATATAGCCTAAGGCTTCGGCTTGGCTTCCGAATGCTGACTGTCCATCATAGGGAAAAAGATCTGCCATTCCGACGACTGTATACCCTTCCTGGGCCACCTTTATTTTTCCCGGACCGAGTACCGGCTCGGCGTTATTGACAAAAGAAAGTCGTGATTTGGCCACACAGCTACCTCGCAGCAGGGCAACAAACGTACTCATCCGTTCACCGATGTATTTCAAGAAGCGTTGAATTCGAAAATGAGTGTCGATGATAATGGTTTCATACATAAGATTTCTGGGAACCACTTTGCTTGATTTAATATCGTTTTCCGTATCGGAGATTTTGACTCCTGCTTCCATTTTTTCAAAAGACTTACTTGAGAGCTTTTTGGCATCATCCATGTCCTCGAATTGAGAAGGAGCAAAATGTTCTTTTAAGGGAACCTGTTTCAGTTTGGTTCCATTGGATGTGACCTCATGAATATAAAATTTATTGCCATCCGAGGGTCTCTGATTTCCAAAACGACTGATCTGTTTATTCAGGGGTACAATCTTCTGAGAAACGGTCAGAACGCCGGCTGGATGAGCAACGATATGTTCGCTTTCCACATCATCGATCTCTCTTAAAGAAACAAGCAGATTATTGCGGGAAGGAAGCTGAGCCCGCCAATTGTTTTTATAGCTGAGAGCCTCTATAAGTTTGGGTAAAACAGCTATATCCGGCAGTGTCTTCTTTTTGTCTTCTCCCCAAGTCTTGCTAAACCGGACCTTTACTTTTACGAATAGGATTTTGAATGAAGCTTTTCCTTTGGCAATCCAAGGAGTGGGCCCTTCAAGAGAAAGGGAAAGACCGATGCTGAACAAAACGGATGAGCCGCAGCGAACCGCAACTCCACCGGAGATAACAACAATGAAATAAAAAGGAGAGAATTGGAAAAGAGCATCAAAGGCTAAAAAACCATAGACATTGAATTTCCAGGCTTTCGCCAAAAGCTCTATCTTTGCTCCTAACTGAACGGTGTTTGATGTAACCGCAAAATAAGCTGTCAAGGCCAGACGAGGATTGTTTCCGCCTATCAAATTCACATCAATACGATGTAATGGGGGAAGAGCTAAGGGAGGAGGAGTGAAAGATGGATGAAAACCACCGACTGATATCAGGAAATTCGGATCGTCACCGTATAGAATACGCAGGGCCATATCCCCTGCCAGAGGAAAAGAGATCAGTTTTGAATCATAGAGACTTGCATCGAATGAAATGAGTTTTTTATCCTGCTCCCAGGCTCCGAGAAAATTCACTTGAATGCGGATAAGCTTCAGCTCCTCATCCGGGAGGATAACCTTGATAACGCCCATCAAAGCGATACGAAGAGGAAGCGGAACCTCGATGATCAATCCCAAATCGATAGTGAGAAGGGTGGGAGTCCCCCATCCGATACGGGCCATGGGACCAAAAACAAAACGCCCTTCTTCAGGCGGGAATATCTGGCGCAGATCGCTGATAATTTTGTTTGCATTTGCAACCACATCCTTAGGAAAAAGGACGGAGGACAGGGAGTTTGTTTTGATCCCCTGTCTGAGAACATCGATTTTTGCGGTTCGATTCAGGCCGAGAAGCCCGCCCACACCGTTTAATGTGAATCCAAAGCCGAGCTGTATTGGAGTAAACTCTGTACAAATAACAATAAGCAGAGAAAAGCCATCAGAGCCGTCAGGCAGTTTGGTCGTAAGGAGTCCGATGGCTTTTAGGGAAAAACTGTTTTGAAATTCTATTTCAAGAACGCCCGTATAGCGGTGATTATCCGGTTCAAACCTTAGGTAACCACCGCCCTTAAAGCCTCCTCCATCTATCGATAGCCCGATTCCATTGGGAGGTTTAAAACCAAGTTTGATATCAAAAGGACCTGCATTCCCTCCGGATTCAAAGATCATAGCCAGGCTGAATCCAATTCCCTGGACAACAACTGTTAAGGGCCCCAATTCTCCTTTGATTCCAGCTCCAAATTCAAGTCGAAGTTCTGGAGATCCATCAAACATGGCTTTTAATGCTATCTGAAGCTCATCGATTGACAAGGGACCCAAGGAAAGGTGCGGGTAGAGGGCTACTTCGAAAGCTCCTCCTCCCTTGAAGTTAAATCCGTGTTTATTGGACCATTCAATACCCAATGAACACCCGATTTTTGTCTGTCCTGAGCCTAAGAGCTTCTGAAGGAAACTGTCTGATTCCCCAGCTTGGATGACGACAGCGAGACCGCTCAAATCAAAGCCTAAAATGACCTCCGGCGAAGATTCTGAAAATTTAAAATCAAAATTGACGGAGGCTTCCTTAAGTTCGAGCCGGGTTGAACTGGCATCCCCTAATAAGATGTATGAAGTAGATGGCTTGAAGTCCACCCCCGCACCGAATCCGATCTCAGGTAATTGAGTTCCTTCTTGAAAGGGGTATGTTACTGAAGTTTCGTTTGGACGGAGAAGAAATCCGAAAAGAGATGCGATGTTGGATTCCGCCTTTATTTTTAGGTCGATATCCTCCCGCATCCTGAGTGTAGCCCCTATCTCAGAAGGAATAAGCGGCTGAATAATGAATCCGGGAAGTTTATTCTCAACTTGGGGCAACTCTAAAACAGCCAGCCCGATATCACGGTCAATCCCGTCTATATTTATATAGGTTACAGGTATTTTCAGTAGAGTTCTGGACCTGGGATTAAATGGATCAAATTCAGTAAAACCCAGGAATTTATAACCAAGCTCCTCATCAACCGGAGTTATAGAAACAGGAACATTTAACGTTGAAAAGAGCTCGGCCATAATGGTGATCATTTTTTCAAATTTAAAGTCGGGCTTCCCCCATCCAAACACATTCTCCGGAATTTTTTCCGGTTCTGTAAAAAGCGCAGGTATCTTGTTCCAATTCAGTTTGAAACGGATAAAAGAAGGCCGATTGGTGCTTTTAAGAAAGTGGATTGGCTCAATTATTCCAAGCATTTTAAACAAGTTGAAAAGAAAAGGAACCGCAGCGGAAAAATAGTCAACCACTAAAATCTCAAAAAGACGGTCTTTTATCTCCCCTATAAAAGCGGCTGCATTTACTCCCGGTGGGGCTTCATTAATATTTTCAATAGCCTCATAAACATCCTTGATTTTTGAAAGAAGGCTTAGGGCTTCTGTGACCGATGGTGATTCTCCTAATGCCTCCAGAGCGGTTATCGCGGCATCCACTTTTGTTATAAGGTTGTTGTAAGAAGCCGGGATCGTATCTGCGTTCCATCCCAACCTATAAAGAAACTGTTTAAAGTTCTGTTTGTCGGAAAAGGCCTCTTTTAACGGACGGACGGCAAGAATAAGATGTTTTGCTATAGAATCAATTGTTCCCATTTTATTTATCCGGGTTTATTTTTCTATTCTCATACAATTCATCGACCTTGCCGTGTTTGTAAGGATCGATCATATCTACAAGTGTATAGCGGCAGACAGCACAAAATTCGTCCAGGCTGCCGCCATGAAGTTGTGATCTCATAAAACAGTGGCCGGTGGGATGATATATATGTCCGTGGTATTGGTTTCCGCAGGAATACAGTCCGACTATTTCTTTTTTTCTGCTCGAACAACAGGGAACCAGTGAAGATGGAAGAAAAGAATTTTGAACAGGTTCTCCGTCAATAATTTCTTTGTATTTTCCTGCATTATCTTTTCGAGCGTTGAGGGGAAATGGATTGGCTTTTAAGTGGTCCAGGATTTTTTTGGGAATGAGTTCGGCAAATTTATAAGCAGCCGAATATACATCATCAGGAGCACGGACAGGATTATAAAGAATCATAACCTCAACATTGGGTATGATGTTCATTAAATTTGCATCCAGATTAGATCCGTCTGCTGTCTTAACCACTACCTGGTGGGCCCCAGGATTGACGGACACAACTTCCAATTCCTGGGATACAGTCCGGGTAATAGTATCTGAAGTGATGTTTGGCTGGGCAGCTGGTGGTTGCCTTGTGACAACGGCAATAGGAGAATCGTCATTTCTTTTTCTCAAAAAAACGGCATCATTTGCAGCGAACTGTTCGGCCTGATTTTTGTTTTTGAGCGTGATCGTATATTGATTTCCTGCTTTGACAGGATTCGATACAACCATCCCGCATTTCTGAATCCTGTGATATCGCCATTTTATCTTTTCAGCATCGATCATACCGGTATTTGGAATATTAGGATTGGGGCTGAGCAGATCTTTCCGGGCTTGTACATTGCCGCTCCAATCCATACTAAAAGCTGCACCTGTATATTTGGCATATTCCCATCCTGATACATCTTGATGATCTATGAATTTGTTTGAATATGCTTCATTTGGAGGATCCTCTCCATACTCATCTTCCAGGGCAAACGAATGACCTAATTCATGGGTAATTGTCGCTTTGGCGGAAAGGGTGAGCTCTTCTTTATCATTGGGGAATATCAGACTTGCTTTTATGTTGTTGAATTGGCCGTCGATTTTATAAAACCAATCCCGGGTGTTCGTTATAAGAAAAAAACCTCCCTGAAAATTGTTTTCCCTTCCGTTGAGGGCAGCACTCAAAAAAGCGATATTATCCCAATCCTTCCCACGGTTAGCCATCTGTTTTATAAATTTATCACCTATCGCGTTTCCTTGGTCATCCTGGAGTGTGAAAAGAAATTCATCGAATTTTTCTCTATCCATTCTTTTTTCGTAGAAATGCACACTGTCATATCTATCATCTTTTGATGAGGATGTGGAATCGTTGATGCGTATACCCAGAATCGTGTCTCTTTCTTCAGGAAGACGTCTCTCCCCGGTTCTTTTCCAGTTGTCGATAGCATCATTGGTTATGGCATCGACTTGGGCGTCACTTAAAGTAGTGGTGGCTTTCCATTCATCCTTGAGCTGGCTGTAATTTCTGTTTTTGTGCCATTTCACAGGAAAACCGATATAATAATAAAGGTGAGTAAAGTACCACTTAGAAGTATCCATATCATCGGGTTTTTCGGCATCAAACATTTGCCGCCCGACCATTTCATTATCTTTTTGTTTGAAATATATCTCACAGCGATGGTTGGCCCCTTTTTCACGCGATGGGATAAAAACCTTCCAGTAATTAATGGAACCAGCAAGGATATTAAAGGGAGAAGTAATTTTTCCGTTTGAAAGATCGGAAACATATTTATCCACAAGTTTATTGAAGTGATCTTCATCATTTTCGTCAAAACCATCGGGGACAAAAAGGATATTAGGGACTTCATCTATTTTTGCAAAGCCGGGACAATTTCCTGTAGCCACAAGCTCTGCTTTAATGTTCAGGTTTGTTCCATCGAGTTTATCAGAAGCAATAACTTTTCCCGCGGCAATATGAGTATTTCCTAATATTTGAACTTCAACGGAGATATCATACTCTTGAAGGGCAAGAGCCGGATCAGGAGTTATTTCTCCCGTATTAGCATTGATCAAGTTTGCCGTAGGAGATGACCAGGCAATATTATACTGCGGATTGAAGGTATAATTTGCCAATTCATTTTTGTATTTATAAATTCTTCCTATCTCCGCAACAACATCATCGTCAAAACGGGCACGGAGTGAGAATTGAAATCCGTCGATCCCTCGTTGGACAGTGAGTTTATCAGGTGAAAGCATAACTGATTGGATGGATTGGTGGATGTTTACCCGAATGGATGTTGTTTTCGTCTCGTTATTATTGGAATCCCGGGCTTCAACAATAACGAGAAAGTTTCGTTTCTCTGGGGTCGGAGGAGCCGGAGGAGCCGCATCGGCTTCAATTCTCCCGGTTGTTGTGTCCACATCAATATTAAAGCCGCGTTTTATGTTTCCGACAGGGATATTAAAGAACATCGGATCAAAAGAACAACTCACAGAAGCATTGTTGTTCATATAGGTTGTGGCCGAATCGGTTCCAATCTTTAAAAGATCTATAAGATCAATGGATTGACCGCGCAGCAGATGAATATCATAAGGAGGATCAAACCAAATATTGGGTAAAGCCATCCTCTTCCTCTCCCTTTTAAAATAAAAATCCGGAAGCTCCCCTTTAGGAGAACTCCTTTGCCCCAAAAAGAAGATGTACTGTTTTACTTTAGTCGCAAAGAGGGATGATATGTAGAAAAGAGTTTTTTCCTCTCTTCAATACCCGCCCCTTTGCATTTTTCAACTTTTTTTAAATATCATAAAGATTCGTTGATGTCAACAAAAAAGGTAAAAAAAGGTAAAATGAATCAATGAACCTTTATTCCCATTTTTACGTCTATATTATTAAAATATAGGTGAGGTGTTGCTATGAAAAAATGTTTAATTTTGTTTTCTGTTCTCCTCGTTTTAATGCTCTCTTTGGGCGCAAAATCCTGTGATTTTGATGATTTCTCATTTAACAACCAAAGGATCCGCGGATCAGGCCGAATGGACGAGGAAACGCGGAACGTAAGAGGCGTGACAGGAGTCAAGCTGGCCACCATTGGATTGCTAACAGTCGAACTGGGTAACAAAGAGGACCTTGTTATTGAGGCTGAAGACAACCTGCTTGAGTATTTTGAAACAGAGGTAACAAACGGCATTTTGACTATCAGAACCCGCCGGCACGTAAGCATCCGTCCCCGAAGAGAAGTCAGATACCTTCTTATAGTAAAAAGACTTGAAAGTGTGAGCACATCCAGCTCCGGAGACATAAGACTCCCCGACATCAAGACGGACCGCTTCACTATAAGAGTAAACAGTTCAGGTGATATTACAGCCGAGGACTTCGAGGTCAACACACTTTCAGCCCGAATCAGCAGCTCTGGGAATATTGATATGGAAAGACTCGAAGCGGACAAAATCGATGTTCATATCTCGAGCAGCGGGGATTTGAGAATAAATGATGGTGTCGTCAATAAGCAGGAAATCACCATCAGCAGTTCAGGCAACTACCAAGCCGGAAGGCTTGAAAGCAAAAGAGCCGATGTGCGTGTCTCGAGCAGCGGAGACGCTTACATCCATGCGGAAGACTACCTCTACGCCCGGATAAGCAGCAGCGGGAATATATATTATTCCGGAAATCCTGATGTGGACAAAAGAATCACGAGTTCGGGAAAGCTATATAAAAGATAAAACACAAAATTATTGAGCTCATTTCTTTATAACTCCTTTCTGTTGACAACCTCCTCACAGGGATGTATAGACTAAGTATTAAAAGGGCATAATTAATGCGCAGTAAGGAAAAATTTCCAATCTTTAAGGACTGATTTGCACTTCACATCAATATCCACATAGGCAGACACTCCATCCCTTTTAATCATACAAGAGTCCATTTGAAGGAGGAACTATGAACACCGAGAAAAAAATTCCTCGGAGGATGTTTTTATGGCCATCCCTGGCGGTGTTGGTCCTTTTGACTTGTTCTTCTTTCCTTATCTCCCGACCCTCCGATGAGGTGTATGCCGCCGCTTTTGAGGGAATGCCTTATTTTCTCAACGCTATTCCTGAAGGCATGGAAAAAAGTTTCGGTTTCAGCAGCCGCGAAGAATTCGAAAAAGCATCGCTGGGAGAACCCTACCTGATGCAGACCGTTGACCCTGAAAAATTATTGAATACCGCCTACCGGGAAAGGGACTGCATCATCTCACTTCCGGAATGGCGTTTTCCTGTTATTTGTGAAGGAAACATCAAAACCCTTCTTACTGTCGCCAATATCAATGGAACTTGGCAGGCCGTGGCCATCGGCGGAGCCGGACTGGCCCGGGAGCTGGATGCTCTTGAAAAAAAATACGGCTTCGATCCCTTGAATAGCAGCAAAGCCATCCTGAGGCTGTTCCAGTTAAAAGCGGACATCCTTTCTGTAAGCGAAACCGGGGAAAGATGGGAGGACGGGCTGTTTTTTCCCTTGTCGTCAGCCCTAGTAATCACGGGTTCTTCCCGGCAGGAAGACGCTTTTTACTTTTTTGATGAGCTCCTCCCCATCCTTAAAGAACAATACCTGGCTGTTTGGCCCTATATCGAAAAAGATCCCCAGAACAACAAAGGAAAACGCGGCAATTGAAACCCGCGCTCAAGAGCCGTAAAAGGAGCCATCAAATGAAAATCCATTTAAAACAAAAAACACTCAAAGCTCTCATATTATCCGTGCTTGTTCTGGGGACGGTCTTTCTTGCCGCCAAAGTCTTAAATTTCCCGGTCGTTACCCAGGAACAAAACCAATGGTGCTGGGCGGGCGTCAGCCGGGCCGTTCTTCTCTACTATGGAAAGAACATCACCCAATGTACGATCGCCAACTTCACCAGAAATCGTGCCACCTGGCATAACTTCGGAACCGTCGACTGCTGTGTCGATCCCAGCCAGGGGTGCAATTACTGGAACTATATGTTTGATACCGACGGAAGCATCGAAGACATCCTGAACAACTGGGGAATTCAGAGCGATCCTTACAATTCCAACCTTACACGCTCGAAGGTGACGAACATCATCAACGACAACCGCCCCTTTATCATGCGATGGGGATGGACAGGCGGCGGAGGGCATTTCCTCGTCGGCCACGGATTTGAAAACGACAACATCCACTATATGGACCCTTGGTACGGTGAAGGTCTGAAAATCGGCACTTATGCCTGGGTTTGCGCTTCTTCAGACCACACCTGGACCCATTCCCTGGTCATGACAACTCCTTATGTCGTTCCCAAGCACAACCTTAAGATCGTATCGGGAGCGGGAGGAACCACTACCCCGGCCCCGGGCACTTATTCCTACGACAAAGGAACCGATGTCAGTGTTCAAGCTACAGCCCAGCAGTACAATGTTTTCGGATATTGGGGGGGAGATGTAACGGGATCGGACAATCCCGTGACCGTACATATGGACTCCGACAAGTTCATCATGGCCAACTTCAGATTCATCAATGCTCCCAAAAATTTTGGAGGCCAAAAGAGGGAAAACAGATCACTTTCCCAGTGTGAGTATATAAACGTCTTGATGTGGGAATCGCACCCCAGCAACGAAGAGATCGAACAATACAGGATTTATCTCCTTCAAAATACCACATTGACTCTTCTGGCCGAGGTCGAATCGACAACCCACGAATATCTTCACCGGAAAGTGTCCAAATACCTCCCTTACACCTATGTTCTTGTCGCGGTTTCCAAGGAGACGGAAGGTTACCCGACCCAGACTACGGTCGATTAGGCCGGAACATATTATGGGCAGCTAAGCTGTGTGTTTAGGCTAAGGTTCACCTCTAAAATCTCCAGGGCCATATTTATGGTTGTCTTCAAGTATTTCTGGTAGTTTTTCAGGCTTTCGGGAGCATAAGAAGCAAAAAACTCCTTGACCTCTTTCTCGTGATAAAGCCCGCCGACAGAAATCGTCACAATTATGATCCGTTCCAGATGAAAGGGCGGGAGGTTTTCCAGATCTTTGTGATGGGCCCGGAACATCTCCCACAGATGCGGCCCCAAGGATGGATTTCCGGCCATCGTGCTGAAGGGAACAAAACGAAGGCGCGGAGGGACAGACTTGAGGGCAAAATCCACGGCCGCATCCATGTTTTCCGGCCGGACACACCCCATCGCGGAGGCGATGGTCATCCTTTCCTGCTCGCTTTCGCTCTTTTTAAAACGCTTGGCCAGGAGAGAAAATCCCTGAGGATCGGCATAAGCGGCCCCCCTCTGTACGGCCTCGGCTATATCAGCCGGCAGGGCTTCTCCTGTTTTTTCGCGGCGCTGAAATCGTTCGAGCAAAAACGTCTCTGTTTTTTGGCTGCCGAATATCAGGCCATTCCACAAGGCGCTGTTTCTTATGGAATTGTTGGTCAATGGCTCATCCTTGACGGGTTCATATCCAAAAATGTCCAAAGCATTTTCCGCAATTTTCCGGCCCAGTTTTGTTACCCGCCCATCAACTGAAGGCTCCCCGATAATCTTAAAATGAGCCAAACCGGATAGAATGCCCCGCATGGGCAGATGATGGTCTTCATTCGCATAAAAGGATTCGATAAAATCCAGGCAGGTATCGATCTTTTCCCTCCCTGCCCGAACCAGGGCCATCAAATCTTCCGCCACGCCGTAGCGGTCGAGGCCATCCAGACGTTTTTCCCGGACCGTTTTTCCAACACGGGCCCTATCCTCCGGATCATAATCCACGCGGTAAAAACCGGGCCGGCCGTGGTTAAGCAGAAAAGCGGAAAATGGCTCTTTCACTTCCAAGCGTCCTTTTTTTTCGTTGAGAAGAAAATGTAGGCGCCTGCTTTTTCCCCTGTCATCAAAAAGAAGGATGGACAAGGGAATGATCCACGTTTCACCGGTAGCAGCTCGCTCGAGATAGGTGAATCTCTCCTGGAAAAAGACAAGGCCGTTTTCCTCACGCTTAACTTTGACGATGGGGTAGCCCGGCTGTTTAACCCAGCTTATCATCATCTCTTCTACCGGTTCACCCGGTGCAGCACTGTCAAAAGCGCTCCAGAGGTCCGAGCTTTTCGCTATTCCGAAAGAAAAACGCTTGAAATAATCACGAAGGGCATTCCTGATCTTTTCACCAAGAAAATCGATAGCCATTCTCATGACGGCTCCGCCCTTGTCATAGATAATGGGAACGGTGGCGGCCGTGATGCGGGCCTCCTCACCCAGCTCAACGGGAATGGTTTCCCGAAGGGCGTCTCTGGCCAGGGCCGATGCGGTGGATTCCAGAACAAAATTTTCCATAACCTTCCATTCCGGAAAGCAGTGGTCTACGGCGATATCGCCGTAGAGCGTGGCAAAACTCTCGTTAAGCCAGAGGTACTTCCATTCGGCCGGGCTGACCAGGTCGCCGAACCACATATGGACGGTTTCATGGGCGATAACGGCGAAAATCCTCTCCACCTGCCGTCGCGAAGTGATTCCGGGGTAAACCAAAAGGAGGTTCTCCCGAAAGGTCATGGCCCCCCAGTTTTCCATGGCACCCGCCGCAAAATCAGGAACGGCGATAAGATCCAGCTTGGGAAGCGGATATTTTGTCCCAAACTGCTCTTCCAGAAAGGCCAGGCATTTCCGGGCGAAACGCAGCCCTTCACCGGCCATCCCGATTTTCCCTGGTGTGGTGACGGCCCGGAGGAGAACAGTTCCCTGATCCTCCAAAATCTCGAACTCACCGATGCCGAAAAAAAGAAGATAGGTTGACATAAGCGGAGTTGTGGCAAAACAGACGCGTTTTTTACCCGAAGGCATCGGCTCTTCAACCGCGACAGGCATATTGGAAATCCCCGTCATCTTTTCGTCGATGACAAACTCGATGTCGAAGGTCGCCTTCAAGGCGGGATCATCGAAACAGGGAAAAGCTTTGCGGGCATGGGTCTCTTCGAACTGGGTCACAGCGATGGTCCCCCGCCCTCCGTCTTTTTTTTCAAAACGGCTGCGGTAAAATCCCAGCATGGACTCGTTGATACGGCTGGTAAAATGCACCCTCAGCTTCAACATCCCCTTTACCGCCTCGGGGAGACCGACGGCAAACGACTGCGACTCTTCTTCCAAAGGGGAGACGGAACATTCCTTTCGCCGGCCGTCCCACTCGGCCCAACATTCCCCGATCATCATCTCCGCCCCATTAAGCCGCAGCTCACGGCTGGACTCCTTCATTTCCACGTCGATCTCCGTCCATCCCGGACAATCAAATGTTTTCAAGTCAGGCTCCAGGTGAATCTTGTAGTGCTTGGGAATAATCATGGTTACGTTTTCCTCCTTGAATAATGCAGGTTATTTTTCGTCTTGAATCTCTTTTTTGATGGTGAAATTAAAGCTGCTTCCTTTTCCGACTTTCGATTCAACCCAAATATGCCCTCCGTGCTGCTCGACAATTTTTTTCACGACCGAAAGTCCGACCCCGGTGCTTTCCCGGGTATCCCGAGCCTCAAGTGTTTGGAATATTTTGAAAATTTCTTGATGATACTGTTCCTCAATCCCCGGTCCGTTATCCGAGACAACGAACATTAGGAATTGCCCTTCATCGGCCCAGTCGATTTTGATCTCCCCCTCTTCCTTGTCCATGTATTTGACGGCATTGCCGATCAAGTTCTGAAAAACCTGCTCGATTTTGACGCTGTGGGCCTTAATATGAGGAAGAGGGCTGTTCACATGGATCCATATGTTTTTCGGAGGAGAAAGATTTTCGATAACTCTGCTTACGAGCTCATCCAGATTGATCTCCTCAATCTCTCCCATGACGCGGCCCGCCCTCGAATACTGAAGGACACCGTCTATAAGTTTTTCCATACGGCTGACCCTTCCTATAAGCGTATCCATTTTTTCCTGTCCTTCCTTATCCAGGGCGTCCCGGTAATCTTCCGATATCCAATCGGCCAGTTGGCTCACGGCACGCAGGGGGGCTTTCAAATCATGCGAGATGATATAAGCAAAATCCTTGAGCTCATTGTTAATCATCTCCAACTTCTCTTTTTGAGCAAAAATTTGTTCCTCTGCCGCCTTGATACGGGTAATATCGGAATCGATGGCCACAAGTTTATTAATATTTCCCTCTTCATCAAGAATGGGTGTCAAGGTGGTTTGCATCCATCTTTTCTTCCCGCCTGTTTTTGAAACCGGAGTTTCATATATAAAGGACTGCTTGTTGGTGATACACTTCTGAAGAATATTTTTGATGGATTCGTTTTCGCTGGCATCCAAAATATTTTTCCCTCTCTTCTGGATCATCTCCTCCATCGTCATATTATAAAAACGGATAAATCCGTCGTTGACCCATTCGAAGTTTCCCTGAGCGTCCATAATGATCACGGCATTATCCGTTTCCCGGGCGACCAGCGATAATTTTCCCAGCTCTTCGTTGGCTTTTTGAAGCTGTTGGGTCCGCTCCATGACCATCTGATTGAGCTGTATGTTGCGTTCCCTCATGTTGTGAACACGAATCTGGTAGACGGCAAAAAAGGACAGAAGCACGGCAACGGCAGCCAGGCCCTGAAACCATTTCGTCCGCCAGAAAGGAGGCTTGATGCGGATCGCCAGGGAAACTCCTTCTTCGTTCCAGACCCCATCGTTGTTTGCAGCCTTGACCTGAAAAACATAGTTGCCGGGACGAACGGCGGCATAGGATACAAACCGGCGGTTGCCAGCCATATTCCACTCATCATCAAGCCCATGCATGATATAGGCATACTGGTTTTTCTCCGGCGAAGTATAGCTCAGGGCGGCAAACTCGAATGAAAAAACTCTATCCCGATAGGAAAGGACAAGCTTTTCCGTTTCCCGGATGGATTGTTCCAGGATAGTTCGGCCGCCTTCCATCTCCCCCACGGGAACGGATTTGTTGTTGAGCTGGAAATCCGTAATCACGACTGGGGGAACGAACGGATTCTCCCCGATCGATTCCGGGAAAAAGGCGTTTAAACCCAGGACCCCTCCAAAAAACATCTCACCCTTCGTGTTTTTGAAATAAGCTCCCCCGTTAAACTCATTGCTTTGCAGACCGTCACGAACGTCATAATTTTTAAACCTGCCCGCAGCCTGACTGTATCTGGAAAGTCCCTTATTGGTGCTGAGCCACAGGTTTCCCTGACTATCTTCAAGAATGCCGTATACGACCGAGCTGGGCATTCCGTCTTCCTCGCTCAAATGGTTAAACCGGTTTTCCTCGCGGATAAACCTGTTCAAACCGCCTCCGTAAGTCCCTATCCAGAACGCTCCGTTGAGGTCCTCCAGAATGGTAAGAACGTTGTTCGAACTTATGCTTCCTGCATCCTGGGGATTATGGGTGTAATGGATAAACTTGTCCTCATGCCGGTCATAGCGGCTCAAACCTCCGCCGAACGTACAAACCCAGAGAAAACCTGCGTTGTCTTCGTATAAAAAATAAATGTCGTTGGACCTCAGGCTGTCGGGACTTTCGGGGTCCATCACGTAATTCCTGGTAAATGTTTCCTTGGAACGGTCAAAAACATAGAGGCCTTCGTAACGTGTCCCCACCCAAAAAGCTCCGTTCCGGTCTTCCAGCATGGTGTTGACCCGGTTTTCACTCGAGCTGTCGGGGCTGCTGTGGTAACGGGTGAACCGTCCCGTATCTCGGTTAAGCTTATTCAAGCCGCCCGCTTCCGTCCCAATCCACAGCACGCCTCTCTGGTCTTCGTAAATGGAAAACACCCGGTCATGGCTTAAGCTCCGGGAATCACGAGGATCATTCTGGTAGTGGGTATATTTTCCCGTTCTTCTGTTGATTTTGTTCAGGCCGCCGCCGAAAGTACCGACCCAAAGGACGCCCGACTTGTCCTCATAAACCGCCCTGACCCCGTTGTTGCTGAGCGAATTCTCATCGAGCGGATTGTTATCGAAGGTGACAAAATGAGGCTTTTTAGGATCGAGCTTGCTGATCCCTTCGCCGAAGGTTCCAAACCAAAGGATGCCCGAGCGGTCCTCTATGACAGAAAACACAAAATCCGAGGCAATGCTTTGGGGATCATTGTAGTTTTTACGGTAGTGGATGAAATAAGAAGAGTCGTTGCCCCTTTTATCTCCAAAAATCATCCTGTTCAATCCGCCTCCCCCGGTACAAATCCAAAATTTCCCTGAAGTATCCTCGTAAATACAGGTCACAAAATTGTGGCTCAAGCTGCGGGGGTTTTCAGGCTCATAGCCAAACCTTGCAAAAACAGGTTTATCCGCCTCGGGATTAAAACTATTGAGCCCTCCGCCATCCGTTCCCACCCACAGGATACCGGGCATGGAGGGCGCCTCATAAAGACAGGAAACCTTGTCATCACTCAAACTCCTCGGATTTGAGGAATCATGGAGATATCTTTTGAAAACATTATTTTTAATTTCTAACCGGTTTAATCCGCCACCGCGGGTTCCCACCCATAATATCCCCGGCTGTGAAGGACGTTCATATATATAGGATATCAGGTTGTTGCTCAAACTTTGGGAATCCTCCCGGTCCTGTTGGAAACAGGTAAAGTTTTGTTTTTCCCGGTTATACCGGTTCAATCCCTGCTCGGTCCCCACCCACAGCGTTCCGGAGCTGTCCTCGAAAACACAATTTACCCTTCCCGGACTCAAACTTTCAGGATTTTCCGGATCGTTCTGGAAGGTTTGGAATGTCTGATTTAAAGGATCAAACGCATTCAATCCGCCGCCTCTTGTCCCCATCCAGATCACTCCGAGGTGGTCCTCACAGAGACAAAGGAGATAACCATCACTGAGCCCTTGGGGATTGTTGGGCCCTGCATAGAACGTATCAAATTCATATCCGTTGTATCTGTTCAATCCGTCTTCTGTGGCTGCCCAGATGAATCCATACCTGTCCTGTATAATCACGAAGACCGAAGCTTGGGACAAACCGGATTCAAGAGAAAGATGGCTGAAGCTCAAGGTGATTTCGGGATTTTCATTTTGAGCTTGTAGAACAAAACTAAAGGAAGCCGCAAAAAGGAAAATAAGGGGAATAAACTTCTTTCTCACGCTTGTCTCCTCGCGGCTTACAAAACCAAACTCACAAAATATAATAGGGTAAAAACAACGAACAAATCAACACTCCGCGGTCATTTTTTTAGAAATCTCATAAGCTGTAAGCTAACCTGTTTTATTCACGAGCCAAGCTTGCCGTAGCTGCGAGGCGTCAGCCTGTGAAGCTGTGCTTGGCACCGCGAACAGGCTGCAACAAAGCAG
>JAFGMO010000099.1 GCA_016927475.1 Candidatus Aminicenantota bacterium
ATGAAAATTATTGCCAATAATCCTGGATCACCCGGATGAACCGGGTGATGACTGGTGTTATTTTCTAGGTAATAATGCAGGCTAAATATATCCCTTTACCAGTATGCTCCTGGGAACGATATCGAATACTGCAGGAAGCCGTCCCAATTGATCTCCGTCAAGCTCCAGAAGCACAGGCTCCTTTAAGTCGACAGGATCGGCAGTGATTTTTTTCCCTTTGATGAAGGATATCTTCGGATGGCTGAGATGGGTTCCCGCGTATATTCTCCAGACATTCCTGAAAAACTCAAAAAGCTTCATTCCTTTGACCAAGATAAAGTCAAAAAAACCATCATCTATTTTTGCCTTGGGAGCTATCTTCATCCCTTTTCCAAAAACACGGCCGTTGGAGACGGCTCCGATCATGTATTCTTCAAGGTCAAGGGAGCGTCCGTCAATAGTGATCTGAACCTTCTTATTTGTGAAACTAAGAACGGTGGAGAGAAGGCACTTGAGATAAGATGAGGCCTTTCGTTTCATTCGGGAATCCGTCACATTCTTAACAACTTCTCCCCCTATACCGAAATCCGCTACATTAAGAAAAAATCTTTCTGTTAAGTGGCCGGTGTTGTCGCGGAATGTTACTCTTCCGACATCGATGAGGGAAGAGGGAGCTTCAGTGAGCGTTTTGAGTGCATTGGACAAACCGCGGGGAACATTCAGGCTTTTGATGAGATCACAGCCCGTGCCCGAAGGGACAATCCCCAGGACAGAGTTAGGATTGATGATTCTTGTGTTTTCATAAAATCCATTGGCGATTTCGTTTATGGTCCCGTCTCCACCCACCCCTATAATAAGCTCCGAGCCTTCTTTAATGGCGGATCGGGAAATTTCCGCAGCCTGGAAAGGGAACTCAGTGAATTCGTATTTGAAATCCCGAATAAAATGCTTCAATGCCTCCCGGATTTCACGCCATTTTTTGCGTGTTTGTCCTTTGTTGGATTCAGGATTAACGATGACTTGTGTTTTCGGGAACATGGGGTGTTCCTTCAGGTTGCTGAGGGGGTTTTTTCTTGCCGAAAAGGGAAATGCCGATGATCCCTCCTAAAACTCCCAGAGCGGAGAAAATGACAACCGAGATGATCATTCCCAGAAAAAACCAGGCTATGGAAAATTCGGTGCCGCCTGTCTCCAGCCATTTTTCCCATCCTCCCGGCATTTCTTCAGCGTACTGAGACAAACGATTGATGATTTCCTCAATAAATTTCACATTGATGGCCCGAAAAGGAATGTCAACAATCGTATCCACGACGGCAGCGACAATCCCTGTCAGAACACCCAGAATGGCTCCATCACCCGCGGTCAAGATAACCGGTGAGTCTTTGACCAGGAGGTAAGCAGCAAGCATGGCCCCGCCGATGATCCATATGCAGCAGAGGCAGTTCAAAATCGGAACGGCTGAAAGAACGCCTGCGACAGCACCTCCGATAAGGGCGGGAGTAAACATTTGAGGTTTTTGATTGTTCATCTTTCCTCCTTCTCGGATGATCTTTTCTTATTCTATGTTTTTCCTCTCTAAATTCAAATGTTTTTTTCTTTCAAAAGCTATAAACAAACCGGCAAGAAAATATACGGGCAGGATAATTCCCCAGCTTATTCCGATGAAAAAACGAAGGACGTTCGATGACTGCCAGAAGTGAAAAAAATTTCCAATGGTATCAGCCACAATGGGGAGCGAAAAAAAAATAAAAACGATGTTTTTAGGAAGAGATACTGATGAAAATCTTCTGAAAGCGGGAAAAGCCAGTGTCCCCAGGAAAAAGCCGAAATATATGCCGAAGCATCGGGCACAAACAGCTAAAGGGAAACCGAAAATGTGGAATGACCTGCCGGGAATCTGATGGCAAACGGATGAAAAAACGGCATACAATAAAACGTTCCAAACCGAATGCCGGGATTTGAGGTATGGTGCCAGGAATATCGCCGACAACCATATAAAAATACCGAACAGCGTCAGAGCGTATATAAGATAACGGCGTGTTTGGAAGCTCATAATGGGCCAAATGCGGATTATACCATAATTAATGCCGACAACAATGATCTTCAATACAGGTTAAAAATCCGGCATTTATTAATCATGAATAATTTGTTAGAATATTTTTTAACGGCATTAGCCGGCAAAAAATAATATTATTTCCGAGGAGGCATATATGAAAAAATATTTGATTTTTTTCGCCATCATTTTGTTCTTAACCTTGACTTTCTGCCTTTCTCAATCTACGGGGAACGCCGCCGTAGATAAGAACAAAAAATCCGTCATCTCCTTCACAACGTATGATGATTCAAAAAAACCGGTATCTTCAGGAACCGGATTTATTGTTGGGGAAGAAATATGCATGACAAATTACCATCTGGTTGCCGATGTTAATAAAGCTGAAGGCCGGGATTTTAAGGGAGATAAAGTAAAGATTGAGGGAATTATTCATGCAGACAAGCAGAAAAACATTGCTTATGTAAAAGTCAAAAGTAAGGCCGATCCTCTTCAATTTGCAGGAGTATCGTCAATGCCGGTTGGGGAAAAGGTCTATGCCATCGGCAGTAATGAAGTCGGCCAGATTATTTCAACTGAAGGAACCATTGAAAAGACAGCTCGTTTGGAGTCCGGACTTACGATATTTGACGTTTCGGTCAGTGTGACAAGCCAGTTCAGCGGAGCACCGCTGATGGATAAAAACGGAAAGGTTATCGGTATTTTTGTTATTCCGGGAAGCCACTCAAAATTCGTTCTCGGTCTTGAGTCTTTTAGAACATTTCCCAAGGGAGTTAAAGAGACCGATTTTGATGATTGGCAAGCAGAAAATTACGTTGAGGGTTTTGAAGGCGCCTCTTTCATCGGAAAGGCATTTGCCGCTATAAAAGAAACGGGAACGGCGGAGCTATATCTTAATAAAGCCATCAAACATACACCGGATTCTGTAGACCTTCTGAAATTGCTGGCGGATGTGTATCAAGAGCAGAGAAATTATGAAGCCGCTTCCAACACCTATAAAAAACTTATGGATCTCGATCCTCAAGACTATGAGCCTGTTTTCGAGCGAGGAGTCATTCTTGTCAAGCTTCGGAAATTTAAGGACGGTATTAACCTGTTGGAACAAGCCGTTAAAATGAATCCTGAGAAAAAAACCGCTTATGCTTTCATTGGGAACGCATATCAGGAGCTGGAAGAATGGAGTAATGCCGCCCAAGCCTACGGAAGATATTTGGAGACCAAACCCAAAGACAAGAGAGAAATTTTACTCAACCAGGGTTATTGCTATATGCAGATCGAACAATACGAACAGGCTGCAAGGGCCTTTGAAGGCGCCCGGGAGTTGGATCCCAAGGATGAAAAGGTTTATTTTCAATTGGCACAGGCCTACGAGAAAGCCGGACAGCTTGAAAATGCCGCTCAAACTCTGGAAATCATGGCCAAAATGGATCCTGATCAAGCCGAGAGGTATTACAATCTTATTATCAGATTGTTCGATGTTGCCGGCCAGTCGGATAAGGGGATTCCTTACGCTGAAAAACTCGTTGAACTCAAGCCCAATAATGAATCGGGCTATTACAATCTCGGACTTATGTACCAGAAAGTCAACAAATATGAGAAAGCTGTTGAAGCTTTTAAAAAGGCGACGAAGATCAAGCCGGATTTTGAAATGGCCTATACAATGATGGGTGTCTGTTATAACAGCATGAAGCAGTACTCGAATTCCAACGAGGCTTTCGGACAGGTTCTAAAAACGTCTCCGGATAATGTTGATGCCTGGTTTAATATCGGTATCAATTACATGCTCATGAAAAATTATGGCGCTGCTTTGGAACCAATGAAAAAAACAATCGAGTTAAAACCGGATTTTGCCGTTGCTTATTATAATTTGGGGATAGTTTACCTGAACCTTAATGACCGAAGCAGTGCCAGCCATATGCTTCAGAAACTGAATAAACTGGATACTTCACTGGCAGCCAAGCTGAGGTCTTTATTCTAACCTGTTATTTGCACAAAGACGTTTAAAAAACTTATAGGGCAGGTGGCGAAATTGGCATACGCGCTAGGCTTAGGACCTAGTTCCTGTTAAGGAGTGCGGGTTCGAGTCCCGCTCTGCCCACCAAACTTATCGTTAGGTGATAAAATGAAAAGTTATATCAAGGAAATTTCCAGCTGCAGACGCGAAATAGAGGTTGTGATTCCAGAGGAAACAGTCACGCGTGAGTTTGACGGAATTGTAAAAAATTATGTAAACCGGGCAAAAATCCCGGGATTCCGGAAGGGAAAAGTACCTGTTGATCTTGTTAAAAGACGTTTTTATTCCGATATCAAGGAAACTTTTCTCAACTCTGTGCTACCCGACGCCTTAAAAAAGGAATTAAGAGACTTGAATCTGCACCCCGTCGGAAATCCCGTGATTCAAGAGCTGGATTTTGAAGAAAAAAAAGATCTCCGGTTTACAGCCGTTTTTGATGTTCTGCCGGAGCTTAAATTGCCTGAAATCAAAAAAATAAAAGTAAAAAAAGACTTAAAAACGGTCGAAGATGAAGATATAGAAAAAGCAATGGAAAATTTCAGGCAGCAAAAAGCGGATTATATTCCCATCCAAGGGAGGGGAGTTAAAGACGGGGACTATGTTGTCGTTGAACTTCAGGGAATGGAAAAGGAAGGAGGAAAAAAACTTCCTAAAGAAAAAGTTGTTGTCTTAGCCGGACATCCCGAAAACGAAAAAGAATTGAACGAGAACATTCTTAATAAAAAGGAAGGCGAGGAAACACGGTTTACTCTGACATTCCCTGCCGGACATACAAATAAAAAACTTGCTGGGAAAAGAGTGGATTATGTTTTGAAAGTTATTTCCATTAAAGAAAAAAAGGTTCCCACGTTGGATGATGAATTTGCCAAGGAGGTTGAAGGGTGTGAGACTGTTGATGACCTGAAAAACAAGGTCAAGGAAGAGCTTAAACTTTCATACGAGGCGGAAGCAAAGAACAGAGCAACCGAAAAGGTTTTGGAAAAAATAGCCGAAAAAGTCCATATCGATTTACCCGAAGCTCTCGTACAGCAGGAAACCGTGGCTGTTCTCAAGAAAGTCCTGTCTGAAAACCCTAAGAAGGAATTGACTGATGAGGAAGCAAAAAAATTGCGTGATGAGGCAAAACAGAGTGCGGAGCGTAATATCGTCAACCAGTTGATATTGGAAAAAATTGCCGTGAATGAAAAATTGTCCGTCACTGAAGCCGATGTGGATGCAGAGCTCAAATCAATTGCCCAGGCCCATAACGTACCTCTTCCCCAGGTTATGGAAAATGCGCGAAAAGAAGGACGGAAGGAAGAATTGAAGAGGAGTCTTCTCATGAAGAAGACGATTGACTTTCTCGTTCAGAGCGCTATAATAGAATAGACCTCAACACTCATGATATCAATCCCCTTTATCGTCGATCAAGAAGGCAAGAATGAGAGGGTGTATGATATCTATTCGAGGCTTCTTAAAGATAATATCATTTTTATTGGTACGGAAATAAGTGATGAATTGGCGAATTCGGTTATTGCCCAGCTTCTTTTTCTTGAAGCTGATAATCCAAAAAAGGATATATCCCTTTATATCAATTCACCGGGAGGAAGCATCACAGCGGGTTTGGCCATTTATGATACCCTTCAATTTATCTCTCCCGAAGTGTCAACGATCTGCGTCGGGCAGGCGGCCAGTATGGCTGCCGTGCTTCTGGCTGCAGGGAGTCCGGGCAAACGTTATGCCCTTCCCAACTCAAGAATCATTCTCCATCAGCCTATGGGCGGGTACGAGGGGCAGGCATCTGATATTGCCATTCAGGCTAAAGAGATACTGCGCATCAGGGAGAACATCAATCACATCATTCAAAGGCATACGGGACAATCTTTGAGCAAAATAAGCAAGGATCTCGAGAGGGACTTCATCATGACTCCCGCAGAAGCAAAAAAATATGGTATAATAGATAAGGAACTCACTTCACGAGAACAATCACGGACTTAAGATCTTTTAAATCTTTCCTGAAGAGAAAAATGGATAACAAATGGTGAATCATGAATAACAGTCATCACCAAAAATATAATACGGTTGTCAAGTGCAACTTTTGTAACCGGAATCAGACACAAGTGAAAAAACTGATCGCAGGACCCGGTGGAGTTTATATTTGTGATAATTGTATCGAAGTCGCTCATTCTATCGTTATCGCCGATTTACAGGATAGCAAAAAAGATAAAACAGCCCCGGATTCTGCAACGCCGTCAAGCATAAAAAAGGCCCTAGACCAGTACATTGTCGGTCAAGAACAGGCAAAAAAGAAAATTTCGGTTGCCGTTTACAACCATTACAAAAGGATCAATCACAAAAATAGATTAAAACAGGATATTGAATTAACCAAGAGCAATATTTTGCTGATAGGTCCCACGGGAACAGGAAAAACCCTGATGGCCCAAACTCTAGCCCGCATTTTATCTGTTCCTTTTGCCATTGCGGATGCAACTGCCTTAACCGAAGCCGGTTATGTTGGGGAAGATGTCGAGAACATCATCCTTAAACTTTTCCAAGCCTCCAAAGGGAATATAGAAAAAACACAAAAAGGTATCATTTATATCGATGAGATAGATAAAATCACCCGTAAAAGCGACAGCCCATCCATTACGAGGGATGTATCGGGAGAAGGTGTACAGCAGGCACTTTTGAAGATTATCGAGGGGACGACGGCCAATATACCTCCACAGGGAGGCAGAAAACATCCCTATCAGGAATACATCCCCATTGACACAACCGATATCCTGTTTATCTGCGGAGGGGCTTTCGTAGGACTGGACAAAATTATTGGCCATCGAATCGGAAAAAGCAGCGTTGGTTTCAAAACGGATGATAACATACAAAAGATTACTTCATTAAACTCGATTACAAATCATTTAATTCCCCAGGACCTCATAAAATTCGGATTGATTCCGGAGTTGATAGGGAGGATTCCTGTCGTCGCTACTTTCTCAGATCTTTCTGTAGATGATCTGGTTAATATATTGGTCAAACCAAAAAATGCGATCATCAAACAGTTTCAGACTTTATTTGAAATGGAAGATGTCAAGCTTGAATTTACCAAAGAAGCGTTAAATGCCATAGCAAGAAGAGCTATAGAAAAAAGTATGGGAGCCAGGGGGTTAAGATCCATAATTGAAGATCTCATGCTGGATGTCATGTTTCATCTGCCTTCAACAAAAAAGCAAACGACGATAAAGATTTCCAAAAAAATGGTTGAGATGAATTCTCTGGAAAAAGAGTATTTGAAACATACCGCTGGAGCATAATGATGAGAGACAATAGAAAACATAGCGAAAAGATAAAAAATCTCCCTTTGATTCCTTTAAGAGACCTTGTTGTCTTTCCTTCCACCTTGGTTCCGTTCATCATAGGGCGGTCTTCGTCCGTCAAAGCCCTTGAAAGATCGAAAGAAGTGGATAATACCATTTTCCTATCCGCTCAAATGGATCCGTCGCTGGATAATCCTACCCCTAAAGATGTCTTTTCCATGGGAGTTGTTGCCAAGGTCATCCGTACCATTAAGGTGGATGATAAAAATATTAAGGTCATCGTAGAAGGGAAAACAAGAGCACGGATTCTGGAATTCATCAGTACGTTTCCCTATCATCAAGTCCTGGTTAAAGAAGTGGTGGAGTTGGAAAACGATAACCCTGAGACAAGAGACCTATTAAAAAGAGTCCTCACGTTATTTGAGGACTATCTAAGACTCAGCCAGAATGCGAATTTTGAAGCCATCATTCCTGCCCTGAGAGAGAACAGTTCGGAAAGGATCACCGATATCATATCCTCGCATCTTTACCTTCCTCTTGAAGAAAAACAGAATCTCTTGGAGACAACAAATAATATCGAACGTATTCGTCGTTTGAATTTTGTTTTGGAAAATGAAATTCTCAAAATACACGCCAGACAAAAAAAGGACAACAAAAAACCGGGCCGGTCAAAAAACCACATGCGTGATCCCGGGCAAAAAATATTTCCCGCTGGTTTGAATATCAAGAAAGAAGATCAGCCGAATGAGATCGAAGAACTCAAAAAAAAGGTGATTGAAGCCGGTATGCCTGCGGATGCCGAAGAAAAAGCCAGCAAAGAAATAGAACGGTTGGAAACCATGCCTCCTATGTCCGCTGAGGCAACGGTCTGCCGGAATTATCTGGATTGGCTGATATCCCTTCCCTGGAATAAAAAGTCCCGTGAAAAAAGAAATATTGAAATAGCCAAAAAAATCCTGAATGATGACCATTACGGATTAGAAAAGGTCAAGGATCGAATCCTGGAATACCTTTCCATCCGTCAGCTGGTGAAAAAACCGAAAGGGATAATTCTTGGGTTTGTCGGCCCCCCGGGAGTGGGAAAAAGCTCTTTAGGAGAATCCATAGCCAGAGCCACGGGAAGAAAATTTGTCCGTTTATCTTTGGGTGGGGTAAGGGATGAAGCTGAGATACGCGGGCACAGAAGAACATACATCGGTGCTTATCCCGGTAGAATCATCCAGATGATAAAAAGGGCGGGTACAAAAAATCCTGTTTTTCTTTTAGACGAAGTTGATAAAATGAGCATGGACTTCCGGGGAGATCCCGCTTCGGCCTTGATGGAAGTTCTCGATCCGGAACAGAACAATTCCTTCCTCGACCATTATATTGATACGGATTTTGACCTGTCTCAGGTTATGTTTATTGTTACGGCAAACATGATGGAACCTATTCCCCGGCCACTGCTTGACAGGATGGAACTCATTAAAATTGCCGGTTATACGGAGAATGAAAAGCTGCAGATAGCCTTAAAATTCCTCCTTCCTAAACAGATGAAAGCTCATGGATTAAAAAAGAACAATTTGGCTATACAGGAAAAGGCTCTCCAAAAAATAATTCGTGAGTATACCCGGGAGGCCGGAGTTCGAAACCTGGAGCGGGAGCTGACGTCTATTTGCAGGAAGATCGTTAAAAAGGTCGTACTGAAGGGAAAATCTTACAGAGAATGTATAACACCTAAAAATGTTGATAAATATCTCGGCATTCCCAAATACCGGAGATCCCTTATCGATAAACAACCTGAGATCGGGACGTCACTTGGCATGGCTTGGACGGAATTCGGAGGAGAGCTTTTAACAATTGAGGTGACAAAAGTTCATGGTAAAGGTAATTTTACACTGACAGGACAGCTGGGATCCATTATGCAGGAATCGGCCCAAACCGCCTTCAGTTACGTAAGGGGGAAGATTTTTGAACTGAATATGGCCAAAGAATTCCACAAGAACTTTGATATCCATATACATGTTCCTGAAGGTTCCATGCCTAAGGAAGGACCGTCGGCCGGAATAACCATTGCTGTCGCTATTTTGTCCCTTTTTACAGACATCCCCGTCAAAAGAGACATCGCCATGTCGGGCGAGATCACATTGAAGGGGAAAGTTCTTCCCGTAGGAGGCATTAAGGAGAAACTTCTTGCCGCACACAGGGAAGGTATTCGTGAAGCTATTCTTCCTTTCGATAACAAACCTGATTTGAAAGATTTACCAAAAAATGTAAAAGACGTCATCAAGATTCATTTCGTTGAGAACATGGACGAGGTTATAGATCTTGTTTTGACCGGTGAACTTCCTAAAAACATAAGAAAAGATAGAATTCCCATAAGTAGTGGAATCACGGGAAGAGAAGGTGAGGGGGAAGGATCCCAAGAACCTCCTCTTACTCATTGATTGATTGATTTTCTAAAAAATCCGTTTTCAGGTGGTGAATACTAAACTACATTTCCTGAAATAAATAAGCGAGGTAAAAAATGAAAGAGCTAAATTTAGCCGAACTCGAAGAAAAAAAAGAAAAAGAACTCATAAGTATTGCTGATGAGTTGGAAATCCCTGAAGATGAGCGTACCGACTCGAATCGACAGAATCTGACGTTCAAAATACTTGAAGCGCAGGCCAAAAAAAACGGGCTATTGTTTTCAGAGGGGGTCCTGGAATGCTTAGATGAGGGATTCGGTTTTTTACGTGCCCCGGAATTCAGTTATCTTCCGAGCCAGGATGATATTTATGTATCGCCTTCACAAATCCGGAAATTTCAACTTCGAACAGGCGATACGATCTCAGGAGTTGTACGCCCTCCGAAAAACGGTGAAAAATATTTTGCCTTAATAAAAATTGAAGCTATCAATTTTGCCCATCCCGACATCATTCAAAATGAAAGACGCAACATCAATTTTGATAATTTAACTCCCCTTTATCCCTTTGAAAAAATAAAACTGGAAGACGGTGAACGGAAAAATCTGAATGCTCGTGTTATGGATATGTTGACACCCATCGGAAAAGGACAGCGGGGATTGATTGTTTCACCACCGAGAGCCGGAAAAACAACACTTCTTAAGACCATCGCCAAATCCATAGAAAAAAACCATCCGGAGATGTTTCTTATCGTTCTTCTTGTCGCTGAGCGGCCTGAAGAAGTAACAGACTTTCAACGGAGCATTTCAGGAGAAGTCGTCGCCTCTACCTTTGATGAGCCTCCCGCCAGAAATGCCCAGGTTGCCAACATTGTTCTGGAAAAAGCCAAAAGGCTTGTTGAATTGAAGAGGGATGTGGTCATCCTGCTGGACAGTATCACACGGTTGGCCCGAGCTCATAACGCCATTATCCCTCCTTCGGGAAAAGTACTTTCCGGAGGAATTGATGCCAATGCTTTGAACAAACCTAAAAAGTTTTTCGGTTCCGCACGTAAGGTTGAAGAGGGGGGAAGTCTAACGATCGTGGCTACGGCACTCGTTGATACGGGAAGCCGGATGGATGAGGTTATCTTTGAAGAATTCAAGGGAACGGGTAACATGGAGATAAACCTCGATAGAAGACTTGTCGACAAACGAGTTTTTCCTGCCATTGATATTTCCCGTTCAGCCACCCGTAAAGAGGAGCTTCTTATCACGGAAAATGACCTCAACCGCATCTGGGTCCTGCGAAAGGTTTTATCACAGCTCGGGGAAGTCGAGGCCATGGAGCTTCTTCAAGACAAATTGTCTAAAACCAAAACAAATTCTGATTTTTTGGATGGCATGAGCAAGGGGCTTTGATTCCTTCTTTTAAGCTCAGTCGTTTTTTTTATGCTTGCCTTTAAATGTTAACCATGAAGTTCAACGGAAAAGAATACACGTCTTTCAGGGGAGCTTTCAACACACCCGAATATTCAAGCTGCATTGTCGGATGCAGGGGAGCATCTCCCATACCATGCGGAAAAAGTAAAGTCACCTCCCTGGATGCGGTCATGGAGCACATCAACGATGGGTGCACCATATCTTATCCTCACTATTATAGAAGCGGTGATCTGGGGTTGAAACTCATCGTAGAAAAGCTAAGGGAAAAGGGGAAAAAAGACATAAAAATATATGGTAACGCGTTTTTCGACAATAACGATCCCTGGCTGATTGATGCATTCCGAAGCGGAACATTAAGCGGCTTGTACGGTAATATATACCGGAAAATCGGTGAATACGTCATGAATGGAGAACTTTTACCCTGGGTAACCGTTGGTTTCTCCCATGGGAACAGGGTTCGTAAGCTTCAAACGGGAGAAGTTCATGTCGACGTCGCTTTTGCTCCCGTTCCCATAGCGGATATTTACGGCAATGCCAACGGTATCTTCGGAAAAGAGGAACAGCTTTGCGGTCCATTAGGCCTGGTAGCGGCGGACTCGGAATATGCCGATTTTACTTGTTTAATGGCGGGAACGGTGAGCGAAGAGTTTGTCGTACCCATATCTTTATCCATGACGAATACGGATTTTGTCGTTCCCGTCGATACGCCCGGTTTGGCTTCCGGAATCGGGTCGGGAACTTTGAACCTGGAGAAAGCGAAAAGCCATCCTTTTAATGCCCGCGTTGGGGAAAATGTGACCGCTGTCTTGAAGGCTGCCGGAGTCGTAAAGGATGGATTTAATTTTCAGGTAGGCAGTGGAGCAGGTCTCATTGTCCTGGACAACATTCGTAAAATGCTGAAAGCCGACAAAAAATGCGCCAACTTCGCTATGGGAGGTGTGACCTCACTGCATGTGGACATGCTCAACGAAGGGACCATAAGCACACTGCTTCATGGACAGCTTTTCGAACCGAGCCGTAAAGTGATCGATTCCATGCGTGAAAATTCCCATCATATTGAAATAACAGCCGGGTATTATGCCTCGGTCGCCAACAAAGAGAATGCTGTAAACGCCCTAGACCTGGCTGTGTTATCGGCTTTAGAGGTAGATCTGGATTTCAATCTGAATACGGTCTGCGCCAACGGGCGCATTATCGGGGGGATCGGAGGGGGACAGGATGTCGCGGCCGGATCCGAACTGACCATCATTTTTCTTCCCCTGGCGACGGGGAAAAACGGAAAAGGATTTCCCAAGGTTGTGGAAAAAGTCTATACCAGGACGACTCCGGGAGAGGTGGTAGACGTGATTGTCACGGAGGAATATATATCAGTGAACCCAAAAAGCTCAACTCCTGCTAAAGAAAGCATTTTGGAAAACGGCAAAACTTTTGGATTACAGATTGTCCCTATAGAGGAATTACACCAACGGTCCCTAACACGTGCCCGGGAATTGGGACGCATTCCTGAGATCCGTAAGACAACCGAAGAAGTCCTGCATGTTATCGAATGGAGGGATGGTACTCTTCTGGATGTCATAAGGCGTCTTCTTACCATGCAGGCTGGTTAGACTAGAAGATAGAGTTGCGGTTCAGTTTGAAGAATTTTTTCCTTGTTTATGACCTTTAGGCTTCAAAGCTCTCAATAAACGATGGGAGTTAAAGGATTTTATCATCTCTTCCAGATTCATTTTTTTTGAAGAAGATGGAGATATTTTTGTACGATATGTTCCCAATTGTAAAATTGCCGGATTCTCTGCTGCGATTTTTCATTCATCTCTTTAAATAAAGCCATGTTTTTTTGGTTGGAAAGTAACCTGGTGATGTCTCCTGAATCTTTGAAATATACAGCCGTGTTCCCTGCGGTCGCCCTGTTAAAAGGATTATCATGGGCGATGATAAAGTTTCCGCAGGCCATAGCTTCAAGAAGAGAAGGATTGGTCCCTCCAACGCTGTGGCCATGAAAATAAGCTAAACAATGGAAACGCAGGGAGATAATCGTTTCTTTTTTATAGACACCTCCCAAAAAAACAACACCCTTGTATTTTTGAAAGTTTAGAAGACGGCGGACATATTTTTTGGATCCTTCAATCGGTCCAACAATGACCAATTTACGGTTAACATTGCTCTGAACATATCCTTCAATGATGGTGTGGACAAGATTTTCCGGTTCCAGACGGCAGACAACAATGAAATAATCTTTCGGGGCAAGGTTGAATTTTTTTAGAGGAAAAATCGGGAGTGGGGTCTCGGGGATATCGGCGCCGTAAGAAATATAACTGATTTTATGCCCGGCATTGTATTTTTTATACAAATATTTCAGAATTTCGGTGGAATCGGCGATAACGATGTCTGAAGCCAGCATGGCAATTTTTTCCATAACGCGAAGATAATTTCGAGAAAAGAATCCCCACTTGGATCGTTTCCATTCCAGGCCATCCATATTTATCCAGATTTTTTTCCTATAAAGCTTCAGGATTAAGAGAAAGATCGCATTGTGGTAGCCGAGCATATAGATTATATCATAGCCTTTTCGGGATTGAATTACCGAAACAAGATGCGAAACAATACTCCGTAAACCCCGGACCTGAACCGTTCTGACATATTTAAGGTGAATTCCTTTGTATGTTTTTTGATGAATATGACTGCCGATATTTTCACAGACTACAGTCGGTTCATATCCATATCTAAAAAGCCGTTTCGAGAGTTCTTCAGCCAGGGTTTCAAAACCTCCCCATTTTGCCGGAATACCCCTGCTTCCCAGGATAGCGATTTTTTCTCTTTTTTGGAGCAAAAAACTTGTCCTAAATAATAACCTATGCCTAAAATCGTGAATGAATCAGTCCGATACTTATATACAGGATAGATTAGTCGTCTAGAATTGGTAAAGTCGGTCTCAAAAAGAGCCGTTATTACCTTTCATATGAAGCTTTTTGAAGAATAGTCAAAAATAACACGTTCATATTATTTGAAATGAAATAAAAAATCAATCAACGTGATGCATCAACGTGATGCATAATTATATTTTGCTGAAATATATGGAAGATAATGCGGTCTTGTTCGTCTAAACATTCCAGGGAAAAAAATGCATGTGATGCGAAGTAACTTTTCAGTGTTTTTTGACGTTAAAAATGATGAAATAAAATTTGATATTTGTTATATTAAATAGATAAGACATATAAAGATTATAATAATTGAATATGATGGTTCAAAGAATTGAAAACTATCTGAAGATGAGGTTACCATGAAAAAGGTTTTATTCTGTTTAACGTTGATTTCCCTGGTGGTATGCATGGGGTGTGCAAAATCCCGTAATTCGGAAATCTCTGAAAGTAGAGATCAGGAAAACAGATCCCAGAGAAGAACCGATGGTCCACTGCAAAGCAAAAGGGAACGGTCTAATCCTCAAGGAAAAATGCCGGCGGATTTGAAAGATATCGATATCGATAAACTAAACATTCCGGATCAGATGAAAGAAGCCATTCGGTCTGGTCGTATTCCTAAAGAGCGTGTTCAGGAAATGCTGCGTTCCATGCAAGGAGAAGGAGGAGACCTTCCTTTGGTGAGTGTGCAAAATCTTGAAAGGAAAAACCTAAACTCTTATTTGATTTTGAACGGTGTTGTGGAGCCTGAGAGGACTATTGAAATTTTTTCCCGTCTTTCCGCCTACGTCAAAAAAATCGTTAAGGAGGAAGGGGATTATGTTCAGGAAAATGACATCCTGGCTCTTCTGGACGATACGGAAATAACCATCGGTTACAAGCAGTCAAAAATCGAGCTCGAGCAGGCAAAGCTCAGTTACGAAGAAGAAAAGCGCAATTATGAACGAAACAAAGAACTGATCAAAAAAATGCTTATTTCAGAACAGGAATTCCAGGCTTCCGAAGCTTTGACCAACCAGAGAGAGATGGATTATGAAAGAAGTCTGGAAAATTTTAAAAATTACGAGCTGCAGCTTAACTGGACCAAAATTCGTTCTCTTTCTTCAGGATATATAACGGAAAGGCTTATCGAGATGGGAGATAAGGTCAATTCCAATGAACATGTTTATACCATAGAGGATTTTTCACCTCTTTTAATAAGGGTATATGCTCCTTCTGCTGATGCCATTCATCTCAAGCCCCAAATGGAAACCGAGATAACGACGGATGTTCTCGAAGGCAAGGTTTTTGAAGGAAACGTTAAGCTCATCAATCCCCGTATCGATGTTCAGTCGGGAACGGTAAAAGTAACCGTAGAGACTTATGACGAGTCCCGGCAGCTCCTACCGGGGATGTTTGTCCAGGTCAAAATCATCGTCGGCCAAAAAGAGGATATATTGGTCGTACCGCGAAAAGCCCTTCTTTTCAAACAGAATAAATCATATGTTTTTGTTCTTAATGGACGGAATGTTGAAGAACGGGAAGTTAATCTGGGATTGACTGAAGAAGATGAAGTCGAGATTGTCGAAGGCCTGAAAGAGGGAGAAGTCATCGTTGTTGTCGGTGTCGAATCTCTTAAAGACGGGCAGATGGTCGAGATTATCCAATAAGTGCCGCCGATGAAACTCGTAAAATTCTCCCTCAATCGTCCGGTATCTATTTTTATGTTCACGGTGGCCGCCGTGATTTTCGGTATCATCTCCTATTCTAAATTAAGCTTAAATCTGCTGCCGAAAATATCCTACCCCACTTTAACTGTAAGAACAGAATATCCGGGGACAGCCCCGTCAGAAATAGAAAATATTATTTCAAAACCCATCGAAGAAACCTGTGGTGTCGTGGACAATGTTGTTCGTGTCTCATCCGTGTCACGGGCTGAACTGTCTGAAGTAACGGTTGAATTCGCCTGGCAGACCAATATGGACTTCGCCACCCTGAAGCTGAGAGAGAAGCTGGATCTGCTGAGGCTTCCCGTTGGAGCGGAAAAACCCATTATCCTGCGCTATGATCCCAACCAGGAGCCCATTATGAAACTTGGCATTATGGGGGATGCCGAGCTCTCCAGGATAAGATTCGTCTCTGAAACCGAACTCAAACAGGCCCTGGAGAGTATTGCCGGAGTCGCCTCCTGTTCTATTTCCGGAGGCCTGGAGGACGAGATCCATATCGACATTCATGAGCAGAAGTTAAGTATGTTGAATATTCCCATCACGACCGTGGCCAACCGTCTGGAGCAGGAAAATGTGAATCTCTCGGCCGGCATCCTCAAGCAGCAGGACAGTCAGTATTTGGTCCGGACCGTGAATGAGTTCAAAACCGTCGAGGAAATACGAGACATTATTATCGTCAAAAGAGAAGATGTCATGATTACCCTGGGGAGCATCGCCGATGTTTTCAGGGGATACAAGGAGAGAAAGGTCATCACCCGGATAAACGGCAGGGAATGTATTGAAGCCGCTATTTACCGGGCTGCCGATGCCAATACCGTATCAGTGGCCAATGCTGTTGCTGTTAAGCTGGTTCAGGTACGTGAGAACATCTTAAAACCTCGTAAAATGGATTATATGATCATCACCAATCAGTCCAAATTCATTAAAAGCACCATCAAGGAAGTTATCCAGACAGCCGTTATAGGCGGAATCCTGGCTATTCTGATCCTTTTTTATTTTTTAAAAAACTTGCGCAGCACGTTGATCATCGGAGCGGCCATTCCGATATCCGTCATCATCACTTTTTTCCTGATGTATTCATCCAATATTTCCTTAAACATCATTTCTCTCGGAGGGCTGGCTCTAGGTATCGGTATGCTTGTCGACAGCTCCATCGTTGTGCTGGAGTCTATCCAGCGCTATCGGGAGAACGGCCTGAATCTTTACCAAGCCTCTTTGCAAGGGACATCTGAGGTAGCCGGGGCTGTTTCAGCTTCCACGTTCACCACAGTCGCCGTTTTTTTCCCTATCGTTTTTGTCGAAGGGATTGCCGGTCAGCTTTTCAAGGATATGGCCTTAACGGTAACCTATTCACTTCTGGCTTCGTTGGCGGTTTCTCTGACCCTGGTTCCTATGTTGAATTCCGTGATGCGCCGCGAACATTCCAAAGCGCGTTTTACAGCATTCCTGAAAAAGATATTTAAACCTGCCGATAAGCTATATGACAAGGTTTTTCAATATTATGGAACAGCCCAGAAATTTACTTTCTCCCACAGAAAAATCATCATCATCGGTGTAATTCTTGTCTTTTTTATGACCGTTTTTCTGACACGCTTCATGGGGCAGGAATTGATTCCCGTCATTTCCCAGGGAGAATTCGTCATTGATGTGGAGTTCACACCGGGAACATCCCTAAAGGAAAACACGTCCATCGTCACCGATATATCGGATGCATTGAAGAAATATCCCGAAGTGGAAAGCATCTATGAGCTCATCGGAAAGGGGTCAGCCGGCGGCATTTCATTTCAGGAAGAGCGGGAAAATCTCTCCGAATTCATCATTCGTCTCAAACCCGGAATACTCGGCAAACAGGAAGACAGGATCATGGAAAGAGCCCGGAAAGATCTGGGCCGTTTTCCGACGACGGAATATAAGGTCTATAAACCCCGGCTTTTTTCCTTCAAGGCTCCCCTGGAAGTCGTGGTTTCAGGAAATGATATAGATGAGATAAAACGTGTTTCCGACGACCTTTTAGCCAAATTAAGGAAGATAGATGGAATCGCCGACCTTAAATCGAGCATGGAGCAGGGATACCCTGAAGTCCAGATCATTTTTAACCGGGCCGTATTGGCTTCACAGGACATGACCATCAACTCCGTAGGCACCCAAATCCGGAATAAAATCGAAGGGGAAGTCGCGACACGGTTCATCGAAAGCGACAGGGAAGTTGATATCCGGGTCCGGGTTTCCGAAAATTTCCGGGACCGTATCGAAAAGATCGAAAGGATAAGTATCCTTAATGGTATGGGAGTCATGGTTCCTTTGAAAGCCCTGGCGACCATCCAAATAAATGAAGGGCCTGCCGAGATTAGGCGTATCCTCCAGCAAAAGTCCGCAGTCATCACCGGGACAAACTCGGGTATCTCATTAGATGAAGCCAAGGAAAAAATTCTTGGACAAACGAGGACCGTAAACAAAACACCAGATATATCCATTTATTTAGCGGGACAAAGCATGGAGCAGGACGTCGCTTTCAACTCCATGATATTCGCCATTCTTTTGGCTGTTTTCCTGGTCTACCTTGTTATGGCTTCACAGTTTGAATCCTTCAAGAAGCCTTTTATCATCATGTTCACCATCCCTCTAGGCATTATCGGTGTTGTTTTTATCGGGTTGATGACCAGAATGACCATCAATGTCATTGTGCTTATCGGCTTGGTTGTCCTGTCCGGAATCATCGTCAATAACGCCATCGTGCTGGTGGATTACATCGGAAAGCTACAGAAAAAGGGAATGAAAAAAGTGGAGGCCATAAAGACGGCGGCACGGGTCAGATGGCGTCCCATTCTCATGACGACGGCGACAACCGTCCTGGGACTTCTACCCATGGCCCTGGATTTTAACGAGGGATTTGAAATCAGGATTCCGCTGGCCTTGACGTTAATCGGAGGATTGATTTTTGGAACGTTTCTCACCCTTGTTTTCATTCCGCTTGTCTATAACACCGTGGTCAAAGAGTCCGACTCTCAGGCAATAACAAAGGCCAAAAAGGCCATCGCAGAAAAAATGAAAGTTACGAACAAATGAATCTTCCCGAATTCGCCATAAAAAAGCCGGTGACGGTGATCGTCGGCATGCTGGTTTTTATCACGATTGGTATCATATCCATTTTTAAGCTCCCCCTGGAAATGATGCCCGACACCTCCTTCCCGGGATTGATGGTCCAAATTCCTTATCCATCTTCATCGCCTGAAGAAGTGGAGAGGACGATCACCCGTCCCATTGAAGACATCCTGGCAACGGTCAGCAACCTGGAAACTTTGAGTTCGACTTCCTCATCATCCTCGTCATTTATCCATATGGAATTCAAAGGCGGAACGAACATGGACCTGGCCAGCATGGAGATCCGCGACAAAATCGACCAGATAAGAGGGACGCTTCCGGATGATATCGAATATATCCGTATCCGCCGTTTTTCGATGAACGACAGCCCCGTTATCAATTTCAGCCTAGCCCTGCCGGGGGACCTGGAGAACCTTTATTTTTGGTCGGAAAATTATATCACGCAGGAACTGGAACGGATTGAAGGGGTAGCCAATGTCGACATCCGCGGGATTCGAAATAAAGTTTTGACCATCTATCTAAAACCGGAAATATTTTATTCCAGCTCGATACGGATCACCGACCTCGTCAATACTATCCGCAACAACAACATCAATATTTCCGCCGGCTACATCGAAGACGGACAGCTTCGATACTCAGCCCGTGTTCCTGGAGAGTTGAAAACACTCGACCAGGTCAAGGATCTTCCTCTCAACGAAAAAGGAATGACGATTGCCGATGTGGCCACGGTTACTTATGACTACCCTGAGAAAGAAGAATACGACAGGCTTGACGGCAATGAAACCGTCCGCTTTCAGATTTACAGGGCCTCAAACGCCAATATCGTAGACGTATGTAATCATGTCAAAGAAACCATGACCCGAATTAAAAAAAGCGAACCCGACCTTAAAAACATGACCGTCATTTTTTACAGGGATCAATCCGAAGATATTCTGAAAAGCCTCAAGGACCTGACGATTTCCGGTATCATCGGTGGACTGTTGGCCGTATTGACCCTTCTTTTCTTTTTGAGAAAGCTCCGGTCAACGGTCATTATCGCCATAGCCATTCCCATGGCCATGGTATTCACTTTCAGTTTTCTCTATCTCCATAAAGCCATCTTGCGCTCTTCCATTTCCATCAACATCATCTCGCTGAGCGGATTGATGCTGGCCGTCGGTATGCTTGTGGACAACAGCGTTGTCGTTCTGGAAAACATCTTCAGATTACGTCAGGAACATCAGTATTCTCCCATGAGAGCCTCCATCGAAGGCAGCAGCCAGGTAGCTTTAGCGGTTTCCGCTTCAACACTGACAACCCTGGTCGTTTTTATCTCTATCGGATTCATGTCACAATCCGGTTTTGGACGGTTTATGGCCCATTTCGCCTTGACCATTTCCCTGGCCCTGATTGCATCTCTTCTTGTTTCTCTGACGTTCATCCCCATGGCCAGCAGCCGCTTTTTATCCGGAAGAGCCAGGGAAAAGGCGCGCTGGCTTGTGAAGCTGACATCGTTATATGAAAAAATCATCCGGTTCAGCATCAAAAATTGGAAAACCAAGCTGGCTATCGTTTTGTTCGCTTTCAGCATATTCTTCAGTTCTTTCGTGATTTTGCGAAACATTGAGCAGGAATTCATGGCAGGAAGCGAAGAACGTGAAATCGATATCTCGGTTTTTATGCCCCGGAGTTTCAGCCTTGACCAGATGAAGGCGCTCTTCAATCATTACGATAAAATCCTTCTTCCCCTTAAAGAAGAGCTGGCCATTGAATATGTTTCCACAGAATTCGGTGTCAGGAGAATGCGCCAAGGAAGATACCGCGGTTCCATCGAGCTTAACCTTTACGACAAGGGACCCAGTGTGACCGAAATCAAAGAGAGACTGAAAGAAATATTACCACGTCGTCCCGGTATCACCTATGAGTACGGAGAAAGACGGGGAAGGGGAGGCCATTTCAGGGGAATATCCGTCGAACTTATCGGTTTGGACTACACCAAACTGACGGAACTGGCCCCAATGGTTATCGAAAAACTCAAGACCATCGAAGCTGTTGAAGATGTGACCAGCGACCTTGAGGGAGGAGACACCCAGCTCATGGTCCAGGTTGACCGGAAAAAAGCCGAAAGCTCAGGAGTGAACAGCCGGTTGATCGCTCAGACGATCTCGTCCTCCATTTCCGAACGCCCCATCGGAAAATTTAAGACGGAAAACAGGGAGATCGATATTATTCTCAAGATTCAAGGCCGTGAAGGATTTTCAGAAACAGACTTGAGAAATCTCAGCCTTCGAACACAATCGAAACAGATACCTTTATCCGCCATCTCCACGTTTTCTTACCGGATGGGTTCCAGCTCGATTCGAAAGGAAAACAAAAAATCCAAATTGATCATCAGGCTAAACACAAAATCCCAGGGCTACATGGGCATTTCAGAGGCGGTTCAGAAGGTTATGGAAACCGTATCATTGCCGGAAGGATACTCCTGGAGCCTGGGTGCGGGATGGAGAAGATTCCGCGAATCTCAAGGAGAATCGAACATGGCCATCATTCTGGCCTTGATCTTTATATACATCATTATGTCCTCTCTTTTTGAATCGTTCACCCATCCATTCACCATTCTTTTGACTGTTCCCCTGGCCTTGTTCGGTGTGGCCGTTTTTTTCTCTCTTACCAACATCACCCTCAATACGACATCCTACCTTGGCCTGCTCACGCTGTTCGGTATCGTCGTCAACAATGGAATCATCCTCATCGATCATATCCGAACCTTGAGAAAATCCGGGATGGAAAAAAACGCAGCGATCGTTCAGGGAGGAAAAGACCGAATGAGACCCATTATCATGACAGCCATAACGACAATATTCGGGGTTCTTCCCTTAGCCCTTCCCTTTCTCCTTCCCAAGTACTTCCCGGCGGTTGGAAGGCGCTCCCAGATGTGGGCTCCGATATCCATCGCCATCATCGGAGGATTGACCACTTCCACCTTTTTCACTCTGATTATCCTTCCGACTTTTTATTCCGTTATAGATTCAGCCACCACGCGGGTAAAAAAATTCTTTGGATTCTCAAAAATTAAGATCTAAATTCTATCTCTTAAAGCTTCACGTTTTTTGCCGACATATATTTTGTCATAATAATTGACATCCTTTTGGGGTTGAAGTATCTTTGCTTTTCTAAACAAACTCAACCACATTGTGAGTAAGCATTGTTTAATAAAAACAAAAAATCCAAAATTCTTTTTATTACATTTTTTTTTGTAGGATGCCTTTTCTCTGCATCTCTTCTTAAGGCAGAAAATACCAAGAACAGTGAGGAAAAGACGGCTTTCCGTTTTTCCTTTATCCACAGAACCCGCTTTGTTTCCTGGGACAACGCCATTCATCTGGACAAAACAAAAAAAAGCGACTCGACTTTCACCCGCCACCGGACAAGCATCGCCCTGTCCTGGCAGCCGCATCTCAACTGGGAATTCAATCTTAAACTGACCAATGAGTTCCGAATTTATTTTATTCCCTCGGACCGTGAATTTAGTCTTAACGAATTATTTGTCGACAACCTGACCGCCATCTGGAAAAAACCCGGGGGGCTTCCCCTGATTTTTACCCTGGGACGCCAAAACATTATGCTGGGCGAAGGATTCGTCGTCATGGATGGGCATCCTCTGGATGGTTCGCGTTCGATATACTTCAATGCCGCCCGCCTGGACATGAATATTAAAGAAGGACATAACCTGATTTTTTTCTATGCCTACCAGCCGGAAAAAGACACCTGGCTTCCCGTTATCAATAGCCAGGACCAGGCTTTAATAGAACAACCGGAAGAGGGGATAACCCTTTACTACACCGGAAAATTCAGGAATATGGACCTGGATACTTACTTCATTCGTAAAAATATTAGGAGAGCCGGTTCTTCTTCCGTCGGATCAGGCATCAATACGTTCGGTTTTCGACCATCCTATTCCTTGAATGATAATCTTCAGCTAACCGGTGAAGCGGCCATTCAAACGGGAACCTACGGAGAGTTCGGCCGGATGGCTTTCGGAGGATATGTACATCTCGATTATTCCCTTAGGGGTAAACCTCCCATTCCATCGGTGATGACAATAGGCGGTATTTGCCTATCGGGAGACGACCCGCAAACGCCCGATATGGAAGGTTGGGATCCGCTATTCAGCCGTTGGCCGAAGTGGAGCGAATCTTATATCTACACCCTTATTCCTGAATATGCAGGAAAGGTCGCCTTCTGGAGCAACTTGGCCTCCTTGTACGGATCCATTCGTTATAACATCGGCCGTCCGGCTGCACTGGACCTTTTTTATTATCACTTGATTGCCCCGCGGGCCTCTTTACCCACATTGGGCTTTCCGGGAGGCAGTGGAAAAAACCGGGGAGACCTTTTCATTTCAAAGCTAAACCTGGCATTGGCCAAAGGTTTGACGGGACATATCCTTTGGGAAGTTTTTTTCCCGGGCAGTTATTACCGGCCGGGCGCTGACAGCTACTCTTGGTTTCGCCTTGAGCTCATGTATAGGTGGGAGGGAGAATGCCTATAAAGATTCTTGTCATAAGTCTTTATGCCGTAACGATCCTGGTGATCGGGATCCTGGGGTTGAGAAAAACACGGTCTTTTGTCGATTATTTTTTAGCCGGCAGAAAGGTCGGTCCCTGGATGACGGCCTTTACCTACGGAACGGCTTATTTTTCGGCGGTTCTTTTTATCGGATTCGCCGGTAAGATCGGGTGGGGGTTTGGCTACTCAGGCCTTTGGATCGCTGTGGGAAACGCTCTGCTGGGTGTTCTTGTCGTCTGGTGGTTGATGGGACCGCGTATCCGGAAGATGTCATTGGAGTATGACATCCATACCATGGCCGAATTTTTCGAAAAAAGATATTCGAGTCCCTTTCTCAAAATGTTCACTTCTGCGGCCATATTTATTTTTCTCGTCCCTTATTCCGCTGCCGTATTCATCGGATTGTCATACCTTTTTAAGGCAAATTTCGGTATTAATTACAGTCTCGCCTTGGTTTTTATGGGTTTTTTCACGGCTCTATACCTTGTCCTGGGCGGTTATAAAGCTATGACGATGATCGATGTTTTTTTCGGCATCATCATGTGCGCCGGTGTTGTCGTTCTTTTCACGAGTACGCTAAATGCCGGGGGAGGGCTGGAAAGGATGACGTCGCATCTAAACGGAATAGATCCTGCTTTAACGGATTGGGTCGGACCTCCGGGATGGTGGCCGCTTTTCAGCCTGGTTTTTCTAACAAGTGTCGCTCCCTTCGGCATGCCTCAACTTGTCCAAAAATTTTATGCCATACGAGACAAAAAGGCCATTAGAATCGGTATGGTCGCCTCGACGGTTTTTGCCGTTCTTATCGTGGGTGTCGCTTATTTTACAGGAGCGGTGACGCGGATTTTTTTATCCCCTGAAAACACTCCCGGGGCATTCAGCAACGGAAAACCCGTCTTTGACGCCATCATGCCTGAATTCGTCGCCCAGGTCATTCCATCATCCCTTTCCGTGGTCATCCTCCTTCTGATTTTGGCGGCATCCATGTCGACGCTGGCTGCTCTGGTTCTCGTTTCCAGCTCGTCCATCGCTAAGGATTTTTATGCCGGTTTTGTTAATAAAAATGTGAGTGACCGAAGGCTGACCTTGATGATGCGTATTCTCAGCGGGATTTTTGTCCTCATATCCGTGGTTATTGCCTATTTCAAACCGGCAACCATCGTCAGCATCTTGGGAATTTCATGGGGAGCCATCGGTTCGTCCTTCCTGGGACCCTTTTTCTGGGGTTTATTCAGCCGGAAGATGAACAAAGCCGGAGCCGTTTCTTCCGCTGTTCTCGGGCTGGGGACATGTTTGGTTTTGTTTGTAACAGGCCTGCCGTCGCCGCAGGCCGGAACGATCGGCATGATCGTTTCCTTTTTTCTCAATCCTGCCGTAAGTTTATTTTTTCCTTCTCAACAGCAGGGAGAATTGAAAAAAAATGATGGTTAAAAAACGAAAAACATTCATTCTAAAACTTGCTGTTTTTCTTTTTTTGGGTTTGACAAGGATTGTCCTGCCCGAGGAAGTCTTTGATCCTGAGAAAAAAATCCCAGTCGAACTACTTCAGGAAGATTTTTGCATCTTTCGCACGGCATTGGAAGAAGGGCATGCCGGCCTCTATCAATATGCTCCTAAAGAAGAGATGGATGCTCAATTTGAGAGGATCTTTAAACAGATAAACCGTCCGCTTACGGAGCTGGAATTTTTCCATTATTTAGCATATTTAATCGCCGCCATCAACGACGGGCATACAAGTATATCTTTTTCCAAATCCTATGACGAATATCTTGCCGAACAGCCGATTCTGCTGCCGTTCGCTCTTCGCATTATTCACAACAGGGTCTATCTATTCAGGAATTACAGCGAAAAACAAGATATCAAACCAGGGGGACGAATACTTTATATCAACGGCAGGAAAATATTCGATATTCTTGGCGATATGACGGCTTTTGTTCCCGGGGACGGACACATCAAAACCTCGCGGCACCGCAGGTTGGAGAGAACCATCTTGTTTGGAAGACTGTTTTATGCCTTGTTCGGTCAAAAAACGGATTTCATGATATCTTATCTTTCCCCGGAAGACGGCCTGAATAAAGACTTCAAAGTCAAGGGTTTGACCAAAAAAGAACTTGATCAGGTCAGCAGAGAAAGGTATCCGGAGATCTATGAGGATCTTCCGCCGATAGAACTCAACTACCAAGACAAGACAGCCATCCTGACGATTCGCACTTTTTCAGACGGCGCTTACCGAAGGGAAAAAGTCATTTTTCCGCTTTATCTTAAAAAAGCATTTAACGCCCTTTCGGAGAAGGGAATTCAAAACCTGATTATCGACCTTAGGGACAATGGGGGCGGGGCCGACCTCTACGGCAAACTTCTCTGCTCCTACCTGATTCCGGAGCCATACCTGTATTATTATTACCTTCGGGTCAGCAATAAAAATTTTTCTTTCCTTAAGTACACGGATACTCCCAACCTGGAACAAATGCTCGAAAAACGGCTGAAGCCTAGCGAACAAGGATGGTATGAACTTCAATTTCACCCGAACCTGGGCCTGCAGAAACCTCTCAACCCTCATTTTGCCGGAAAAGTCTATGTTATGATCAATGGCAACAGTTTTTCAGGTTCCGGAGAGACCACATCCATTATGCATTACCAAAATAGAGCCGTTTTTATCGGTGAAGAGTGCGGCGCCGGTTATTACGGCAATACTTCCGGAATTATGCCTGTTTTGACTCTGCCCCACTCAAAAATGAGGGTGAGGATTCCCATGGTCAGGTATGTTATGGCCGTATCCGGATATCCCTATCCCGACAGGGGAATTATACCCGAATTTCCCTTCACGCCCACTATCGGGGACCTTTTAGCCAAAAAGGACACGATGCTGAACTATGTTTTGGAACTCATTCGAAAAAAAGATAAAAAATAACGAAACGTCTCTTGAAATGGTCCCCCTTTCCGGGATAATGTAAAGGGGTGAAACCTTCCAGGCTCTTTTTTTCATCCCTTGTTTTGCGCCTGATATCAAGGCTAATCCCGGTTAATGGAGGATATTTATGAAACTTAAAAACAAATACCATCGTCTATTCCTTTTAACGGCACTTTTTGTTTTTCTCTGGGGGATGGCGGTCTCTGAAACCTGGGCCCAGGACAAGATCACGTCCCCTGAGGATTTTTTCGGCTTTCAGCTCGGGAGCGACCGGAAAATGGCTCGTTGGGACAAGATCGTTGATTATTTTTATCTTTTGGAGAAAGAAAGCGGCGAGCTTAAAGTTGTCGATATGGGACCGTCAACCATGGGCCATCCTTTTCTCGTGGTTTTTGTTTCTTCCAGGGATAATTTGGCCGGCCTCGCACGTTTTCAAGAAATGAACGCCAAGATCAGCGATCCGAGGGGTATTCCTGAAGCAGCGGTCAAGGAGTTTGTGTCTAAGGGGAAGGCTGTCATTTGCCAGTCCATGAGCCTTCACGCCACTGAAATCGGCGGTACACAGATGGCGCCGGAACTGACTTATGACCTTGTTTCCCGGAAGGATGAGGAAACTCTGCGTATTCTGGATAACGTCATTTTTGTTATGATTCCCAGCTTTAATCCGGATGGCCAGATTATGGTCACCGATTGGTATAGGAAAACCGTGGGCACGAAGGATGAAGGCACCGGACTGCCTTGGCTGTACCATAAGTACGCCGGCCACGACAATAACCGGGATGGAGACTATCTGAATTTGACCGAATCGGTTTACGCGGCCGAGATTATCTACCGCGAATGGCCGCCCCAGGCTTATATCGACCATCACCAAATGGGAAGCTATGGTGCCCGTCTTTATGTCCCGCCTTACTGCGATCCCATACGCCCCTACGCCGATCCGCTCATTTGGCGGGAGATAAGCTGGTACGGAGCCCACATTGCTTATAAGCTGGAGGAAGAGGGAAAAACCGGGATTATCAATGACGCCATGTTTCCCGGATGGGGCCACTTCGGCTGGCACTGGATTACTCCCTTCCATAATATCGCCGGCATGCTTACTGAATCCGCAAGTGTCCGGTTGGCAAGCCCCCTCTATATCCATCCCGAACAGCTCCAGGGAGGTTCCCGTCAGTTTCCCAAATACGAAGCCCAGTCCTCCTTTCCGCATCCCTGGCCGGGGGGATGGTGGAAGCTCCGGGATATCGTCGAACAGAAAAAGATTGCCGCTTGGGCGCTTCTTGACATCGCGGCCCGCCATAAGGATACCGTCCTCTGGAATGCTTATCTCAAGGCCAAAAGACAGACTGAACGGGGAGCCGAAGGCCGTCCAAAAGCCTACATCATTCCCCAAAAACAGCATGACTTTTTAACTGCGGTCAAGATGATCAACACTTTGTGGCAGTCCGGTATAGAGATCAAGCAAGCTTTAGAAGATTTTTCCATCGAAGAAAGAATGTATGATGAGGGCTCGTTTGTCATTTCCCTGGCACAACCGAAGATGGGCCTTATCAGAAACCTCCTCGGCCGGACGTTCTATGCCGATAACACCTGGACCAGAGCAGCGGATGGAACGCCCCTGCGTCCTTATGACTTGGCCACCCATACCATGAGTGAATTTATGGGCGTCCGAGTGGATCCCGTTGACATAACCGTTAGCGGAGATTTCCGTATTCTTGAAGAGATGATACCTCCCGCCGGAAAGGTAGAAGCCGGGAAGGCAGCCTACCTTATCGACGGCCGCCTGAACGCCGCTTTCCAAGCCGTTAATATCCTGCTCGATAAAGGGCTGGAGATAAAACGTGTTGATAAACAGTCAACCGGCCTGAATCCCGGGGATTTTATCGTCAACGGGGGCCATGAGGATGCGCTTATGGAGGCCGCCCAAAAAACGGGAGTTCATTTCTTAAGTCTCGAAAAAACCCCCTCTGAAAACACCCATAAAGTCGAGCGCATGCGTACGGCCATGTACCAGCGTTATTACGGCGGGAACATGGACGAAGGGTGGACACGTCTTCTCCTTGAAATGTTCGAGTTCCCTTATACGTCGATTATGGATGATGAGATCAAAAAGGGAGGCTTGATAAAAAAGTATGACGTGATCATCCTGCCGGATGATTCTCCCGGTATGATATTGGGAGAGATTCCTCCCAGGTATCGCCGGTATATATCCTCTGTTCCGGAGGAATATCGTAGCGGTATAGGGGAAGATGGAATGAAATCCTTAAAAACCTTCGTCAAAGAAGGCGGCACGCTAGTGACCTTCGGAGAAGCCTGCCTTTTGGCTATCGACAAGTTCGGGCTGAGTGTAAGGGATACCACAGATCGACTCGATTCCAAGGAGTTTTTCTGTCCGGGATCGACGATCAGGGTTTCCTTTGACAACACACACCCCCTGGCTTATGGAATGCCGGCGGAGGGATTGGTCCTTTTCCGGTCAAGTCCGGTTTTTTCCGTAACGCCTGGAGAAAATAATGAGGATTACAAAACCATCGTCCGTTACAAAGATAAGGACCTCCTTCAAAGCGGTTGGTTGATAGGAGAGGAGCATCTTTCCGGCATGCCGGCGATGATCACCGCCAAGCACGAAAAAGGAAAGGTTGTTCTCATTGGATTTCATGCCCAGAATCGCTGCCAGACACACGGTACGTTTAAACTTTTGTTCAATGCCCTCATTCGTTAAGTTTTGAATAACACGTATTCTTGTGTTGTTCATAGCCGGATAGATGAATTGTGCAGGCTAGCGGATGATGATCTCATCCGCAAATACCCAGGCTTCACCGCCCGCCCCGGGATGCCAGATGGGGCAAAACCCTATGTTTTTGACCTTGACTTTTATCCAGCGGGCGTAAACCGGAGGGAAAAAAACCCTAAAATCTCGTGTTTCAGGAATGGGATTTAATTCAGGCGTGTGCGTCAAACGGCCGACCTGGTCGTAATGAATGCCGTCCGTTGAAGTGAAAAATTGAATTTCTGCCGGGAAAAAAATCCATGAAACCTGGTTCTGAAGACAACCGCATGAAATTTCTTGAAAAGAATGTTCCGTTCCCAGATCAATCACGGCATCAAAACCATTTTTTTCGAATCCCAGCCATCGTTCATCCCGATGGTCCTCACTGCCTAGAAGCCCGTCGATCAATGAGGATGCACCTCCTTTAGAGTAATTAGGATTGGGATCCGGCTTCAGAAAAATTTTTTTCCCTGAAGCCAAGTTATTCATGGAACGGGGCCGGTTTCCGTAGATTCTTCCGGGGGGCCTGACTTCCGATCCATTACATCCCGTCAGGGCATCTCCCAATTCGCGGCGGGCTTTCTCAGCAAGCTTATTGAGGTCCTGGATTATTTCCGGATGTTCCGAAGCCAGATTATTTCTCTCTGCCGGATCCCGGATGAGGTCATACAATCCCATCTCCCATGTAGGAAAAGTATAGCCTCCGGGATATCCTCCTTGTCCGGGTTCAACTTCCTCATAAGACCGTGAAATATGGGGAAAAACAAGCTTCCATTTTCCCCGGCGTACGGCCCGCAGCCCGGCATTGTAATAGTAATAATAGGAATCACGAGGAGAAATTTCCGTCTTTCCTTCAAGAAGGGGCAGGATGTTTACGCCGTCAATCTTCTTCTGGGGAAGGGGTGCCCCGGTGACGGCTGCGATCGTCGGAAGAAGGTCAATGGTGGCGGCGGGAAGGTTACAGACCGTTGACGGCGGAATAAAGGAAGGCCAACGCATGATACAGGGAACCCGGACTCCGCCTTCCCAGGCTGTCCCTTTTCCCTCGCGTAGAGGGTTTGCAGATCCGGCATGTTCGCCAAAATTCAGCCAGGGACCGTTGTCACTGGTGAAAATGACCAGCGTATTTTTCTCGAGGCCAAGCCGTTTAAGGGTATCTAGTATTTGGCCGGCCGACCAATCGATTTCCATAATGACATCCCCATAAAGGCCCTTTGGGCTTTTTCCCTTAAATAAATTGGAGACAGCCAGAGGAACATGGGGCATGGAGTGGGGAAGATATAAGAAAAAGGGATGCTTTTTGTTTTTTTCAATAAATCGTACGGCTCTTTCCGTGTAGAGTGTTGTCAGAGATGCTTGGTCTTCGAGGGTTCGTATTTCGGCTGTTTTTTGATTTCCGTCGATAAGGGACAAAAGTGGGTAAAAAAGCTTCCTCCCTTTTGTCACAGGTTTTCCGTCATACCCCACGGGCCACATATCATTGGAATAGGGCAGGCCCAGGTATTCGTCAAATCCGTTCTGAAGGGGAAGGAACGGCAGCTCATGACCAAGGTGCCACTTCCCAAAACAGGCTGTGGCGTATCCTTTACGCTTTAGGATTTTGGCGATGGTTTCTTCTTCCGTATTGAGACCTGTCCGGGACCACGGCGAAAGGGCTCCCTGGATTCCGACCCGTTCGCTGTAGCAACCGGTAAGAAGAGAGGCGCGGGAAGCGCTGCATACTGCCTGAGAGACATAAAACTGGGTAAAACGTTTGCCTTCCTCAGCCATACGGTCAAGGTTGGGAGTGGAAAATCCTTTTGCTCCAAAACAGCCCACATCGGCGTAGCCCTGGTCATCGGTAAAAATCAAGATGATATTCGGAGGTTTTTCTTTCCTGCGGCATCCTTCGCTCAAGGGAAGGGATGCCAGGGGAAACGAGGCTGAAATCAGCCCTATTTTTTTAAGAAAAGAACGTCGTTTTATTATTTTATGGAGTTTGTTCATAGGTGACACGAAAAGATGAACCTGTCATGAAGCCAACCCATGTTTGATTCCTGTTGACCGTCACTGTGGATTTTAAAACGTATCATGTTTGTCTTTGAATGTCTATGCAAACAACCGCGAAAAATAATGATCTTTAGGAAAAGACTTTGATCATGTTTTGACCCTTTTGATTGTTTGGGTCATAATAACAATGAAAAAAATGGTGCTGCGGCGGTTCCGTTGAAGGTGTTTTTTTTCTCCAGACGTTTTATTAAAAAAAAAGACGGAAGCTTTCCTTGCTTCCTGATGATAAAAAAATGGGGGATTTTGATCCTAACAGCGGGTGCCATTCTTATGGCAGTGCCTGGATGCCGAAAACCGGTCGCCGTGACGTCTTCTTCTGAAGTTTTGCCTTTGGAGAAAAACCTCAATATGGTTGGCTACACCATCCAGGTAGGGGCGTTTTCAGAAGTCGATAACGCCCTTCGTTTGATGAATTCCCTTCGGGAGGAAGGAATCGACGCATATTATTTTCGTCACATGACGGGACTTTTTAAAGTCCGTTTTGGTGAATTTTCTTTAAGAAAAGAAGCCGAAATAGAAGCCCAAAACTTGAAGTCTCAAAAGATCATCGAAGATTTTTATATTGTCAATCCTCAGATTTCAGCAACAAAAAAAATTACGCGCAGCAATAAAGATACATTGAGAACCGGCCTCGTTGAAACAGCGAGACAGTATCAGGGCCTTCCATACTGCTGGGGTGGAGATTCGATCGAGGAGGGATTCGACTGCAGCGGATTGGCGGCGGCCGTATACCGTCTGAACGGCTTATCTCTTCCCAGGACGTCACGTGCTCAATATGATAAAGGAATGCCGGTTTCCACAGCACAACTTTTACCCGGCGATCTTGTTTTTTTTGAGATGTACCCAGGTAAAGGGATCTCGCATGTCGGAATCTACCTTGAAGGGGGCCGTTTTATCCATGCCCCGTCCAGGAATAAAACCATCCGCATCAACTCTCTCAACAATCCTTACTACCGTGAACGGTTCAGGGGAGCAAGACGATATATTTATTAATAATGCAGGTGATTATTCAGTCTCATTCTTATAGACACCGTAGTTGTTTTTTTCAGGGGAGCGCCCCCGTCTTTCCCTGGAAATATCGCATTCAAGATAGGAGGGCCTTTGTTCACGGTTATGCGAAACGAGAACCTGGACAAGCTCCCAGCTCAGTTTTCCGTCTAAGGCCATAATCGTCATTTCCTCCAGGGCGGTCCTGTTGTCAAAGCCCTTCGGACGATAGGGACGTGGAGAGAGGAGAGCGTCATAAACATCACTTGCGGCAACAATTTCGACCATTTTGTCATTTTGGAGGATTCCCAACGGATATCCTGATCCGTCTTTACGCTCATGATGTTTTTTGGCTACCTTGGCGGCAAAACTCCTGTGATTTCTCATATAATAACTCAGGAGAACATAACCGGCCAAGCTGTGGTGTTCGAGAATTTTTCGGTCCGTTCGTGAAAGGGGATTGGTCTCTCTTAAAATATCGAGAGGAACACATATCTTACCGAAGTCATGAATGGTTCCCGCCATCGCTTCATCGATCCAGTCTTCGGATCTTCCAAAAAGATCATAAGCCAAAATTGCGGAAAGGGCGAACACGGCCAGGGTATGACGGTAGGTGTATAAATCATGTTCCTTGAAGTAATCGAGAAATTTCAGAATGGGCGCTATGAAACGGATTTCCCGGAGCATATCCAGGGCAATCGTTTTCTCCGGAGTTTTGAACAAGGTATCATACGGATGGTTGTTGAAAATCTCAAAAAGGTCTTTTTTGACGTTTCCGTATTCCAAGAAAGATGTTTCTTCATAGGGGGGATCTTCATTACTTGTAATCACTTTCCGCATGACATCGTCGGAAAGAAAAGCCCCTGCGGGAAGCAGCTCACGTTGATCAAGGGTGAATACAGGATAATCCAACTGGGGAATAGTTTCGTTTTTTCTCATATTGACACGTAAACATTGAAAAAAAGCATCATATCTTTTTCTTCACCTTGAATGTGCCGACTTCTCCCTTAATTTATTACTACCACGATGTGGACTAACAATCAAGCTTAAAAAAATCACAAAAAAAACTTTGATATTCACAAACAAATGAATCGACAAGAACCGTGACCGTGTCACGGTCCATTTTTTATGAAAATTCAAGTTTAAAGTTTTTTGTAAAAAATAAATTTGGCCATAAGACCGTTCTTTCCAACGGCCCAACCAACGGGTTCGGTTTTACATATGCTCAGCGCATGAATCCCTGTAGGACCATCCAATGGATTCCAATTTTGACCGCCGTCCGTTGAAACGTCAGAGCCCGATGGACCTACGGATACGAATGTGGTGCTTTTTATTCCGGGAACAAGAACCACGCATTCTCTGAATCCCGCAGGAGGATGCTCTTCAACAAGAATCCAGCTTCGTCCGCCGTCAAGGGATAAAGCGGCGTTTTTGAAAACCGCGGTTTCTTTTCTGTAATCTCCGCCGACAATAACAGCGTTTTTCCCGGCATGATCAAAAGCAATGGAAAAACCACCGCTTGATGCGCTCTGGTCTCCTAGAGGAGATAAAGTGACATTCCAGGTCCAACCGCCGTTTTTGGAGTAAAAAACCCGTGAAACTGCTCCTCCTGTACAAAAACAGGCAATTTGAGATCCCTGGACGGTCAGACAGGTTCCGCTGGCGGCAAAACAGGCTTCTCCCGGAAGCGAAACGGGAATATTGGAAGCAGGAATCCTTTTCCAGGTTAAGCCTCCATCCGAAGTTTGAAGGACAAAAAAACGGCCTTCCATAGGATCGCCGACGGCGATGCCGTTTTTTTCATCGAAAAATGCAAAAGCATCGAGAAATATCCCTTCGCTGTCGTTATGATAGACTTCTTTCCAGTTAAGGCCGCCGTTTGTTGTTTTATAAATGCGGGCGGGTTTCCCTGCGGCAAGCAACAGGGCGTTTTTACTGTCAAAAGCTTCGATATCCCTGAAATCGGAATCCGCCGCCTCGTTGATTTGGACAGAAGTCCAGTGCTCTCCGCCGTCGGTTGTCCTTAGAAACGTCCCCCCGCTTCCGGAGGCCCAGGCCACACGGTCACTGACGGCACAAACACCCCGAAGGCTGGCGGTTGACCCGCTTTCCTGAACCAGCCATACATTTTTTTGAGAGGACAAAACAAGACCTGATGTTTTCCTGATTTTTCCCATAATAGATGTATCCAAAAGAAAAAGGAAAATAAGTATGCCTATTGAAGCTGAAGTTTTAGGTTTCATGACATATCCTCGCTTTCTCATGGACAAAGACAGGATATGCAAGCAATCAGTCAGGGTCAAGCAAAGACTTGACCCCTTATTCATACCTTAAGGAATCAACGGGATTGGCTGATGCCGCTTTCACGGCCTGAAAGCTTACTGTTAGAAACGATATACCGAAAGCGACAGCGGCGGACAGCAAAAAAATCCAGGGGGAAATACCAACACGGTAAGCGAAATTCTGAAGCCAGCGCCGCATTAGAAAATAAGTTATGGGCCAGGCGAAAATATTGGCCACAAGCACCAATAAAACAAATTCCTTCGACAAGTGAAAAAACAGATTCCCGGAAGGCGCGCCGAGGACTTTTCTGATCCCGATCTCTTTGGTCCGCTGCTCGACCATAAACAAGGCCAGACCGAAAAGCCCCAAACAACCGATGAAGATGGCCAGCATGGAAAAAATCCCGAAAATCCTGCCGAGTTTTTCTTCATTACGGTAGATTTTCTCAAAAGTATCATCCAGAAAAGAATATTCAAAAGGATGGGCCGGGTCCAGCTCCCGCCATTTATTTTCGATGAAAGCCAGTGTCTGCTGTATGTTTTCGGGCCGGATTCTCACGGCAAAAACAAAGGTATTATGAGGCCAGATATGAATGATAAGAGGGTCGATTTTTTCCCTGAGGGACCGGAACTGAAAATCTTTGACTACACCGATGACCTTTCCTTTTTTGTCCCCCCATTCAAAGCGGGTTTCCAGGGGGGATGCCAGGTTGAGCTCTTGAACTGCCGCTTCATTGATGATAAAAGCGCTGTTGGTATCCGTCATCTTTTCTTTAGAAAAGTTTCTTCCCTTGACGATTTCCATCCCCATGGTTTTGATAAAATCATGGTCGGTGTAAATCATCCTTACGGTCAGTGTTTTTTTCCCTTCATCCGTAACCAGTTGGATGGCGTCTCCGGCCACAATTCCTCCAGGGACACCGATACTGATGGTCGCGTTGGTGATGTCCGGATTCCTGAGGAGCTCGGCCTTGACGGATTCATAATTTGTTCGGAGTTTTCCCGATCTGATGGGGATAACGACAACATGCTCCTTATCGAAACCTAATTTTTTATTCCTCAGAAAATCAAGCTGTTTGAAAACAACCAATGTGGAGATGATAAGACCGATCGATATACAGAACTGCAAAATAACAAGTCCTTTACGCAAAAACTTATTTGTTGACGCCTTAAAAGGGGAACTTTTCAGGGCGTGGACGGGTTGAAACCGGGAGATGAAAAAAGCCGGATAACTTCCCGACGCCAATCCGACAAATAGCAGAATGACGGCCATGCCTGTCAGAAGATAAGGATCGGACAATCGGTGAGCCGTCATATGTTTGCCGGTCAGACCGTTGAAAAAAGGAAGGGCTATAAGAAAAAAAATCAAGGCCAGGAAAAGGGCGAAAAAAGTAAAAAACAACGATTCTCCGAGAAACTGTTTGGCGATCTGCGACCGGCCGGCACCGACGACTTTTCGAAGGCCTACTTCCCTGGAGCGTTTTACCGACCGGGCCGTCGCCAGATTCATGTAATTGATACAGGCAAGAAGAAGAATGAATAAGGCGATAAGACTGAAAATCTTCACATTCTTTATGTCCCCGTTGGGGGCGACCTCATACTGCCTTTCGGAATAAAGGTGGATACTGGTAAGGGGCTGCAGCTTGGAAGAAAGGGTGCTTCCCAGAATTTTTTGAATTTGGGCTGCGGCGTGCCGGTCTATGAATCCAGGCAGTTTGGATTCAAGTACTTTAAAATCGAATCCTTCCTGAAGCAGGAGATAGGTGTAAAATTCATGCCTGGCCCAGCTTTGAAAATAGTTCTCTTGAAGGGAGGGTATTTTTTCCAGCGTGGCCATAGACGTAAAAATGTCCGCCTGAAAATGAGAATTTTCCGGCATGTTTTCCATAACGCCCGTTACGACATAATCTTGTTCGTTGACCTGAAGGACTTTGTCCATGGGGTCTTCGGATCCGAAATATTTACGGGCTGTTTTTTCAGAAATGACAATGGTATGAGGGGATTTGAGAGCGGTTTGAGCATCCCCTTTCAGCAGGGGAAAAGTAAATATATGAAATAAAGATGCATCGGCGAAAAAAAGATTGTCTTCATAATGCTTGTTTTCGCCATAAGCCACCAAACGCCTTCTTCCCGGAATAAGGCGCACGGCATCTTCAACCTCGGGAAATTCTTTAATAAGCGCCGGAGCAAAAGGAGCCGATGAGAGAGCAAAATACCTGCTGAGGCCGCCGCTCATATCAAAAGCGTCGACCAGCCTGTAAATCCGTTCCGCTTTTTCATGATAGCGGTCATAGCTCAACTCATCGCGAACAAAAAGAATTATCAACATGCAGCAAGCCATGCCGACGGCCAGGCCGGCGATGTTGATAACGGAATATGCCTTGTGCTTTTTGATATTACGAAGAGCTGTTTTTAAATAATTTTTGATCATGGTCATACTCCATGACACTTGTTTGATAACAAAGGAAGGAAGAAGTTTGAAAATTTGTAAAACATACCAAACCAGGACGTTAAGTTTTCCTCTTTTCTCGATAAAAAATCACGCTTTTGCTTAATCTTTTGCTTAATCTTTACTCATAGCGTAGCGCTGTCACGGGATCGGTCGAAGCGGCTTTGATCGATTGATAGATGACGGTAAAAACGGCTACGGCTAGAGCAAGTCCGGCAGATATGACAAAAGGCATAACACCAATTTCTGTCTTGTAGGCGAAGTTTCCGAGCCAGCTTGTCATGGCCCAATAGGCCAAAGGCCAGGCAATGATATTGGCCAACACGACCCACTTGGCAAACTCCATGGAGAGAAGCCTGACAATGTTCGACGCCGAGGCACCGAGTGTTTTACGCACACCGATCTCTTTGGTCCGCTGTTCCGCGGTGAAGGAGGCCAAACCGAACAATCCCAGGCAGCCGATGATGATGGCCAGTAGGCTGAAATACCCGAACATCGCCAGCATTCGCTCTTCGTTGCGGTAGAGCTGGTTCAAACGCTCATTAAGGAATGTGAACTGAAGGGGATAACCCGAACGGAATCGGGACCAGATATCTTTGACCTCATTGAGAGTTTGCCGTATGTTTCCCTTGACCAGCCGCAGGGAAAGCGTGTTGGCCTGCTGGGGAAGGACATAGGTAACGATCGGCTTGATCTGGTCGCGCATGGATTCATAGTTAAAGTCTTTAGCAACACCGACAACATATCCCTGCCCTCCTCCTAAAGCACGGAAAGGAGCGCCGATCACATCCTTCGGATCTTTGATGCCCAACCGGCGAACAGCGGTTTCATTGAGAATGTAAGCCTTCATGGTGTCGTCAGCATGTTCTACGGAGAAGTCCCGTCCGGCGATGATTTTCATGCCGTATGTTTTGAAAAAATCATGGGAAACACGGTTGTGGGGCATATCGAACGGACTCACAATTCGCTCACCGTTGATTTCGATTCCGAATCCGGGGGCATCGAGAAGTCGGCCGGTAGGCGCTCTTTTTGATAGGCATGCACTTAAAATCTTGGGATTTTTCAGCAGTTCCTGTTTGAGGGTTTCCCAGCGTGTGATGACTTCATTGTCGGCGGGTATGAGAACGATGTTTTCCCTGTCATAACCGACGTCCGTATTTTGAAGATACGACATCTGCTTGTTGACGACAAAAACGGAAAAAATGAGGGCGATAGTGATGGAGAACTGGAAAACAACAAGGAATTTCCGAGTAAGCCGACCCTTTTTTCCTCCGGTCATCTCTCCCTTAAGGATAGTCACGGGACGAAAAGAGGAGAGATAAAAAGCCGGATAAAGGCCGGCGGCGATACCGGAAACAAAAAGGACGCCGCCGAGGATAAGCAGTCCGGCCGGGGAAAAGACATCATGCAGGAAAATGGCGTGGCCTGAGAAAGACCGGAACGCGGGAAGGACCAGCAAAACCAAACCCAGGGCCGCGATAACGGCAAAAAAACAGACAAGAAAAGATTCCCCAAGAAACTGGAGAGATAAAATCTTTCTGTCGGCGCCGACGACTTTTCGAAGCCCGACCTCTTTGGCTCTCTTGGAGGCCCGGGCCGTGCTGAGATTCATAAAATTGATGCAGGCGATAATCAGGATAAAAGCCGCTATGGCTGAAAAAATGAGAACATAACGTATATCGCTGTTCGGTTCGACTTCTTTTGTCAGATGAGAAAGAAGATGGATGCCGGGGACCTTGCGAAAATGGAAAAAAACTTGCTCACTCGTTTTGACCAGTTCTCCCTCCCGGTTCTCTCTTGCGGGAATGTGCTTGTCCAGGAATTCGGGAACCCGGGGCTGAATGGATTCGGGGGTTGTGTTTTCGGCAAGCCGGACGTAAACGAGCGTGACGTTATCCGTAAAATTGCGTGTACCGAGGAAATAGTCGCCGTCACCCTGTCCCTGAAGGCCTTTCAGCGAAATGTAGGAAACGAGGAAATTCATATGAATGTGGGAATTGGCCGGAGTGTCTTCCATAACACCTGTAACCTTGACCAGAAACCTGTTGTCCAGAAGCATCTCTTTTCCCATGGGATCTTTATCTTTAAAATATTTATCGGCCATGGTGCGGGAGAGAACGATGCTGTAGGGCTCCTTGAGAGCGGTTTTGGTGTCTCCTTTAAGGAGGGGAATCGTAAATATCTCAAAAATATCGTCTTCGGCGAAATAAAGCTTTTCTTCGCTGAAGCCGGTTTCTCCTATTTTGACCAGAACATTAGGAGGTCCGAAGAGGCGTGCAGCGTGCTCGATTTCGGCGAATTCCCCTTCGAGCAAAGGAACAAAAGAAGGAGCCAGTGTGCAGAAATAGGGTTGGACCGAGCCGTCGGCCATGCGGTAAGCACGCTCAACCCTGTAGATACGGTCGGCGTGTTGATGAAAGTCATCAAAACTCATCTCGTCCCGGACATAAAGCAGAATCAGAATACAAACCGACATGCCGATGGCCAAGCCGAAAATGTTGATAAACGAGTAGCCTTTAGACCGTGAAATATTGCGCAGTGCCGACTTGATGTAGTTTTTAATCATAGCGGTTCTCCAAAAAACAAAAATCTCAGCGGCTCGATGTACTATTTTATAAGACGTAAGGTGACAAATAAAGTTTCAAAACCTTCAAAATAGGGGACCTTCAAAATAGTGGAATGAATTCTTAAGAAAGAGGGGTCGCACCGCGGAATCTTTATTATTTGCAATCACTTAACCTAAAAATACCCCAAAAAACAGGGCTTAAAACCAATTTTTAGGGAGTATTTTGCGCCAAATTATCGAAGATGTACCCACGGTTTTCTAATGAAGGAACTCAAGAATGCCGATATATCGTTCTAAGACAGGCAGGCACATTGACTAGCTTGTTTTTGGGACATAAAATGAAAACACAGTTTTATGCGAAAGGAAGTCAAACATGGAGGGCTTTAATACATCAAGATTATGGCCTGTTGTTCTAGGCCTGACGCTCCTAACGACTTTATATGCCGACTATCCAGAGACTCGCACCACCAAACCCGATATCCAAGAGGGGGGTCCTGTCCAGGTGGTTATTTTCGCTGGAAGCGGTGTGTACAAGATAAACAAAAACATCTACGGGCATTTTTCCGAACACCTGGGACGATGTATCTATGAAGGGTTCTGGGTTGGGGAAAACAGCTCCATTCCCAACACAAGGGGCATTCGAAACGATGTCGTTGCGGCCCTGCACCGGATCAAAATCCCGGTCCTCCGCTGGCCCGGCGGATGTTTCGCCGATACTTATCACTGGAAGGACGGTATCGGTCCCCGGGAGAAACGGCCAGCTATGGTCAATACCCACTGGGGAGGTGTGACCGAAAACAACCATTTCGGAACGCATGAATTTATGGACCTCTGCGAACAGTTGGGATGCGCGCCCTACATCTGCGGCAACGTGGGAAGCGGAACAGTACAAGAGATGGCTGAATGGGTGGAGTATATCACATTTGACGGACAGAGCCCCATGGCCGACTTAAGGCGTAAAAACGGCCGTGAAAAAGCCTGGAAGCTTCCCTTTTTCGGTGTGGGGAACGAAAACTGGGGATGCGGAGGAAGCATGCGGCCTGAATATTACGCCGATGTTTACAGGCGTTACCAGACATACGTTCGAAAATGGTCGGGAAACCATGTTTTCAAAATCGCCTGTGGAAGCTACGATGAAAATGTCGACTGGACCGAAGTTCTCATGCGCGAAGCCGGCCGGGCCATTAACGGATTGAGCTTTCACTACTATACGGTTCCGGGAGGATGGCGGGATAAAAATTCGGCCATAAAATTCGACGAGGGAGACTGGTTCGAGACCATGAAGCTGGCCGGTCGTATCGAAGAGCTTGTCGGAAAACATGCTTCCATTATGGACCGCTACGACCCGGAAAAAAGGGTGGCGATGATCGTCGATGAATGGGGAACCTGGTATAAGGTGGAACCGGGAACAAATCCGGGGTTTCTCTACCAACAGAATACCCTGCGTGACGCCCTTGTTGCAGGTCTGACGCTCAATATTTTCAACCGGCACTGCGACCGGATCCGCATGGCCAACATCGCCCAGACGGTGAACGTCCTTCAAACCCTCATCCTGACGGATAAGGAAAAGATGGTCATGACACCGACCTATCATGTTTTCGACCTTTACAAAGTCCACCAGGATGCTTTAATGCTTCCCATAGAGGCGGAAAGCCGGGTTTATAGGTATAAAGATGAGGAGATTTCCGCCTTGAGCGTTTCCGCTTCTCGGAACGAAGAAGGCATCATTCATGTAACGCTCTGCAATCTCAATCCTGGAAAATCACTGCCGGTGATCCTTAAAATCGAAGGGGAAAAATCCCCGGCGTTCGAAGGAACCTTTTCGGTTTCAGGATGGGTGCTGACTGCGGAAACTCTAAACGCCCACAATACATTTGATAATCCGCAGGCAGTTAAACCGGATGTCTTTAAGGATGCATCGATTGAAAAGGGAAATATCGAAGCCGAACTCCCCCCCAAATCCGTGGTTCTTCTCGTGATCAAATAATTTTTTTGCCGAAAAATAAACGTAAAAGACGAAACCTTAAGCCTTTTCATCGTCACTGAAGGCATCTTTAGGAGCTTGCTTTGGCAGGTAAAAGCCACCCGGGGGCTCCGTGTCTCCTTAAAAAAGGGAAATCTCCTGAGTAATCAAACGGGCGATGTACATGGTAAAGGTTGCCGTTTTCCTGGACTCCCTTTTGAAAAGGGAGTGGGCACGATTGATATAACGTGCTTTTTATCGACGGTGACTTCAAGGCGTTTTGTCTCTTTTACAGCCATGATTCGCTTCTTAATGAAACATTTACACAGGAATTAATCATAAAATCCAAGACATGAAAAATTTAAAATGTTTGATTTTTCCCCTAGATGAATATAATAATATATTATTCTTATATGTGGGGAAAGTGATGATAAAAAAAATAATTATCTTCTTTTTTTCCTTATTCTTTTCTTCCTGTTTATGTTTTTGTCATCAACTAACAAATATGGATAATTTAGAAGCCCGAATCATAG
>JAFGMO010000100.1 GCA_016927475.1 Candidatus Aminicenantota bacterium
AAAAGCTCGAATCAGGATGTGGAGAGTGTTGCGATTATTGATACTCAAGATAAGATTCTTGTCCACAGCGACCTGCATAGGGCAAGAGAAACCTATGTTCCTCTTAGTGGGAATTTTTATGGAGCCTTTGGTGATGGGACTACCATCAGATTGATAAAAGACAACACTTATGATTTTTTTGAGATCACGAGTCCAGTTGTTTTTATGAACAGGAATCTGGGAAAAGTTGTGTTGAGTATAAATAAGACTACTATTTTTGCTGCCCAAAAACAGGCTCAGAGAAATATAGCTTTGGTATTTGCAGTTATTCTTTTGGTGGGTATAATCGGCAGCGTTATTCTCTCGTCATTTTTGACACGGCCCATAAAAGAACTCAATTCTGGAGTGGAAGGGTTAAAACATGGCAAGAAATCCAATCAATTAAAGATCTATTCTCAGGATGAGCTAGGCAGATTAACCAAAAGTTTTAACGAAATGTCCCAGCTTATAACGACTCAAAGAGAGGAGTTAAGTAAATATGCAGAGGATCTTGAAAAGTCTTATGTCGCAACGGTTAAAGTTCTCTCCGCTGCAATAGAGGCCAGAGATCGTTATACTTTAGGGCATTCGACTCGGGTAGCAAAACTATCCGTCGAGATCGGAAAAGAGATGAATTTAAAGGGGGAAAAAATCGAAGAACTCGAGATTGCATGCCTTTTTCATGATGTGGGTAAGATCAAGATTCCTGATTCCATATTGCTTAAAAAGGGAAAATTGAATGCATCTGAATACAGAGAAATGAAGCGTCATCCAGAATACGGAGCTGAGATTATCAGCAAAGCCCCATCCTTATTGAAATATGTCCCCGCAGTAAAATACCATCACGAGTGGTTTAACGGCGCAGGATACCCTGACGGATTAAACGGTAAGAAGATCCCTCTCCCTTCTGCGATCATTTCTTTAGCGGATGTTTTTGATGCCATGACCTCTGATCGGCCTTACAGGAAAGCATTATCCGTTAAAGAATCTTTGCGAATAATAAAAAATCTAGCCGGCATACAATTCGCCCCAGATCATGTTAAGATATTACTAAGATTTTATGAACTGTAAATCTGGTAGTTATCTTAAAGCTAAAGATGATAAGGGTATAAATATGCGTTGGAACAAACCGATTGTTATTTTAACCCTCTTTTTATCTTGGATATCTTTTTCTTGTTTGTCCCATAAAAAGAACAACCTTCAGCAGGTCTTCGATAGACAGGAGCAGTATGTTTCATCCGGCCAGCTTCAACTGGCCATTGATGGATACAATCAAGCGCTTGCGGATTATCCAAATGAGGCCCGGATTCTGGATAATTATATCCGGACCGTTGAAAATACAAAAGATGCTGCAGAAAAAGCCTATGTTGCCAGGAATTATTTCCATGCATTGAAGGTATACACCATTCTTCTTGATAATTTTCACTACTTCCAGACTTTTAGAAATTCTTTATCTTTTGATCAGGACTTTCTCAGTCTTAAACGAAAAAACTGCCGGATAGCTATAAATGAAATTCAAGTTAATAATGCGATTAAATCAGACAATTATGTTAAAGCTATCGGATCATATCAGCTTCTTTTTCATGATTACCATAATGACCGATCTTTGAACCAAAGTTTTAGTAAAACAGTCAGCAGTATTTATCAAAGAGGGGAGACCGCGTTTAAAAATGATGACCTGTTGGCGTCTGGACGAATAAATTACGCCTTATTGAAAAACCATGATCTGATCGAGAGATCCGATCTCTTTTTTCCTTTTTCAAATTCGTCACTGCAAGAAAGATTAAGGGTATGCAGGGATAATCTCACTAAAAAGGGTTTGGAATACTATCGGAAAGGAGATCTAAAGAAGGCGATTTCTACCTGGAAAGGCATTTTAGAATTCGATCCTGAAAATGTCGAGATAAAAAAAGCTATCAAGAACAGCGAAGACCAGCTGAAAAAAATCAAAAAAGAATCACAAATATAACCTGTTTGAGGATTTAGTTGACTTGACACTGTATGTCAAGCTAAGTATAGGTCATTCCATATTTTAAATGAAAAACAACGATTCCATCAAAAAACTCCCCATAGACGGGATTCTTGACCTTCACGCTTTCCATCCCCGGGATGTCAAGGACCTGGTACCGGAGTACCTCATTGAATGCCGCCGCCTCGGAATAGAACATGTCCGCATCATCCACGGCAAAGGAACCGGAACTTTGCGCCGTATTGTTCAGGGTATCCTTGAACGGCATCCTCACGTGATCTCCTTCAAAACGGCCGATTTGGGCGGCGGCAGTTGGGGGGCTACGGAAGTTCTTCTTCGGATCAATAAATAAAAAGCCTCTCCGGTTTTATTAACCGGCTTCTCTTTTTTGCCCTTCCCGCCTAGATTCCTGCATCATTCATCGATTTGGCTAAAAAAAAAATCAAATTTATCTTGATTTGTTGATTTATTTTTTTTATAATTCGCAAAATTATTTGAAAGGGAGGTGCTTATGAAAAAATTTCTTGTGATTTTTTGTGTCTTAAGCATGGTTTTTTTGTTCCAGGCCTGCGGCGGAGACTCTTCCTCCGACGGCAACGGAGACGGAAACGGTGACTCCGGTACAGACAATCCCACACCGACACTGACATCAATCACACCCGGTTCTCAGGTCGAACACATGCCGGAATTCACTCTGACGGCTACAGGTTCCGACTTTGTCAACGGCGCGAAGATTGTCTTTAATGGAACAGATATGACCACAACATTTGTCAGCTCCACACAGCTCACGTGCTCAATTTCTCCCGATGACATCGTCGAAACCTCATTCCAGCAAACAACCACCTATCCATTTATCGAAAATCAGGACACGGATGTTCAAGTTGTTGTCAACAATCCTGCACCGGGAGGGGGCGACTCAGCCGCCATAACATTCACCATCCGCTCCAATCATGAATTTCTCACTCCGTTAAAATTCGATGAAGAAAACCCTGAGATCACCGTGGACGAGAATGACAACATTCTTGTGGTCTGCCAAGATAAAGAAACTTCCGGAGCAAACTGGTATTGGAACATATTTTTCTATAAATCGACCGACCTGGGAGGCACGTGGGACTCAGCCTGCAAAATTTCCAACTGCAGTGTGAATGAAGCCCACCTTTACGATCCTGTTATCGCCGTAGACTGCACCGCCTCCACATCCGGAGGGATGAAGCATCTTTCCGCCTACGCCGGTAATATCTACACCGCCTGGGAAGATGACAGGGTAAAAAAGAGCAACAATTATGATATTTATTCATCCTCCTCTTCAGACACGGGCAGTACCTGGTCCGCCATCCAAAACCTGTCCAATTCTCCCATTAGCCTGGAACATCCTGATGTCGTTGTCGATTCGGAAGGCAGAATTCACGGCGCAGCTTATCAGGAAACAACAAGCTGGCTGGACGAAATTTATTATACCTATTCCGAGAATGGGAGCGTCACCTGGACTGCCCCGACGAAGGCGGTTGAGGGCAGGAATCCCCGCTTGGCCGTGGACAGCAACAACAATGTTTACATGGTTTACCAGAAAAATGTATCGGGAATATGGAAAGTCTTTTTGTCCTATTCCACGGATAAAGGTGTAAACTGGAGTGCTCCGGAAAATATTTCTCAAACGAGTTCCGACGCCATTCTTCCCGACATCTGCCTGGATGATCATGACCGGATTTTCATCGTCTGGGAAGACTATTCATATGACACAAGCCCTGAAATTGCTTTTAAATGCACGAACGACAGCCTCACAGTATCGCTTCAAGCTTTTGACTGGAACAGCAAAAAGAACCTCAGCAACACGGCGGGCAGATGCTCAAAAATGCCGCGTATCGCTCCTGACTGTGTAAACAACATCAATGTCGTTTGGCAGGACCGTAATCTCCCTACAGGGGATATTTTTTATTCCCGTTCCATCGACAGCGGAAGTACTTGGACCTCACCCCTGAGCATATCTCAGAACGATGCCGCCCACACGTATGGCCCCGTACTTGCGGTTGACAGTTGTGGACATGTACATGTTGCCTGGGGCGGTTTTTATTACGCACGAAGCAAAGAGTGGGAATAGACGGAAAAAGATTCAGTTTAAAATTGAGCTTCTTGTAATCCTGCGGAAGAATCCCGGTCTTATCTGAACGGGGATCGCGTTTATAAGGTTGATGTACTAATAAAAGCCAAGGATGTTTTATCTACAAGGGAAACCTTAAATCCAAAGCCATAAAGAGAAATCACTACCTATTCCGGCTCGATAAAAATTTTCTTCAACTCTTACATCAGTGATGTTAGAATGACATCGATTTTTGTACGTTCTCGTGATATTTTTCTCCTTGAACGTTCTTTGATCGGGTTTAGGAAATTCCCCATGGATAAAACAAAGAAAAAAGAATTCCTTCTAAGCAAGACCCATTATTTGATTGGATTTTCCCTCTTGGTGAAAGGATATGCCAAATGGGAACATTATCCCCATCAAACAGCCAAGGTTTTCGTCATTTTTCTGGCCGGATTACTTATGATCGTCGGTGCGGCTCTTCATCACAAAATCAGCAAGAAATTCAAGAGATTCACAGGCTTATTTAACCTTTTCGAAGGATTAGCCCTTATCATGATCGGCTTGATATTTTTTGAGGAAGGAAGCCGGCGTATTCCTTATATCCTTTTTTTCCTCGGAGTAAGCTATCTGGTCATCGGTTTCACTTTTTTTTTCACTAAAGAAAAAAACAAAGATAAAGTTTTTGACTATTTGCAGTTGGGAATGGGAATAACATTCCTGGCGGCGGGTCTTACGGCTTTAATATTAAACCTCATCTCAGATAAAAATTTTTGGCTTTATGTAATATCCCTTTTATTTTTTGCCGCCGGATCCATCATGATCATAAAAAAATGGCGCCACAAAAAAGCCCGCATTTTTTCAGGCGAGAAATAAACCGGATTATCTCCTTCTGATCTTTGACTCCGTTTTCAAGGAAAAGAATCACCTCTTATTTCGGCTCTCACATGATCCTGAGGATAAAGCCGACACCACGGACCGTCTCGATGTTCACTGATTCGTCATCGTGAAAAAATTTCCGCAGGCGGCTGACAAAAACGTCAAGACTGCGTCCCAGGAAGTAGTCATCATCTCCCCATAAACGCTTTAAAATATCCGATCGTTTAACGACTCTATTTTTGTTCTCATAGAGAAGCTTTATAAGATCGGCTTCCCTGACCGTCAAACGTTTCATCTTTCCTTTACGCCGCAAGGCCAATTCATCAAAACAACATTCATACGACCCTATGTGAATCGACTCATCAATGACATTTCCAGAACGGCGTAAAATGTTTTTTATTCTAAGAAGAAGCTCATCCGCTTCGAACGGCTTGCAGATGTAATCATCCGCTCCCATCTCCAATCCCCTCAGCCTGTCCGGTTTCATGGATTTGGCCGTCAGGAAAACGAAGGGGATATCCTTCCTCAAAGCTCTTATTTTTTGAGCTAGGGTAAATCCGTCCATAAGAGGCATCATAACATCCAGAATGCAAAGGTTATAAGGTTTGGCCTTAATAGCGTTTAAGCCTTCACGCCCGTCCCGGCAGATCTCGACGTCATACCCTGAATAGTCCATGTACTGTTTGAGCACGTTACCCAGGTCAACATCATCCTCCACAAGAAGGATTTTAGGTTTGGATACCACGGGCACCTCTTTCTAAGGGAAGTTTGATCGTAAACACACTTCCCTCTTCCGGCTTACCGGAAACCGTTATTTCTCCCCCATGAGCTTCGATGATCCACCGGGAAGTGTAAAGACCAATCCCCAAACCCTTGGTTTTATGTATGTTTCCTTCCGGAACCCGGTAAAACTTCTCAAAGATCATTTTTTGGGCATGTCTGGGAATTCCGGTACCGTTATCTGTGATACTCAGGTAAAAATATTTCTCGTCGTTCCATGTATGCAGCCGAATACGGGGCGTTTCCAAAGTGTATTTGACGGCATTATCCAGAATGTTAAAAACCGCCGTTAGAAAAAGAGATGGTTCCAGGCTGAGGCCGTCCGCCTTTGCCCTGTAATTTTCCTCAACGGCCAAATCTCTCTCCATATATTTGACCTTAAAATCCCGGACAAGGCCGGCAAGGAGGTCATGAGCATCAACCTCGAGCCTCATGTCCGCAATTTCTTTTTTGTCGAAAAAAGAAAGCTTCATCACATTATCAATGATTCCCTGAAGCCTTTTATTCTGCCGCTCTATCACCTCGGCCAGATCAACAAGTTTTTGAGGATTCTCCCCGACGGTTTTGAGTTTGAGGTTTTTCGTCGCTACGGCGATGGTGCTCAACGGTGTGTGGAGTTCGTGGGTGATATTGTTGATAAAATCGGTTTTCATATCTGAAAGTCTTTTCTGTTTGAGAATGGTTTGAACGACAAAACCAAAAACCCCCAGAATGATAAAAACAGCCGCCAGCGAAATCCCCATCAGTCCCTTCATCCTTCCCAAAAAATAGGACTGAAGCCGTGGATACTGGATGTAAAAATTCAGCTGCATGGAAAAATTGGACCCCCAATAAAAAAAGGATGTATTAAGAAGCGTACCGCTGAAATCACGCAGGTCTCCGTATAAATGGATATCTTCACTCCGCCCATTAGATTCAAAAAAAGGAATTTGATGTACCCGGTCATCCAGTAAAAAAAAAGAATTGAGGGCCACGGCGAAATTAAAATCGGCAGCGATATTTTCAGCGGCAAATCTTTCTTCAAGTTTTTTTCCGACTCCCCCGTAGGCGATTAAGGCGTGTTTCAAATGGTCAAAAACCTGCTCCTGCGATGCGGAATCCTTCTTCAATTCAGACTTCCGCATCATCTCAGCGGTTACCCGTTCTACTTCTCTATAATTCAGGGGAATCTCAAAAAAAACATCGGTGGCCAAGAGCCTTGTTTTGAATTCGAATTCTTTACGCTCCAGTTTCAGGCTCTTCGAAACCAAAACGAACTGGACGGCTAAAAAAGCCATAACCGCCGTCCCGAGAAGGAGAATGGCGATACGGATGCGTTTGCGGTTCATAATATATATTTTAAGAACATTTCCCTGCTTGACAAGCTTTTAACACACATTTAACACTTCATTAACACAAAAAATGGAACCATATCCGTATAATGAATGGTGCATCAAACAGGAGGTTCACATGAAACAGCAACGATTCAAAAGCATCGAAACAATCGGAAATACCCGATATTATCTTATCCTGGTTTTTCTTTTTCTAACCTTATTTTACCTTCAAAGCGCTCAAGCCGAGAATGTTCCCCCCATCAGCCAAAAGGACAAGGTTTTGATCAAAGAGGCTTTCCATCTTCTTGAACATACCGGCGATGCCGTCTGGAAAGGATGGGCGAACATCACGCTTCCCGTCAATTTCGTGGATGAACAATTTGAATACCTCGTCAACCACCCCTCTCCATCGGATGATTTTGTCCTTATCGAAGAAGACCCCTATTTGAAGATGAAGGTCTACGGCAGGCCAAGAAAAACAAGGCGCGCCATCGCGGCGGCTTATCCCGTCTGCGGTATTCCCTCCGTTCTCCTCAGCTCGCAAAAAATCCTCGAATGTTCCTCACCAACCTGGGTCATCACCCTCATCCATGAGATGTTTCATGTTTACCAGCAAAACAACGGCCAGTTTGAAAAAGTCAGGAGGCTGAAACTGGGAAGCGACACGGACGCCATGTGGATGCTGAACTACCCTTTTCCCTACTCGGATGTAAGTGTAAGGGCGTCCGCCGCTCAGATGTACCTGTCTCTTTTCCGGTGCCTGCAGGAAAAAGAGGACGGGGAATTCTCTTTTAATGCCTACCTCGACTCGCGGAAAACCTTCAAATCCCTTCTTCAAGCCAAATACGGAACCGATAATAATTACAAATACGCCACATTCCAGGAGTGGATCGAAGGCGCCGCCCGCTACACGGAAAAAGCGGTTCTCGAAAAAGCCGTGGAAACGAGTTATATTCCTTTATCCGAGTTTACAGCCCTTGAGGACTATACGCCTTTTGCCGACATCTTGAAAAAACGAACAGCGGATCCCCCAAAAAAAATGAAGGATTTTTACGATGATATCAAAAAGAATTTCAACCGGGTAAGTTTTTACGAAACAGGCGCCCTTCAGGCCGAGATCCTCGATATCTTCCTCAAGAACTGGAAATCCGAATATTTCACCCATGATATCTGGCTGGACGATCTCCTTGACGGGGCCTACAAAAAAATGACATCCATCGTGGGAAAGCCGGCCCCGCTTTTTGCCTTAAAAAAACAGAACGGTGAAACGGTTGCGCTTGAAGATTTTATCGGCAAAAAACCCGTGCTCCTCTTTTTCCTCTCGGCGGCTTCCTGGGCGAAACCCACCTATTTAATGCTTCCTGCCGTCAACGGATTATCCGACAATTTCAAGGAATATGACCTGGCCGTGCTGGGTATTTTATTTATGAGCCGGGACCCGGACATCGAAAACTTCGCAACAAAACAAAACGTCAGCTTTCCTCTCCTTCTCGGAATGGCGGAAGATCATTTCACCCTCCATGAAGACCTGGCCGGCTACCGGATATCCCATGTCCCCGGAGTGGTTCTCATCGACCGGGACGGTACCGTCGTATTTTTCAGCGAATCTTATATGGACAAAGAAAATCTTTATGAAGCCATAAAAACTCATCTCAAAAAACAAGGTTGATAATTCCAAAATACATAATTGGCGGAATTTCAATAGCCTTTTTTATTGCACCGCTTCCCCAATATGGAGTAATATGACATACGACCTTTATAATAGGGGAAAAACAAACATGACCGAACGATTTATGGAAGATAAGACCAAAAAAATCGCTCTTCTTATAGACGGCGACAACGCCCAGCCATCCCTTATAGAAGAGATTTTAACCGAGGTCGGAAAGTATGGTCTGATCACGATCCGCCGCATTTACGGCGACTGGACCACGGTCAACATGTCCGGATGGAAAACTTCTCTCAACGATAGCGCCATTCAGCCCATTCAGCAATTTCGTTATACCATCGGCAAAAACGCCACGGACAGCGCCATGATCATCGACGCCATGGATATCCTGCACAGCCATCTTGTCGATATGTTCTGCATCGTCTCCAGTGACAGTGACTATACCCGCCTTGCCACCCGTATCAGAGAGATCGGTTTTTTTGTCATCGGCATCGGCAAAAGGACCACTCCCCGGGCTTTTGTCAACGCCTGCAACGTTTTCATTTATACGGAAAACCTGTCCTCTCGGTACCCTAAAAAGAAAATCAAAAGCCCTGGAAAAAAAACAGCCGCGATAAAGGGAAAAGAGGAAAAAGCACCAAAATACGACCCTGTTCCCCTCCTCAAGGGAGCTTTTGAGATGGCGGTCCGCGAAAACGGATGGGCCAACCTCGGCGAAATCGGTTTTTACCTTCGCCAACTCGACCCGGGATTCGATCCCAGAACGTACGGATTCAAACAACTCTCACAGCTGATCAAAAGTTATAAAAATCTCTTTGACGTAAAAACGGAAGAGGAAGAAGGCGGCGCTGTCTACATTCGAAGTAAAGAATCGCCATGACCGGAAAACAGCCGGCTTTTTTTGGTGAATATCATTCACCTTAGAATCATTCCCTAGTAGGCCTTCGCTTCTCCTTTGAATCGCAACGAAGAAAAACATGAAAAAGACTAAAATTCTGTTCTCTCTTCACATTCTATGATATGCTGATTTCAAAATAAAAATCCAAGGAGGTTATCATGAGTACCCTATCCAGCCGGTTTCGGACCATTTTTTCCTTCGGTTTGGCCCTGTCACTCTTAATTATCGCTCCTGTTCAGGCCAAAAAATCAAATCCACAGGTGATCGAGAAGACAAGCCCGGATCTTCATCTGAAATGGTTCGATCAATACAAGGAAATGCAAAAAACATCTGCTTATAAAGACCTCCAGTGGTCTCATATCGGGCCGACGAACATCAGCGGCCGCTGTACGGACATCGCCGTGCTGACACCAAGGGGCGACACCTACACCATCTTCGTCGCCACCGCATCAGGCGGGGTATGGAAAACGGACAACGAAGGAACGACCTGGGAGCCCATTTTTGACAGCCATGCCTCGGCTTCCATCGGCGATATCGCCGTTTCCCCGTCAAATCCGGATATCATCTGGATAGGCACGGGCGAAGCCAACATCTTCCGCAGCTCCCAACTGGGTGCCGGCATCTATAAATCCACCAACGGCGGTAAGTCCTGGGATCATATGGGATTAACCGACACCTTGACTATCGCCCGGATCATCATCCATCCGAAAGACCCGGACACGGTTTATGTCGCCGCTTCGGGACATGAGTGGACGGACAACGAGGAAAGAGGAGTTTTTAAAACAACGGACGGCGGACAAACCTGGAACAAAATCCTTTATTTCAATGCAAGAACAGGTACCATCGACCTGGCCATACATCCGGAAAATCCCGACGTCCTGTACGCAGCCATGTGGCAGCGCATCCGGTTCAAATGGAACGACCCCCGTAATTTTCCCGGATATGACCAGAGCGGCCTTTTCAAAACGACCGACGGCGGACAAACCTGGAATCCCATCAACAAAGGACTTCCTCAAGCCGATAACTGCGGCCGGATCGGGATCGATATTTGTCTCAGCCGGCCGAACGTCCTCTATGCCCTTGTAGATAACTATGAAATAGCCCGCGAACTGACCGCAGAGGAACGGGCAGACCCTTACTCCAGAAACCTCAGAGCCATCATCAAAGGCGCGACGGTTTACCGCTCTGAAGACGACGGAGCCACCTGGACTCAAACCAGCGGATTGGATGAGCAGACTCAACAATACATGATGAGACATTCCGGCACCTACGGCTGGGTATTCGGCCAGATCAGGGTCGACCCCAACGATCCCGAAACAGTCTACATCATGGGAGTGCCCTTGAGCGTTTCCAACGACGGAGGTAAATCTTTCCGCAGGTTGCGTGGAATGCACGGCGACCACCATGGTTTGTGGATTGACCCGGAAAATTCCAAGTACCTGGTTAACGTCAACGACGGAGGAATCGCCATTTCCTATGACAAGGGCCAAAACTGGCGGGTGTTCACCGATAACCTTCCCGTCTGCCAGTTCTTTAACGTCTCCTACGACATGAATACACCTTTTTATGTTTACGGCTCCATGCAGGACCACGGCAGTTACCGCGGCCGCGTGCTGCGCAGCAGGGATGGAAAAGGTTTTCAGGCCGTAGAATTCGAGAACGCTCCCGGGGGAGAAGGTTCCACCCATGCTATCGATCCATTCAATCCGGACATAGTTTATTCGGCTGGATTTTACGGGCACATCACCCGGGCAAACCTTGCTTCCGGAACAACCAAGAATATTTATCCGCCGCAAACAAAAGACATCGACATATTGCGCGGACAGTGGCTGGCCCCGATCGTACTCTCTCCCAACCATCCCCAAACCGTATACCTGGGACTGCAGTACCTCTACCGCTCACGTTTTCAGGGTGATATATGGGAGCGCATCAGTCCCGACATGAGCTACGGCATCAAAAAAGAAATCGGGGATATCCCCTATCAAACCATATTCACCATCTCCGAGTCGCCTCTCGACGGACACCTTATTTACGTAGGCACTGACGATGGTAAGGTCCACCTGACAAAAAACGGCGGTGAAACCTGGAAAGAGATCATCGAAGGGCTTCCTTTCCGGAAGTGGGTCAGCCGGATAGCCGCCTCCCGTTATGACCGGGGCACGGTCTATATGACCCAAAACGGAAAACGGGATGACGACTTCGCTCCTTACATCTGGAAATCTACCGATTTCGGAGAAACCTGGGTGGACATCTCGGGAAATATGCCCATCGGCCCCTTAAACGCCGTTATTGAAGATCCCGTCGATCAAAACATCCTCTACGTGGCAGCGGATGTCGGGGTATTCGTCACCAAAAACTGTGGTAAAACCTGGGAAGTCCTCGGCGGCAAACTGCCCACGGCCTACATCCAGGACATCGTTATCCATCCGCGGGACAACATCCTCGTTATCGCCACCCATGGACGCGGAATGTGGGTCATGGACGCTGAGCCGATCAACCAAAAATCAAAGCTCCGGCGTTTTCGCTATTAATTCCATATTCGTAATACCTCTAGATATCAGCGTTGGAGGCAAGATGAGATATAACGCAAAACAAATCGTTCTCTTTCTTTTCCTGGCTGTCTTCTTTATTCAAGCCGGACCTTTTGCGGCAGGTGCCCTTTACGGTGGTTCTGAAGCTTCATCCTCTTCACATTCCATTTTTTCAGTAAAAATTATGGGAGGATTGAACTATCTTATCCTGAATGAATTAAACACTTATATCGATGATAACATTCGCTACTTAGAAAACAATAAAGATCCAGGGTCCGTTCAGGGAAAAAACAATCATCTCCACTTCGGTCCGAATGTTGAGATCGATTTTGTTTTACATATCACGCCTCGAATCGGGATCTGCCTGGGAACGGGCTATATCAACGGAAGCGTAGACAGCGGAGAGATCACCTGGACGGTTGATTTGACCCGGGATTTCATGGATTCAGAGATTTGGAAAGTCCGGGCCATACCCATACGATGCGGCCTCCAATTTTTATTGCCATTGTCTTTGAAATTGAATCTCGTGCTCGATGGGGGCGCAGGATACTATCTCGGTCATTTTTCATACTTGAGACAATTTGAAACATGGGCGGCCGAAGGAAAAGTAGATATTAAGGCGGATAAAAACGTTTTCGGATTCTACGGAGGTGCCGCCCTGGAGTATGTCATTTCTTCGAAAACGGCAATTTTTCTTCAGATCAAGGGAAAGCAAGTCTCTTTTTCAGGCCTTGAAGGAGAGGCTCTTGAAGCCGGCGAGAGCATTTGGGGACCCTTCAATGAGACCGGAACAAGCCGGCTTTATCTTTATGACTTGGAAGATGACTACCTCATCCTCAACTGGAGGAGCACACCTCCGGACGGCCCCGACGAAAAAAACGTCCGGGACGGTATCTTCAATCTTTCGGGTGTCTCTGCCAGTATCGGTTTCCGGATCTCTTTCTGATTTCTGCAGAAGCTCAGGCGATAGGCTAAATCTATCTCTAACCTGCATTATTCATAATGTGTTTTCTCCCAGGAGATCCCCCAAAAATAGCATCAATTTTTAATAACCAACGGTAAACATATAAGATAGCGAAAAAATGAAGTGGAACACACCATTTTTGGGGCACCTTTATTCGCCTCTTCACCTTGGTGCTCAGTCCCAATTTTTTAAGTTTTCGTCAAATACTCAGAAGCCAAGCAAGATGAAAGGGCTAACAGTAGGAGAAAAGGGGTGGCGCGGCGAAGGGGCTCCCACACCCGCGGCGATAGCGAGGATGGGGAAGAGCCGTGACAAAACCCCTTAATATGTGATGCCACTGACGTTCCCAAGAAAACTTAAAAAATTGGGGGAACTTCGAGTTGTCCTTCATATTTCATAAAACACTAAATTTTTGTATAATAAGAAAGTAGGGAAAGAAAAAAAGCCTGTGCCATTCATGAATAACGACAGGCTCGAAAAAGGGAGTGGTTCTCCATGAAAAAATCAACAATTATTATTTTTTTTGGGCTTTTTCTCTTTATTCCTCTCCTTGGCCAGCAGAGTTTCATTCCACAGTCCCTGGTTGTTAATGTCGAAGTTCCTATCCGGGTTTTTGCCGGCGAAAAATTCGTCAGCGATTTGGATATCAATGACTTCCAAGTTTTTGAAAACGGCATCGAACAGAAAATAGAAGCTGTTTATCTGGTCAATAAAAAAACAATAAAAAGAAGCACTGAAAACACAAAATTTTTCCCCGAAACAGCACGGACTTTTTTCCTTTTTTTTGAAGTTTCCGAGTATACGGCTTATATGAAAGACGCTCTCGATTTTTTTTGTGCCGAGATTATCCTTCCCGGCGATAAGCTTTATATCATCACTCCGATAAAAACCTATAAGTTGGTTGACCTTGCTCTGAAAAACAAAACGCCAATGGATATCAGCAAAGAGCTGAATGGACTTTTGAGAAAAGACATCATGTCCGGAAACTCAGAATATAGAGACATGATCCAGAACCTCATCCAAATATCAAGGCAATTAATAGCCGACATTCGTTCAGCGGGATCCGGTGACCCGTCCCGTCAGATGGCCGGTGAAGATCTGTCAACATCTCAAAAGATCATGAAACTTCAAGAACATTTGCTCAGTTACAACAGCGAATTAGCCCGGTTGGATACTATTCGAAAAATCGATCAAATGAAGCTCCTTGATTTCGCCCGTTTTCTTAAGGGGGAAGATGGACAAAAACATGTTTTCCTCTTCTATCAGAGAGAATTTATCCCGCAGCTCGATTCAAATTTGGTGAACGAATTTTTATCTGTGAATATGGAATATGCGGACAGCTTCAGCGCACTCAATATGTTCCGTGAAAGCGGTGATTTCCACAAAAGAGATATCTCACTGGATGTCGACCTTGTCAAAAAAGCCTTTGCCGATTCATCCATCTCCGTCCACTTCCTAATGATTAGCAATCCGCGCCGGTTTATCGAAGGGATACAGATGAAAGAAAGCTCAGAGGATATTTTCGGCGCCTTCCGTCAGATGGCCCTGGCATCAGGAGGATTCATGGAGAGCTCTGCGCGACCCGATATTCTCATGCAAAATGCTACATCAGCCGCACAGAATTACTACCTGCTTTATTACACACCCAAAGACTATGTGCCGGATGGAAGATTCAAAGAAATCCGGGTTAGAATAAAAGGGCGGAATCTAAAAGTCATTCACAGGAAGGGTTATTTTTCCTATTAAATCGGGATTGCCCCTCTCTCTTAAACAAAATTTTCCTAACCTGTATTATTCACGAGCTAAGCTTGCCGCAGGGGTTAGGTCGGGTCGGGGGGAGGCGTGTCAGCCTGTGAAGCTGAAGGGCTTAAAAAAAAACGCAATATGACAATAAAGGAAAACAAGTGACATTTGTTTGTTTCCATTGACATGAACACATTAACATCTTACTTTTAGAATATGAATCGGCAAGCACCGCAATAGAATGAACGAAATATATATGGTCAAGATAAAGAAAGGTATCGAAGGAAAGTCCCTACAACACTTAGATACTTTCCTCAAAAAAAACGAAATCAAAATCATATTTAAAGCAAAAAATTACATCACGATCTCGATTCCAAAAGAAACGGCGAGCATTATCAAAAATATTCTCAGTCTTGAAAAAATAGGCAAGATTCATTGCCTTAAAGAAGAAGAAAAAAATCATGCTCCGGTACCGGAACATGCCTGCATAATCCATTAGATTTGTAAATAATAAAAGCAAAAGGTTGGAAGTGGGCCTCCGGAAAAAAGGATTTCAGCCGGAGGAAAAAGGTGAGTATTTCCGGTCGGTAAAAGGGGCAGGTTGTTCTCAGTGAATGAGGATAAGGGTGAGAGTCAATACCTCTCTTTTTATGGCAACCTCAAAAGATAACAAAAAGAAACCAGGTCTAATAAATGCGTGGGGAATATCTTTTTTTATTTCTCCGCAGCCAGGGTGACATCCAACCAGAAAGCATGTTTCGGCGGATTTCCTGCCAGAGGGCTGGCGGAATTTGCCGTCATTTCCGTTGTGCGGGCCCTTACGTTGCTTTCGGTTGTCGGGTCACTGCTCATTCCGCTGGCGCTTGCCCGTGACCCTCGCGCCGCTCTTCGTGCCATGAGCTGCTTTCTCATTTCTGGGGTCATACCTCCCCATTCAAATCCAACCATAACCGCTTTTCCAGGGATTAGCTCACCGCCATTCTTGAGGTGTATAAGCCCTTTAAGAGGGATTTTAAGCTCGAAGGCCATTGTTTTCTTCTGTGTTGGTTTGGCCTTAAAAAGAGGGGGAGTCACTTCGCCCGTTATGGCTTCTTCCGTTTTCGGATTTCCTTTTTTGTCGATGACATCAGACTGGAAGAAAATATAAGATGAGCTTTTCTTTATCTCATTGATTTTTTCTCCGGTCAGTTTGGATCCTTTTTTCTCCATTTGGGCGATCATTTCATCAGCAGAAATCTGTTTTTGAATAAAACGATATCCGTAAGCTTTTTTCGTTTTGCCCTCAACATTCAACCAGACTTTTAATCCCGTGGCCATAACCGAGCTCTGCGCTTTCCGGTCATTGAATACAAAATAGACATACATATTTTTCCCGTCGTTTCGAAAAGAGTAACTGACGGCCGGCTTTTCCTGGGTGATAAACTCATCCGGCTGCCATTCTGTCCCGGCGCCGTCAATGGTTACGGGAGTAACGGCAAGCTGGCTTTCAACCGCTTTTTCTTCGGCTGTTCCAAGAATTCCAACAATAAAAAGGAAAAGAATAATGAGAAAAGCGTTCCTGAAAGATTTTATAGCCATATCATCCTCCTTTATTTCAAGTCTTTTTTCATATAATATAATACCAAATTCTTGATTATCAAAAAAGTCCCTCGAACCGCATCGGCATATATGCAGCGTTCTTTTTTCGAAAAGGAAAGCGGCTTCCGTTATCCACGTTAGTGATGCCGGCCATTTTTTTAACCTTTGATATTAGGTTTTCGGCGCATCTACACTAAGCAAATGTTATGCCAATTTATTTACTATTATACCCTCCGAAAAGAAATAATATAGCTAAATTTGATAAAAAATATTTCCATCATTTTTTTACCTTGTGTAAAAAATATTTACAAAAAAAATTTTTTTTTGTTCTCCACGAAAAATATGTTATAACCTGACAGTATCCCTATTGGTATCCTTAAATATCCACGAGTAGAGGTTGCTGCCGTTTCGAAACGGAGCCTGTGAAAATACAGGAAGGTGTAAGAATGAAAAAAATCTTGCCTTGGATTTTAACCGTTATGATAACCCTCTTTGCTGCAGTATTCCAGCGTTTAACCGGCCCCTCTTATCCTTTGCGGGGAAACGTTATTGTTCAAGAAAAAGAGATTTCTTATCGACTTCCAAGAACTCATGAAAGCACCTCAAATTGCCCTGTCACCATACAAACAGAAACGCCGGAAATACGTGGAATACTCCGCTTTCGGCGTTTTAAAACAGATGACCCATGGACCGAAAGGAACATGGTTTACCGAGCCGGGGCTCTAGCTTCAGAACTTCCCCGGCAGCCGGCAGCGGGAAAACTGGAATACATGGTAACTCTTCATTATGATGGAAAACGGCACACGCTTTCAGAAAAAGGCCCGATCGTTATCCGCTTCAAAGATCCTGTTCCTCTAGCCCTCCTTATTCCCCATGTTTTTATCATGTTTCTAGCCATGCTTTTTTCTACACGTTCCGGACTGGAAGCCCTGGATCCCAAAGGCAACACCCGTCCCTACGTCTTTTTAACCTTCGTTTTCCTGGCATGTGGCGGAATGATTCTAGGACCCCTCGTTCAGAAATTCGCCTTCGGCGCCCTATGGACTGGTTTTCCTCTCGGCTCCGACCTGACGGATACCAAAACCCTCATTGCCTTTCTGGGCTGGCTTATAGCATTTATTGTTGTTATCCTGCGGAAACCGGCCCGCGTCTGGGTTCTGGCCGCCTCCCTACTCTTACTCATTGTTTATCTTATCCCACACAGTCTTTTAGGTTCCGAACTGGATTACTCAAGAATATCCAGTGCCGTTACACCGGCTGAAAAAATCATAGGGAGTTAAGATGTTTTATCAAAAATTACACAGGCCAGGTAAAAAAAACCCGTTAAAAAATGTTGATTTTATTGTTTTGTTGCTTTTGATCATTCCAATAACGGCTGGTTTTCTGGTTTCTGTATCACAGGAAAACAGCAAAGAATGGGAGCTAAAAGCGGCCGATATCTTTAAAAATAATTGCACCCGCTCCGGATGCCACGGCGGCCCATCTCCTACAATGGGGCTTAATCTCGAACCCGAAAATTTTGTTCGATACACCGTTAACAAGCCCAGCAGCCAGATGCCGGCTATCAAATTGGTCGATCCCCAAAACCCGGATCAAAGTTACCTCTTCAATAAGATCAAAGGTTCGGAAAACATCAAAAGGCAACGAATGCCTCTTTTTTCAAAGCCGTTGACGGAAGAAGAAATACAAGTCATAAAAAACTGGATTTTAAACTTGAAATAGGTACGTCAATACGATTGGATTATTATTCATCGATTTGAGAATAATGGGGATAAAATGGAGGAAAATAATTTTGCCGTTATTCCGCCTTTTAACGAAATATTCTGGTTAAAAATTTCATTTTTTCCCGGAATCCACGACTAAACTTTTGCCTCAAAAGAGGAGATAAAAACAAAGGTTAAAAAATGAGTGACATCATTAATTGGATCACCAACCTTGAGATCCGCGATCTCCTCCTTATAGGACTTCTTTTTCTTCTGCTTACCGAGCTCTTCGTACAGAAAAAATCAAATAAAAAACATATCTTCTGAAGAACTGTAGGATCTAAGGTTTTTATTCCATACTCAAGATGAGCATTGCGCTTTATTTTAGCTTGAAACGGATAGTCACCGTGAAGATGACTTCTCTGGGCTCGCCGTCAATGAAAACAGGTTTATAAACCCATTGTTTAAGAGCATCTATGGAGGCTTCGTTCAAAAGCGGTGATGGGCTTTGAAGTATCCTGATACCTTTAACCCGGCCGGTCTTATCGGTTATGGCTTCAAGAATGACCACACCTTCAATACCAGCTTGTCGCGCTTCCTCGGGATAGACGGGTCTCACTGACTTCATCAATACAGGAGGTTTGACATCGCCTGTGGCCCGTACCGCCTTTTGTCTATAATTCGTATCACCAAAACTGGTAATAGCTTTGGTTACAGAAGCTTCCTCCGGCTTTTCCCGTTCTCCGGCAGTCAGACGCAGGGAAAAGAAAAAAGGCTGCCCTTCGCCATCCTCGAACCCGAAAACGGCCGTTTTTCTTTGGGGCAGGACGATTTCGCTTTCAAGAAGGTTCACCTCTTTCCCGGCCGATTGTTCCTTAACCAGTATCCTGAATTGAAAATCTTTCGCGCGAAAAAACGGATGAAGCACCAGAAAAAATTCTTTTCCATCAATACGAAAAACATGTTTGATACTTTCCCCTTTTTGAGGATTCCATTCCAGATCGGCTTCGGTCAGCAGGTTGACATCCTTTAAATTGAAAATTCGTTGTATTTGCTTCTTCTCGAAGGGAACACCCATTTTTTCAGGATATTCAGACAATTTCTCGGAATAAATATATGAAGAGATAACGGCCGGAATGTTCGATTCCTCACCCTCCCTGACGCCCTCGAAGAACCTCAGCTTTATACTCATATCGGCGGAATAAGCAAAAAGATGAACGACAAACCCCATCAAACAAAAAAGAAAAATTTTCGATTTATGTTTCACCATTTGGATCCTCCATCGTATTCCCTTCTGCCCAGATGATGACCAGGTCCGTTCCCTGGGGATGGAAAAGATAAGCCTGCGCCGGCCTGTTGTCGACCTTGACATAATGCAGTTGAAAACGGCCGTTTTCCCCTTTGCCTTCCTGCCTCCATAAGCTGAAAGGATGCCCCAGGAAAAAGAACGCAGCCAGAAAAAGAATGGCCAGACCGGCAGCAGTCCAGGCAAAGCGAAGCTTGGAAACAGAAATTCTTATCTGCCGTTTTTTCGCCTCGCCGGCATTCGCTTCATAGGGGCCTTCAAAAGAACAGATCTCATCAACTTCATTCTCCTGAACCAAAAACGTAAGAACTTCATCCCTTGAAGCCAGATCAAGCCGACAACGGGGGCAATTCTCGAAATGCTTTTGAATGAGAAAAGCCCTCCAACCATTCAAGGGAATTAAGCGGAATAAAATTTTATGCATTCCGCAGCTGATCATTTTTTTTCTCCATGATTTTTTTTATCTTTTTTCTGGCTTTAAATAAATGGACCCGGGCCGTCGACCATGAACAGTTCAAAATCCGGGCGATCTCCTCCCCTGAGCAACGGTCGCAAGCCCAAAGATAAAGCACCGCCCTTTCCTTGGGACTGAGGCAGCCTAAAATATTCTTGATGTGCTTATCATATACGGAAGCCCGATTTTCATCGGGCTCGATAAAAATGGATAAAGAACGGGATTTTTCCTTTCTCACAAAATCAGAAAAACGGCGGCGCTTGCGCAGGATATCCATACAGCAATTGTAGACGATCGTGTAAAACCAGCTTGAAAAATTATTTTTCTGATTGAACGTCCCCAGGTTCCGGTAAGCCTTCATAAAGGCATTTTGACAGACGTCCTCAGCATCCTCCCGGTTCCTAAGAATGTTGAAAGACATAGCTAATGCTTTCGGCCTGTATTTTTCCATAATCTTCGTGAATTCCTCAAAACCGCCCCGAAGGCAGGCATCGATCAGTTTCTTGTCGTTCATTATTCCAATTGGAACATTTTTAATACGCTGAATCAATATGCTTTGTTTACCCCTGATATCTCTAAACATAACCTGCTTTATTCACGAGCCAAGCTTGCCGTAGCTACGAGGCGTCAGCCTGTGAAGCTGTGCTTGGCACCGCGAACAGGATGCAACAAAGCAGATGCGGTAAGATCGGCGGGTTAGGTTGGGTCGGCGCCCGCAGGGTAAATTCGGCCGGCATTTTCTTACAAATGGTCGTGGAAAATGTTTCATTACCACTTTTACCGATAATCACCATTAAATGACACATATTATTGAAATTATTTGTTGGAGTCGGCCAAATTTATGAATAATGCAGGTTAATGATGTTTTTGACTTTTTATATTCCTTTTTCTATGTTAGTCTTTTCCGGCTCCACGCTATGCATCAGCCGGGGATATCGCTATCTCTAAAGATTCCCGGTGGGCCGCCTTCATGGTCTACCACGGAAAAGGAAGTCAGAAGCTTGAAAAAAAAGAAACAAAAACCCTTCAATAAGGCTGCTCTGGTCGATTTGTCCAACGGAAAGAAAACCACATTTCCAAAGGTTAAAACCTTTTCCTTTTCCGGAGAGAATGCCGGATGGATCGCGCTTCATAGATACCCTCCCGAGAACCGGACCAGGAAAAGACAAATGGGAAGGTTCCGACCTTATCATTCGCAAGCTCATGACGGAAAATGAGCTGAATATTGGAAATTTTTTGGAATACACTTTTACAAAGTCGGGCGACAAACTGGCTTTCACCATCGATGCCTTAGAGCAGATAGGCAACGGAATCCAGATCCTCGACATGAAAAGCGGAAACATCATCACCCCGGACAGCGGTAGGGCTTTCTACAAATATCCAGCCTGGACCGAAAAAGAGGATGCCCTTGCCGTCCTTAAGGGCACAGAAGATGATGATTATGAGGATAATCTTTACCAGGTTATCGGCTTTCGCAACTTTTCCGCTCCTGAAATATCGAAAACGATTTTTGATCCCGCTAACGAAAAAAGTTTTCCTGAAGGTTTGACCGTCAGCGATAAAAGGAAACCGGAATGGACGGAGGATCTGTCAGGCATTCTTTTCGGCATTTTTGAAGTGAAAAAGAAAGAAAAACAAGGACACGCCAAACAAGCCGGAGGCAAAGAAGAACCAAAAAAAGAAAATATCCCACCACCCCAAAAAAAGAACGAAATCGATAAAGAAGATATTCCCGGCCTTATCATCTGGCATTGGAAGGACAAGCGACTTCAATCCATGCAACAGGTTCAGCAGGGCCGTGATAAAAACTTCAGCTATCTTTGCATCTATCGTCCCACAGAAAACAGATTCATACGGCTGGCTGATGAAAACCTTCACGACGTCCAGCCCGCCCCAAAACATTATTTTGCCCTGGGATATGACGACCGGCCATACGAATTGAGCGGGAACCTGGACGGCCGCCGATACAGGGATATTTATGTTTTGGATATGAAAACGGGTGCTCGCCGGCTGGCGGTAGAAAAATGCCGCTGGTTTTTCCAACCCTCTCCCGAGGAAAAAGGAATCGACCTCACGCAGCCGCTTTACCTGAACGCTTATGAGGAATGGACAAAAAAGTCCGGCATCGCCCCCGACATCGTCTACACCATCAACGATCCGGGAATGTCGTCCGTGTGGTGTGTTATCCCGGCCGTCGAAGCCGCCGCAGCCACTGGTGTTGTCGATAAAAGCCGCGTCGCCATTCACGGTCACTCATGGGGAGGCTACCAAACCGCATTTCTCATCACGCAGACCGGCCTCTTCAAAGCGGCGGTCGCCGGAGCTCCCCTGACAAACATGATCAGCATGTACAGCTCGATTTACTGGAATACGGGCTCAGCCAACCAGCCGATCTTTGAAAGCAGCCAGGGCCGGTTCCAAGGAGGCTACTGGGATAATATCGAAGCTTACACTCGCAACTCCCCCGTCTATTATACGGAAAACGTCACCGCTCCCCTTCTCCTGCTCCACAACGACAAGGACGGTGCCGTAGACTGGAACCAGGGTATTGAATATTTCAACACGCTCAGGCGGCTCGGAAAATCCGTTGTTATGCTTCAGTATAAAGGGGAAAATCACGGATTGCGAATCCCCTCCAATCAGCGCGATTATTTCGTACGCATGAAGGAATTTTTCGACCATCATCTAAAAGGCAGCGCAGCTCCTTCTTGGCTCGAAAAAGGGATTTCCCATCTCGACCATGAAAAACACCTCAAAGAACGGGCAGAAAAGCTCCTTCCCGAGGACACAAAGAAAAAAGAAGAAAAAAAGGAAGAAAAAAACAATTGAACAGGTGAAAATAATCAAACATTCAAAAAGCCGGGGACAGAGGAAAAAAGTTTTTTTACGCTGGCTATGGGTTGCGGTCTGCATCGCGGCCGTTTATCTTATTGTCCCCCTGGCACGGACCATCCGTCAATTTGTCAGCGAACGCTGGGGGCGGGCTTTGTTCGGTTATGCCGTTCTGTCTGTGACGGCGGTTTCTTTAGTGGCCGTTATTACCCTTCTTTTTTTCCGGTTGAAGGTCCGCCGCATGTCGCAGTATATCTGGCTGGGTCTGGTGGCGGCAGCCTATTTTTATTTCACCCTACGCCTCAAGGATGCACCCGAGGAAGCGATTCACTTTCTCGAGTACGGTCTGCTCGGCTTTTTTTTATTCCGCGCCATAAGCCTGACCGTCAAGGACAAAACCATATACCTCGATGGGCTGTTCATCGGCGCCATCGTAGGTTTTTTTGACGAAGTCATCCAGTGGATGATCCCTGACCGCTACTGGGACCTTCGGGATGTGGGTCTCAATGCCCTGGCCGTCGGACTTTTCCAGCTTGCCCTTTGGAAAGGAATCAAACCGCGTATCATTTCGGATAAGATACGTCCCGCTTCTTTGAGAAAAAGCTCGATTTGGCTGGCCGTTTTTCTTGTGCTTATCGGGCTAAGCATGTCCAATACCCCGCAACGTGTCGCCTCTTACACAAAAAAATTTCCCTCCCTGTCTTTTTTGAACTCACAGGAAGCGATGAGTGAACTCACCTACCGGCACCGTGATCCGGAAATCGGTCTCTTTTACTCCCGTCTGACACTGGTGGAGCTTGCCAAACAGGACCGGGAACGGTCGGTAGAATTCGGAGGTGTCCTTCACCACTGGAAGGAGAAAGACTATAAAACATTCCTGCGGTTCTTCCCTTCGTCGGTCCATCCCTTTCTCTACGAATTCAGGGTTCATGCTTTTCGCCGGGACCGTTATCTTAAAAGGGCCCAAACAGTGGGAAATCCGGTGAAAGCCGGTGAATTCTATAACATCGCCGTCAAGGAAAACCTCATCCTCGAAAAATATTTTGGGCATACTCTAAACCGGTCTCCTTATTCCTGGGATCCTGAAAAAACCCTCTCAGCGACAGAAAAGGCTGAGCCGGAATCCTTTTATAAAAGCCCGGTAGGCGCCCGGATTTTTGCGGGGATCCGGGAAGGTACTATTTGGGCCGTTATCCTGGTCTTCTTGTTGCTCCTTGCTGCTGCACATTTGATATGGGGACATTTTCGAAGATTTGCCTGAGAAGTTATCTTCGGCTATAATCACCTCAACGGATTTTTCTCCAATGAAAATTTTCAATACCATTTTATTTCTTTTTTTGCTGTCTTTAGGCGCCGGACGGGGACTCAACGCCCAAATCGTTAACATCGAGAGCGATCGTCTCGAAACCGAAAAGTTGGGCTGGGCGGGCTTTATTGACTTTGGCTTGGATTTTGTCAAAGAAGAACGTGATATCGTATCCCTGCAGAATATGGTCCATATCCAATTCACTACCGAAAAAAATCTCTATCTTTTTCTAAACCGCATCGATCTTATAAAAACAGACGGGGAAAGCTTGCAAAACAGCCTCCTTGAGCATCTTCGCTTTAATAGGGATATTGGCTCTATTTTCCGGGCGGAAATTTTCGGCCAGATTCAGTACAACAGGATTATCCGCCTCAAAATGAGGATTCTCTCCGGAGCAGGTCTTCGCATCCTTTTTCTCGACAAGGAATGGATAAAAATGAATATCGGCGCTCTATACATGTTCGAACACGAAGAGATCGTGGATGGAGAAATAAACCGGTTTCACCGCATGAGCGACTACCTATCCTTCAGCCTGAAGATCCTTTCCAATCTCAGTTTGGGAAGTACGGCATATTACCAACCCCGGCTTGACAATTTTAAAGATTGGAGAATATCCTCGGAAAGCAACCTTCTTTTTAAGATATCGTCGAAATGTTCCCTGAATGTACAGTTCAACATTTTGCACGATTCCCGTCCACCTGCGGGAGTCGTCAAAACCATATATTCCTTGAAAAACGGACTCCGTTTAGAATTTTAAAAGGAGACAAGGATGAACAAAAAATGGAAAACCGCAATGACTCCTGTTCTTATCTTGGGGCTTCTTTGTTTAACGGTACCTCTTCAAGCCAATGGGGAGAAACAAAACTTAACGGATTCATTTACCCTTCAATCTCCCACCATTTCTAAGGCTAATATCCTCAGCGATGCGACCATAAAAGGAAACCCGGCGGCTATACTTTTTCTCGAAGAGGCTGAAAGGCCCCCATCCAAACTTTATATCAGAAGTAATCTTCAAACCGACCGGCAAGACTACGAAATCTGGAAAAAACGTCTTTCCCGGGCTAAAGGAAAAATTGCCGTAGGGGCGGTTATGGAAGTCATCGGGCTCGGCCTGTTTCTTCCTTCTATAGCCCATGTCCTCTTTCTCCCGGAGGGAGACCGTATTTCTTCGGCCGGAAAAGTCCGCGTTGCCGTGGGAAGCATTCTCGGCGGAGGATTGATCATATTCGGCTCGATCACGCTTTTCAAAGGGATAAGCCAGAAAAAAAAGCTCACAAAAGAAGGCCGGATCAAGGGATATATTCGAGCCGGTCTTTTTCCCAAAGAAAACGCCTTCGGGATCCAAATAGGCGCCGGCTTTTAAAGCGGACTTCAAACACCGGGCTATCCACCCGGATACTTATGCTCCAGGCAGACGATTTTACCGTCCGGATTCAGGCTTGGAAGCCAGATGCACCTCCAGCCAAAAGGAATACCGGGGGGCTCCTTTCTGAAAAGGCATGTCCTTGTTACCGACAACCGGAGTGGAATCTGAGTCATCGCCGCGAGTAACGACCGATGAAGCCCTTTCTTCCGCCCGTGTTGAACTTATCGAACGTCTCCTCATCATATCCGCTTTCATCTCCTCCGTCATACCACCCCATTCGAACCCTATTCTCATGGCAGTTCCCGGCTGGATTCCTTTTTCTTCCCTCAAAAATTCAATATTGAGGGGCAGACGTATCTCATAAATAAACGAAGTCCCGGATTTCGCCGTTCGAAAGACAGCAGGTTTAACATCCTGTCCCAAGGGAGGCAGCACGCCCGGTTTTTTCCCGTGAAAATATTCCCCTTCATACAACACGAACTTTTCTTTCTGACGTATCTCTTGTTTTTTCTCCTCCGAAAGACTAACGCCGTCTTTTTCAAAACGGTTGATCATACCTTCGGCTGAGATTATCTTGGGGATAAAGAAAAAGCCTGTATCCTTCGCATTTTTTTCCCCGCCTTGAAGCCAGACCTTCAGTCCTGTTTGACTTATGGAACTCAAATATTTCAGGTCGTTGAACACAAGCAGAAAATACAAATTTTTATCATCGTTAGCAAAAGAACAGTCGACCTTCCCTTTTTTCCAGGCTGGGGAAAGACTCTGCATCCAATCCGAACTGTCCGCGTCTATCTTGATGGCAGAAACGATCCATTGGCTCTCCAGCGAAACGTTCTCAGCCCATATAAAAACACATAGCCAGAGTCCGAAAAGAAGATAACAAACAAATCTTTTTTTCGCTTTCACCGTAGTCTCTCCTTTTTGAAAGAATGATTATTTTTTTCCCCTCTTTCATTTCCCGAACCTCCGCTGTTCCGGATTTTCGGAAATCTGCGGAAAGATTCCTCATTTTGATGAAGATCATCCCAGTGATCAAAATCTTTCATTTCATACAGCTTTCTTAAGTTTTTCATCTGTTATTTTTCTGTCCCCTTCTCGGTTTTTGAAAAAAAATATTTACCGCCGGTTTGCCTGTCCGGCTTTATGATCGACCTCGGAAGCGATTTTTTTTATATCGTCGATTGTAATAAAAATTTCCTTCTCAATTTCTTCTATGGTTCTACAGAGGCTGTTCATACGAAGCTCATATCCTGAATCAAGTTTAACGACAAGACCCGAACGCATAAGTTTTTTAAGATGATAGATTACGGAACCAATAGTCGGCTCGACATAAGCCGTCAGCTCTTCGCTGGATAAGCTCTTTCCCTTTCCGGACGCTTCAATAAGCGCTTTCATGATCCGAAAAGCGGTTTTATCCTGGTCCCTTGAAGATAAAAATCCCAGGCTGGCACAGATCCATTCGATACCGGTTTCCATGGATCCGTCGGCCGGCTCTTTGAGCTTCTTGACCATAAATTGTCTTAATGTTTTAATCATAT
>JAFGMO010000101.1 GCA_016927475.1 Candidatus Aminicenantota bacterium
ATTATGTGTCATTTAATGGTGATTTTAGGTAAAAGTGGCAATGAAACATTTTCCATGACCGTTTTCAAGAAAATATCGGCCAAATTTACCCTTTGGGCACACCGATCTTACCGCATCTGCTTCGTTGCGATGGACTCGCTGTGAACTAGCACAGCTTCGTCCATCGACGCCTCGCAGCTACGGCAACCTCGATTCGTGCATAACGCAGGTTCCACCTGTATTATTCATAAATTTTGCCGACATTTAGATACTTTTTTCCCGAATCACTGAGGACCATTCTATCCGGCAAATCAATACCTGTTCAAAAACACATCCTTGACACTCCCAAAAAATGTTAGTATGGTTCCCTCTAACAAAACCATTTAAGGAAACATCTTTGCTGCTTCCTATCGGACACGAAAAAGACACCGTCCGCAGGCTCCCCTGGGTGACTTTTTCCATCATAGGCATCTGCTTTCTCGCCCATATTTTCATCTCCACGCAGGTCCGGGAAGCCAGGACCGAATTGCAAAATAGCCTCAGGGAATATATAGAATATTATGTCCTCCATCCTTACCTGGTCCTGGATCCGGAGATCAATAAACAAATTTTCGGAGAAGAAGAAGCCGAGGGTATCGACGCTCTTTTGAGCCTTTACCAGCATCAACCCCCCAAGAATCCTTTAGTTTTAGGGGATGAACAGGAAAAGCTGGATGAACTGGCTGACAAATTCAAAAATGGCTTAAAAAATTTCCCTTACAGGAAATGGGGTTATATTCCGGCCCGACCGACAATGACCGGTTTGTTCACCTACATGTTTGTTCACGCAGGCTGGCTCCATCTGCTGGGGAACTTGCTTTTCCTCTATTTGACGGGTCCGTTTATCGAGGATGTCTGGGGGCGGGGATTTTTCGCCGGTTTTTATATCCTTATGGGCTTTATCTCGGCTTTTTTATTCGGTCAGATCTATCCAGGCTCTAATGTTCCCCTTATAGGAGCCTCAGGAGCTATCGCCGGGGTAATGGGCGCTTTTCTTGTTCGTTACTGGTTTATAAAGATAGATTTCCTTTTTTTGATCATCGTCATCAAGGTCGCCAGATTCAAGGCTCCTACTTGGGTAATGCTGCCCTTGTGGTTTCTGCTTGAACTTTATAATGCCCGGGTTGTGGACCAACTTAATCCCTCGGGTGGGAGTGGAGTGGCTCATTGGGCACACGTCTTTGGATTTGCTTTCGGCGTGGCCACAGGAATCGGGATGAAAATTTTCAATGTGGAAAAAAAATATATCACGCCTAAAATCGATTCTAAAACCGGTTACGTCGATGATGGCTTGGAGATCGTAACCCAGGCCCTGGGGAAAAAAAAATCAGGTTTTTTTGAAGAAGCATACGATATGCTTCGTTCCGCCGTAGAAAAATACCCTTCCAACACAGATGTTGTTGAAACATTTTGGGAGGCCTCAATCGAAGTAGGGCAGGAATCCACTGCCGCTCCCTTTATGGCAAAACTCCTGGAAAAAGAAATCAGACAAGACCAAATGGATGCAGCCTTCGATCATTTTCTAAAACTCAAAGAAAAGCTTTCCTCTATTCCCATCGGCGTGACTTATAAGCTGACCCTCTTCCATTATTTCATCGATCGTACCGACATGGAACGGGCAAAAAGCCTGGCGGAAGAGATTTCCCCGGATCTCAATACCCAGGTTTCTCCAAAACAGCTGACGGATTTTTTTGAAAAAGCGGCGGCTATTCACCCCGCGGCTGCCTACAAGGCTTTGTCCGTTATCCTTCAGCATTCGGAAATTACTGAAGAAGAAAAAAACAAACTCAGAACACGCCATGCTGAGCTGGAAAAACATTTTCAACAACAAGCAAAGCCCGACACTTCTGGAGAAAGTGATCAAATAGGACAGGAATCTCTTCACGAAATCCCCGGAGAACCCCTCAAAACCTCACCGGAAAAGCACCTGAAAATATTCAAAGGGATTCCCCTTGGTGTCAAAGACGACAAATTACTGGTCAGCCTGGAGGAATCCGGAAAAAAATTTCTCCCAATGCAAAAAGTAAAGGTCATCGCCGCTGTGGAGATTTTGTCTCATTACGAAGATCCATATGTCGTCATTGATCTGTTCCTGGATGATATCTATAGTCAAACGGAAAATATTCGAACGGTTAGATTGGTAAGTTCGGAATTCCATGCTCCAAGTTTTTTTCAGAAACCCCTGGAACCACGGGAAGCCGTCCGTGCTTTCGTTGCCGCCTTATTAGACCTAAGCGGCGCTATTCCCCATCCCGATAGAGAAACCGTTCTTCTTTCCCCTCCCAAACGTTTGCCCGACATCAAGGAATATGACAGGCTACTTCTTGAAACGTTATGAGACAAGGATACTCATAAAATTGTCTTTACCGTTCTCCCATCAATTTGACACCTAATTTTTTGGTGTGCTATAAAAAATAGAAAACAATAATCCACTCTAGGGGGAGGGGATCATAGTTCATTCGGAAGAGGGTAACTATTTTTCATAAAAAATCTTTGATCCTGTTTCGTCAAAAAGACATTTTTTAAGACGGTAAGATAAGTATAAGGAAAAACCGTGAAACGAACCGAAAAAAAAACCACCCGCTGGCCGGAGTTCAGAAGCCCTTTACCGGAATTCCAAAAAGAAAAGCTTGAAACACAAGGAGAATCCCAATGGGAAAAAGAAATCGCAAAAAAATATATCGGCATTGTCGGGGTCATCATCGTGGCCCTTAATCGGGAAGGGAAAATCACCCTTATCAACAAACGTGGCTGTGAGATCATTTGTTATACAGCAAGGGAAATCGTCATGGATTTTACACTGGAAGACTTGGGGAAAAACATCAAAAGAATCCGCACGTCGCTCTCAAGCGAGGCCAAACCCGGCAAACCCATGCTTCAGGGAGAAATGGCCCGGAAATCAGGTATTCCCGCCCCAAGCCTATGCAACATCGAGAACGGAAAATACAAAAATCTCACCTGGGAAATGCTTTCAAAAATAAGTCGCGGTTTGGGAGTCAGTATCGCCGACCTTTTCGCTTCAGAGACAAAGACAATATCTTCCTCCCAAATCGCCATCAATGAGATGATCGATCTCATTATCGAAAAAAGACTTGAAGCGATACTTAAAGAAAAGGCTCTGACGGAAAAATAGACGTTTCTTACCGGAATTCCCTGTCGATGATCATAATCCTTCGTGGATATGTAATCGGGCCCAAGGGTGTTGAGACCCGGGGAAGGGCATCAAGAGACAGCCGTGCCGTGTTTCCGTTTACTCCTCCGATGGCCAGGGCCAGCCGCAAGACATCTTCGTAACCTTTGTCGCCAAAAAAACCATAAAGATCCAAAGACATGCGGATGGACAGGGAATAAACCTGTCCGGTCCCGGGAATTTCAAAAGGATTGTCGATGTTACCGGTGACCGTCGGATGCCCATCGATGAGCAGTCTTGATTCCAGGCTTGTCAGAGTGGATACCGTCCTGGGTGAACCTCCACTGCCGTCGTTGGGATTGATAACCAGAATATCTAAAACGAACTCTGCGGGAAATTTTCTTCTCTGAAAGGCCTGGACAAGCCTGACTCCGTCCATGGGTGAAAAATCCCTGACAGAGGCCTTCCGGCTAAGAACGATGCCTGCCAGGCGAAAATCGTTCACTCCGCCGAGACGAAATTGAAGCCTTTGAAGATTGGTCAGGGCATCCCCAAATTGCTGTAAGGTGGCACAACCCTGAAAACACATAGACAAAACACAGAAAACCCCCACCGCCAAGGCGGCCTTTTTCTTAAAAAACATTCCTTACTCCTCCCTCACTATTATTACATATATCATAAATTCTTCCCTCTCTAAAAAGAAAGTTATGTAACTCTTCGAAATAGGTTCGCTTTATAAAAAGGCCAGAAATCCGCCCCGGCAGGCGGCGTTTTCACCTCGAACCGGTAACGGGATTTGAGTATTTAACTCCGGGCTTCTAAAATAAGCTCTTCCACTTTGGCCGCAGCCAGTTTCCCCAGCCGGACGCAAATCTGTGAACTTGATCCCTCTGGACGGATGATCCGGCAGTGTATAGGATTGGAATCGGCCCACCATTTCCAGTACTCCTTGACCAGGCCTCCGCAAGTTTTTTTCGCTTCTTCTCTAGTCAGATCAAGACCGCCGCAGGCAAATCCGATACCCATTACTCCGGCGGTTAAAAAACCGCAAACATCTTTTTGTCCCATTCCTCCACCGAATCCTGCCGCAGCCCAGACGAGTTCCTCCGGTTTCTTCAGATAACGAAGACTGACCATCAATAATGATTCGGCACAGCTATACCCTTTATGGAAATAATTGTCGAGGTCCGCGGCCATAACGAATTTTTTGACCCACTCCTGTTCTTCGGGAGTAAGCATTGTCTCCTGAACGGTTTGTTCTTGACCGGCCACCTGAGCCAATCCAGGGATATGAAGCAGGCTGCTTCCCACAATTAGGCTCGAAGCGGACGTAATAAATGTTCTCCTTGTTAAGTGGGAACTTCTGTATTCCTTCATTTTTCCTCCTCAAAACATTTTATCCTTGGAAAAAGACCAAGGCAAGAGAATTACCGCAAACGATCCTGATCTGGTTAATAAAACTTATCCATCATCCGATACTGAATTGCCTCTGCGAGATGGACCGGTGTTATCGTATCTGAGGCCTCAAGGTCGGCGATCGTTCGGGCCACCTTCAACGACCGCATGTAGGCGCGCGCACTGAATCCATATCTTCGTACAGCGGTTTCCAAAAGTTCCTTGCATTTTTCGTTGACGGGGCAGAGCGTCTCCACGTCACTGACTCCCATTTGGGCATTACAAAAAATGTTTTTCCCCCGAAACCGCTCAAGCTGTTTCTTTCTGGCCGAGGCAACTCTCTTCCTAATACTTTCGGAATCTTCCGCTCTGTTCTTGGCAATCATATCTTTGAATTTTACCCTGGGGACCTCCACCTGGATATCAATTCTGTCCAATAAAGGACCGGAAATTCTGGCATAATACTGAGACCTTTGGACATCCGTACACTCTTCATCAGCAGCCATACGGGCATTCACAGCATCGGCACAAGGATTCATGGCCGCAACCAGCATAAAAAAGCTGGGAAAGGTCACCCTCATGAATGCCCGGGAAATGGTTACCTTTCCATCTTCCAAAGGCTGCCGCAGATCTTCAAGTACTTTTCTCCGGAATTCAGGAAGCTCATCCAGGAACAAAACGCCGTGATGAGCCAGGCTTACTTCTCCTACCTGGGGAACGGCTCCACCTCCCACCATTCCGGCATCCGTAATCGTATGGTGCGGCGCCCTGAAAGGACGAAATCCAATAAAACCTCCCGGGCCGACCAAACCAGCGGCGCTGTAAACCCGTGTAACATCGATGATCTCTTTCTCAGTAAGCGGAGGAAGAATAGAGGGCAGCCTTCTAGCCAACATGGTCTTACCGGATCCCGGCGGCCCTATCATCAACAGGTTATGGCTTCCGGCAGCGGCAACCTCAAGGGCTCTTTTGGCATGCTGCTGTCCCCTGATCTCGGAAAAGTTTTTTTTCTCCCAAGACGGGGAACAAAGACCATTCATGTCAAACCGGCAGGGCCTCTTTTCTTCATGAACGTTGAGAAAGCGCATGACCTGGATCAGGTTCTCCATACCAAAAACCTTGACATTCCGGACCAAAGATGCCTCGTTTTCATTCCCCTTCGGGACAACAATCCCATCAACACCTTCACGTTCGGCCAATAAGGTCGAAGCCAAAATACCTTTTCCCGGTTTCAGTTTGCCGTCCAACATCAATTCTCCCAAAAAAAGATATTTTTGAAGGTTTTCAACAGGAAAAATATGGAAGGGGGCCAGCAGCCCGAGTGATATGGGCAGGTCGAAACGTGTCCCTTCTTTTTTCAATTCAGCCGGAGCCAGATTGATGGTGATCCTTCCCGATGGGAGAGAATATCCACAGTTTTTCAGCGCCGCCCGAACCCTTTCCCTGCTCTCCCTTATCGACGCATCCGGAAGACCGACTATAATGAAGTTGGGAAGACCATCCGATATATCAACTTCAACATCGACCTTAACGGCATCTATCCCGATCAGGGCCGTGCTTGCAATTTTCACCAGCATCATTCAAGGTTTCCCTTATAATGACGCACCTCACCTGCAATCTTTATCAAATGGGAAAATAAAGTGGCGTTTATTCTTCGGAAGAATCCGTGTATTCTCTAGCCAGCTCTTCGAGTTTCTTCTCGACAGCTTCCTGGCTTTTCATCTTAATCTTGTGAACCTGAAGCTCCGGAGTCTCCTTGGACATCGTAAACTCGATTCCTTCCTGTGGTGAAGCTTTTTGGATGATGTCTTTCTCTTTCTCTCCCTCTTTGGAATCGCTCTTTTCCTCCAGCTCATCCAAAAGTTTTTCCCTGACGGCCGGAATCGTCAGTTTCGAGATCTCTTTCAATGTCTCAATAACACCCCTTCCGAAGATCGCTGAGGATTCAATATAGGGGCAGCTTTTGGGATTGAGAAGATTATTGAAGGTTTCCACGGGGACTAGATTTTCCAGGTCACGTTTGTTGTATTGAAGCACCATAGGTATGGTATTGATATCCATGTCGTATTCCCGCAGGTTGTTGCGCAGACTGTCGAAACTCTCCAGGTTGGCATCCAGGAGAGGGACCTGGCTGTCCGCTACAAAGACAATTCCATCAGCACTCTTCACGACACTCTTCCGGGAAGCCTCAAAAAAAACCTGACCCGGCACGGTGAGCAGTTGAAAATGGATTTTATAATGACCGATCCTTCCCGCTCTAAGAGGCAGGAGATCAAAGAAAAAAGTGCGCTCCGTATCTGTTTCCAGGCAGATGAATTCTCCCCGGGAAACGGGGTCCATTTTGAAGAATATGTAGCGGAGATTGGTCGTCTTGCCGCTCAACCCGGGTCCATAAAAAACAATCTTTATGGATAAATTTTTCGTAATATGATTGATTAATGCCATTTGTTCTTAAAGCTTTCTAAAAAATATTCTTAACACATTAAATTAGTCGAGTCAAATCAAGTATTTTTGAGGAGATTCCCCATATATCATCTAGATTTGTATAATCCTTTTGAAACACATAAATTAGCGATAATAACTTTTTTCTTGTTGCATCAAAAAAGAAAAAAGCTTTTCGTATTTATCTAGAACAACGGGCCAGGAATATTCTTTTTCGACATAGTCCATACCGTTTTTGCCCATATTTTCCCTCATTTTCGGATCCTTCTGGAAAAGATCCAGGGCAGCCGTAAAATCCTCGGAACCGGAATAATATAGCCCGCATTTTCCGGAAAGGATATGCTGTTTTAAAGGAAGTGTCGATTCCTGAACCAGAATCGGCGTCTTGACGGAAAGCGATTCCAGAGCCGCCATACAAAGGCTCTCAAAATGAGAAGGATGAACCGTAACCAGGGCTTCCGCCATGGCCTCACTTTTGTCTTCAGACGGGACAAATCCCAGATACCTAATTTGGGGATGATCGGGCAGGTCCATCAACTTTTTACCGATCAATACCAGAAGAAGATCCCGCCGCCTCTGAACATATCTTTCAAAATATTCGAGGAGTTCCCGGCATCCCTTGCCGGGTTCAATCCGCCCGGCATAGAGCACAAAGGGAGAAAAAATCCCATATTTTTCACGGAAAAAAAGAGGGGAATCCAAACGGGGGATATCCACACCTACCCCGACGACTTCCTGATATTTTCCCTCAAAGGAAAACAACCGGCTCAGCATTTCTTTTTCGGCGGTGGTGTTGAACATGAAAGCCAGAGGCCTTGAAAAAACCTCTTTCATAAGGTCCAGATGAAGGGGGGGCTCGTCATGTGCCGTGGGAACCAGAACCCTTTTCCCCTTGACATTCTTCAAACCCCAGTAGGTCGTGTAATAAAGATAGGTAAAAAAAACGAGAACATCGAAGTCAGACTCCTCCCGGGATAAAGCCTGCACAAGAGAAGGACAGACCGGACCCTGTTTTTCGAGCCAGTCGATCTCGTCCTCAGGCTGATGGGGATTGTGAAAGATCCAATCCGAATAACGGTTGAAAGCTTCCATGTCCCGTTCCCTGTCAACGGAAAACCTCCGGACCAAGACCCCGTTCAATTCCGATTTCCCTTCATCATATTCGTTTTTCCATGTGATATAACTTTTGGCGGTCGTGGTGAAAACAGCGCACCGGTGACCGGCCTCTGCCAACCGTTCAGCGATCTGCCTGCAGTGAAGCTCCGAGCCGCCCATCACTTCCTCACCATAGCGCTGCACGATAAAAGCGATTTTCATCGGTTGTTATCCCGTCAGATCCTCTATGAACCGAAGAAACAAACGTTCACGGTTTTCGGGATCAAATCTTTTCAGCCTTTCCCTCTGACCGTTTATCACTTTTTTCCGTAAATTCTGATCTCTGACGACAATATCGACAAGCTCACTCACCCGGTCCACTTGCCTGGTGTTAAAGAGGATGCCCGCTCCGTCCAAGGTATAAGGAACGGCTGTACAGTTAAAAGCCATGACCGGCAGGTCAAAAACCATGCTTTCAATAAACGGCAATCCAAATCCTTCATGCTCACTCATGGAGAGAAAAACATCCGAAGCCCTGTAAAGCGCATACATTTCTTCATCCGGTATATGCCCGGTAAAACAGATTTCTTCAGGTTTGAGATAAAATTCATCGGCCAAACGGACCAGGCTTTGGTAATAAGACGGAAGGGACTCCGTTTTCCCGATCACGATAAGACGCACCAGGGGAGATATGAATTTTTTATAATAAAAAAGCACTTTGATCAAATTTTCAATCTTTTTGTTAGGCACGATCCTGCCTACAAAAAGGATGTTTGTCCGGTCATCACGAAAAAGGTCATGGACAAAACGATTGTGAGGACGTTCGTATTTCGACAAATCCACAAAAAGGGGGAAAACCGCCGTGTTGGAAAATCCACATTGGGAAAGTTCCTGCCTGTTGTATTCGGAGTCGGCGAGGGCGAGATCGACATGCGGCACCAAACTTTCGAACTCCCGCCGGCCCGCCTCAGAGATCCGGACCATCTCTTCGCTGAAACCGGAAAAAAATTCGGGTGGAGTGATATTATGGTGGATCAAAATTTTACGACCGGGAATCTCGATGAAAGCCTTACTCAGGGGAGAAGGCAGGGCAAAGTGAAGGATATTCACATCCTCAGGTCCCGGCTGCGGATAATCGGCATACAGAACCGATTTTTTTTCCAAACCTTTATCGCGGTCCAGACAATAAATCTCGGAAGAAAACCCCTGAGAACATAAAAACTCTTTCAAGTGCAGGCCCGAATCGCCGATGGCATCCCCATGGTGGAAGGCGGGAATGAACTGATCGACTCTCATTCCTTTCTCACTCTTTTGATATGGTCGAGAAGAATCCGGCTTACGTTCTCCCGTTTGTATTTTTCCAAGGCTTTTGTCTGGCCGGCCAGTATCTTTTCCCTCAGGGTGTCTTCCGTCACAATTTTATCCAGGAGGGAGGCAATGGACGGATAATCCTTGCGTTCAACAACGACCCCTCCGCCGTTCATGGTTTCGGCAACCGCTCCCGCATCGAAAGCGACGACCGGTAATTTCATGTAAAAAGCCTCTAAAAGGGGAACGCCGAATCCTTCATGCTCGCTCATACTGAGATAGATATCGGCCAGCCGGTAATAGGCCACCAACTCGGAAAAATTCACATGGCCCGTTATATGGACATCCGACAATTCCAGCTGACGGGTAAAATCCTGAAGGGCCGTAAAATATTTTTCCATTCCCCGGAAATCACCGGCAAAAATAAGCTGGGAATCGGGATTAAAAAATCTCTTATAAAAATAAAAAACTTTAATGATATTTTCATACTTTTTGTTGGGAATAAGCCGTCCGACAAAAAGGAATGTTGTTTTCCCGTTGTCGAACATGCGACGGACAACAGGGTCGCCGTGAATATCAAATTTGGAAAAATCCAGCAGTATGGGGAGGACTCCCGTATGAGGATAGCCGACATCCGCCAGCTCCCTCCGGTTGAAATCAGAATCCCCCAGAGCCAGGTTGACCTTGTCTTTAAACAGTTTGATCTCCAGCCGGCCCTTATAACATTCGCGGGCCAGAATGCGGTGGTAATCGATGAAAAATGAATGGGGCGTGATGTTGTGATAGATCATGATCTTTTTGTCCGGAATGCGGAAAAACATCTTAGACACGGGCGATCCTATGGAAAAATGAAAAATGACGATATTATCCGGGGCGCTGAATTTTTTGTATTCCCTGAAGTCCGTTATATGGCCGGCCATCCTGGGATCATAAAAACGGATGAAAATTTTAGAGGAAAAACCATGGCCTTGAAGCACCTTTTGGATCTCCAGCATCTCGTTGGAGATGGCGTCTCCGTAAGTCAGTGACGTTGCGAACTGGTGGACTTCCAATCCTTATCCCCTTCAAGCTTTTGAATAATGGACAGATATTTTTTCTCGATGATATCCCAGGTGTAATTTGTTTGGAAATACAGCTTTCCGTTATTGCCGAGAGCTTCCCTCAGATCCGAAGAAGACTCCAAAAGAGACAAAGCTTCTGTAAACTCCTCGTAATCCTTGTAATAAAGACCGGCATTGCTTCTTTGGCACTGGCCCTTCAAAACTTCGCACTGGGCGTTGGCCAGAACAGGTTTTCCCATAGCCCATGCTTCCAGGGTGACCATGGACAAACTTTCATAATAAGAAGGCATAGCCAGCATAAGGGATCCGTGAAGGCCGTTGAATTTATCTTCCTCGGAAACAAATCCAAGATAGACAATATCGGGAGACGACGGAATTTTGATCTTGGTATCGCCCATGAGAACCAGTTTCAAGCTGGAACCCGTTTCTTTTTTGAAACGAAGGAAATACCGGAACAGCTCGTCGCAGCCTTTGTTCTCGTCGATCCGGCCGATGTAGATGAGGTACCCGCTTTCAAGTGAATGCTTTTTTTGGAAGTTTTCCCCGGAGTATTTCTCGGGGAGCTCCGTGCCCACACCGACAACCTCGCCCGTGATGTGCTCATTTCGGGAAAGGGCGTTGATCATTTTTCGTTCTTCGACCGAATTGTAGATAAGAGCTCTGGGTTTCCGGAAAAGTTTTTCAAAAATTTTGAAATGGATGATGGCATCCCGTTCTGCCGTGGGCACCAGGATGCTTTTTTGAGGGACGAGGTTTATTCCCCAAAAAGAATGGTAATACCGGTAGCTGAAAAAAATAAAATAGTCGTAGTCATCCGCATGGCGCTTGATATACTGAATAAGAGAAGGAACTAGAGGTCCTTCCTCATTCATCCAGCGCAATTCATCTTCCTCTTCATGGCCACCGGCAAGAAGAGCATTCTGAATCCTCCCGAACCTTACAGGATTCCGCGGCCGTGTCACGGGAAATCTTCTGATTTTGATCCCGTTGACCATCTCCTCATCCCGGGTAAAATGGTCTTTCCAGGTAATATAATCAAAGGCTTTTGTCGTCAGAACTTCCACCTCAAAATGTTTCTTCATATGCTCGGCGATCCAGCGGCAGTGCAGCTCGGCTCCTCCGTTTATTTCCAGGCCGTACCTCTGCACGACAAAAGCAACCTTCACTTGAAAACTTCCTTTTCCAGGGCTCTTTCCCTCTTCCCAAGCATGGCGAAATTTTTATCAAGAATACGGCTCGCACTCCTGAGATGTTCTTCTTCGATTTTCAGCTTAGTCAGCTCAACGACAAGATTGTGGGAAAGATTATGGAGGAGCTTGCTGTATTCCTTGATCCGGACAATATCGTCCAGAGCCATGTCCAGCCGCTCATTAGTAACCTGGTTGACATGATCGAGTTCGGCACGCAGACGGTTGAGATCGTCCTCGATACGGGCGTTGATGTAATCGAGGCGGCGGTTTGTCTGGTCAAGGTTAATGACGGTCCTCCTCACCTCTTCATGGACGGGAAGAATAAGCAGCTTTATCAAAGGGGATAACGGCCTCATGATCCTCAGGATAAGATTTTTCAACCTGCCTTTGATTCCCGCCGGGCCGGCCTCTTCTTCATAATCCGGCGGAAAAAAAGCGGCATCGCGAGAATCGAAGGGCACCTTTTCGGGAACGGGTTTTACGGGGCGGGCCGCAATCCTTTCCCGTATCTGGCGCATGATGTCTTCCACATCAATGTTGTCGTAATCGATGCGGATCTCTCCATTTTCCTGACCGGTTTGTCTTTCTTTTTTTTCTTCGGCCATGCTTTTCCCTCCCGGGATGTTATTTTCCGCTTAAAAGAAACTAGAATTTTGTTTTGAACATGAGGTCCTCATAGACGCTCTGAACATCCAACAAATCGGGAAGGGGCCGAAGGCGCATCTCTTCGATTTCCCTGATGTCTTTCTCTTTTAGAACACCCGATTTTTTCTTCTCAGCGATGCGTTTTTCTATGTTTTTCAGGATTTTTTTGTGTTCTTCTTCCGTAAGGTCGCCGACTTTAAAAAATGAATCCATGTTTTACTCCATCCGGCAGGCCCGGCCGGACCGCTGTGAATTCCAAGGAAGGCATTTTAAAGGATTTGTGCCCTTTATTCAACATCTTACGTCCATCATCTTACGTCCATCATTGAAAAGTGAGAATAAGTGTGCTACTTTTGACTCTATTTAAAAGGGAGAAAAATATGGATTTCAGGAAAAAACTCCGCATCGGTGTTATCGGGGGCGCCAAACCGGGAAAAAAAGCCCTGGAAACGGCCTATCAAGTAGGCCGCCTTATCGCTGAGAATGAAGCCATCCTCGTCTGCGGCGGCCTCAGCGGAGTCATGGAAGCGGCCTCAAAAGGAGCCAAAGATGGAGGAGGCCTGACACTGGGAATCCTTCCCGGTGTCTTACCCTACGAGGCCAATCCTTACATCGATATCGCCATTGCTACGGGCTTGGGATACAGCCGCAATTCCCTGGTCGCTCTGAACGCCGATGTCCTCATCGCCGTCGACGGACAGTACGGTACCTTGAGTGAGATCGCCTTCGGCCGCATCTACAAAAAGAAAGTCATCGGGCTTAACACTTGGGCGGTGGAGGGCGTTGAGAGGGCTTCATCCCCGGAGGAAGCCGTAGAAATGGCCCTGGGAAACCGCTGACAGTGAGCATGGCCTCCACCTATAAACTCGTTGTTTGCTACGACGGAACCGATTTTCACGGCTGGCAGCGCCAGCCCGAAAAAAAAACAATCCAGGGTGTCCTCGAAAAGGCCCTTCAAAAAATAACCGGAGAAAAAATTCCCGTTATCGGAGCGGGACGGACGGATGCCGGAGTCCATGCCCTAGGCCAAACAGCCCACTTCAGGGGAAACATCACGCTGGAGGCCCATGACCTTTTTAAAGCCCTCAATGCCAATCTTCCCCAGGCTGTCCGCGTTCTTTCAGCCGTCAAAGCGGAGGATGGATTCCATGCCCGAAAAAACGCTCTCTCAAAGGTGTACCGGTACAGGATCTTCAACGGAACCGACATTTCCCCCTTTAATATCCGCTATGTCCTTCAATGGTACGGAGCCCTCGATGTTAAGGCCATGGAGAAAGCGGCGAAGTTATTTGTCAGGACGGCGGACTTTTCGGCCTTCTCCTCGAACCGTTTTCTTTATCCGGTTCGAAAGGTTATCCACTCCTCGATCCGGCGTCAAGGAAAAGAAATCATCTATACGGTGGAAGCCACCGGTTTTCTTCGGTACATGGTCCGTTCCATGGCCGGCACCCTTATCGAAATCGGCCGCGGAAAAGAAAAACCGGACCTCATCGATTTCCTCTTTGAGACAAAAAAAAGAACGACCTCATCCCCCACCGCCCCGGCTAAAGGCCTGTGCCTGATGAAGGTCAACTACCAAGCCTGAAAAAGGTCTCGTTTATCCTTATAAGGACAGTTTTTTAAACTTTTTTATAAAATATTTCTTTCTTCTTCTGCAGCCTAATCAACCAAGCTGAAGTAAAAATAATATGACATTTCCAAAAAATTTCCGTATATATAGGTATCCCAGTTGGAGGCTAAAATGCGGATCATCACATCAATAATACTAATAAGCTTGATGAGTATGAGTGGACTCGCTGTTTCCGGTCTTGAGGGCCATAAATGGGAATGGCCCCGTTCGACACCGGAGGAGCAGGATCTGGATGGGAACCGGTTGAAAGGACTGGTTGACCTTATCCGGGAGGGAGAACAATTTCCCAGATTGAACAGTCTGCTGATCGTCCGCAACGGGATCCTCGTGACCGAGGAATATTTCAGAACGTTCAAAAAAAACAGACTCCACACCCTGCAGTCCGTGAGCAAAAGTTTCACATCCGCCTTGATCGGCATCGCCCTTCACCGGGGTGAGCTAAAAAGCACGAAAGAAAAAATCCTCGATTTTTTCCCTGACAGAGATTCCATCGAAAATCTTGATGAAAGGAAAAAGGCCATAAGAATTAGGGATCTTCTTACCATGCGAAGCGGCACGGATTACCGGGAGGATTACGCCGACTCTCCCCACCATCAGCTAAATCGTTTGCAAACGGGCTGGGACAAATTCTATTTAAATAGAAAAATGATCTCTCAACCCGGAACCTCTTTTCTTTACGACAGCGGCGGAGTGATCCTGTTGTCAAGCCTTCTCAAAATCCGCACAGGCATGCATGCTGATGAATATGCCCAAAAATTTCTTTTCACACCATTGGAAATAGACCATTTTTCCTGGTTAAAAAATAAGGAAGGACATCCCCATACAGGCGGAGGGCTGTATCTTGAACCCCTAGACATGGCGAAATTCGGACAGCTTTTCCTTCAAAAAGGACAATGGCTGGGAAAACAAGTTGTCCCCAAATCTTGGGTTGAGGTATCCTTCAAAAAACATGTCGACTTTAAAAGCGGAAATTCTTCGACCATCGGATATGGATATCTCTGGTGGATCTTAAAACCCGATCCTAAGGGAAAAGGAAAAGAAAATATATATGCCGCCATGGGTTTCAAGGCCCAATACATTTTTGTCATTCCGGAACACCGGATGGTGGTTGTAGTCACGGGAGACACCCGCTCAAGAACGGATCAGCGCAAACCGATTGAGTTTCTCTACAGCCACATTCTTCCCTCGATTTTGAAATAAGGGATTTTCTCAATTCTTTTATCATCTTGATCATAGTCGGCCAAACTGGAATCAAGGCAGTCATTCACAGCGCAAGGAAACCGCCGGATCGGCTAGGGCGGCCTTGAGGGCCTGAAAAAAAACAGTCAAAAAAGCGACAACAAAAGTGAGAATGCCGGCTAGAAAAAATAAGCTTATCGTGATGGGAACTCTGTCGACAAATTGAGTCAACCACCCGGACATCAAAACATAGACAACCGGCCAGGAGATCAGATTAGCCGCCAGGATCCATTTCAAAAAATCCTTTGTTGTCAGAGAAATGATGCTGGAAATCGAGGCCCCTAATACCTTCCGGATGCCGATCTCCTTTCTTTTCTGCTCAGCCGTATAAGATGCCAATCCGAACAACCCCAGACAGGCGATCGTGACGGCCAGCAGGCTGAAAAAGTTAAAGAGGCGCATCAACTGTGTTTCCGTTGCATACTGCCTGCCGAAGGCCGCATCTAAAAACTCAAATCGGAAGGGGTACTCCGGGGCGAACTTTTTGAAAACCTGTTCGATCCCGGCCAACGCTTCAGGGATCCGGCTTCCGTCCAGTTTGACAAAGATATACTGATGCCAGGGCCTATAGATGCGAAAAAGAAAGGGACCCGAATTCCAATGAAGGGACCGGAATTGAAAATCATTGACCACGTCCACCACCTTCAAGTTTCGCAAAGAGGCATCGATATCCCAATGACCAAAGTGAATAGGTGTTCCGATGGGATTTTTTAGCCCCATCATTTTAACAGCGCTCTCATTGATGATGCAGGCCTCCACAGGATCGGTCGAATATTGTTTCGAAAAACTCCGGCCCTGTAATATTTTCATGTCGAAAGTTTTGAAAAAATCATAATCGACCATGGTGTAGGCGACTGAAACCATGTCCTCGCTTTCATTCCCTTCCCAATTTACGGGAATCATCTGCCCTATGGAATGGGGCCTCTGGGCGGCTGAGGTCATAGACCTTACGCCCGGGCAGTCGAGGATTTCCTGTTTGAAAACATCCATGCTTTTGAGAAGCTCCGGATTGCTGAACAATGTCAGCACATGGTCCCGGTTGAAACCCAGGTCCATCTTCCGGACAAAGGACATCTGCCTGGAGACGATCAAGGTACAGAGAATCAACCCCACCGATATCGTAAACTGAAAAACAATCAAAACCTTTCTGAAAACCAAACCTCCCGTGCTTCTGGGAATCCGGTTCTTCAGAGTATCGGCGGGCAAAAAAGAGGACAAATAGAGCGCCGGGTAGCTGCCGGCGAAAAAACCTGTAAATATTGCTGCCGCCAGAAGAACACCCAAAACGGCAACACTTAAGCCGCTGAATAAAGACAGGGATTTTCCGGTAAAATGGTTGAAAGCCGGCAGCACCGTCCAAACGATAAACAGGGATAAAAACACGGAGAGAAAAGAAAACCACATCGCCTCGCCCAAAAACTGCCTTATAACCAGGCGCCGTGTCGCACCGATGACTTTTCTCATACCGATTTCCCGAGCACGTTGTGTTGAACGAGCCGTGCTCAAGTTCATAAAATTGACGCAGGCCATGACCAGGATAAAAACGGCAATAAGCGAAAACAAATAGACCTTTTTGATAATTTCAGACCGGTAGGTTCCATAAAGATAAACCTTGGACAGGGGCTGCAGGAACGGTTCAAAATTGGCGTCATCACTGACTTTTTCCCGGTATATACCAGCGATTTTTTTGTTAAAAACCTCTCCATCCACTCCTTTATGAAACATCACATAGGCCGGGGCCACCCATTCAGCCCATCGGGCAATCCTCTCCGCACCCATCCATTCCACCCGGGTGACCATGTCGAATTGGAGGTGGGAATTATCCGGTATATCGGCGACCACACCCGTGACCTTAAAATCCGCATCAAATTCCGTCATATAAATAATCTTTCCTAAAGGATTTTCCGACCCGAAATAACGTTGGGCGGTTTTTTGGGTCAGTACAACGGAATGTTTATCCGGGAGGGCGGTATCCGGAGTTCCTTGAACAAAGGGAAAGGTGAACATCTTGAAAAAATCAGGATCGGTCAAATAAATGGGGAATTCTTCGAAACTGCGGTCCTTATACTTAACCAGCGATCCATACCAGGGGCAGACCCGGGATGCCATTTCCACCTCGGCGTAGTTTTCCTTCAAGTGAGGAGGGAGGGCGTAGGTAATGGAATTGGCGTAGGTGCCGTTGGCATTCTTATTCAGTATCCGGTATATCCGGTCCTTATTTTCATGAAAGCGGTCGAACTTCAATTCATTCTGAACCCAGAGCAGGATGAGCAAAAAACAGGCAAAACCGATGGTCAAACCCGTTAGATTGATGGATGAATAGCCTTTGTGTCTTTTAAAAAAACGCAGGGTCATTTTTAGATGATTTTTAAACAAAATAAACCTCCCATATAATCTATTGTTGAGGAAACAGGGCAGGGCGTTGAGAACCTGTATCCAGTACCAAATCCAAGCCCGGAATCTTCCGCTTTCACGAAAGATGACTGAGAACACCTCTTCCAGGTCGCCGGATTTCTCTTTATAATCCTCCATATCAAGGATCAGGCGGAGGATGCGGTCTGCAAGAGGGGGCGTGCCCGGTTTGCGGCGTATCATCTTATTTCCTTTTGATCGATCAAAAATCCGGCACTCCCTTCCAGAATTTGTCTTGAGCAGTACGGATTTCCAGAAGTGCCTGTTTACCCTCCTCGGTTACAGTGTAGAAATATTTACTTTTCCCTCCCCTCTCATTGGAGGGAGAACCGGCTTTTTTAACGACAAAACCTTTTCTCTTCAATTTTTCCAGGGGTGTATAAATGGAGGCAAAAGACCAAAGGTTGCCGGAATCCTGAAATATTTTTTCCCGGATGCTGACTCCGTAGGCCTCATCTCCAAGTTTGAGGATGGTTAAGAGAATGATTTCCTCATAACGTGAAAGCAGATTCATTATTTTCTCCTCCCATATATATCACAATCTGATATTTTTCATGCATCCTCGCAGCCTGAATATCAAGAGATATTTATCACACATTGATATATATCCATAATAATGATGCCGAAAAGCTTAAAATGGTTGCCTTATATCTTGTTTTTTAAAAAAACGGCGTCATGGAATAAGAAACAGCCATCGCCGGTGCTTTTTTTATAAGAGCCGCTTTATGATGCTGTAAACAGACACACTTCAAACCTTGCGAACCCCCATTTTTTTGGTTCGGCGGCTGACGGAAAAGGACGTGAGCGCAAAAAAGGAATGTTTATAATTTTTTCCCCATGATCAAGGCATCCTCGGCAGGATTCCGGTAATACTTTTTTCGTAATCCGATCACGTGAAAACCCAGCTTGGTATAGAGAGAACACGCCGCCTTGTTGGACGGCCTGACTTCCAGAGAAACGAACCTTGCCTCTTCCCGTTCGACCATCTTCAAGATTTCCTGAAGAACAGCTTTTGCAAGCCCCTGCCTTCTAAAATCCGGGTGAACGGCGATATTGCTGATTTGGATCTCTTTTTGAATCCTCCAGTAAATGACATAGCCGGCGATACGCTCCTCTTCTCGGTGGATAACAACAAATGGAAATGAAACGGATTCGTTCTGGATTTCCCCCAAAAATGTCATAAAATGCCAGGGTGTGGAAAAGGAAACCTCTTCTATGGCGCAGACATCAAAAATGTCCTTCTCCTTCATCCGGCGCATATAAAAATTCAGGAGAGGAAGCTGGATCTCCTTGATCTTATTCCTCCGCCTGTGATTTTCGATAATAAAGGGGCTTCACCTTTTCCATACTAACCGCCTTCCCTTGAGAAAAAAGCTCATAACCGAGAAGTCCGACTTCATGGGCAACAAAAAGCGAACGGCGTGAAAAACGGGCCTTATCCCCCATATAATCCCTGATTTTTTCGCCGTAGACACGGGTTCCGCTGCCGATAAAATGGATCGTCCGCCGGCGGGGAAGACTGGATATAAAAAAGTCGGGAGTGGTTGCTCCCGGGGGGAACAGCTCAACAAAACGTCCGCCCTTCACCTCATAAAGACAGGTATAAATCTCGCCCTTCTTCGCATCAATCATGGGACAGAGGAGTCGGTGATAGGGATCCTTTATTTTCAGCGCCAGGGCTTCCAGGGCCGACACAGGAGCCACCTGTTTTCCCGAAGCAAAAGAAAAAGACAAAACCGTGCTGATACCGACCCTAATTCCGGTGAATGATCCCGGGCCGACGGCCAGCGCAAATCCGGTGATATTTTCGGCCGGAATCTTACTTGTTTTAAGAAGGAAATCCACCGATGGAAGAAGCCTTTCTGAAAAATTCAAGGAAGACTCGACATTGATCTCGGCTCGAAGATGTTTGTTTTCAAGAAGAGCGACCGACCCGGCCGGGGTGGTCGTGTCGACGGCCAGCAGGATTATTTTTTTTTCGGTCATTTTCCGCGGTTCCCGCTTTTTCCGTATAAAAACAGGCCTCCCGCATCGTATATCTCCTCTTGAACCCGGCTCATGGGCTCAACGGAAAAAAGCGTATCCCGGATTTCGTTCCTCGCTTCGCCGGTTTTCAGGTTTATATAAAGGATATCTCCTGTTTTCAGTTGCTGCGAAGCGACAAAATCTTTCAACGCGGGGCATTTTATTACGGGGAAACCGGAATTGACCGCATTTCTGAAGTAGATAGCTCCGAAAGACGGAGCCAGAATGAGCGATATACCCAGAGCCAGGAAACAGTCGACAGCCTGCTGCCGGGAGGACCCTGCTCCGAAATTGCGGCCGGCGACGACGAAATCCCCGGCAGAGGCTTTGCGGGAAAAATCTTTCCACCCCTCAAGGTTTCCCAGGGCATAAGCCCCCATTTGGCTGATATCGGTGATATGCAAAAAGGCGTTATGATAAATCTGGTCCGTGTCTATATCTTCGATGAGGTTTCCGTCCGTTCCCGTGAGCATCCATATTTTTCCTCTGATCGTTTTTTCCGCCATTTATAAATCCTCCGGAGTTCCCATCCGGCCGAGTATACAGGAAGCGGCTACCACCTCGGGCCCGGCCAGATAAGTCCGGCCCTTCCCCTGTTTTCCTTCAAAATTCCTGTTTCCTGTGCTCACCTGGGTTTCTCCGCTTCCCGTTAAACCGATATGGCCCTCGGCACATCCGCCGCAGCCGGGATTGCTGATGATGGCTCCACTCATAAAAAGATTTTCCAGGATGCCGTTTTCCAAAAGTTCCCTGTAGACCCGGCGCGTTGCAGGAACAATCTTGAGGGAGACACCATCTTTGACCTTTCTGCCTTTCAGGACACGGGCCGCCCGGGCGATATCCTCGGTCCGGCCGTTGGTGCAGGAACCGATAAAACCCGTATCGATGGGGATTTCCGTGAGGCACGCGACATCTTCAACTTTATGGGGGAGGAAAGGTACGGAAACTTGAGGAACAAGGCCGGCGGCATTAATTCGAATGGTATCGGCATACACGGCATCCCCATCGGCCGCGTAAGGTTCATAAGGCACGCCCATGAATCCCTCGATCTGTTTTTCCACGGAAGCGTCGAACTCCGGGATGAATCCAATGATTCCTGCCATTTCCGTGACCATACTGCAGAGAGTGATCCTGTCGGAAAGGGCGAATCTCCTAAAAACATCACCGGTGAACTCCACGGCTTTCAGCGCCGCTTTTTTTGTTCCCAGGTTTTTCAGGATAAAAAGGGCCAGGTCCTTGGCTCCTGTGGATGAGGAGGGTATCCCTTCTATAACAACCTTAACGGTTTCCGGAACCTCGAACCAGGTTTTTCCGGTCTTGAAGGCAAAGGTGATGTCGACATCGCCCATTCCCTGGCCGAAACAGGAGACGGCCCCTAAAATATTCATATGGCTGTCCGTACCGACAACGGTTCTTCGGGCCCGGGCCAGCCCTTCTTCGATGAGGACATGAGAGCCGATGCCGCTGTCGACATCAAAAATCCTGATCCCCTTTTTGCGGGCGAATAAACGGCAGACCTGCTGATTTTCCGCATACTTCAACGAACAGGCCGGAACGCAAAGGTCGAAGGTAAAAAATGTTTTTCGAGGATTTTCTACAGGAATTTCCCCGTATTCTCTCTCGAAATTTTTGACGACATTCGGTCCGCCGAAATCCCTGGCCGTTCGGACATCCAGGTCCATCCAGACAATCCGGCCCGGTGACACTTCATCCTGAGTATGGTCCTGAATGATCTTCTCGATGATTGTTTTTCCCATCTACATTTCCCGCAGGTTATTATAGCTTCGAAACAACTTCCCGGGCAATATCCAGCGTAGAGGCATTTCCGCCCATGTCATAGGTCCTGACTTTTCCTTCCCGTATGACTTCCGCTACGGCGCCTTCCAAACGTTTCGCCATATCGTCCTCTCCCAGCCAGTCCATCATCATCTTTACGGCCAGAAGCATGGCTATGGGATTGACTTTGTACATACCGTCATACTTCGGAGCCGAGCCGTGTGTCGGCTCGAAAACGGCGTAATTGTCCCCGATGTTTCCGCTGCAGGCAAATCCCAGACCTCCGACCAACTGTGCGGCCAGATCGGAAATGATATCACCGAAAAGGTTTTCCGCCACAAGAACATCATAATTCTGGGGATTCTTGACCAGCCACATGGCCATGGCATCGATATTGGCTTCCCAGAAAGGGATCTCAGGGTATTCTTCAGACATTCGGCGGGCAATATCCAGAATAAAACCTCCCGTTTCACGAAGAACATTGGGTTTTTCAACGATGGTGACGGATTTCCTTTTATGACTCCGGGCGTACTCGAAGGCCCTCCGTAAAATCCGGGTACAGGCTTTTTTGGTCATGATCCGGGTCGAAAGAGCTATGTTTTCAAGGGGAACAGCCTCGAATTTTTTCATCTTCGGATGGAGAAGAAGGGCGTCGCGGACGGCCTGAGGTATGGGATGAAACTCCACCCCGGCATACATACCTTCAGTGTTTTCACGGAATATGACCAGGTCTATATCATCCCGGTAATTGATGGGATTACCGGGATAAGCCTTGCAGGGCCTCAGGTTTGTGTAAAGGTCGAATTCCTGGCGCAGCCGAACGATGGGGCTGAAATAGGACAATCCTTTTCCGGCCAATGAGGGGTCGAGCTCTTTTAAGGCGTCCTCCTTGGGCTTGGAGGTGATGGCTCCGAAAAGGCAGGCATCCGTTTCTTTCATCAATTTGATCGTCCGCTCAGGAAGGGGGTCGCCCTCTTTGCACCAGAATTCCCAACCAATATCCCCCTTGAAATATTCAGCATCCAACTCCAACCGTTCAAGAACGATCATGGCCGCTTGCATAACATCCTTTCCCACCCCGTCTCCGGGCAGGACGGCTATTTTGTATCGTGACATCAGTCTCTCCTTTTTTTTTCGGTAATCAAAACTCAGGAACGGCAGCCCGTTCCCCTTTCCTTTTTCAGTTTTTCCTTGGTATAGGGAATCAATCCTCCTGCTTCCAGTATGCCGAGGACGGAATCCGGGAAAGGGGGGAAAGAAAAAACGCCCCGGTCTGATCTGATCTCTCCCTGCTTAAAATCAATCTCGATCCTATCCCCTTCTTCTAGTTTTTCCGCAGCTTCGGGGGATGACAACACAGGCAGTCCCTGGTTGATCGCATTGCGGAAAAAAATCCGGGCGAAGGATACGGCGATTACGGCCCTGACACCGGCATATTTCAGACAAGACGCCGCCTGTTCACGGGAAGACCCGCATCCAAAATTTTTGCCGGCGACGATAACGTCCCCGGCCTGGACTTTGTCCGCAAAACCGGGATCCAGGTCCTCAAGGGCATGACGGGCCATCTCTTCCGGCTCCAAGAGAGAGTATGTGTATTTTCCCGGATAAATGACATCCGTATTGACATTGTCTCCATATTTGAAAACCCGAGAGCTTTTCATAAATATTTCCTAGGATCCGTTATTTTTCCTTCAATGGCGGAAGCGGCCACGGTGGCGGGCGAGGCCAAATAAATCTCCGACTCGCGGCTCCCCATTCGTCCTCGAAAATTCCGGTTGGCCGTACTCAAGGCTCTTTCCCCGGGAGCAAGAATCCCCTGGTGCGCCCCCAAACAGGGCCCGCAGCCTGGATTAAGAATCAAACATCCGGCGGCGGCCAGCGTCTCCATGACGCCTTCCTTGACAGCTTCAAGGTAGATATTTTGTGAAGCGGGAACAACAAGCACCCGGACTTTGGGATGAACACGTTTATCTTTCAACACGGCGGCCGCCTGTTTGAGGTCATCCAGCCGTCCGTTGGTGCAGGTTCCGATCAATCCCTGATGGAAAACGAGCCCCTCGACCTCCTTGACCGGCCGGACATTATCAACGGTATGGGGACAAGCGATCTGGGGCACCACCGAGGAAAGGTCATAGGGCAGGATATCTGAAAAACCGGCGTCGTCATCCGAAACGAAAATTTCAAAATTCTCCGTTTCTTTCCCTTCAAACCAGGATAGGGTCACATCATCCGCCTGGAAATAGCCGTTTTTGGCTCCCATCTCCGCTGCCATATTGGCCAGGGTCAGACGGGAAGACATACTAAAATTTTTTGCCGCTTCACCGCCGAATTCGACCGCCATGTATGTCGCCCGGTCCGCACCCTCACGGCCGATGATCTTCAGGATGACGTCCTTGGGGAAAACGCCCGGTTGAAGGATACCCTTTAGTTCGATCTTGATGGTTTCCGGGACCCTTAGCCATATTTCATTCGTGGCCCAAATCGAGGCAACCTCAGAGCGGCCTATTCCTGCCGAAAAAGCGCCAAAGGCGCCGTAGCTTGTCGTATGGGAATCCGCTCCCAGGATCAAACCGCCGGGCCGGGCAAAACCTTCCTCTGAGAAAACCTGGTGGCAGATGCCGTTATTCACATCGTAAAAATGCGGAATTCCCTGTTCCTCGACGAATTCGCGGATCGATTTATGGTTTTGAGCGTATTTCTCCGCCGAAGCCGGGACAACATGATCGAGAATGATAACCAGCTTCTCCGGGCAGGCGACATTGGAAATATCCAGCTTTTCAAATTCTTTGATGATGGCGGCGGTATTATCATGGGATAGGATATAATCGGGTGAAACCGTTACGACTTCACCCGCCCGGACTTCCAGGCCGGCTTTCCGTCCGAGTATTTTTTCAGAGAAGGTTTTTCCCAACATAGCCTCCAAAATTGTCTGTCAGATTTTTAAGGATTCGAAATTCACAAAATCGGCGTGGTTGACGATCACCGCTTCCACCGTCCGCCTGGCTCCGTCTCCTTCGCGGGAATGAGCGGCGATGATATGGAGGATTTCCTCCGGCATGTCATGCTTCGAGGCAAAAGCCGCTCCGGATATGGGATGACGCAAAAGGTTTCCGCTGCGGCTCTTAACAAATTTTTTCCCTTCCCTGGTATACTCAAAAAGCTTGCCGACATCATGGAGAATCGACCCGGAGAGAAGATAGTCTTTGTTGATGGGAATACGACCGTCGTAGACCTCTTCCATCACTTCGGCAATATGGAGGGAACAGAGGGTAACAGCCCGGGTATGATCGATCAAATTGATTGAGGTTTGTTCTAAAAGAAGAGTAAAGGGCATTTCTTTGAGGTCTTCCAGCGTCCAACTCCCTTCGCGGACGGCGTCTTCCCAGACGACGATTGTTTTTTCCCTCAGGACGGAATCCTTGATGAGTTCACATTCGGGCATAAGCAAAATCAGGTTTTCCCTCATATTTCATATCTCCCTTTTCCCGGGACCGTCATATTCAAAATCCTGGGGATGGATTTTTCTCATGGGCTTCATGCGGCTTTTCTCTTCGTGGATATGGGCCGCAAGCCCCGGCACACGGGCGGTGATAAAAAAAGCATTGGCAATCTCCGGAGGAATGTTCAGTTCACAAAGAAGAGCTGCGATGGCTCCGTCCACATTAATCGGCAGCCGCCGGCCGATCCGTTTTTCCAGCTCAGCCTCGACGGATTCGGCTATACGAAGAAAAGGGCCGTCCAGTCCCAATTCCCGGGCCAGGGAAAACAGCTTTTCCGTCCGGGGATCCTGGGTATGTATCCGGTGGCCGAATCCCGAAGCCCGCTTTCCCTCCTTTTTCATTTCATCAAGAATGAGCCCGGCGGCCTTTTTTTCTTCGAGACCGTCTTCAGACATTCTGGCTGCAATTCTTTTAAAAAGTTTCATCCCTTCTTCTATCGCCCCCCCGTGAAACTTGGAAATGGCCAAAACACCCGCTGCCACAGCGGCATTCAAGGGGGCCCCGGTCGAGGCTACCGTTCTGGAGGCCAACACGGACGGCGGACTGGCTCCATGATCTACGGAGGAGACAAAAATGGCATCCAACAATCTCCCCACTTCCGGAGAAGGGAGCTCTCCTTTAAATACTAGATATATCGCTTGTGAAAAGGAAATGTTTCCCATAAGTTCGTCCACGGAATATCCGCGAATCCTGATTTTATTCGGCTGGACATCCGTTATGGCTGTTTTCCAATGCAGATCACTCATATGGTATCTCTCCTTTCCTCCAGAATGTTTTTAACGGCCCCCGGTATTTCAGCAACGGCGTCGACGACAACAACTCCCGCTGAACGGAGACGCTCGACCTTCTCCGCATACGATCCCCGCGAACCCTCGACGATGGCTCCGGCATGGGAAAAGCGCGTTCCGGATTTGGCTGCTTTTCCCCCGATATAGGCCACCAATGGTTTGTTAAACTTCCCCTGCAGAATGAGGTCGGCCACCCGCTCTTCCTGGGATGTACCGATCTCACCGAACATAACAACGGCCCGGGTCTGCTCATCCCGCTCAAAAAGCTCCATGACCTCGGGATGAGAAAGCCCGACAACGGCATCCCCTCCGACATGAACAATGGTGCTCTGACCCACTCCTGCAGATGTCAGATAATACGATATGGCGGATGTCATTCCTCCGCTACGGGAACTGACTCCCACAACTCCCGGGCGAAACCAATCCCGGGCTTGTTCGGCCCGGCCGCCGATCATACCCAAAACAGCCTTACCCGGACTGACCAATCCGAGTGTATTGGGTCCGACAAAACGGGCGTCTTTTTCTTGTGCCCGGGCGGAAATCTCGAGCACATCATAGATGGGAACACGATCGGGAACAATCACTAACAGCTTTACGCCGGCATCCAGAGCTTCGAGGGCCGCATTTTTAACCAAAGCCGCCCGAACAAAAATCACACTGACATCAAAGGGCCCGGCCTGTTCCGCAGCCTCTTCAACAGAATCGTAGACGGGAATCCCGTAAACATCCTGTCCTTTTTTTCCCGGAGTAACTCCGGCCGCGACACATGTCCCGTAGTCTTTCATGAGACGGGTTCTCACCTGGCCTTCACGCCCCGTTATCCCTTGTACCAGTACTCTGGATGTTTCGTCAACCAAAATGGCCATTTAAACTCCGGTAACATTCATATGTTCAAAAACAATGAACGGTTTGCGCTTTTCCCGATTCATGTTTTTCGCCTTCTGTCCATACTACAAATTTTTTCTCTGTATTCTTTCAATCCCTCAATGGGCAGATCAATCCAGACCGCGGCCTGTTCATTAAAACGGCAAAAAATTTCACAAGCCAAACATTCCGTACATTTACCTTTGGCGGCTTCTTCTCTCGAAATGGACAGGACGGGTTTGTTCTCTTCCAGCTTAAGAATGCCGGGAATACAGGCTTCGATACAGCCTCGGCTCCGGCAGGCGGAACATTTTTCGTGATCGATAGTCAGCTTTCCGGTTTTCGTATCGAAAGAATAGGCATTGGGAGAAAGCACCGGATCCTGCAGCATCCTGACCTGGTGTGAACGGCCTCCGTTATTGTCTATCAGTTCTTCTAGGCGACGGGCACAAAATTCCGGAGAATCTTCACGCCCATATCCTTCGACCACGGCCGGAATATCTTTGAGATAGTTTTCCAAAATTTCCTTTGCCTTTTCCTCATAATTCCCGCCCAGACGGATAACTCCCGGGATTTCCATGTTTTCTTCAACAAATGCCTTAACCATACCCCGGGCGGAATGGAACTGTTCCTGGCTGGCAACGCCTGATCCCGAAGCAAAATATCCCCGAATGTTCGGCTGGGAAAGGATGATCTTGGCTGCACGGTATACTTTACTTGCAGGAGGATTGCCGCTTGTATCACAGAAATTGGCCAACTCGAATCCCCGCCCGAGAACCGCATCCATCGACATCATGGAACCGCCTCCGCCTGCGCCGTGAAAACCGATACATTTCTGTTCCGCTCCGATCTCATCGGCCATTTGGAAAAAGTAAAACGTGCCCCGGTAATCTTTTTCCTCAACTTTATAAGCGATCTTCTCCAGCTCTGTTGCCGGCCGGTCAAACTCCCGGGCAACCTCGATTCCCAACTCCGGATGGCGGAAAACCGCATAGTCATCAACCGTCAGGTGGCAATCGGCGGCATACAACACTCCGTCCTCAGTTAAAACCAGCGGATTGACCTCCAAAGACCGGGCATCATATTGTTTGGCTGCAGCATAAAGCCGGGTCAGGATATTCGATAATCGAACAAGAAGCTTTCCTTTTATGCCGAGCCGGCGGAGTCCGTTCCTAGCCTGGAATTCCTGTAAACCCGCACGCACATCAACCGGAATCCTGACGACTTTATCCGGAAAATGCCGGACTGCCTCCTCGATACCGGAACCGCCCACAGCACTGAAAAGGAGAAGAGGGCATTTTTGAACATCATCGATGACAAGGCCGGCAAAATATTCAGCCGTGATCCGAAGCTTCTCTTCCACAAGTATTTTTTCAACGACAAAATTTTTTACTTTTTTACCCAAAAGTTCGGAGGCGACCTTCGCCGCCTCTTCAGGAGAATCTGCATATTGTATCCCCCCCAAACCTGCCCGGCCGGTCAGCCATACCTGGATCTTAAGCACAACGGGAACCCCTATTTTTTCCGCCGCCCGGCCCGCATCATCGGGAGTTAAAACAACTTCCCCTCTGGGTACAGGAATACCGGCAGCTTTCAGAATCTGTTTGCTCTGATATTCATACAGCCTGGCCACTTCACTATCCTTGACCATAAAGATTATTATGATCAAGATGAAAAATCAATCGTACGAATCGAATCATGTAAAATCTAACTTTAGGTGATTGATCTTGTCAAATAAGAATCTAACCGTAAGAGAGGAGGAAATAGGTCATAA
>JAFGMO010000102.1 GCA_016927475.1 Candidatus Aminicenantota bacterium
CAAGACATAATCTTTGGATATATAACTACGGGGAAAATTAGCCCTGTGATCAAAGTCTGAAATTTGTGTTATTGAACGCTCTTAAATTGTTAAAAACTGTCTCTGTTTCCATTCCCGAAGAAGCTCTAAAAAAAGAGGCGCCATACCCGATGTGATATCTCCCGGTGTGTAATATGCTTTTATGGTTTCAAAAAAACCGGGAGGCTGGATAAAATTTTTCAGAAGGGAATTGAATGTTTCCGTGTCTTCCCCATGCTTTGTGTAATAGGATTCCCAATCCATGGAAACAAACACATCCTCAGATACATTCCCTTCAAAGGCGGGAAAAGAAATATAGGGAGCATTGAGAACGCCGAAATGAATGCCGGAAATCCAAAGAATTTCCCAGACCGGAAAGGAGTTGAGAAAAGTTCTGTTGACCGTATGGCGTTTCACGAAGAATGTTTTTTCCAGGAAACCGGCGATTTCCGGAAAATAGGTCCGGTGAACCGGAAAAATACCCGGAAAACCCAGTCCCCTAAGCTCTATGGTGTAAAAATCAAAAATCCCATGTGCCTTCGGAGTCTTTCCCGTAAAGATCGATGACCAGATGACGGCGGAGTTGGCATTCTTGAGGGTTCGAAGTGGGCCGGAACTTCCTTCATCGACAAGCCGGGTAAAATTCGGCAGCTCTCCCTTCTCGATTAAGGGATCAATAACCCTCCAATCCGCTCCATCCAATCCGACAAATACAACCTTAAAGGTGCTTTCTATGCTTCGGCGCTCAATCGATGGTTGGATTTCAGGTAAAGACTCCTTTTTGGAGCTTTGTACTGAATAAATAAGAGGAAAAACAATATGCACGGCCGCAAAAATAAAAAAAAGAAAAAGGGCCGTTTTTCTCAAGCGCCCCCTTTTATGAAGATGAAAAACAAAGGAGGATAGTAATCCGGAAACAATCAATACCGCCGCAGTAATTAAAACGCTCCTGGCCAGTAAAAAAAGAAGCATCCCTTTGATATTTTTTAACGTTCCAAAAGGATAATGGTCGTAGGTTAATCCGTAGTTAAAATATAAAAACCAATAAAAAAATAAGTACGTGAAAAAACCAAGGAAAAGAGCGGCTTTAAAACGGGAATCCGGTTTTCCGGCAGCATCTTCTTTTTTCTTCCGAAAACGTGAGAAAAATCCGTTTAGCAGCTCAACGGCCGGCCATGAGAAAAAAAACACAACCGCAACCCAAACCCCATAGATAATGAGAAAATAGAGGCCGATGACGAATGCCTCTTTTAAATTACCGATCCGGTTGAAGCGGATATGCAGGATTGAAAGCACGGATCCGAAGACAAAAGCCCCAAAAAGAAAGCCAACCAGAAGGCAGCTCAGCCACTCCTTGGATTTTTTGGAAAATGTGTTTTTTGATTCCATATAGCCCTATGAACACCCGCGTATTTTTTATCATGGATGATAAGGACAGTCAATGCGCAACCAATACACGGCCGATAAGAGGCAGGAAAAAATGTATCTGTGTCTTTATTTATGAACGAATTTTTTTTCAGGTTATAGCCAGGGATAATAATCCCGTTCAATGCAAAAACAGCCAGACGCAGAATCAAAAAGGTTGATCGCACAAGTGAATATCACGTCATTCATATAAGGCCCGATGATTTTCACCGTGTACAATCCGGGTTCCAGCCCTCTGATTTCATAATCAAGGTCGAACAGGCAGAGGCAGAAACATCCTTGCTCGGCTTCATGCTCCTCAATGATGATCTCTCCGTTTTTAAAAGAAACATCGGCAAAAATTTCAGCGGGGCAGCAGTTGAAACCGGCATTGATGTGCTTCAGATACAGAATACCGTTTCCGGCAATGTACTCAAGGCATTCCTGGTTTTGGGTATAACTCTGGAAATTTCCTGATCCGCTGCTGAATGATTTGCATCCGTTATAATTCACCAGGCTTCCCACGGCATCAGATACATCGTTTCCCTGTTTGCAGGAGAATATGACCAGGATCAATAAAAGTCCGAAAAAAATTGATAATGTTTTTTTTGTTTTGTTTATACACACCTTATCCACCTTGCGGCCCGTAACAACGATTACGGCTCTACAACAGCACATAATGCAAATTATATGCCAATTTATATTCCTGCACTATTCATAAATTTGGCCGACAACGACAGATAATTTCAATATTATGTGTCATTTAATGGTGCTTTTCGGCAAAATTCATATTGAAACATTTTGGTTTTCAGGCCTGAAATTAGGACACATGTCCAAAAAATCGACAAGTGGAGCCGGAGCTTTTGTTCAATTGAAAAATCTTGCCACGCCACAAAATTGGCCGGCTCTTGGTAATAAAACCTATTTATTATTCAAAGGTTTGTTGTATTTTTTTTCGCCCCAAGGCGACCATAATCCATAGGTTTCTTCATAAATTCGGCACTTCCCCCGGGCAGTCCAGGAAAATCCGTAGTTATAGCCAAACCAGAGGTATTCATCACCTCCGCCGCTTTCCGTGGTGATGATGTAACGCGCATCAACATTTCCCACACCCAGAACGGCTTCCCCGGGTCGCGTTCCCTCTCCGCGATCTCCCTTATTGGCATCAAATGGAATCCACCCATAAGGAGGAAGGTAAACTTCGGTCCAGCGGTGATAAACATCATCATAACTGGCATCATCTCCCCTCCGGCTGAACGCGCCGACATAACGGATGGGCACACCGAGAGCCCGGCAGAGAGCAATCATACAGTATGAGTATTCCGAGCAGGAAGCGGTACCCCGTTTCAGAACCGTCGGGGCCGGATTCCATCCACCAAGGGGTTTGAGATTGTAGCTCAGGTGTTTTCCCAGGTAATCAAAGATACGGCGGGCAATCCAGTAAGGATTTTTTTCGTCTCCAACGATTTTCCGTGCTAAGGTTTGAATAAAAGGATCATTGATCCGGTATTTATCTCCATCCTGCGTGTACTGCTTTTTGACATCTTCGGGCATATCATCCAGACGGCCCACCCGGTCTGGATAAATGAAATATTCGGTGGAATAGACCTTGGCTTTTACCTTCCATCCCGGTTTAACGACGGCAAAGGGCTTGATTCCGTCATAATGGAAATGGGCCATCTTTTGGCCCCACATGTTGGTCATAATACGAGGAGAACCGTCGGGAAAACTAATGTCCCCGATAAGCGTTTGGTTGTCCCGGTCCTTGGGAAGAGGCAGGTAGACATCAAGGGTTTCAACAATCCCCGGACCATAGTTTCGAAATTCCTTTATGCAATGAAGCGACATGCGGCACTCATCCCAGCGGGAGAAGATATCTTCTGAAAAAACCTCGACGGCATAAATCTCGTCGTTCTCATAGTCCACATTCCAGAGGATATCCTTTCCCCAGGCCAGCCCGTAGGCAAAAGGACCGTATGATCTGAATGAGGATATGCAGAGTCCATCGCGGGGATCGACCAGATAAATTCTATCCCGTCCCCTGTCGGTAACCCATAAGTACTTGCCGTCAAAAGTGAGACCTGCAGGCTCGCCAGCGGGAGAAGGAAAACTCTGGACCATCATTCCGTCAACCGTTGAAACTTTCAGAAGTATATCTCTACGGTGGTCAACCATCCAAACATACTCGCCGTCCCAGGCCAGATCCCTGGGGTCCTGGCTGTTGGATTCAAGGATGGACACCGCAACACCTGTTTCAGGATTGATAAGATACATGTGTTTCTCACCGGCATCGACACACCAGAGGTTTTTGCCGTCCCATGCTAATCCCTCCGGACAAAAACCCGGTGCCTCAAAATCTTTAACCACGCTTCCGTCCCCGGGATTGATTTTATAGATCATGTCCGTAAAATCATCGGACAACCAGAGAAAATTTCCGTCAAAGGCCAATCCCTTGGGACAGGGGCCGGGTGTTTTGATAACCTTGCTCACATCCCCGACCTTGGCCGAAACCGCCGGCCCGAAAAGAAAAAACAAACAAATGATGGCGAATATTTTTTTCATGGATAACTCCTTTTATATTGATAATCGACAAATGGCCTGGTTGGTTGAAACAAAACATCACCCCCAAACAATAACTCCCCTACAGAAATACTATTCATATCACAGCCTTCTTCAAATCGTCAAACTTTTTCCATATCCTATCTTTTCTTTTTTCCCGCCAAATAAACTTTAAGAGCAGCAAAAAATGGGACTTTAATCCTATAGCTCCTTCAACCGTTTTGAAGTATCCTTATTCTATGACTCGAAATATTTTCGTCCCTTGTATTCACGCCGGTGTTCGTTGCTGTGAATGCTGAGATATTTTTCGGCAACTAAAAAATAGTGGAGGAACAATGAGCAGCAATATCAGAAAAAACATTTTTCCCTGCATCATGATTTTTTTGATTTTATCCCTTTATAGCCTCGACAGCAGCCGCACAAAAAAGAATGTTTTGAAAATAAACGAAAATCCGCGGATCCTCATCCTGGCCGCCAAAAACACGGGGCTGAATTATTTCCTGAGCGAGGCGGACTTCAAGCGGGCCGGCGTGGACCTTTACATGTCCGGTGTCGTTTCACCCATCGAACCTTGCCCTCCCCTGAAACAGCTTTTCAAATTGAAACCCTTTAAAGCAGATTTTCAGACAAAGGACATTGACGACATTCGTGACTTTCACGGAATCTTCATTCCCCCGGGAAGCGGGGACTATAATCCCGTTAAAAACCCCTTTGCCGATATCACCGAAGACCCGGCATCCCTCAATCTTTTATCGAGCGCATCCTCCTCGGGCATACCGATTTTCGCCGTTTGCGCGGGAACAAGGGTTCTGGCCGCAGCCGGTATCGTCCAAGGCAAAACGGTTATCTGCTCCCCAAAATTCAAACCTGAACTGGAAGCGGCCGGCGCCAACGTCCTCGATAAGTTCGACTATCCCTCCCCGGTCTCCGACAATGGTGTCCTCACCTCATCTCAAGGCTTAAATTTCCATTATGTCAACTCAGAACTCCTTCTCTCGGAGATGGAAAAACGGCTGTCACCTTCAGGAAAACCCAAACCGGACACCGCGTTCGAAACCCGCCCTTTTTCTCATGAAAGCCTGGAATGGGGATTCACATACGGTGCTTCTTCATCCGAAGGGGGACGCGCGGCCGTAGAAGGACCGGACGGGGGGATTTTGATAGTCGGATACACTTTTTCGCGAGGGAACGGAAACGCCGACCTCCTGCTTTTAAAAGCTTCCTCAAAAGGGAGGCTTTTATGGAACCGGTCCTTCGGAGGACAGGGTTTCGAGTACGGCAACGCCTGCTGCCTCGTCGAGGACGGCATCATCGCCGCGGGATACACGACATCGTCTTCGCGGGAAGGAAGGGATGTTTATCTTCTCAAAACGGACTTCGACGGAAAAATGGTCTGGGAGAAGACCTTCGGAGGACCGGCCGACGATGTGGGAACCAGCGTATTCCCTCTTGAGGACGGAGCGGTCGTCTGCGGCCACACCTCCTCCTCGGGCGCCGGAGCCGAAGATATTTATCTTCTTAGAGTAAACTCTGAAGGCGGAAAAATCTGGGAGAGGACTTTCGGCGGTGAATATCCTGATATCGGTATCAGCGTCGCCGTCAGCAAAAAAAACGAGATCTTTCTCGCCGGCACGATAGGATTCACCGAAAAAAACACCGAAGAAACAAAAACGCCGGGAAAAAGCAAGTTAAAATACCGCAACCTATACAAAATTTTCAAGCTAGACACCTCGGGAAATATGATCTGGGAGAACACCTACGAGAATGAAAGAAAAAAAGGATACGGATTCAACGAAACCAGAGGTATGACGCTGACCGCCGACGGAGGAGCGGCCTTGGTCGGATTGACGGATATCGTCTCCGTGGCCAGCATCGACCTTATCAAGGCTGACGCCGAAGGAAAAAAAGCGACATGGTCCAAATGCTTTGAAGAAACCGATTTTTATAATTTTGGAAATTCCATTATCGAGATCGGGGCTAATCATTTCTTGATCGGAGGGGCCTATCAGAGGGTCAACGAAGCCTGCGATATCCTGCTGGCCGAGGTTTCATACGGATTCGTTCTGCGGAAATGGAGAATCGGCGGCTCTAAAACAGACTGGGCAAGTGACATCGTTCCAATCCGGGACGGAGGCACCGTAATAGCCGGGCAGACGGACTCATACGGCTGCGGAAGCTTCGATGTTTTTCTTATGAAGATAAAATGACCCGGGTTCCGGGAGTTTTGCAACGTAATAATCCCCTGAATCGTTTTAACCTGAATAATGCAGGTTACAAAATCAGCACGGCGATAAAAAGGGAATATTATCTTCGAAATTTCGTCTAAATAATATGAAACTCTGTATGGTAAAAATTGGAGGTAAAAATGAGGGGCTGGTATTTTAAATCAGTATTAGCGGCGGTACTGATCTTTTTTATTTTATCAGCAAGCTTTTTAAAGGCGGCGCCTCGAACAAAGAATAATGTATTATTGATCACCATCGACACCATACGTCCGGACCGGTTTAGCTGCTACAGCACGGAACATCTAAAAACTCCCCACATCGACTCCCTTGCGGAACGCGGCATTGTTTTTGAAAAAGCTTTCGCGCACAATCCGACGACTCTGCCGTCTCATACAAACATCCTCCTCGGAACGACATCCCTTTATCATGGTGTTCATGACAACACAAATTTTTTCGTACATGACGATTTATTGACGCTGCCGGAACATTTGAAAGCACAGGGATACAAAACTGCCGCATTCGTCGGGGCCTATGTCCTGGATTCGCGATTCGGCCTGGCACAGGGATTTGATGTTTATGACGACAGCTTCGACTTTAATACTGACAAAACTATTTTTACGGTCGAGAGAAAGGCCGACATTGTGCTGGATAAAGCCCTGGAATGGCTGAAAGAGGAAAGGGAGCCGTGGTTTGTATGGATCCACTGCTACGATCCCCATGTCCCCTATGATCCTCCCGAGCCCTATAAAACCCGGCACAGAAAAAGTCTTTATGACGGAGAAGTGGCTTACGTGGATCATGCCCTTGGCCGCCTGGCGGATTATTTAGGAGAATAAGGACCTCTTCAGAAAAACCCTCATCATCCTGACGGGTGACCATGGAGAGTCTTTGGGCGAACACGGCGAATCAACCCATGGGTATTACGCCTACAACAGCACCATATGGATTCCCTTAATCATCATCTCTCCTGATTTTAAACCGGGAAGAACAACCCAGGTTGTCTGCCATGTCGATCTTTTTCCCACGGTCTGTGATATTCTCAAAATTAAAAAACCGTCATTTCTTTCCGGAATCTCCCTTGTTCCCGCCCTCAAAGGAAAAAAATTGCCCGGAAGGCATATTTATTTCGAATCGCTCAACCCATTCTATGCGGAAGGATGGGCACCCCTGAAGGGTTTCATCTATAATAAGGAAAAATTTATCGAATCCCCCATACCCGAGCTTTATGACCTCGAAAAAGATTTTCATGAAACCGAAAACCTGGCAGGCAAAAAAGACCTCAATCCTTTCAAAAAAACACTCAAACAGGTAATTGAAGGCCAAACGCCGGCCCATCATATCGATGCTCAAAGGACACCGGATTATGAAACGAGGCGAAAGCTCGAAAGTTTGGGTTATATCTCCGGAACGAACCAGTCGGAAAAAAAGACTTTCGGTCCGGAAGATGACCTCAAAACCAAGCGTCCTCTCCTTAACAAGGCCGCTTCAGCCCTAAGGACCTCCCGCAGCGGTCAAAAAGCCGAGGCCGTACGGATGCTTCAGGAAGTTATCACAGAAAGCCAGGATATCGATCTCGCCTACTCTAACCTGGCCATGATCTTTAAAGCAAATGGACGGTTGAACGATGCGCTGGAAGTCCTGCGAACGGGTATGAACTCAAATCCTCAAAGCTACAGCCTGTTTTTTACTTATGTTGAATATCTTAGTACAGGGAGATATTTCGACGATGTGATCGATATTGTCGAACAAACCAGGATGAGGGAAATGGAATTTGACCCTGAATTATGGAATCATCTAGGAATCGCCTATTCAAGCAGGAAAGAAACGGAGAAAGCCTTAAAGGCTTTTTCAAAGTCACTGAATGTGGATAATAACTTCCCTACGGCTTACCATAACCGGGGAATGTTATACCTGGCTCTCTACGAAGAAGAAAAAATCCAAAATTTTCTTTCAGCGGCGGAAAAGGACTTCCGGAAGGCAATTTCGTTAAACCCCGAAAGCCCCCTGTACTTGAACAGCCTCGGAGCCGTGCTCAAAAAAAAGGGAAATCTGGACGAAGCCGTCAAATGCTGGGAACAAGCCCTGTCCCTTGATCCTCAATTCGGAAACGCTTTATTCAACATCGGAGTGGCTTACCTTGATTCGGGCCAAAAGGAAAAAGCCTTAACATACTTTACAGCGTATAAAAAATCCTTCGGCAACCGGCTCTCCGAAAAGGAAAAACAACAACTGGAGTTACTGGTCAAAAAATGCCACTAGGATGCGCCCAGCCGGATATTCTGAACGTTAATTCCTGAATAACCTGTATTATCCTGCATCATTCACGAGCCAAGCTTGCTGCAGATACGAGGCGTCGGCCAAATTTATGAATTTTTCATGCGCATGCGCACCCACGAACGATGAAAATTATTGCCTATAATCCTGGATCACCCGGATGAACCGGGTGATGACTGTTGTTATTTTCTATGTAATAATGCAGGTTACTTTTTTGACGCATGTAGCCATCCATTGAAAAAAGCCACGACCAGGGCGACCACGATGGAAGCCAGTCCGACTAAATAGGAAATCGTGACGCCAAAATTATAAATAATGATCGGGGCAGCAGCCGTAATAAAACCTCCGCCCAACATGGGTTCATAGAGGATCTGTTTGAAACCGAAGGATTTGGCCGCCGGGGTTCTGAAATGGGGGTCGGCTACCCGGAGCAGAAGAAGTCCCAGGGCCGTCACTCCGGTCTGCATTCCATATTCCGTGATCCCCCTCTCGAACCAGGCGTCCGGCAGCATCCGGGGAGCGATAAACCAGGTGGCAAAAAGCACCCAGACCAATCCAACAACCATCAATATCGAAAACGGCCAGAAGAAGGCTAAAAAAACATCCAGCTTTATGGACGCGATAGCCGAAATCACCAAAAAATCGAGGGCCAGCCCCAAAATACGGTCAAAAGTTTTCCGGTCAAGGTACTTGGACAGCCCTGTCTTGCCGGCAAAAATCTGGATGAACAGGCCTCCCAGCATGGCCAGGGGAAAAAGCGGAAAGCTTTTGAAGAGATCGGGCTCCATATTGGCGCTCAGGCTTTTGATCCCCTGAAGCATGTACCAGCCGATCAGGATGGCCACTCCAACAAAGGCGGCATGAAAGGCAAAGGGCTCCAGGGCATCCGGAGAGATGGTGATCAAAGCTCCATGCCGTCTTTTCTCCGGGGGAATAAGCCCGCGGATTTCTTCGGAGCTGAGCTGCTTGGGAGACTTGATCACCTTGGTGTAGCCCCGCCTTGCGGCCAAATTGATCATGGCCATACCGAAAACGACCGCACTGACGACGCCCACCGTCGCCGACATCAGTCCCAGGTCTGAGCCCGCTGAAAAACCGAGCTGGTTGAAAGCTTCCGCCATTCCGGCCGCCGTCCCATGGCCGCCGGAAAATCCTATCTCCAGAAGACAGCCGAAAAAACGAGGTACACCAAAAACCGGCGTTAGAAGGATTACCGAAATTCCGATTCCAACCATGTACTGTCCCATCCCCACCAGCCAGCCGTAACAGAGCTGGGGCCCTCCTTCCCTCCATATCGTCTTGACAGAGGGAACGGAAAAACCCAAAAAAAGGCAGGCGAAAACGATATTGATCAGCCGGCCCGGATAAAGGGCCCAGGAATTCATCATCGACTGGGGAATGATGATGAACAGGTGTTTTCCGCAGACATATGGCCCCAGGAGAAGCCCGAGAAACCCGGCGATGACCGAAGCCGGCAGAAAAAGTTTCTGGAGAACAACCAGCTTGGCCCGCAGATATTTACCTATCAGAAGGAGTAAGCTCAACCAACAGATATCGATCATGAGGTTGTCAAACTGTATTCCCGTAATTTCCATAGCCGGTTTTCTTTTTAGTCTTTGGGAGGATGGAGTTCCTTCTCCGTATAGGCAATAACCGTGGCCGCGGCCACATCACCGGTGACATTGATGATGGTCCGGAACATGTCCAAGATCCGCTCGACCCCCAGGATAAGCGCGATTCCTTCCAATGGAATGCCCACCTGCTTGAGGACAATAACCAGCATCAGCACCCCCATGGCCGGAGCCCCGGCTGCCCCGATGGAAGCCAGCGTTGCCGTCAAAATAATGGCTATTTGATCACCCAGTCCCAGGTTCATTCCGTAAACCTGGGCGATAAAAATGGCCGTAACTCCCTGGTAAAGAGCTGTGCCGTTCATATTGATCGTTGCTCCGAGCGGCAGGACAAAACTCGATATCTCGTCGGAAACGCCGATGTTTTCCTCGGCGCACTCCATGGTCACGGGAAGGGTGGCTGAACTGGAACAGGTGCTGAAGGCGATGAGCTGGGCCGGGTATATTCCTTTCCAGAACTTAAAATAAGGGTATTTGGTAATAAGCGTTACCACCGCCGGATAGGAGAAAGCCAGGATGGACAGCCCGCCGACGACAACGGCCACATAGCGGACGAGCGACATCAGGATGTCCGCTCCAAACGTGCCTACCACGGCGGCTATGAGGGCGAAAACCGCATAGGGCGCCGTTTTGATCACGATTTCCACGATTTTGACCATAATGTCGTTAATGGCTTCGAAAAAATGAATGACGGGTTTCATCTTTTTTTTATCAAGAAGAGAGATGACCACTCCCATAAACATGGCAAAAAATATGATCTGGAGCATATTGGCTTCGACAAACGAGCCGGCCGGATTATCGGGAATGATGTCGACCAGAACATCCGTCAGCCCGGGCCGTTCTTCCGCTCTCATTGCCTGGGCACCGGCCGATTCACCGTAACTTGCCTTAAGCTCGTCCTGCACATTCTGAGGAATATTACTCCCCGGCTTGATGGTATTGGCCAGAAAAAGGCCGAGGGCGACGGCCGTAATGTAATAGGCGATATAAAAGCCGAAAGTTTTCCCTCCGATACGTCCCAGCTTCCGCAAGTCGCCCAGACTGGCTACACCAATAAGCAGCGATGCGAAGATCAAAGGGATGACCACCATCTTGATCAACCGGATAAACGCCGTGCCCACGGGACGGATTACGGCCGCGTCAGGGCCGTAGATCAATCCTGCAGCGGCTCCGAGGATCAAGCCGACAAAAATCTGGGTTGGGACGCCGGTCTTGCGAAGGGTCGTCAACATCAGGGTGACCACCGCAGCCAGCAAAAGCGCTGTTTGGAGGATTTTGGTCCCGGAAGCATCAGCCGGCGTGCCCAATGCCAGGGCCGTACCGCAAAGAACAATCGCGACAAGACCTCCGACAATCCGCTTGAGATGACGTCTCATCCTTTTGTCTCCGTTTTGTTGGCTTTCCTTCTCAAAAAGGTCCGTCCGGCCTATATGATTCACGACACCGCAAAAGATACAGTATTTCAATATGTTCAAAATTCCGAAAAGAATCAAGGAAAATTTCTTTTTTCTTAAAAAAACCGGGCCTGCTTGACAGGCGCAGGAAGAGTATCTATGCTGATAAACAACACCAATAAAAACACAAAAGGAAGCCACCATGAATAAAAATATTTTTCGATGGACGGCGATCATAATCCTTGCTTTTTTGATCTTTTCGGCCCAAATCTGTCCTCAAGACAAGGATGGTGACGGGATCAATGACAACGACGACAACTGCCCGGAGATAGCAAACGCTGACCAATTGGATACCGACGATGACGGATGGGGGGATGTTTGTGATAACTGCCCCACTGTCGCAAACGAGCTTCAAACCGACAGCGACATGGACGGCATAGGCGATGCCTGTCAAACCTGGTGGCAGATTTTCGGCTGGAGCGGTTATGATGAGGGCCGGGATATCGCCCAAACACAAGACGGAGGAACCATCATTACCGGAAGAACGTCCGCCGGAACAGGACCCTTTAACGCCTGGCTTATCAAACTCGACAGCCTGGGTGATAAAGAATGGGAAAAAACATACGGAGGGGCGGACGACGACGCGGGACGCAGAGTTTTTCCCTGCAGTGACGGCGGATACCGTATCCTCGGAACCAACAATTCTGCCGGAACCCAAACGGGAATCTGGCAGATCAAAACCGATGAAAACGGGAACATAACCTGGTCCACAACCTACCATAGCGAAAAAAATAGAATTTGCAGTTCGGCTCTGGTCAATACGGGTGTTCTGGCCGTAGGGTATGAACATGAGACTTCCTCAGATAATACCGACGCCTACCTCTTGAAGACGGACGACAGCGGAAACAAAACATGGGAATCTTCCTTCGGCGGCACCGGGAAAGACTACGCTATGGACATTGTGCCCGTTTCGAGCTCTTCGCTCTCTTTGACCTCGGACAGCGGATATCTCATCGCCGGCTACACGGCATCATACGGGGAGGGCGGATTTGACGGCTGGCTTATCAAAATCAATCAAAACGGTAATATCGTTTGGCGCAAAACCTACGGGGGTAACGGGAATGACTTGTTTTATGGGATCGCCGCCGGAAACGAAGGGGATTTTTATCTGGCCGGTCAGACCAGCTCTTCCGGGGAAGGGGGATACGATATCTGGCTGCTGAGAGTGGACCAGAATGGAAATATCGTCTGGGAGAAGACCTTCGGTGGAACAGATAATGACACCTGTATGGATATCGTCTACGGAAGAAGCCGAAACGACTATTTTTTGGCCCTGGCCGGAAACACCAAGTCATACGGGTCGGGTGAAACAGACATCTGGCTGATCCAAACCGACCTCAGCGGGAATAAAAAATGGGACAAAACCTTCGGCGGAAGCCTCGCTGATTACGGATATGCCGTCCTCTGTGACAGCGACGGCGGTTACATCGTTTGCGGCGAGACGGTTTCTTACACGGTCTCGGGAGGATCGGACCTTTTGCTGATCAAGACCGACACCCAGGGGAATGCGCCGGACTCCCCCACCTCATCAACAAGCATTATTCATAAATTTGGCCAAAACCAATAGATAATTTCATAATGAGAGAAAAGGGGTGGCATGGCGAAGGGGCTCCCCACCCGGAGCGACAGCGAGGATGGGGAAGAGCCGTGACAGGACCCCTCAATATGTGATGCCGCTGATTTTTCCAAGAAAACTTAAAAAATTGGGGGAACTCCAAAATTTTTGTTCCCGTTGACTTAGATCTGTTTACCCTTTATCATAACGACTCAAAGAGACAAAAGAAACATCAACTCATGAATACTTTGAACTACTGGAGACGCCTGGTCCGGCTTTTTTTCCACTACAAAAGGAAGTCCATTCTCCTGCCTTATCTTCCCGTACGGCTTTGGGTGGAGCTATCCGGTGCCTGCAACTACCGCTGCATCATGTGTCCCAACAAGGACCTTCCCGGTAAGGAAAAAGGAAACATGGACTTCGGCCTCTATACCAAAATTATCGATGAGACCGCATCCTATGTCTTCGACATAAATCTGGCCCACCGGGGAGAATCCCTGATCCACCCCCGCATAGCGGAGGCGGCCGACTATGCCAAACAAAAGGGGCTTTATACCCGCCTTCACACAAACGGTTCTCTGCTGACGGAGGAACTGTCACAAAAATTCATCGACAGCGGGCTGGACCGCTTATCCTTTTCATTTGACGGGTACGACGCGGCCACTTATGAAAAAATCCGCCGCGGAGGAAAATTCGACGAAACAGTCGGTAACATCGTCCGCCTCCTGGAGATCAAAAAAAAAGCGGGAGCGAAAAAACCCATCGTAGCCATTGAGGTCATCAATTTCGACCAGCTTCAAGGGGATCAAACGGAGGCGGCCAAAAAGAAATTTTTAAAAAATTTCAAGGGGCTTCCCCTGGACCATTTTGTCCACAAAGAACTCCATAACTGGGCCGGTGAAATCGACAGGGACAAACAGGAGGGATTTTATTCCGTCTGCACTTTTCCCTGGAATGCCCTCATCATCTACTGGAATGGTGATGTCCTTCCCTGCACGCAGGATTTTTTCGGCCAGATCGTTGTTGGAAACGCCAATAAAACCACGCTGCGTGACATCTGGAACGGGGAAAAAATGGTAACCCTGCGGAAAAAATTGGTCGAGCGGGACGTGAAGGGACTCAAACCTTGTGCCGGATGCGACCGCCTAAATCGCAGGGGATTCCTCGGTATTCCCAAAGAGTACCTCTGGAAATTTATTACTAAACGTATGCCGTAAAATGAGCCGAAAAGAACAATCTCCCGTTATCCCCACGGACTCCGCCCAAAGAGCTGGTATTATCGGCCTGGGCCGGCGTGGCCTTATTCAAGCCGTTCTGTCCGGGCTCAATCCTAAGGTGAAAGTTACAGCCCTGTATGATCCGGATGAACGTTTTATCCCACTGTTTGAAGACTCGCCGGTCAAAAGTATCTTTTATTCGGACCTGCCGGTTATGCTGAAAACAGCGGAACTCGACGTGATTTTTATCTGTTCGGAGAAAGAGGCCCATCTCTCCGCGGTTCAGGAATGCCTGACCGGAAATATCAGGATTTATGTCGACACACCGCCGGCCGAATCGTTGGATTCCATGACAAAAATGGCAAACGCGGGCGCCGGAACAGACGGCCCCCACGTCCTCGGATGCGTTTATCCTTATAAAGCCGTCTTTAAAGAAGCCAAACGTCTTCTTGATGGCGGCATTTTGGAAAAGATCAAACGTTTCCGGGCATCTCTTTATGTCACACGGAGCCCTTTCACTCAAAAAAACCGGCAGCAAAGGGGCATTCTGATCAACACGGGTTTTCCGCTTGTTCATCTTCTGCACTGGTACTTCGGCCCGCCGGCATATGTGTATTCCAGAATGAGCCAAGAGAACAAAAATCCGGAGAAAAGTGTATCCCTCCTCATCAACTACGATACCGGTCTTCTGGGACTTGTGGACATGTCATGGAACCGCCCCGGTTATCCCAAACCAACGGCGGCGCTGACCATTGAAGGCACCCGCGGCATCATGGAGGTCTCCGAAGAATCCCTTAAGCTTTTTCTCTATCGTTCTTTTGGCCATTTCAACAAAGGATGGACCACCCTTTGTTTGACTGATCTAGACTCCACAGAACCAGTTTTTTACTGTGAGGAAGGACTCTATGCGGCTCACCAAAACTTTATATCGGCAGACCCGGCCATCTTCAACAACAAAATAACATGGCAGGACGGTTGTGACGTCATGCGTACCATCCAGGCCGCCTATCTCTCGGCGGAATCCGGCCGTCCTTTTGCATTCAACGAGGTTCGATAATGGAAAATTTAGACCCGATCATACTCGGTTCCAATCCCTTTGAGGGAGTGGGATACCTGTCCAGCTCTCAAACAAGGCATTACCAGGAATTTTTCAGTAAAGTGGAAAATATCATTCCTATCCTGGACGCCAGTTTCAAACTGGGCATCACCAGCTTCATGCTCTCCAATAACGACAACATTATGGAGGCGGTCAAAAGATTTTCATCAAGTAAAAACATGACTCTGCTTCCGGTCATTCCCAACGCCTATGACTACGCCCGGGAATCCACGGAAAAAGGTGTATTGGGCACCGTGTTGAGCAAGGCCAAACGGATTGACCTCTACAGAAAGGTTCGAATGGGCCTGCGGGCCTTGAAAAAAATCCATGGTATTATATCCAAGGACCTGTTGACTCTTCTGACGAATCTGATGGATTTCGAAATGGCCAGCTTTGAGAAATATTCCTTTAAAGCCGTCATCCTTCACGGCCAGGTTACGGACCTGGCTCTTTCCTCCAATAATCCCGAGATCATTTCCTTTTACCAGGACATGGTCCGGGAGCGGTATAAAGCCCTTCCCGTGCTGGCCACCCATAATTTCGGCTCCCTGCTTCCCCGGCTTATGGAATGGAAAATAAAAATTCCGGTCATGGCTCCGTTTAATGCCAAAGGCTTTATCATGAAACCGTCAAAGGAGGAATGCGAAAAATTGCTTCAGAAAACGGATTACACCATCATTGCTAAAAAGGTTTTGGCCGGAGGGCGGTTGACGCCCGAAGAAGCTTTTCCCTATCTTGCGGATAAAAACGTGCACTCCGTCGCCGTCGGTATCGGTTCCCTGCCCGAGGCCTACCATACGCTTTCCGTGGCCAAGCAGCTTTTCCAAGCAAAATGAAAAAGATTTTCCCCCTTTTATTCCTCTGCGTAACATCTCTCAGCGCCCAGCAGGAAGGAATCCTCAACAGGGGAAGAAACCCTTTCCCTTGTTTCGACCGTAGCGGCGTCCTGATCATTGCCTTTGAATCGGAACAAGGGGGAATCGCAACCAAAAGGTTTTGGAACTCTCTTGAAAAACCCGGAGTTCTTCTAGCCGGTGTTTCTTCTTACGGCCCGGTTCTAAAAAAAGACCCGGAACAGAATATATGGGCTGCCTGGACACAAGGAAGAGAAGAAGGAACCCAGGTCTACATCGCCCGTTTTGAGAATGAAACCGTTAATACACCTCTTAACCCCAGCCAAGGTTTGCCCGGCAACAACCATTCTCCTTCGCTTTCTTTCGGCCCCGACGGCAGCGCGTGGGTGGCGTGGATCAACGACCGGGAAAACGAGTCCCTTGTCCTGGTTTGGAATCAAACAGAAAACAACATCCGGGAAATATTCACATTGTCCGGTTTCAGAAACTCCTCACCGAAGATAGCCGTTTCCGCCTCAGGCCTTCCTTGGGTATTCTGGGCATGCACATTGCGGGACCAGCCTGAAATTTTTTGCTCCCGTTTCGACGGGAATGCCTGGTCACAGGCAGCCAGCTTGAATGCCAGCGGACATTTTCCCCACATATGTCCCGAAGCCGCCCTGGATCCTTACGGATGGCCATGGGTTGTCTGGAGCGAATACGATGGCAAGGACTACGAGATCGCCGTTTCTTTTTGGGATGGCCGAAAATGGAGCCGCGGATCGTTTCTTACTCGGGATGCGGACAGAACGGATTCCCAGCCCTTTATCTGTTTCCTTCAAGACGGTACCCCTATGGTCGCCTGGATTAAATCCGGCGAGAAAAACTGCATAGCGGGTTCCCTATACACGAATGGAAAATGGAGTTCGGAAATTCTTCTGGCCGAAGAATGGGGATCAAACCGTTTTCCCCGCATCGCCGTTGAAAGGGAAAGATTGGCCCTTGTTTGGGAAAATCTTTCTGAAGGAGGAAATGCTGTTTATTACAAAGTGTTCTCCCAGGACCAGTTATCTTCGAAAATTTCAAAAGAGAGCCGCCGCTTTTTAAACGTCACTTCCCATGAGGAGAGGGCGGCCTCAACCGACGTCCTGCCTTACCCGGGTCTCGCCCAGGATGAATACCTGGCTGTCGGCGACAGCATCACATACGGCGTCCTCGCCCGTACCTGGTATCCGGATAAAGGGTACGTGCCAAGACTGGAGCGGATCCTCAGCGGCCTATACGGTCCGGTCAAGGTTCTCAACCGGGGAATCCCCGGCGAATTCACCTGGGAAGGATTAGCCCGGCTTGAACAGACGATCAAAGAGGACAGCGCCAAATTTGCCCTCATCATGGAGGGCACCAACGACATGCGAACAGACGTCCCGGTCGAGACATCAGCCTTCAACATCACAAAAATGATCGAAACCTGCATCAGCTTTGGCGTTTATCCTTTCATCGGCACCATCATCCACCGTTCGGATATCCTTTGGGAATACGGTGTCAAGGAGCGTACGCTTCTTTTCAATACGCTTTTGCGAAGTTCTGTACCCGAGTATAGCGTCCCCCTTATCGACCATTTCCAAAACTTCGACACGTATCCTGCCGGCTATCTTGCGCTTTTCAGCGATGGGGCCCATCCCAATGAAGACGGCTACCAGCTCATTGCCGAAGCCTGGGCCGAGGCCGTCCGCTGTCTTCCCCGCCCTCCTGTTAATATCAATATATGCAGGGAAACCAATCAGATCCTGTTTTATGATGAGCCGGTCAATGTCCTTACCTGGGATCCCCATCCGGACACGGATCCCTCTGTTTCCATCGAAAGCTACATTATCTTTCGAAAAAAATATGGCCACCCCGTCACCGAGTTCGCTCAGATCGCGGAGGTCTCGGGGAATACGTTTTTATATTATGACCGCGATATTCAGCCTGACGACATTTATGAGTATTGTTTTATCGCCCAAAGCAACGATGGAATCAAGGGGCCTGCTTCCTCAGGAGTGGCGGATCATTAACGGTTAAAAGGAAAATGAAGGCTGCTTACCGCAGCTCCCGGGACTTTTCGGAAGCCTGTGTTCGATTCATAAAAAACCAAAATGATAGAGATAATCCGAAAAGTCCCGAGCAAGCTGACAGCATGGCGATAAAGGAGGCATAAGTAACGGTTCGGTCCCATCGATTCTGAGAACCGTGGGCCGACAGGGAATCTTGATGGAAAAAAAGAGACGGGTATAATTATGTGACTCGACTCCAGCTCTTTTCCCGCCCTGTCTTCTCATCGATCCCTAGACCTGCAAAAGATATGCCAATATTTTTGCTTCCAGGGAAGGCTGATTACTGAAAGGATACAAAATCCCGAAAGTGTCCGGTATTGAAACAGTAAATGTCCTCCCCCGTACAGAAAAATGCATTTTTCCTAAAAAAACACATAAATCGGGATTTGGATTGAAGTATTGCATCGCGAACGGAATTGGAGTAATATTTTATATGTAAGACCTGCCAGTTAAGCCTTTTGTTTTATTCTCAAAGGCTGTTCCCCTGAAGGTAATAAAGATGAAAACAGAACTGTCAAAAATGCGAAACATCGGAATCAGCGCACACATCGATTCTGGAAAAACAACCTTGACGGAGAGGATTCTTTTCTATTGTAAAAAAATACATAAAATCCACGAAGTACGAGGGAAAGACGGCGTCGGCGCCACCATGGATTCCATGGAATTGGAAAAAGAACGGGGTATTACCATTGCCTCCGCCGCTACCCGTGTTTTTTGGGAAAACTACTCCATCAACATTATCGACACTCCCGGACACGTCGATTTCACCATTGAAGTGGAGCGCGCCCTTCGTGTTCTGGACGGTGCCGTCCTTGTTCTTTGTTCCGTTGGAGGCGTCCAATCCCAGTCCGTCACCGTCGACCGCCAGCTAAAAAGATATAACGTGCCCCGTCTGGCTTTTATCAACAAATTGGACAGGGTCGGCGCCGATCCCATTAAAGTAAAAGAGCAGCTTATTGAAAAATTGGGCCATAACGCCGTCTTGATGCAGGTCCCCATCGGGCTTGAAGACAATCATCAAGGAGTCATCGACCTGGTAACCATGGAAGCCGTCACCTTTGAAGGCGCCAACGGCGAAATCGTACGCCGGGGAGCGACCCCGGAACACCTTAAGGCCGAAGCCTACGAAAAGCGGGAAGAAATGTTGGACGCTGTCTCCATGTTTTCCGACGAGCTGATGGAGGCCATCCTTGAAGACAAGGTCACGGAAAACCTTATTTATGACGCCGTCCGCAGGGGGACGCTTTCCCAAAAGCTTACTCCCGTATTTATGGGATCCGCCTACAAGAACAAGGGCATCCAATTGTTACTCGATGGAATCACACGATATCTCCCCTGCCCGGCGGATACCGAGACTACCGCCCTTGACCTGGATAAGGAGGGAGAAAAAATCGGGCTTTTACCCGACCCCCAAAAACCCAGTGTCTCCCTGGTTTTCAAGCTTGAAGACGGCCCCTACGGCCAGCTGACCTACATTCGCATCTACCAGGGTACCATCCGCAAAGGTGAAGAACTTCTCAATACACGCTCAGGAAAAAAATTTCGCGTCGGACGTCTTATCCGTATGCACGCGGACAGCGTTGAGGATGATATTTCCGAGGCCCTCTGCGGAGATATTGTCGCCCTTTTCGGCATCGACTGTGCCTCGGGAGATACCTTCGTCAAACCCGGATTGAACATAGCCATGACTCCCACATATACTCCGGAGCCCGTCATTTCCCTGGCTATCTCGACGTCGGACAAACGAACTTCCGACAAACTGTCCAAAGCCCTCAATCGTTTTACCAAAGAAGACCCCACCTTCAAAACCTATGTTGACCCGGAATCCAAGCAAACCATCATTCAAGGAATGGGTGAACTCCATCTCGATGTCTACATCGAAAGGATGAAAAGGGAATATAAAGTTCCTGTTGAGACGGGGAAACCGGAAGTGGCCTACCGGGAAACGATCAGCCGGAAAATCGATTTCGACTATACCCACAAGAAACAAACGGGAGGAGCGGGCCAGTTCGGCAGAGTTATCGGAACCATCGAGCCCCTGAGTGAAGGCAGTTATGAATTTGTCGACAACGTCAAGGGAGGACATATTCCCAGGGAATTTATTCCTTCCTGCAACAAAGGATTTCAAGCGGCCCTTAAAAAAGGCCGTCTTACCGGTTTCCCTATTGTCGGGATTAAGGTCACGTTAACGGACGGGCAGGCTCACGCCGTGGATTCTTCGGACCTTGCTTTTCAAACGGCGGCCCGGGATGCTTTTTATAAATCATATTCTAAGGCCTCACCTTATATCCTGGAACCGATTATGAAAGTTTCCGTAGAAGGACCCTCTGAATTCGCTGGAAATGTTTTTTCCAGCATCAACCAGCGCCGTGGAATCATCGTCAGCTCCCTCGAGGACGGAACATTCGCGCGCGTTGATGCTGAAGTTCCCCTCAGCGAGATGTTCGGCTACGCCACAACCCTTCGGTCCCTCACCCAGGGAAAAGCGGAATTTACCATGGAGTTCTTGAAATACGGACGGGTACCTTCAAACATCGCCGAGGAATTGATGGAGAATTATGAGAAAAAAAGAGGACATAAAGGTGATTGAATATCCTTTCTGAGGAGCATGAATCATGGTCAAAACAGAACTTATCAAACGCAGCCCGCTTCGTATTCTTGAAAAAGCGATGCGGGGAGGTTTGGGAAGGGGGAACATCGCCGCCCTTGCCTCAAGAAAAGGCGTTGGAAAAACGGCCTGCCTGGTCCATATCGCCACCGATAAACTTTTTCAGAACAAACCCGTCATTCATGTTTCCTATTCAAGCCGGGTGGACTATATCATCAACTGGTATGAAGATATTTTTAAAGAAATCGCTAAAAAAAGACAGCTTGAATCGGCCGTGACCGTCCACGACGAGATTATCAAGAACCGGGTGATCATGAACTTCAAGCAGGAGGGCACACAGACGGAACAGGTTCTCAAAAGCCTGGAAGCCATGATCCGGGATGGCAATTTTGCAGCCGAGACCATTATCATCGACGGTTTTGATTTCAGCCGGTCTTCACGGGATGATCTGAAACAATTCAAAACATTCGCTCAACGGCTTGGGCTGGAGATCTGGTTCAGCGCTTCTCTCAAAGGAAATGAACCCTTATTCGACGACAAAGGGCTTCCCCTTGTGCTCAAAAATTATATGGAAGAGATCTCTGTTATCATCACTTTAAGGTACCAAGAGGAATTTATTCGCCTTCAAATGGTCAAATCGCACGGCGAAACGATTCCGGGTGAGCTTCCCTTAACCCTCGACCCGAAGACACTGCTGATCGCAGAATAGGGATCGGTCTCAGCCACATTTATGAATTTTTCATGCGCTTGCACACCCGCGAACGATGAAAATTATTGCCTGTAATCCTGGATCACCCGGATGAACCGGGTGATGACTGTTGTTATAGGTAACAATGTATGTCGTCGGCCACATTTATGAATAATAGGGCTAGGTTTTTTCCTCAACCAATATAATCCGCATGCCGTCAAAATCAAAGGTCACCGAATACGGGCGGAAAAAATCATGCGAGACAAGACCTCCCACTCGAAATCCGAACATATTTTCCAAAGCACGGGGAAATATGTCATAAAGACAGAGAACGTTTTCCCGGACGGCATCTCCCAGGGCCACCTTTTCCACCCGCACTTTGATAAACCTCTTGCCCCCCCTTGCTTTTCCCACATCTTCCGGATTCGAGAGACTGATACCCGCTTCTTGAACCGTCGACGGCGGACAGGCAAATCCCCCTCCGGCCAGCCCCGTATCCACGAAAAACATTATGGGTTCGCTTTTATTCACCGAACCCCAGGCCAGAATAAAATGATCTCCAGCCAGCAAAAAGGGGGCGATAACCCTTCCGGACCGGGCTGTTTCTTTTTCCATTTTTTGAAGGTTTTCTGCCGTTTTCCGCCTGAGGACGAGCCGGTTCCCCGGATAGTCAAGGGTGGTTAAAAAGTGATAGAAAAAAACAGTCCCTAATATGCCGTCAACCCGTCTTCCGCCGCCCAGGGAAGAATAGGGCCCCATGTCCATGGTATGAACGGGAAGATTTTTAATCTCCCAGTCGCCGATGATGAGCCGGTCAAGGCGGCCATGCCCGTAAGGCAAGCTCTCCTCCTCTTCCTTATCTTCGCGAATGGATTCAAACATCATCATACCCGTCGATTCGGCCAGGCTGCGGTTTACGATCAATTCGCTGCTGCCCGTATCAATAATAAAATAGACATCTTCTCCATCATTCAACCGGACCTTAACCAGGGGAAGGGGATCCGTGGCCTGGAAAGGCACCACGGTTTCGCTTGGTCCGCTCGAAAAAAAGTAAGGTGCCATTCCGCCAAAACTTTTCAGCTTTTGGGCGATATCCGGACGCATCAGGGACTCGTAGACGGCCCCTGATTCGACCATTTTGTCCTGCCTGTAGAGGACCTCCGCCAAAAGCATGGACGGAAAAGACTCCCCGGGTTTGAGTTTGAGGGCCTCGGAGAGATATTTCTCGGCTTCTTGGAGACGGTTAAAAAGCAGGTCGATATATCCCAGCCGGACCCGGGCCAGAACATTGTCTTTGTCATCCTTCAACACGCTCTTAAAAATTTTGCGGGCCGTATTGAACTGTCCACTCTTAAAAAATTCATCACCGTAGACAAACTGGACATTCGTATTTTTCTGCTTTTTTGCCGGTAAAAATCCTACAGTTACTAAAAAAACAGTAGCCAAAACCAAACAGAACTTAACCCGCATTTTTCACCTCATTTTAACCTGTCATATCCTTACAATCAGCCGGGCTTTTTATAAAACAATCATCAGCCAAAGCCGTATTTGTGAATAATACAGGCTAATACATTTGAAGGAATATTGTAACATAAAAAAGGAAACACTCCCCAAGACGTCTAAAAGCAAACGCCTATATTTGATTCATTCGGATTTTAATGATCGCGCCGGGCTCTCCCTCGCGGCCCGGAACGATTGGACGCTGACTGTGAGGAAGGCGATGGCTAAAGCGGAGACGGCCGAGATGAAGAAGATTGATAAAGAGACATTCGTATGAAAGGCGAATCCCCGGAGCCACATCTTCATGGCCCAATAGGCCGCCGGCCAAGCGATCAGATTCGAAATCAGTATGGGCCAGAAAAACTCCTTATTGATCTGCTTTAAAATATCGGACAGGGTCGCGCCGAGAACCTTCCGAATCCCGATTTCCTTCCGCTTCCGCTCGGCGATATAGGCAGCAAGGCCGATCAAACCGAGACAGGAGATGAAGATCCCCAGGAAAGAGAAATACTGGAATTCCCGGCCCATCTTCTGCTCGGCCCCATAGTTTCGCCCGTTTACAGTATCGAGAAATTCATATGCAAAGGGCGTCTCCGGCACGTACTTATCCCAAACGTCCTTGATCCGGGCCACGATGTCGGGCGTGTTGCCCTGCTCGGGATGGATTTTGACGAGGATTTGACCATATACTCTGGGGAAAACAAACATCACCAGAGGCTGGATGCGCTCACGCAGGGGCCGCGAATGGAAGTCCTTGACGACGCCTATTACGGTCCCGTTCCAGCGCCATAAAGAGAATCGGGCACCAACCGTTTTTTCGAGGTTCATCTCCTTCGCAGCCTTTTGATTGACGATGAAATACGGGACCTCGTTTACGGTCATGTTTCCCGGGAAATTCCGGCCCTCGACGAGTGTCAGGCCCAATGTATCCAGGTAGCGACTGTCGGTTGCCACGAACAGCCAAGCCGGCTTGTGACCGGAGGCCATCCCTTCCCATTCCATGCCGTCGGCAACATTGTTCACACTTGAAGGCAGGCTCGAGACAAACGCTGCATTGACGATGCCGGGACGGCGGGTCAGGTCTCCGATGAAGGCCTCGCGGCTTTTCAGAATGGGCTCCTTCGCCTGGAGAATCAGGATGTTCTCTTTTTGGATTCCTAAATCATAGTCCCGGATGAAGACGATTTGTTTATGAATGAGCAGCGTGAACGCAAGGAAAACCGTAGCTAAAGCGAATTGGATGATGACAAGAGTTTTCCGGAAAGGGGCACCGCCTGTCGAAGGGGAGGTCCCGGAACTTCCGCTCTTGAGCAAACCGGCGGGGTGGAAAGAGGACAACAGGAAGGCGGGATACGCCCCGGATAGGATACCGACGGCTGCAGCCCCGCCGAGGAGGAACAAAAAAATCCCGGGTTTTAAAAGGTCACTCAGGGAGAAAGATTTCCCCGTAATGGCATTGAAGGCAGGGAAAGACAAAGCTACGGCGGTCATCGCGATCAAAAAGGCTCCGAGCGAGAGCAGTACCGATTCGCTGAGGAACTGATTGATGAGTTGGGGACGGACGGCCCCGGCGACCTTTCGAACGGCGATTTCCTTGGCTCGCCTGCCGGATCTCGCTGTCGTCAAGTTGATAAAATTACAGGCGGCGATGGCTAAAATGAACATGGCGGCAAGGGTAAAGATGGCAACATACTTGATGGCGCCGTCCTCGAACAGGTGAATCCGGCTGAGCGGTTTCATCGTCAGGAGAGCCGGCGTTTCGGGGACCCTGTCCTTCACGACATGGGCAATCTTGGGGATGACGGACGCGGCATCCGCACCCACAGCCAGCCGGACGTAAGTAGTGTATTGGTGATTGCCCCAATGGGTTTCATAATCTTTTAGGAAATGGCCGAGGATCCGGAACTCGCCCAGGATGTTGAATTGGATGTCGGAATTTTTAGGCGGATTTCTGACGATACCGGTCACTCGAACATCAAAAAGGTTCTCTACCGACAGCACACGACCGACAGGATTTTCACCGCCGAAATATTTTGCCGCCGCGGCTTCCGTCAAGACGACCGTGTTAGGCTCGGCGAGAGCGGAGTCCCTGTTGCCGGCAATGAAAGGGATCGTAAAAACATCGAACACCGAGGGATCGGCCAGGACAAATCGGCCTTCACTAAAAGTCTTTTCTCCATATTTCACCGAGAGCGGATAAGAATTATAGAAACGGACTGCTTCGGCGATCTCGGGAAACACGGCCTTGAGGTGCGGCCCCAGCGGGGCCGGCTGAGCGGGCGAATTCGATACAAGCCGGTAGATTAGCGAAGAATTCTCGTGAAACCGGTCCCAGCCGACCTCGTCGCGCACCCACAGGGTTAGGAGAGCGCAACAAGCCAGCCCGATGGCCAGCCCGGCCATGTTCAAGAGGGAATAGCCCTTGTCCCGGCGAAAATGCCGAAGGGCCGTTTTGAAATATTGTTTTAACATGATGATCCTCCAGCGAATTGATTCCAGAATGAACATGGGGAGGGATCGGATGATCTCTCTCCTGTACCACCGGCATGCGGAATCGGCCCCCTGTTTCTCGGCCTTAAGAGAATAGATCTCTTCGACATCTCCAAGATAGGTCCTGTTTCTCCGGCAGGCCAGAACTTTCAACAGAAATTTGCTCAGCCTGGGAGAATTCATTTCAGACCTCATCGCGCTTGATCAACTCTGCCACCCCCCGCCAAGCGGCCAAGTTGAGAGCCCGGTTCTTCCGGAGAACGGCCAGGCCCGATTTCGTGATTCTGTAATATCGCTTGGCCATGCCGCCCCGCTGCGGCGTAGGTTTGCCTTGGACAGCCAGGAGAAATCCCTTACGCATAAGGCGCTCGAGCGGAAAATAGACGTTACTGACGGTCACTTCCCAGCCCGTCAGGCCGATGATATGATTATATATGGACGTTCCGTAGGCATCCTTCCCCAGTTTCAGGACGGAAATGAGGACTAGTTCCTCCAGTTTTGAAAGCATTTCCATCAAAATGTTTCTCCATTCTTTTAGAGATTCTAAATATATAACGCAGATTTGCGGATTATCGTTGTCAACCGTAAAAAAAATTCTGCGATCTGCCCCTTTTCCATCGAGGATAACATAACAAACTTTTGACAAATTATTGACAACTCTCTGACAACTTCCCCATCCGTCTGGATTATCTTATCCAAAGATCAACAAAAAGGAGGTTTGAGATGAGAAAAGCTATGACATTTTTTATGGTTTTTGTTCTCATGATGGTTTCGGCGGATCTATTTGCGGAATCAAAAAATAACGGAGAGCTCAGTTTTTGTGCCGGATTGTCTTTGGGAGGAGGCATCAATGATATTTTTGGTGCAGCCAATTTGGGCTATTATTCAAAAAACGTCGGTCTAGAGGCACATGGAGCCCTCAACGGAGGTGTCGTCATCATCGGCGGCAACCTAGTTGTAGAGTTTTTTGATGCGAAACGTGTGGTTCCTTTCGTCACAGGAGGAATCTGGACAACCACATTTCGGTTCTTTGGTTTTGATGTCGGTGGAGGAATCAAAGTTAGCCTGTCAAAGGCGTCCGCCTTTCGCGTGGAATATCGCCGCTATTTCTTCGGCAACATCGAATGGGGAGCAAATTCGCTCATCGGTGGAATTTCTTTATTTTTCTAATGGAATGTGGTCACCCACGTTAGGTGAGGAATAATACAGGTTAGTGCACCGGAAGGGATATTGTGACGAAAAAAAGAGAACGCCCCCCAGGGGGATCATCTTTATGGGATGAATGGCTCCCCTTGGGAGGGCGTCCTCAAGCTAACGTTATTTCACCTTTTTAAGGACATCCAATTCGAGCGCGGCCAGTTTTAATTCGGCCTGGGCGGCATCCAGGGCGCCTTTCAGGCCGGTGATTTCCCTTTGAGAAACGACCCCTTGGGCCTCAAGGTTTTTGAGGCGCTCAAACTCCTTCTTCATCGTGTCGACTTTTGTTTCGGCCAGCTTCAGATTTCTTTCAGCGATGGTAATCCGGCCCTGGATTTCAACCGTCTGGACCGTCAGTTCCCCGGCGAGAAAACGTTTTCTCAGCTCCAAACGTTCTTTGATCTTTTCGATTTTTATCTTCTGGGATTCCATATCCGCCTGAAAATGTTTCATCTGATCCTCAGAGACCATTTTGTTCTCGGCCAACTGTTCGAGCCGCTTCAAGTGATTTTCGAACAGCTTCAATTCCAGCTCCATTTCCTGCTTTTCTATTTTCAGCCGTTCGCTGACAAAATCCCGGCCGCCCACCTTGGGAGCATACAGTTCATTCCTCGGAACCTGCCCTGTTTTTTTGACCTCTTCCAGGTTCAAAAGCGACCTTTTGACATCCAGTTCGGTTTTTTCTGCGGCCAGCTTCATCTCCCGGACCTCATCTTTCCGGATCAGGCCCTTGGAAGCCTGCATTTCCGCCTGGGAGAGCATCTCTTTGGTTGATTCGTAATAGGCCTTTTTTAAGGTCACATCCGTTTCGGCCCGGGCCACTTCAATCTTTTTGCGCCAGGAGTCCTTGACATAGTCGGCCGCTTTCATCACGGCTACACCGGTGAGCATAATCCCCGCCATAAGGGCCACGGCCATCGCCCCTCGGGGAACGGCGATCTTTTTCGGCGCGGATTTCAAGCGGTTTGCCCTCCGGTATTCCGAGGATAACTGCCATTCCAGTCTCTCCAGAAATCGGCTTTCGGGTTCATACATTTCACTCATTTTTTCCTCCATTTGGTTTTGATGTCGGAAGCAGTGATTTTAAAGACCGGCGGGCCCGCCTCAATTGTCCTTCAACTGCCTTCTCCGAGACATTCATCCCGGTTGCTATTTCCCTGACGCTCAATCCATCGTAATAAAAAGCCTCCAGAATTCCGGCTTTTTTTCGCCCCAGGGAAGAAATGGCCGAAAATATCTCCAGGAATTTGATAAGATCCTCCGGTGTCGGGCCGCGGGAGTCGGGATAGTGTTCCAAATTTTCTTCATTATCCCATCTTTTTTGCCTCAGGTAGTCGATGAGGATGTTTCGCGCCACCCGTCTCAACCAAGCCAGGGGAGAATCCGGTACTTTTTTGCGCTTCCAGTCGCCAAGGGCTCTTAGGTAGGATTCCTGAACGATGTCTTCCGTCAATTCTTTGTTCCCCCCCGTCCTCTTGGCTAAATATCCGTAGAGGGGATGTACCGTTTCCCTGTATATTGTCAGCCATTGTTTTTCTGTCACTGAATTGATCTCCTTGTTCCGTACATTCTACCTCTTTGACGTTTTGATCAAGGAAAACCCCTCAAAAAAATTTAAAAAACATATTAGGGGACGTTCCCCAAGGGGACAGGTCTATGTGAGCAACCTATCCCCTTGGGGAACGTCCCCTAACGGACATCATGTGTCCGGTCGTGTACAACTTAGATCCTCAAGCCATAAAACAACCCGGATGATATGTTGGCATGAATTCTGCTTTAAATTCAAACCAATGAGGTGACATCATGCTGAAAAACTACCTAAAAATAGCTCTCCGCAACATAAAAAGGTATAAAAGCCATTCTTTTATCAATCTGGCCGGGCTGTCGATCGGCTTAGCGGCCTGCATTCTGATTCTCCTGTGGGTCCAGCATGAACTGAGCTTCGACCGTTTTCATGAAAACGCCGACCGGCTCTTCCGGGCCGTGGAGCACGAACAAATGTCCACCGGCCGGACACTTTCCTATCCTCTCTTTCCCACAGGCTTCGGCCCCGCCCTGAAAAAGGATTTCCCGCAGGTCCTCGAGACCGTCCGCTTCAGGACTTCCCGTGGCCGAATCGTTCGGGTGGGAGAGAACAGTTTCTACGAAGACCATTTTGCTTTCACCGATCCCGCTCTCTTAAAGATATTCACTTTTCCTCTTCTTCGGGGCAACCCGGATTCAGTGTTAACCGATCCCTCTTCCATTGTCCTGACGGAAAGAATGGCCCATAAATATTTCGGAGACAAGGACCCCATGGGCCGTGTTATCCAGGTAGACGGGGAGCATGAATTTCAGGTCACCGGGATTCTGAAGAATATTCCGAATAACTCTCATATTCAATTCGACTTTGCGGTTCCCCTTATCAACCTCAAAAAATACGGCTGGGATATGGACGAATGGGGAAGATACGGCATCCATACCTACGTTCTTCTCAACGAACACACGGATTATCAAGAATTTAACACACAAATCGAAGGGTTTTTAAAAAAATATGATGAAGGAACCCTCATGACCCTCTCCCTCCAGCCCTTTAAGAAAATCCATCTTTATTCGAGGGAGATCAGTGCTTCCGGCACACCGGGAGACATCAGATATATCACCGTTTTTTCCCTTATCGCCTTTTTTATTCTCCTGATGGCCTGTTTCAACTTTATGAACCTGGCCACAGCCCGTTCCGAGCGGCGCGCCCGGGAAGTCGGATTAAGAAAAGTCGTCGGTGCTCAACGCAAGAACCTTATTTTCCAGTTTTTCGGCGAATCCATCCTCATGGCCCTTGCAGCCCTCGTATTCGCCTTAAGTTTCGTACAACTGGCCCTGCCCGCCTTCAACTCCTTGACCGAAAAAGAAATGACGTTCCCTATATTCTCCAATCCGGCTCTTCTGTTGAGCATATTGGGCATCGCCGTGCTGACGGGATGTATGGCCGGTATCTACCCTGCTTTTTTTCTCTCGTCTTTCCAACCCATCAAAGCGCTGACAAAAAGGTTTACCTCCGGAACCGGTGGAAGCCTGTTTCGAAAAACACTGGTCATTTTTCAGTTTGTTCTCACCATCTTTTTGGTCATCGGAACCGTTATCGTCAACCGCCAGATGCACTATATCCGGAACAAAAATTTAGGCATCGAAAAAGAACATGTTCTCTCTATCAGCCTGAGAGGAGGTCTGGAAGAGAAATATTCCGTCCTCAAAAACGAAATCGCGAGAAACGCGGCCGTTTTCTCAGTTTCGGCGGCTTCCGACGCCCCCGCCGGCTATCACTGGTCCATGACTTTGAACGATTGGGAGGGACGAGATACGGATGCCCATTATTTGATGGATCTTTCCTCCGTTGATAGTGATTATCTTAATGTTCTCGGCCTGGAACTTGTCGAAGGCAGATTTTTCAAAGAACAGGAAGAGAGCGGAGACGATCGTCTTCCCATCGTCGTCAATGAGACGGCCGTCAAAGCCATGGGCATGAAGGAGCCCCTCGGAAAAAGAGTGCGAAATTTCCGCATCATCGGTGTACTCAAGGACTATCACTTCAGCTCCCTCCACCACAGCATCGCTCCCCTTGGCCTGATTCACACCCCGGTCGATTATGATACCCTGTTGATCAAGATCCGGCCGGGGAACCTTCAAAAAACATTGGCTTCGGTCAAAGAAAGCTGGGAGAAAGCGGCCCCGGCATATCCCTTTGAGTACAGGTTTCTGGACGAGGCCATAGATGAGCTTTACAAAGTCGACCAAAAAGTCGGCCAAATCGTCAACATCGCCACGTTCCTGGCCCTTTTTATCGCCTGCCTCGGACTTTTCGGCATGGCCTCCTTCACGGCGGAACAGCGAACGAAAGAAATCGGGATTCGCAAGGTTTTCGGAGCTTCCGTTCCTTCCATCTTTGTCCTTCTCTCCAAGGAATTTTCCAAATGGGTCATCGCGGCTAATGTCATCGCCTGGCCCGCCGCGTTTTTCGTGATGAAGAAGTGGCTGTCCGGCTTTGCTTTCAGCACCTCGATGAATATTTTGTTTTTTGTGTTCGCCGCGGTTATCGTCCTGACTATCGCCATTTTAACGGTCAGCTACCAAACATTAAAGGCGGCCCTGGCAAATCCTATTACCAGTCTGCACTACGAATAACCTGCGTTATTACCTGGAAAATCACAATAGTCATCACCCGTTTTGTCCGGGTGATCCAGGCAGATTAAATAAAAGGAGTGGATTCCCCGAATGAATCGGGGAATGACACATTACTAAGAGTGGATATCCAGGACAAGAATGTCCGTGGCCTCAGGAATCTTAAGCCGTCATACCATGGCATATCCAATTATGTCATACCCCAGCTTGTCCGGGGTATCCCCTCAATTATTTTCTTACTCCGTCATTATTCCAAAAGATGAACCAATAGGCCGCTGCGCAGCTTGGGCTCGAACCAGGTCGATTTGGGAGGCATCACCCTCCCGGCATCGGCGATGGCCATGAGCTCCTTGACGGAAACGGGATAAAGGGCGAAGGCCACGGCATATTTTCCGCTGTCGACGAGTTTGACCAGCTCGCCCAAACCACGAATGCCCCCGACGAAATTGATATTGTCGCTTGACCGGGGGTCATCGATTCCGAAAAATGGTCCCAGCAGGTTGCTCTGAAGCATGGCGATATCCAGGCTGTCGACGGGATCGCCGTGATCGACGTATTCCTCCTTGACCGTCAACTTGTACCATGTTTTTTCGAAATACATCCCGTATTCGCCCTTTTTTTGCGGTTTGTAAGGTTTATCCCCAAGCTTGCCGACCAAAAAAATTTTTTCAAGCTCGGCAAAAAGCTCATCCCGGGTATGCCCGTTGAGGTCCTTCAGCACCCGGTTGTAATCCAGAATGCGAAGCTGTTCGTCGGGAAAAAGCACGGCCAGAAAAAAATTATATTCCTCATCTCCCTTATGATAGGGGTTGACTTCCCGGCGCTTATTGGCTACGCCGGCCGCCGAGGCGGAACGGTGATGGCCGTCGGCCACGTAAAGATAGTCCACCCTGGCAAATTCTTGAATGAGGCTGTCGCTGAGGACCTCATCTTCGATAATCCAGACGGTGTGGCCGATGCCGTCCGTGGCGGTAAAATCATAAACAGGCGTTTCTTGAACCGCCTTTTTGACCAGATGGTTTATCGAGTCTTTGGCCCTGTAGGTCAAAAAGACCGGCCCGGCGTTGGCGTTGGTCACATCGACATGCCGCATGCGGTCCTTTTCTTTGACCGGACGGGTGTGCTCGTGCTTTTTAATGATATCTTCGTTGTAATCGTCAACGGAAACACAGCCGACGATACCGTATTGTTCCCGGCCTTCCATGGTCTGCCTGTAGATATAAAGCCGGGGAGAGTCTTCCTGGATAAGAACGCCTTCCGTGATGAATTTCTGGAAATTTTCTTTGGCTTTGTTATAGACCTCGCCGGCATAAAGGTCGGTTCCTTCGGGGAGGTCGACTTCCGGTTTGACGACATGGAGAAATGAATACGGATTCCCTTGCACCAGATCCCGGGCTTCCTCGCTGTTTAAGACATCATAGGGATAAGAGGCCACTTTTTCCTCCAGCCCTTTCTTGGGCCGGAGGGCTTTGAATTTTCTTAAAACTGCCATGATTAACTCCTTACCTGCATATAAATGGCGAATGCTACAGGTTTATTAATGCGGTAAACATTTATTTCTATCAGATTCCGGCGATAAAAAAAAGAGGAATCATCACTCGGCCATCCCACGACACGAAGATTGTTCTGTCATCACCCGGCTATACATCGACGCAACGACCCTTCTGTCATCACCCGGTTTATCCGGGTGATCTAGTAAATATAAATAAGTTACCCAAACCTTGATGCTCTTATCAGGGAGCTTTCCTCAAATCATTAGAAGGAGACACGTCTATTTTCTCTTGTCATGACCGGCCCCCCACTTCTTTTCGCACGATGTCCGCCATCTTGAGCAGCGCGTCCTTGGGGACGTAGGGATGAGAGGGAAGCGTCATCAGCCGTTCGGACCAGGACTCGGCCTGAGGAAATCCGTCCCCCCGGTTGGCAAAGATCACATCTTCCATACGGCTTAAGGCGTGTTTGTACATCCTCGAAGGAGAGAAACCTTCCCGCCGCAGGCTTTCAAAAACCCGATCCAAAAGGGCCTCGTCTTTGAAAACAAGCGGAAACATCATATGAACCGGATGTGAGCGCGGCGCTCCGGTCGGAAGGTGGATATTTTCCAATCCTTTTAGCTCCCACCTGAGAATATCGGCCCGTTTAATGCGCTCTTTTTGGAAGGATTCCGCCCTTCCCAACGATTCGGCCAGAATGGCGGCTTGAAAAGCATTTGGCCGGGAGGGTTTAAAAGCCGTATTCGGTTCCTTTTTCTCCGGGTCCCAGCGGCTGGACAAAACCAGGCCCCATCTGCGGCCGGCAATAAGAAAATGGAAAATAGCTAGATTCATCAAAATCCATCCGTTCCGGTTCTTCGGCGTCTTTTTAAGGTGTTGTGTTTCTTCCTCAATGTCTTCGGCCGTCTCCGGCGAATCGAGCAAAAGAAGACCGCCCTGGCGGGTGGTCAGCATTTTCCCCCGCCCCAGGCTGGTAAACGAAAAGGGGGTCTCCAATCCGACAGGTGTTCCTTTGATATCGGCGCCTACAGCGTGGGAAAAATCCTCAATGACATATGCACCCCGGGAGTCTGCTTCTTTTTTAACCGGCTCCACTAGACAGGGAATCCCGAAAAGATGGGTGGGGATCACGGCCAGAACACGCTCATCCATAAGCCCCTGAAGCTGTTCTTCATCAAAGGAAAAAAACTTTTCGTCCACATCGCAGAGGACCGTTTCCAAGCCGGCCTTCCAGATGGTGTAGGGAACTGTAGGACAGGTATAAGCGGGGACGATTACCCTTGTTCTTTTTCCTCCTTCCCGCTTTGCCAAGCTTTTAAGGAGAAAATAAAGACAGGCCCGTCCGGAAGACAAAAAAAACGCCTGCCGGTCGGGGAAAGCATGCTTTACCTCTTCCTCCATCTGGTGGGATCCCTTTCCCCGTAAAAGGCGCATAAGGTCTTTCAGGGAAAAAAGAAGCGGTGCCTGCGGTGCGATTCCCCTAATCATGTGATATCGTCCAAAACGACTGAATATCCGCTCTCGGAGGAACGGTAGACGGCTTCGATGACTTTCTGGACGTTCAATCCGTCCTCCCAGGTCGCCAAAGGATCTTTCCGTTGAAGGGAACATTCGATAAAATGGGTGTCCTCTTCATAAAAACCTTCGCTACCCAGGGCAAAATCAGCCGTGCTGCCGAGGTCGATCTTGTGAATGTCCGTCCAGCCGGCTTCATAAGGCGGGACGGAAGTGTGTAAATACAGCTTGATGTAATCATTCGTCACTTCCAGACATCCGTTCTCCCCCTCGATCACAATCTCCGTGGCCGACTGCCGAAAACCGGGAAGGCTCCAGTTGGCGTCCACAAAACCAATGACACCCTCGGGATATTGAATGATAGCGCTTCCGCTGTCTTCGACATTGGAATAAAAACTGAGGGTTTTGGCATAAAGGCTCTCCGGCAGCCCGAAACACTTGTTAAGGAGGAAGATGCCGTGGGATGCGATATCGATGACGACTCCTCCTCCGGACTTGCTTTTATCATAAAACCATCCCTTGCGTTTCTTGAGGACCTCGCTGATATAGATGGAAAAATTGAAGCGGGAAATTTTCTTGAGGGCGCCGCCTTCGATGATCTCCCTGGCTTTGGAAAAGAGAGGCACATGGGCGATGGTGAACCCGGCAGCGTGAATGATGTTTTTGTCTGCGATCAAATCCACCATTTTCCCTGCTGAATCCAAGGACTCGGCCAGAGGTTTTTCCACAAAAACATCCAATCCCCGCTCGACGCAGCGGTGGGCGACGGGAAGGTGGGTGAAAGGCGGCGTGCAGATAAAAACGGCGTCAAGCTCAGCGGTATCCAGCATCTCCTCAAGGTCGGCATAAAACGGGACGTTCAACCCGGCGTTTTCGACATACTTGGACAATTTTTTTTGGGCGTCGTGGACCGCAACCAACTCGGCCTTGGGAATCATATTGATCAGGGCGGAATGGAGAATGCCCATCTTCCCCAGCCCGATAACCCCGGTTCTTACTTTCTTGTCCATCTTTTCTTTTCCGGCCTGCGCTTTAACCTGCGTAATTGATGTTAAATATATTAATCCAACAGTCCCAACAAGGAATGCCGTATTATATCAAAATGTAAGGCGGAACATAAGGGGACACCGCCCAAACTCGTAAAACTATACTCCGATCCTTTCGTGAATTAGCATGTTTCTGGACAAATAAGCTTGGATTTGGCAAAACAATCCATCATGTGGCCGAAATGAATTAATTGAGATATTTGCATCAAAGAAAAGGAAGCTCATGATCGATCAGGCTAACGTGATCATAACCGGTGCCAACAAACAGCATCGTCCACAACGAAAACTAACTGGATCGGACGGACACTTTAGCGTCCGCACTGAAAAGCATTTTGAAGAAGACTGTTTTCATCCAAAGCATTAATAATCTGGTTAGAAATTTCAAACCGATGGCATACGGTTCATGATTGGATTATATAGTACTATTTGATTCATAAACTTATCTTTAGTGAATTCTACTTACTTTATTTTTATTTAGAACAACTCTTGATAGGACTTGTTCATTATTATTGACTAAATTATAGGAATTATTTAATTCGCAATATCTCACATGATGTTAAGAATAACTCTTTTGCATTTTTATCGAATTTCTGTCCATACAAAGTGGGAGAGTTATAATTAGTAGAGTAAATTTTCAACCAATCTACAATTTGATCATGATCTTTAATTTCAAAATCCCACCTTTTTCCATATACTTCATAAACATCTTTTGTAACGGTACTTGTAGTAGCTAACAATGCATGGTCCAAACCCCATGATTTTGCATAGTTTTGCTTTAATCCAAACAGATGTGTCGCAATTTGTAAATTGACTTTCCTTTCGGGTTTATATTTTTTGCATTCAACAATATACCCAACCGGTTTTGTTAGACCTTTAATTTTTTGAATAGCGATAATATCAGCCTCATCCCCAATATGGTGATCAAATAATCGAACATTCAATTGAATCTCAAAACCAAAAGAGGCAAGTATTTCTGCAATTAATTTTTCAAAATAATCTGATGGTATTTCATACAATTCCGTATTATGTTTCACTAAATATTTTGCGGTTTCCTTCGTTATAGTTTTACATACAGTAACAATTTCATTATTTATCACTGGCATGTTAACAATAATTGAAGCAAAATCTTTTGATAATACCTTCCAACATTCATTTTCGCCTGATAAGGACCTCGCGACAGCAAAGAATCTCCCGCTTTTTTCCCTAATATCAAATTTATTGGATGCAAATTTCCTTCTTGATCTTACATCGAAAAATTGTAGACCAGTCATTGTTGTGACTCATATAATTCTATAACTAAATGATATCATTTAACAACCGAGAAATTTCGAAAGCTTTGTTTATCATGCTAAACCAATAAATTGGCAGGCCATATTCATTTAATGAGTATTTCTCATTATATTTTCGGGTATATTTATTTCTCGGTGGTGTTAGATGATAATTCTCTTTGATTTCCTTTGATATTTCTTTTAATATTTATTAATTAAATTTCATCCCAGTCAGTTGCTATTAATTTAAATATTCTAATTAAATCATTATAGGAATCAATCATCAATATATCAATAACCTCCCGAGATTGCCTAGCGAGTTGATAGAAGTTATTTTGAAATAGTTTATTACAAATCTTTTAATAATTCTTTAGCTTTCTTATATTTATTTTTTGGGACAAGAAATCTGACTGGAATTAGCGCAAGATGTGTATAAGAATGATCACCTTGTGCATAATAAGGAATTTTTTCACCTTCAAGTATTGATTTTATAAATCCGATTTGTGCAGCATCACTATTTATGATGACTTCTTCTAAATAAACAAAAATAGGTTTTGGTACAGGAGGTAATTCATTTACTAAATCAACATTGTATTCAGTACAACGTGTAATTCCTTCACGGAATTCTGCTTTACAGTTTGGACAAAACATAATTTTTCCTTTTTGTGATATTAATCTTCCAACATTTAGCATGACTTATTAGAGGACAGCGAGAACATATTCAGGTAAGGTCAATACTTTTCTTTGTGACATGTAATCATATCCCAAAGCTGTAAGTCTATAACCTCATGATTACCTCAATTTTTCCTATTTCAATATTCTTTCATACCCTTCTTTTCGTATATAAAGGCCTGCTATGTACCTGGCAGAAGCCACCAGGTTTTCGCCAGTCTATATTTACAAACTAGTTATGTATCTCTTGCTAAATCTCCACATGTTATATCAATTGCGACCTGATATTTTTTGATGGATATTCCAAAAATGCGATTTGTATTGGATTCACCTCCGCATACAAGTGCGATCGTATTACCTTTATTATCAATTATTGGTGAACCACTACAACCTTTGAAATGTTCATGCCCTGGATGAGAAATTGGAAGTTCAAAAATATAATAATCATTATCAGTCCCGATATATTTCAGGCCCATGTAAACCCTATGCTTTGTTATCAATTGATTGCTGACGAGATCTGGTAAAACCTGACCCGAAAAGCCATAAAGCTTCGTACTGTCAGGTTCTGAATCAAAAGACAGCTGACAGATATTTCTAGGGATTTCTGAAAGAATTTTGCCATTTGGCTTTATTTCCTGGAAGTAGGAAGTAAAGGTGTTTGGAACTGTCACAAATGAGAAATCTATATCTTTAACTCTAGGATTGTTAATCGAAAAAGAACCAAAAAAATTCATAGAAACAAGAGGATATAATAGTGTGCCTTTTCCATGTTCATATTTAATTTCTGCCGCCCATTTCCCCATATCACCTGTTGCATGTTGAACTGTAAGCAATATTCTTCTCTTTTTGTAATCAATCAAACAACCAGATGCTAATCCTATCGGCATACTGTTATTGTCAAGTTTTCTTAAGGGAATGCTTGACAATTTCACATATTCAAAGAAAGCATCATAATCCATCCGCTATCTCCTTATTTATTCACATAACTGCGTCGACATTAGCGGTGGCGCGGAGCATCGTCCACTGCATTCTGTTGTTCGGTGACCTTTCACCTCATTTAGTGATGAGATTTTTCATGTCTTCAAACCAAGCAAGAAGATCCCCGTCAGGATCTACATCATCCAGCAATGCCTTTGTCATATGCTTTGTGGCACGAGAACAAAGAACTCTCTTTGCCTTTGATTCCTTTTCTCCTTTTACCACATCGGGAAGGTTGTCCCACACCTTGGGGCTTCCGGAAGCTTCATGAACCAATCGTGCAATCCCTCGCGGAACATCATCAAACGGCCCGAAATTAGAATTTATCACTAAGGTAATGCCCAGTTCTTTATATCCTGTAATTATAGCGTCTTTGTGGAGGTAATTCTCTATTTCTTTTTTCGCTGTGCTTCGAGCCTTACACCGATCACGAGCATTTACCTCATTTATATGGGCTTCGTATTTAGGGGGTCGTGGTTGAGCGACGTCTCTATCGCAGAGATGGAACTCCGGTCTCTTGAGGTTCGCAAGCCTAGAAGACCAAAGAAGAAGAGATGTCCCGCCAAGAGGAAAGAAGATGATTTTACCATCCAACTCTAGCTTCTCTAGATCAAGCACATCAAAACCATCTTTGCGTAATACGGAAGCCATGGCCTGCAAAAAGGCAATATCATTTTGGCCCTCTACACCAATGAATAGCTTCACAGTGTTGTCTGGTAGAACTCCAAGTGATTTTGCAAACATTTCATTTGTCTTGGCCCCGCCCATCAAAATTTTCCTGGACTTGTCTTGATCGATGTGGATATAGCGCAGACAACTGTCGGGCAATGAACGTGCCAGCATAGGCGTATGCGTGCTTATTATTACTTGAGCCTCCGATGAAAGATCTGACAAAGCTCTTAATAACATTCGCTGATTGTTAGGGTGCTGACAAGTTTCGGGTTCTTCAATGCCATAAATCACCGCCGAGTGACCTGTTTCTCTTGCAAGTTGCTCGGCTTTTGCGCGAAAGAAATTCAATAGAATAAGTCTTTTGACACCACTACCTCGCTTGTTGATTGGGATGTCATCATCTGAAGTAATGCTGGCCTTGAAGAGACTATCCCACTTTGGTGGAGTAAAAGTGGGGTTAAGTTGCGTCGCAAGCGTTGGATCCATATCATGAAGTTTTTCCAAAGTCGAATTAGCAATCTTCTGGACTTCAGTCTGAACATACTCAGTGATTACCGACAGCTCCGCTTCTTTAGCCTTTATAGCTTCCTTAACCGCTGCTTTAAGTGGGTCCTGGGCTTCAGGGTCTTGATCTGTGCTCGCGCGATCTGACTTAAAAAGAGCGAATGCAGGAAGGTATTTGCGAAGCTCAGTCCATACCTTCTTAGCATTTTCTTCATTTAGTTGAATTGAGGATGGAGCAGGCTTGAGTTCACCTAAATGTTCTCGTATCCGAGCACGTAGCTGGGCATTAACTCTTTGATCCACGTCTTTTAGATCTATACTTAACTCCATAGCATGTTTCTTAAGGTCAGCATTCTTGAATTGTAGGAGATCTTTCGCACCATCCACAGTTGGATGAATAGCGTAGGCTTCAATGCTTCTGCATTTTGGTTTCTGCAGGTCTCCACTGTAGACCTTATGGATTTCCAATCTCCCATCAGCATTTAGAAGTAACTCTGTACTGAGTCTCGTAGGATTCGCATCGTCTAAAACAACTTCGTCCGGAAGATCACTAAACTCACAGATTATTGTCAAATCCTTAGGATTTCCACCTTTTGATGCATCGTCCTTATCAGGATTAATGTCGTTCAGAAAAAGGTCTAGCGCGTCCATAATCGTGGACTTGCCGGAATCGTTCTTTCCAATAAGAACCGTGATATCCTCTAAGATAATGGACATCTCTTCCTGAAAACAACGGAAATTACGAAGCCTTAGTCGTGCAAGTTTCACGGTAGTATACCTAACGTTCAGCGTGAGGATTCTGCGTCCCAGCACCGATATCCCCGACGCTGTTGTTCTGCAATTCCTATGCAGATTCCCAGAGCTCCTTGGCCTTTGCCTCTTCCATCTCCTTCTGTTTCATCTCTATCTTGTTGACAAGAGATTGGTACTCCCGCAAGGCGGTAGAGTATTGTGCCAGGGTGTCGCAATCCAGCACCTCGAATCCGGGGTTGAATGCGTACCGGAACCGACCGGAACCTAAGCGTTCCCAACACTGAGTGTATCCTGTAGGTTCGCCAAGGAGATCAAACTCGTCCCATACCGCTGCAATGCGGCTGATCATGTTACGGAATGCCTTTTTGAAAAATGGTTCATTTTTGTCCTGCCCGTAACCGCTGTCGTTCTTGGATCTGTTGTGAGGCCAATCGGCTTCTTGCGAAGTCTCCTCCTGAACGACATCGGGTAGCGACGCAATCAGCCCTTCAACCTTGGATTTGAGCTGTTTGATTCGGTCGATACCCATTTCAGCAATCTGCTTCGCATGGTCCTTCAGTCGGCGATCGACTTCCTCCCGTATCCATGTCTCTGCGATTGACGCAAGATGCGGACGGTACGCGACGATCAGGGAGTCGAGACGCTTCCTCAAATCATCCCGCTTGGGGGCAAACGCATCGATTTCATCGGCAAGGTCTTTGCTACGCATGGTCTATTCCTCCTTCTCTCCTTGCAGAACGACCGTAATCTCCAGACAGCGTAAGACGCAGGCTGTAGCTGGTTTGGTGAATTGCGAAGTTAGGCATTGCTATTTGTTGATATTTTGTCGATTCGTTTTGCAAGCGCAACGGTCATCATTGATTTAGCGAATCCGCCAAAAAAGGGAACGGAACTCAATACGGCAAGAAGAAGCATTTTCCTATCAGTGAACGTACCTATTAGTTGTTTCTCTGCGGATTTCCTTGAATATACCCTGCTCTTCACATTAGTATTCTTCATATATAGGTCTATCTGTTCACTATTATTGTCCAAACTCACTAATTCGATAGAAACTCTATCATCGGGATTTAATAACGCAATTTCCAAGTCCAGAGCATTGCCCTCTTTTCTCTTTTCAATTATTTCACCAAATCCAACTTCAGGATCCGTTGTTATCGAATAATCTACAATATTTGATGATTCATCTAAGCGAATATTGACAGGATGATTTTCAACAGCCTCGGTTCCAGAATTAGAGATATCTATAGAAAAAAGATACACAGCCTTAGCATCTTCGCCAGAAAACTTGATTTCAAGTTGATCCTTAATTTTTTCAGAAAAAGTAAGCAATGAGGAAATATCACCTATTATGCCATCTACTCTCTTAATTTTATGGGTCTTATTCCAAATATAGACTGATACTATGCTGGTGATAATTGCGCCAGCCATCCCACCAAACAATGCTGCAATTGTAGGATTTTGATACCAAGACATCATATTCTCCTTATGCCTAACATATATTATATGGCAATATTTTCTGTGAAAATACGTGGCTTCCTATGGAGTTATCCTGACAGATCATAATAAGGAGTAATTAATCGAAAAAAAATCGTTTCGGACTCCACCTCATCTGCTAACTGTTTGTTTATTAAAGCAAATCTCGCTGTCTAAGTAAATACTATCAAAACTCATTGTAATAATTCAAGAATAATTAGTCTGAATAATGCAGGTCAAAAGTGATCTTCTATTTCAACCGGTCAGTCTTAGGCTCAGCCTTTAGAACATCGCCACCAAGGCTTTGTTCAGCGATTATTATCTTGTGTCCTCTGTCCAAAACTCAACTGTGTCCCCGTCAGAGTCTATGATCTCACAGGACGTAAAACCCATTTTCCCGAGGTATGTTCCTGGCGATATCGACGAGAAGGTTTTAGGCTCAAGGATGTATGTCCAAGCTCCTTTTTCGGCGATGATGTATTCTTCTGGATCAGAATCTTCGTCGAGTCTCATAGTACGTTTACCGAGGACTTTTACTTCATCCCAACCTTCATCTTTCAAGTACTCAACAGCACTGTCACCGAGCCGGCTTGATCGTAGCAAGAGATGGAATACTCCTGCAAGCGAAGCTCGTTCGGATGCTGACAACTTATGTACTCCACATTGCCGTTGTTGCTGAGGAGTTAGGAGGATTGAAATAAGGTCTTTTGATACTCTGCCCTGTGCCCAAACGATTCCACACAGAGCCACTGTGGCTATCAATCCCGTGATAATTGTTTTCGTTCTTAATTTCATGAATCCTCCCCTTGCCGAACTTACAAATACTCGGCAAACCCGGATTGGCGCGGGCCTTGTCCTGCAAGAGCCATGACAAAAGGCTTTGTCCGTTTTCATTCGCTGGTTAGCCAGAATTAAATTTTACTTTTTAAATACTCAATTGACACACAACCATTCACGCCAAGTGAATTGCTTTCTAGAGCTGACCCAACGAGTGTGGCAAATTTCTTAAAATCAACTCCCATTAGATGAAGATTTCCGGGAAAAGATTGCACAATTTGTATTAATTCTTCAGACGGTTGAGAAAATGGATTTAATCCAAAAGTAGCAATTCCAATAATCCTATCCTGCTCAGGAGTATCTCCCATAAGAATTATTGGACCACCCGAGTTACCTTCATTCATTGTTATATCACACCATGCAACTAACCGTGAACCACCTTGACTTAAATAGCCATTTGCTTTCTATTTTGTAGATAGCATTCCTTTTGAAACAACCGGCTGATTTATCCCTAATGGATAGCCGCATAAATATATATTTGAGCCCTCTGTAGCATCACCAAAGTTTCCAATTGGGAATGATTTTAAATTATTACATGATATCTGTAGAATGCAAAAATCTTTTGATACAGAGTTTACAAAATTAGAATTTTGACATGAGCTGTGAACATCTGCTCTAAATCTTTTTTTATCATGAAGTACAACTTCTATATTCGAAGCATAGGTAATTTGAGTTTGGCCATTGGCCGCTGGTTGTGCATATTGGACAACATGATAACAAGTTCCAATCAATCCATCTTCAGAAATAATGAATCCAGTACCTGACGGTTGACCATTAATAAATACTTGGACTGTGGATTCTTTGATTAATTGATGGCGTTGTATCATATTATTGTTTTCTTTTTTTTTTAGACCCAGTCAGCAGAGTATAACATAGAAACAGAATAATACTTGGAACAATGAGTATTAAATTTTTCACTTTCATAAACTAATCCTCCATTTTCTGGCTATCATATATTATACAACCATATGGCCTGTGAAAATACGGCGTTTAGGATTTCCTATTGCGTTATTCTGATGGATAAAAATAGGGATCCACTGATTGATCAAAAATGTTTTCGGGTTCCTTATCATCTGCAAACTGTTTGTTTACTGCGGTAAATATCGCTGTCTAAACATATACTATCAAAACTCATTGTAATAATTCAAGAATAATGAGTATAAATAATGCAGGTAAAAGTAATCTTCTATTTTAATCGGTCAGCAGTACTTAATACACCACGCGAATCGAATCATGTAAAATCTAACTTTAGGTGATTGATCTTGTCAAATAAGAATCTAACCGTAAGAGAGGAGGAAATAGGTCATAA
>JAFGMO010000103.1 GCA_016927475.1 Candidatus Aminicenantota bacterium
ATAATAAATACAAGATGAGATTTTATTTGATAAACCGCCTGCTTTTTTTTTTAATGCTTTTTTCGCCTCTTGTAGGGGAAACACACCCCGTATATTTTGAGAGCTTCATTCCCGGATCGAACGGACGTTCCCTTCCCATCATTCATTGTGTGACCCAAAGCAGTCAAGGTTTTATTTGGATAACCAGTCCGTATGGATTAGCCCGTTATGACGGGCGGGACTTCCTTATATTCCAGCATGAAAAAAATGATCCGGCGTCTCTTATCGATAACTATCTTTTTTCCGTGTTTGAGGATTCAAAAGGAAATCTTTGGATTACGACAGAGAAGGGATTAGAACTTTTCGATAAAAAAACAGGCCGGTTTATTCATTTCCAACACGATCCACAGGATTCAAATTCCCTTCCCAGCAATAAGCTGCGGACTATCGGTGAAGATAAAGATGGATATTTATGGATCGGCACTTTTGATGCCGGCGTCTGCCGTTTCGACAGCGAAACACAAAACTTTACCCAATATCCCCATGATCCCAACAATATAAATTCGCTGAGCAGCAATTCCGTTTGGGCCATCTGCTGCGATGCGGAGGGAAAAATCTGGATAGGAACCCATGAGGGTTTACTGGACTGCTACGATAAAAAACAAGATCGATGGACTCATTATAATCTGCTGCCGCTCAATTTACAGTACAGTGGAAATTCCAATATCTGGGACCTTTTACTGGGCAAGAATGGAAAAATCTGGATAGGGACATCCAACATAGGATTGATAGGCCTCAATCCGGATACGGGCGTACTAGATCGTATCGCGCTCAGAGAGGACAAAAAAAATTGGGTGATCGACTACAAAATACTTTCTCTTCTTCAAGATAGAGACGGAATGATCTGGATGGGCACGGATAGAGCCGGAATTTTTTGTTATGATCCGGTCAAAAAAAATGTGGAGCATTTTACCGTCGATACAACGAAGGCTGGGAGCCTCAGTGATAATACCGTACCGACTGTTTTTGAAGACCGGGAAGGACTGCTTTGGTTCGGAACGGCCAAGGGGATTTCACGCCTCAATAAGAATAAATTCCGGTTTCCTTTGGTTCAATATAATGCCCAGTCTCTGCAGGGACTCTCGGATAACAATATTTTAGCTCTCTACGAAGACCGGGAAGAATTGGTCTGGATCAGTACGGCACGGGGAGGACTCAATGTCTGGGATAGAAAGAAAAATGTCTGGAATCAATCGATAATCCCCGAGAATGTGTTTGAGCCATTCAGGAATTATCCTGTTCAGGGATTTTATGAAGACGATCAAGGAGATCTTTGGATGGGAAATTCTTTGGGGCTTTATGTTTATGAGCGGAGAAACAATAAAATAAGTCATATTCAAAACACCGAAAGCAGAGACCTTCCAAGTTCTTTTTCCATAACGTTTATGGCACCGGGGAAAAATGATTCCCTTTGGCTGGGAACAAGAACGGGGGAACTTTTCGAATGGGCCATAAAGACAAGAAGGCTACATTACCACCCAAATTCTCAACAAAATATTTTTAAAAGTTGGTATGAGATCAATACAATATCCGTTGATAATCAAGGGGGAATATGGGTTGGAACACAGTGGCATGGAATCGATTGTCTAGATCCTGAGAGCGGAAACTGGGCTTATTATAGACCTAAAACCGATGACCCTCATTCCATACCCAGCTCAACGGTTTATTCCTTTACAAAAGACAAAACCGGTAAAATATGGATAGGAACAGAGGAGGGGCCCTGTTATCTCGATAGGGAAAAACAAGAATGGCATAAGTTATCAGATGAGATACACCTCCCGGATAATACCGCCTATGGGCTGCTTGCCGATGAATCCGACCGGATTTGGATGAGCACAAACAGCGGCCTTATCCAAATTGATCAGCAGTCTTTAACATGGCGGATGTACGGGCCCGAGGACGGACTCCAGGACCGTGTTTTTAATCCGGGAGTTTGTTTTAAAAATCAAAAGGGAGAGATGTATTTTGGAGGAATTTCAGGATTCAATCACTTCCATCCCGACGATATTCACTTAAATCCTTATCCTCCGCCTGTGGCCGTGACGGCTTTTCAAACATCCACATCCAAAACAAGAACGGACATTCTGGATGGGGATAATATGTTCAAAATTTCAAAAAAGGATTTGCCGGTCGTTTTTCACATGGCCGCGCTGAGTTTTTCATTTCCGCAAAAGAACCATTACCGGGTGACAGCTCTTGATAATGGACAAGAAGAAATTTTTTCAGGGACCCGGAATTCCTTTGCTCTTGGAAATTTGAAAAGGGGGAAAAACCGGTTTCTTATCCAGGCCTCCAATCATGACCTTATCTGGAACGAAAACGGAATAGAGTTGACCATTATCGTCACGTCCTCCGTTTTTTCTTCCAGGATGGTATATGTGTTGTTAGTGCTGACGGCCGGTGCCGCGTTTTGGTTTTTTGCCAGACGCAACTGTGGGATGAAGCGTAATAAAAAATCAGAAGAGTCTTATGCGAATATGCCGGCTCTTAGGGATCGTTTTAAATTGACAAAAAGGGAAATGGAAATTGTGGCCCTGGTTCTTGAGGGCAAAACCAATAAAGAGATCGAAGGTGAACTCTATATTTCCTTAAAGACGGTTAAAACCCATCTCTATAATATTTACCGGAAATTTAACGTCCAAAGCCGTTTGCGGCTGATGAATACTGTCAAAGACTATCTGAACAAGAAATTATTCTAAAATATCCCCAAGAATCATAAATCCAAGCTGCAAAGAGGTTATTTTTTCCTGTTGTTCGCTGTAAAGGCGGCCCATTATCTCATCGTAGTTTGATTTTTCTTTGATTTCCCTAAAACGGGATAAGGTCACGCCGAAAGGTTTCAATCCTGCATTAAGGCAAGCTTCCATTTTTTTTTTGAAGCTTTCATAAGATTGTTCGTCAGCCATACGGTTCATATAATCTTCCGGAGAGGAAATGCCGTTTTCTTTACAAAACTCTTGGGCTTTTTGGGCACAGGCAACATAGGCGTTTAAAAGTCCGTCTTCGTCAAGCTCTCCACAGTTGCCTTTGGCCTCCTCGACACTCATATGCTCGTATTTGATCGAACAATCTGCTGGAAAACTGACTCCGATAGCTTTATTTTCCTTGGCCCAATGCTGTGTTCGGACACCTTCGCCGATGTAGGTCCACCCTGTTCCGCCAAGCTTTTTTTTGTAGAAATCGATAATCCTACCATCAACACCTTGAGGATCTTCATTATATTCTTGACAGAGATTTTTACTGAACTCGTACCATATGTAGCCTTCTTCTTTCAATTTTTCCAGCGTCCACTCTGTATCTCCCATTTCTGTTCCGGCTATAGACTCGGCACCGGGGTATAGAGGAACACCGGGAAATCCTTTAACCTCTTTGACTTCAGCCTGGATGTTGAAAATATTTGCCCATGAAAGATTATGGGAAAAGACCATAAAAACGCAAACGAAAACAAGCAAGGTTGAAAAAAGTGATTTTTTCATTTTGCCCCCTGAATATAGGATCTATAATAATATAATGAGTTAGAAATTATGAGTCAATAAAGAATAGTTACAAAGACGAAGGAAGAACATTATTCCTGCTTTCATTAAGATAAATATCATATTCTCCTTCAGCCATAAAGGACGGAGTCCTATGGGAACATATGGTTTTGTTTAAGGGAATTGTTTTTATCTTTTCGGCTAAGTATAATATTAAAAAAGGGTTTTTTTATGCATAAAAAAGAATATGGGCAAGAAACAAACAAAACCATAAAAATAACCGGCAGATATATCGTTGTCTTTTTATTTATCTTCATTTTTTTGATTGCAGGTTGCCCGCTCGGTTTCGCAAGAAGCCAAGGTGATGTGCCGTGTATATGGAACGGTATCGATAAAATCATCGCTATCGGCGATCTTCACGGCGATTATGAAAATTTTATCATTATTCTCAAAGGGACTTTTTTGGTCAATGAGGACTTAAACTGGATAGGGGGGAAAACGCATTTGGTTCAGACGGGCGATGTGTTGGATAGAGGACCAAACGCGCGAAAAATCTTTGACCTGCTCAAAAAACTGGAAAAGGAAGCTAAATCCGCCGGCGGAAAGGTCCATATGCTGCTTGGAAACCACGAGGAAATGAATATCGTCGGGATAGCCATGGGTGGGCCCGGGTATGTTCCGGTAGAACAATTCATCTCTTTTTTGACCGAGGACTTCAGAGATAAGCATGAAAAAAAGATCAGAGAAAAATTTATCCGCAAAAACAACGGCGAAGATTCGGATAACGGACTTCTTGAGGCTGAATTGAAGCAATACTGGCAAAATTATATAAAAACGCATAAAAAGAGCGCTGAAGAAGCCTATTTTGTGGGATTTAATGAACTATACGGCGATTGGCTTCTCGAGCACGACGTCGTCATCAAGATCAATGACATTGTTTTTTCCCACGGAGGCATTAGTGAAAAATTTTCCAAGTGGGATCTCGAAAAGATAAACGAACGCTACCGTGAAGAGCTGATCGAATTTCGAAGGGCTTGGTGGCCTGGTGTTCAACCTGCCATCCAGCGGCCTGAATTTGTCTACAATCCTCAAAGCCCTATGTGGTACCGTGAACTGGCTCTTGGAGGAGAGGAAGAATTCGAGCAAACCGTCGATAGGATATTGGTGAATCTTAAGGCCCGGTATATTGTCATTGCCCATACGCCCCGGCTTGCCCACATACAAAGCCGCTTTGGCGACAGGGTTTGGCTTATCGATACCGGAATATCACGTGTTTATGGAGGGAATGCTACAGCTCTTGTCATCGAAGACGGAAAATTTTCTCCCTGGGAGTTTATTCAATGAGATACCATTTTTTGGGTTTTTGGGTCCTTTTTTTCTTTATATGTTTTTTTCAATCACCTGAATATACGCATGGTAATGATATTCAGGCGAGGGCCGAAGAAGTGAAAGTACTTGAGCACTATCTCAAAACAGCGGATGTTGTTTCTTATTCGGTTAATTATGAGGGAAGAACCGGCGCCTGGGAGGTTTTTTTGGATGACGGGAAGGTCAAACACCGTGGATTCTTCAAACATGTCAACCGGTCCCGTCCTCGTGCTCTTCCGGACAGCTATCAGTACGAAATTGCGGCTTATAAATTGGCCAAGCTTCTTGGCATAATCAATATTCCACCCCTTGTAGAGAGAGAAATCCAGGGAGTCAACGGTTCTCTTCAGATCTTTATTGAAAACTGCAGAAGGCTGAGTGATATCAGAAGAAAACAAATGGATTTTCCTGATCCTAATGCTTTGAAAAACATCCTGGATGGATTGGCCCTTTTTGAGGTTTTGGCGGGAGATCAATGCCGGGATGAAGACGATATCCTTGTGCAATCAGATACCTGGTTTGTATACCGGATCGATTTTTCAGAAGCCTTTGATCCTCTTAAGGAATTTGATGATGACTGCCGGATCACACGTTGTCCAAAAGACCTATTCCATAAGCTGGAGAAGTTGGAGGGCAAGAAAATCCAAAAGGATTTGTCGCCCTATATCAACGAAACCGAGATGGCTGCCCTGCTTCAGCGTAAAAATACTATCGTTAATAACATCAAAGACTTGATTGAGAAGCATGGGGAAGAGGCCGTATTATATTAACCCGTTTCATTCATAAATTTGGCCGACACCAATAGAGCAATTTAATAATATAGGTTAACCTGCGTTAAAACTCGTGAATAATACTGGCTAAGGTAGGCTGGATTCTTCATCTTTATTATAGATACGAAGGGGACCGTCCAATAGAAGAGCCAGAACCGTTACTTCTTTGTCCAGAACATCTTCAGGGACATCGATATACACCAGTCCGGGGATATTACTCCAATAGGGCTTGCCCATAACTTTCCAGGAAAGTTTTGTTCCTAAACCCACCACTCGGATTCTGTGTATTTTATTTGTGAGTCCTTTAACGACGACCGGTCCGCGCGGAGCGTGAGCCAAAAAGAGGAAAATCGTCTGACGGTCGGCGGAAAGTGTCGAGGGACCGTAAAAATATTCAGGGGGCAGTCCTTCCTGCGTGCCGTAAACAGCTTCCGCGTGCTTGCGGATCCATATTCCTAAAGCTTTAAGGATGGTGACCTGCTCTTCGGGAATTGTTCCGTCCTCCTTGGGCCCGACATCGAGCAAGAGGTTTCCTCCCATGCTTATACAGTCAATAAAAATTCGAATGATTTGGTTTGGCGTTTTGTAATTTTTATCGGTCTTCTGATACCCCCAGGAATCGTTCATTGTCATGCATAGTTCCCAGTCTTGTTCTTTGGGGCGTGTTATTGGCAGGCCCTGCTCCGGTGTCGCGTAGTCTCCGTACCCGTTGATCCGGGAGTTTATAATCGTACCGGGCAGTATTTCTCTGATATAATCTCTGATATTTTTGGAGTCCCATTTTTCAGCATTAAAATCCCAGTCACCGTCGAACCAAAACAAATCCGGTTTGTAATTTTTTGCCAGCTCTTCGATCTGCCCCTGCCGGAAATAGAGAAAACGCTGCCAGCGGTCAAGGTCTTCCTCATATCTTTTTTTCGTTTTTGTGAAAAAAGGGTAGTCGGGATGGGACCAGTCCAGATGTGAAAAATAGAGCCCGACTTTCAGGCCTTTTTTCCTCAAAGCCCTGCAGAAAGGGGCAATAAGGTCTCTTCCGGCGGGAGTTTGTTCCACAATATTCAAATCGCTATGCTTTGTCGGCCAAAGGGCCACGCCGTCATGGTGTTTGGCGGTCAGGACGGCATAACGCGCTCCGCTTTGATGGAATAACTCAGCCCACTTTTCGGGGTCATAAGCTTCAGCCGAAAAACCCTTAAGCTGCTTCATGTAATCTTCATAGGAGATATAACCGTTGTAAAAAGACCAGGATTCGTCGATTCCGTAGACGGAATAAATCCCCCAATGAATGAATATACCCAGTTTGGCATCCCGGAACCATTGTAACCGGCTTTCCGTGTTTTCTTGGAAATTTCTGCTTTTGGATAAAGCCGGTCCGGCGGCCAGCAGAATGAAGGGCAGGCAGACGACAAGAATCTTAGAACAAAATTCGGGTTTTCTCATTGTTTGTTTTTTTCTCTTTTTGAGTAATTTTTGTTTCCGGTAACATGCCCATATATAAATGATTCTACCTTCTGTTCCTTTGGACGTCCATGAAATTTTTTTTCTAAAAAATGGGAAAAGTAAGTTAGCCGGTTTATAATCTCCTTGAAAGCAACGGGCCGGGAAGAGTATCATTTGTCGGATATGTTGAAGATGGATGAATGATTCGCCAAAGGAGAGGAGAATGACGGAACAAAACCAACAGGTTTCACCTATTAAAAAATGGTTCATTGCCGCTAGGCCATGGGCGCTTCCTGCTTCAACAATGCCCGTTATATTCGGGACATCCCTAGCTGTTGTCATCGGAGGAGCTCATCTGGATTTCCCTCGTTTTTTACTGGCTTTGGTGGCTATGGTTTTAATTCATTCGGGAGCCAATATGCTTAGTGATGTTTTTGACTTTAAAAGGGGACTGGACCGAGTCGTTACTCCCGTAAGCGGAGCCCTTCCCCGTGGCTGGCTTTCCACCCGGGCTGTAACCATTGGTGCGATACTCCTTTTTATCATTGGATCCGGAGTGGGTATAGTCCTTTTCCTCATGACGGGAACGGTCCTCCTCATTATTGGTGCCATCGGCGTGGTTATCGGGGTTTTCTACACCCTTCTTAAATACAATGCATTCGGCGACCTGGCCGTTTTTTTGGATTTCGGCATTCTAGGGTCATTGGGAGCCTGGGTGGTTCAGACCAAGTCATTTTCCTGGATTCCCGTAGCCTGGACAGTACCTATGGCCATGCTGGTGTCCGCTATTCTTCATGCCAACAACTGGAGGGATATAAACACCGATACGGAAAAAAATGTCCGGACCATGGCTTCTACGTTCGGCGATAGAGGATCTCTCTTATATTACGGCTTTTTGATCTTCGGTCCTTATGCTGTTTTTCTTGTTTTGATCTTCATACCGCGGCTTCCGGGAATAAACATGGCTGCTATGCCCCTAACGTTCTTTCTGGCTTTTGCCGGCCTTTTTCAAGCGGGTAAGCTCTGGGGAAGAGCCGTCCGCAGAAAAAATCCCCGACATCCTCTCGAATTTGTTATTCTCGACGGAGCGACATCAACGTACAATTTAACCCTGGGGCTTCTCTGTACGGCGGCTGTATGGCTCCATTTCTTTTTGAAGGGAGTCTGATGGCCGCATCTTCTGAAATTGCCTTCCGCCGGTCTATCGGAGCGGCCGGATTAGCCGCCGTGCTTTTTATCCTGCTGTTTTCTTTTTACTCAACCGGGCTTTTTGATTTCTGGTGGTGGATGAGCTTCAACATCCTTGTCCTCTGCGGGTTGGGTTTTATAATGGACAGGAAATATATAGCTCGTCTTGCCGCCGACATCAAAAAAAGCGGGTTGAAAAAAATTATCCTGGGCCTTTTGTCGGCTTTTCTGCTCTATGGTGTTTTTTTTATCGGCGAAAGCCTGGCTGGTATTCTTCCTGCCTTCGCACGGGAAGGAATCGAAGGTGTTTATGCCTTTAAAGAAGGCGTCCCTGTTATACGCATGGTCCTCCTGATGGCTCTTATCATTGGGCCCGGAGAGGAAATTTTCTGGAGAGGATATCTTCAGCAGACCTGGCAGATGCGACTCGGAAAAACGGGTGGCTGGCTGATCTGCACGGCTCTCTACACGCTGATCCATGTTCCCAGCGGGAATGTCGTTCTCGTGGCCGCCGCATTAACAGCCGGTCTTTTTTGGGGAGGGCTTTATCACTTAACGCGCTCGGCGATTCTTGTCGCCGTCAGCCACACAGCCTGGGATATTTTGGTTTTTATCCTTCTTCCGTTCTAGAAGCTTAGGGGTCGGATATGATGTCCTGAACTGAAAGCTGGGAGGAACTTTAGAAAATCATCAACATGGACAGGTCGAGAATATCTTTGATACAATAAAACACGAGTCCGTCCGGCATAACGCCGCCGTTATTTTGAAGGAGGATAAATGGGATTCTATGATATTGCCGCCGACCTGGAGCAAAAAACAATTAAGACCTATAAAAATTTGGCAGAGCAGTGCGTTACTCATGAAGGTGTACGGAATATTTTGCTCATGCTGGCTCGTGACCAGGAAAAACATGCCGCCAAGATCGAAGAGATTCGTAACAAAACCTGTGAAGGAATCGATGATACCAATGTTTTTAAAGAAGCCCGCAGGCTTTTCGAAGAAATGCAGAGGAAAAGGGAAACATTCGCTTGTGACCTCGATCAGCTCAAGCTTTACCGGGATGCCCGGGATTTGCTGTCGGAAAAAAAGAGCTTATATACAAAAATGAGTCAGGAAGCGGATTGTGATGAAGACAGGAATCTTCTCCTGAGGCTGGCCGATGAGGAAAAAAAGCAGATTTTAGTTCTCGATAACATCATAGAAATGGTCGACAGGCCCAACCACTGGCTTGAGGATGCGGAGTTTACTCACCTCGAGGAATACTAAAACCTGGGGACGTCCCCAGATTTTGAAACCAATTTCTCTTTTTTGATGTTATAATCTAGCGAATCTTTCGAAACTGATTCATTTTGACTTCAAAGGATGGTATGCCCATGAAAAAATTTATTCTGAGCTTTTTATTTGTATTTATTCTGATATTTTGCCTTGCCGTTTTTGTCTTCACCCAAAAAGTGGAAACCGATGACGGCATACGTATTGTCCATAACGGAAAAACGGGTTTATGGGGGAAAGAAGCTAAAGTCGGTTTGGAGCCGTTACGCACTATAGGAGACGTCAATACCCTGGATGAAAACATGGCTTTTCATCTTCCCGAGGATATCGTTGTGGATGAAAGCGGAAACTTGTATATTCTGGATTCCGGAAACCACCGTGTCCAGAAGCTGGATAAAAACGCGGCTTATTTGGACACCTTCGGAAAACAAGGTCAAGGGCCGGGCGACTTTTATTTTCCACAGTCTTTGGATATTGATGCCCAAGGGAACATTTGTGTTTCTGATCCCAACAACCAGCGTATCCAGATTCTGGATTCACAGGGAAAGGAAAAAAAGACCATCAGTTTTCGCGATATGCCGGTGGGAGCCGTCAAATATTTTCCCGGAGAAAAGCTGCTCATGGGAGGCGGCAGGGGAATCATTATGTTCCGCATGGGAGAGCAGGAACAGAATCCGAAGTTGTTAAAAGTTATTGACAGGGAAGGCAAGGTTCTCTTTTCCTTCGGTGATCCGTATGATTTCAAAGATGAGTACATGAACCGGATAGGTAACCGGCTGGCCTTCGCCGTTGATCATGAGGGGGATGTTTATGTCGCTTTTGCCTACCAGAACAGGATCGAAAAATACGATGGGGATGGAAAACTTGTCTGGCGAGCCGACCGGGAGCTCGATTACAAAACGGACGTCGCCAAGAAAAAAGCTAAAGTCGAACGACGAGGTGGGAATGTCAGCATCAGCATGCCGCAGCTGAACATGTGCTCAACGGGAATCGCCGTAGACGACCTTGGCCGTGTTTGGGTGATTTCTCTGAAACGCCAGTTAAAAGAAGAGGAAAAAACGGCCACTGCGATCAGTGTCAGCCAAACAAATGCCGGGCGAACCATGTCGGCCAAGGTCCAGGGAAATACCGATTTGCGGGAGACGAATGTTTACCAATTAGAAATATACTCGCCGGATGGAATTCTACTGGGGAAAATTCCTCTGACTTTTTTTGCTGATGCCGTGTTTATTCACAAGGATAGGCTTTTTCTTTTAGATAAGACACGGGGTGTCAGCTATCATGAATACCGTATGATTGAGGATTGAAGATAGCGGGAGATAACCGTTAGTTTTTTGGAACGTCAGAGATAACCGAGAAAAAGGAAAAAGAGGGTTATCCAAATTCCTCCGGCCAGATTGAGAATTAAACCCCGGGCCATCATTTTTTTTAATGAAACCCCGGGGAGGCTGGCGAAACCCACTGCGTTGGCCGACGTGGCGATGGGAGTCATGAAGGCACCGCTGGAAGCAATCGTTACGGCGAACAGAGAGATAAGCGGATTTGCGTTGGAGCCGGCTGCCATGGTCAAAATGAGGGGGAAGGTGATCAGGATAACTGTTGTGTTGTTGATCAATTCCGTCAGAAAAATGGATAAGAAGACCACAACCAGCAAAAACAAAAATCCGTCTTGCTGGTAGGGGGTGAGGAGAGAGGATGCTTTTTTCAAGAGGCCGACGACATAGCCGTCGATACCTGCGGTGGCTGGATTATCACCCAGTTTGATGATCCCGTAAGCGATCACAACAACAAATCCCATAAAAACCAGGCCGAAAAAGGGAAGATCATAGATCAGTTTGTTGGCTGAAACAAAAACATTCACATTTTTCCGTTTCAGGTCCGTCCATCCTTTTTGAAAGGGAATATTCCAAAAACGGTTAAAAGTTTTTTGGATAAAAACATCCAATCCTGTCTTTTTTTTCCCTGAAGTCATATGAAATCGGAGGCGAATTTCTTTCCATGATTCATTGATAAAGATCAAAGGGAAAAAAACCAGGAAAAACAGAAAAAAGATGAGATTGTCAAATGCGGCGGCTGCATTTTTCTTTCGCCTTGGGAATATGAAGACGAAAAAAAGAAAAATCATCAAGTAGCAGAAAAGAGAAAGGTCGATGATGTTGAAGTGTGACCATATATTAGGAGGCCGGAAGAAAAATTGTAAAAAGGTGAGAAGGAAAAGCAACAGGATGTTTCCGGCAAAAAAAATTGTATATTTTTTGTGCGCTGATGGTTCGGGCTTCAGGGAAAGATCCAGGAGGGCCATATCCATAAGGCCCTTTTTTTCTCCGGGTTTGAGGATCAGGCGGGCCAGGAATAGGAGGATGAGGGTCGCCGGTACTCCAATGAGGATCCATGTAAAAAATGTGATGTTTTCACGGCCGGGAATTTTGGAGATCTCGATGAAACTGACGAAAACGAAGTTCAAGGATGATCCCGTAAGAGAGCCCATACCACCGATATTGGCCCCATAGATCAAGGCCAGGATGAAATGAGTCGTGTAATACTTTTTGAGTGATTTGTCCGCAATCCCTTCCAGAAGCATTTTGACTACGGGGAGCATGGACAAGACGACAACAGTGTTGGTGAAAAAAAGGGATAAAAAATAAGAGCTGATCAGTATTCCCGAAACAAGACTGGATATGTTCGGCCGGGAGCGGCGGAGAAAAGAATGGACGAAATAGTGATGGGTGTCGGAATCGATGATTATACGTGAGAGAAGGAAGCTGATAACGACGATAACAGCATTCTGCAGCAGGTTCATTTTTTTTCTTCTGGATGGAATCGGCTTCTACTTTAACAATTTTTTGCACAATTTTCATTAAATCTTAGCGTATATTAAGAAAAGAGGACGGAAATTCTTGATAAACGATTGATCGTAGATTGAGAATATTAGGAAGGATTCAGGGAGAGGGCTGAATCCTTCCGTTTTTTACCACGATCCTGCCGTTTTTTATAACATGTTTAACGGGATTGATACCTGTATGATATACGAGGTGACGGTAGTTCGGCAGGTCACAGAGAACCATATCCATTTTTTTCTCCAGCTCCAGGGAACCGATGGTTTGGTGACGCCTGAGAGCGAACGCCGCATTGGCGGTGGAGGCATTTAAGACTTCCTCTATGCTCATTTTTAGGAGGAAAACACCAAGCCTGAGAATAAAGAGCATGGATTCCGTCATGGAACTTCCCGGGTTAAAGTCTGTGGCCAATGCGACGACCGCTCCCTCGTCGATCAAACGGCGGGCAGGAGCTGTTTTTTCCTGCATCAAAAAAAAGGAAACATGCGGTAGCAGAGTGGCGGCGGTGCTGCTTTTGGCCAGGCTTTGAATTCCTTCGTCCGAGACGGCGATCAAATGGTCGGCCGAGGCGGCGCCTTCTTCCGCGGCCAAGCGGGCCCCTCCCAGAGAGACGAATTCGTCGGCATGAATCCTTGTTTTCAGTCCGGCTTGATGGGCGGCACGAATAAGGATTCGCGTATCCTCGATGGAATAAACGCCCTCTTCGCAGAAGACGTCGAAAAATTCCGCCAATTTTTTCTCGCGAATGACTGGAATCATCGTTTCGACCAGGAATGTGATATAGGCGGACTTGTTTGCCCGGTATTCGGGAGGGATTTCATGGGCGCCCATATATGTCGGAACGATGTCCACGGGATGTTTTTTGTCTGCTTCCTGAAGAGCTTCGAGCTGTTTGATCTCATCGTTTTGATTGAGACCGTAACCGCTCTTGGCCTCAACCGTTGTCGTCCCCATAAGCAGCATGCTGTCCAAACGTTTAAGGCAGAGATTAACCAGTTCTTCCTTGGATGCCGTTCGTGTTGCCTTGACCGAGGTTTGAATTCCCATGCCTTTTGCAGCAAGTTCCTGATAGGTCAAACCCTGAAGCCGAAGGACAAATTCTTCATCTCGGTCTCCGGCAAAGGGGAGATGGGTGTGAGGATCGATAAATCCGGGAAGCCCGATCAAGCCATCAGCTTCGAGATAAATGCCTCCTGCGGCAAGTTTGACTTCCCGGTTCAGATTGTGCCGGCTTCCGGCAAAGATAATTTTACCATCGATAGAGGCGACACAGCCGTCTTTGATGGTTTCGAGCTTACCGAGATCGGATTTTCTTTTCGGGATTTCTCCGCTGCAGGTGATAAGCTCCGTGCAGCCGGCAACAATCAGATCAGCTGATTTCATGCGGGGTTTTCCTCAATGAAGTGTTTTTGTTCCGTCTGATAAAAGAAGGAGTTTCATAAGGCTCCCACTGTTTTTCCCAGTCCGGTTTCTCCCAGATTTTCTGGTTGCCTTTGGGCTCGAACAAATAGGGTGGAGTTTCATGTTTGACGGGGAAAGGGGGAGGTGTTTCTTTCCTTACAAGGGGAATGTCTTCCTCTGTCAGAATATCGGATCCCTGCGGCTGATCGAAACCTGTAGCGATAACGGTCACTTTGACCATTTCCTTCATGGCTTCATCGATAACAAAACCGAAAATGACATTGGCTTCAGGGTGGGCCATGCTGTGAATGAGCTGTGATGCTTTACTGACTTCATGGAGCGTAATGTCTTTACCGCCTGTAATGTTGATGAGAATGCCATGAGCTCCTTCAATAGATGTGTCGACCAATAACGGGCTGGAAATGGCTTTTTGGGCGGCATCGAGGGCTCTGTTTTCCCCGTTGGCCATTCCCGTCCCCATGAAGGCCATGCCCATTCCTTTCATGATGGCCCGGACATCGGCGAAATCCAGGTTGATCAATCCCGGTTTTGTGATGAGGTCGGAGATTCCCTGTGCGGCCTGCCGCAGGATATCATCCGTCATCTTGAAAGCGTCCTGGATGGATGTTCCGTTATTCACTGTCTTTATGAGTCTTTCGTTGGGAATGGAAATGACCGTATCGACAGAAGATCTCAGCTCTTCAAGGCCTTCCTTTGCTTGATTCTGTCGGACTTTTCCTTCAAAATTGAAGGGCATCGTAACAATGGCGATGGTCAAAATGTCCATCTCCGTCGCCAGATTGGCAAGAATGGGGCTTGACCCCGTACCGGTTCCGCCCCCCAGTCCAGCGGTCAGAAAAACCATATCCGCGCCCTGGATGAGATCGATCAGTTTTTCCGTATCTTCAATGGCTGCTTCCCGCCCGACTTCGGGTCTTCCCCCCGAACCAAGGCCCTTAGTGAGTTTTTCTCCGATCTGGATTTTGTTCCTGGCCTTGTTGGTATTGAGGGCTTGAAGGTCGGTGTTGATGGAGATGAATTCGACGCCGTGAACAGAAGCTTCGATCATTCGGTTGATTGCGTTGCCGCCACCTCCGCCGATCCCGATAACTTTGATTTTGGCGCCGAACCTTTCTTCCACCAAGTGGAATTTTAACTTGTTTTTTAAATCCTCTCCCATGTTTTCCTCCTAGGCTTCTTTAAGCCAATCCATGATTTTTTCCCATGGTTTTCTCTTTTTTATTTTTTTGGTTCCTTTTTCCGATATCTGTGTTTGGCCGTAGAGAATGAGCCCGACGGCCGTTGAATAGTCAGGGGTTGCGGCACGGTCCACCAGCCCGCCGATTCCGCATGGATCACCCCGCCTGACAGGCAGATCAAAAATTTCTTCGGCCACTTCCTCCAGACCTTCGAGAAGCGATGTTCCTCCGGTGAGGACGATGCCCGAGTTGAGCGATTTTTCATAACCCATCCGCTTGATATCGTTGTCTACGAGCCGGAAAATTTCTTCCGCTCTCGGCTGAATGATGTCCGCCAGGATCTGCCGGGGCAGAACCCGCGGTTTTTTCCCGCGTCCCACCGAAGGAACTTCGATGGTTTCATCCTCATCGATGAGCGAACTGGTAACACAACCGAATTTCTTTTTGATCTTTTCCGCCTCGGGAATGGGGGTGCGGAGGCCGACGGCAATATCATTGGTGAAATTGTCACCGCCGATAGGAATAATAGACGTGTACCAAAGGCTGCCGCGTTCAAAAATAGCGACTTCCGTCGTTCCTCCACCAATGTCGATAAGACCGACTCCCAGTTCTTTTTCATCATGGGTCAGAGTGGATTTGCTGGAAGCGATTTGGTTTAAAACGATCAATTCGATTTCCACCCCGGCCCGGCTGACACAAGTCCTGAGGTTTTGTACGGAAGCCATGGCGCTGGTAACGATGTGAACGTTAACCTCAAGCTTGATCCCGTTCATGCCCAGCGGATCTTCAATACCGTCCTGTTCATCAACGACGAATTCCTGGGGAATGATATGAATGACCTCCCTGTCGGGGGGTATGGAAACCGCTTTTGCCTGGTCGATGACCCTGTTGATATCTTCTTTGGAGATTTTTCTGTTTTTACCGGAGACGGCGATGACGCCCCGGCTGTTAAAGCTTTTGATGTGGGCACCGGAAATGCCGACAAAGGCGGAATCGATTTCCACTCCGGCCATCAACTCCGCTTCTTCCTGCGCTTTTTTAATGGCTTCAACCGTGGCATCAAGATTGACAACGACTCCTTTTCTCAAACCGCGGGACTCGGCTGTCCCAATGCCGATGACTTCTATCTTTTTTTCTTCCGTGATCTCTCCGATGATGGCTGTTGTTTTTTTTGTTCCAATATCAAAACCGACGATATGGCTATTCTTCGGCATGATCAGACCTCCTAACGGAAAGATTTTCGGTTGGTTGTGAAGGGAAAACCAATGGTTTGAGATAAATGCGGTCGTCGAACCTGAGATCGATATACTCCAGTTTTCCAAATTTTTGCTTTAGACCGGCGGCAAGAGACCGGTAGCGGTCGAGCCGTTCGGAAAATTTATGTTTTCCCAGGATGAGTTTGAGCCTTTGTTCTTTGAGAATAGCTTTGATGTTGAAAGGTTCGCTTAGGTCGATGACATCGATGAGGTCCCTGTCTTCTGTTTTTAAAGAACGGAGCAGGTTTATGGCTTGCCCTATTTTTTCTTTTCTGTTTTTTTCAAAATTACCACCGTCAACAAGAAGCGGCAGATGGGTTTTATTCCGGGTTCCTAAGGATTCGAGGACGATACCTTCTTTATCTATGAGATGGAAGGCGTCTTCTTTTAAAAGGGCGACCGGCGTTCTCTCCTCGATGTTAATCTCAAGAGTGTTCGGAAGAATTTTACGAATCTGCACAGTCCGGATCCAAGCGTATTCCGCCAGGATATCCCTAAGGCGCCCGGTATCGAGGAGAAGAATATTTCCCAAAACCTGCCCTCTAATCAGACGTTCCGCCGTTTCCCGGGTTGTTGATCGAAGACATGTAATCTTTATTTCCTTGACATTAAGGGTTTTCCACTGGTAGAGCAGAAAACAGGTCTGCTGAACGATGAAAAACAAGGCGGCGGTGAGAACGAAAAAAAACAGAATCTTTCGGCATGTGATTTTACTTCTCCGGCGAATTTTTTTTCGTAAGGACTTCGGGCCTTTCCTTTGGAAGGACATTACCTCCGGGGAAGGATCATAAGATCCATATCGCGAATGAGAATGTGCATGGGAAATCATTGTTTTATTTTCTCTTTCAATTTTTCGATCAGCCCCGGAATGATCCGATTGATATTTCCTGCACCAAGGACGAATATCATGTCTCCGGGAATGTGGTGTTCGGCTACCAAGTCCGGAAGCTTGGAGAGATCAGGTTCATAGATGACGTTTTTATGGCCGTAGTCACATATCTCATCATAAAGAACCTTACCGGAGATATGGGGTATAGGGAGCTCTCCGGCCGGATAAACCTCGGTTAAGATTAAAATATCAGCCTGGTTGAAGGAAATGGCGAACTCTTTCATCAGGTTAGAAAGACGCGAGTAGCGGTGAGGTTGGAAAACGGCAAAAACCCTTCTTGTCCAGCCTTTTTTGGCGGCATCGAGGGTAGCCATGATCTCGGTTGGATGGTGAGCGTAGTCTTCTATGATCGTCGTTTCACCGATGGTTTCTTTCACTTCAAATCGTCTTCCAATACCCCGGTAGGATTCCAGGGCTTTGAGGATGGTTTCAGCCGGAATGTCCAGGTCCAGTCCGACGGCTGTCGCGGCCATGGCATTAAGGATATTATGAACTCCCGGTACATTAAGTTTAAGCTTGCCCAGATTTTGGCCTTTCCAGGTGAGAGAAGCGGTTCCTGTAAATCCCTTAAAAGTGAGATCCCGGGCAAAGACGTCTGCCTGGGTTGATAATCCATAGCTGATAATGCGTCTTTCGATGGAAGGAAGAAGACTCTGGAGGTTGGGATCATCAAGGCAGATGATAACCGGGCAGTAAAAGGGAACCTTGTTGGCAAAGTTGATGAAGGTTTTTTTGATCTCTTCAATCGTTTTATACTGGTCCAGGTGTTCCTTATCGAGATTGGTGATTGCCGCGATGAAGGGAGATAGATAGAGGAAGGAGCGGTCGCTTTCATCGGCTTCAGCAACGATAAAATCTCCGGCGCCCAATTTTCCATGTCCGCCGATCGTATTGAGCCTGCCTCCTACGATGATGGTCGGATCGAATCCGCCCGATTCGAGAACCTGCGCGATCATCGATGTGGTGGAAGTTTTACCGTGAGATCCGGCCACGGCAATACCGTATTTCATCCGCATCAATTCAGCCAGCATCTCGGCTCTGGGTATGACGGGTATCTTTCTTTTTCGCGCTTCTTTGACTTCCACGTTATCGTCTTTTATGGCGGTGGAAACGACTACGACATCGGATCCCACCACTAGTTCTGCTTGGTGGCCGATAGATATCTTAGCCCCAAGACGGGAGAGTCTTTCGGCCGCTTCGTTGGTCTGGATATCCGTGCCGGAAACTTTGTATCCGAGGTTGAGAAGCACTTCGGCGATCCCGCTCATGCCTGTTCCCCCGATTCCGATCATATGGATGTTGTTCAATTTATGATAAATGCGTCTCACCTTTGTTTCTCCTTATGCCCGGCTTCGATAAGCTCGAAACAAAGCCGCGATATTTTACCGGCGGCTTTTTCCGTCCGTATCCGCTCCAGGCTGTTTTCCATCCGGGTGATCCGGTCTTTATGACTGCTGTAGGAGAGAATTTTTTCCGAGAGTATCTCCGGAGTGAATTTTCTTTCGGTGATGACTTCCGCCCCTTCCAGGGATTCCAGCTCACGGGCGTTTTTTTCCTGATGGTTATCCGCAGCTTGAGCAAAAGGTATCAAAATAGAAGCTTTTCGAGCCGCCAGAAGTTCAGCCACCGTTGTCGCACCCGCCCGGCTGATGATAAGATCGGCTTTTCTGAAATAATTGGGCATGTCGTAAAAGAAAGGGGCTACGGTTGCTTCTTTAAAACCGAGTTTTTGGTAAGTGAGTTTGATCCAGTCGAAATCTTTTTCTCCTGTTTGGTGATAAATAATAAGATTGTTTTTGGCTTTGTGGATGAGGGGCAGGCAGCGTACGATTCCCGTGTTTAAGAAATGAGATCCCTGGCTCCCCCCGAAGACAAGCAGGCTTAAGCGGCTGTTCCTCGGTTTCGAGGCCAGGGAATAAAATTCTTCGCGGACGGGATTTCCTGTTAGGACGGCCTTCCCCTTGAAAAAGGCGACCGAGCTTTTGAAGGAAACAGCGGCCTTGTTTGCCCACCGTCTTAAGAGCCGGTTGGTGAACCCGGGCCGGCTGTTCTGTTCCATAATCAGTGTGGGGATACGAAGAAGGGAAGAGAGAAGGACAATAGGCCCAGAGCTGTATCCTCCGACGCCGATGACCAGGTCGGGTTTGATACGGAGCAGAATAAACAGGGATTTGATAAATGAAGAGGGAAGTAAAGCCAGGGAACGTATCGTTTTTATGCCCATTCCTTTAAGGCCTTCTATCTTCAAGGGAATAAAATCTACGTTGTGTTTATCCATTATGTTTTTTTCAAGCTTCCGGCTGCTGCCCACAAAAACAAGGTGCAGCATGGAATCTTCTTCCTTCAGCTTGCGGCCCACTTCCAATGCCGGAAAGATATGTCCGGCTGTACCGCCTCCACTGATAATTACGCGTCTAGGTCTCATCCCTTTCTCCTGCTTCCTTCCCTTCTTTGAGAAATGTTGAGGAGAATACCCAAGCCGAACAGGGTACAGACAAGTGATGATCTTCCATAACTGATTAGAGGAAGGGGTATGCCGGTTGGGGGACCCAAGCCCAGGACGATGGTGATATTAAGCAGAGCCTGGAAAAAAATATAAAGAGTCAATCCCAAAGCCGTCAAACGGAAAAAGGAAGAAGACAAACGACCGGAAATGACAAGGCCCCGCCAGAAAATAATCAGAAAGAGGCAAAGAGTGAGAAAGGCACCGATAAAACCTATTTCCTCTCCAATGATAGCGTAGATGAAATCCGTATGAGCGCAGGGAAGATAGAAAAGTTTTTGGGTGCTTTCTCCCATGCTTACTCCTATAATTCCTCCGGCGCCGACAGCTCTTTTTGATTGAATGATGTGATATCCCAATCCCAGGGGATCCCGGGAAGGAAAAAGGAAGGCCAAAATGCGATTGATCCGGTAGGGAGCGTCAAACAGGTAAAAAGCGAAAAATATGATGGAAACCCCTCCCAGGATGAAAAAATATCTGTATTGTAAACCACCGAGATATAGCAAAAACATACATATGATCATAATCAAGATGGCCGTACCATAATCCGGTTCGAGGATGACGAGAAAAACCACTGTGAAGATAACAGCCAGAGGAAAGATCAAAACTCGCAGATTGTTCAAACGTTCTTGTTTTTTATCGATATAGTAGGCTAAAAAAAGAATCAGGCTGATTTTCACCAGTTCCGAGGGTTGGAAGCGTATCCCAAGAAACTGGACCCATCGCCGTGTGTTGGCCAAAGGAGGCATAGTCAGACAGAGGCCCAGCAGAAAAATGGAAAGTGAAAGCAGCCCGTAGACGAAAAAAGGAGTTTTAAAGAAAGGTTTTTTTCGCGGAAGTACGGCCACGATCAAGGTCATTCCGATAAATGCTCCCAAAATCTGACTTACCAGGTAAAAGAAAGGCTGATGATGTTTCTCGGAGGCGAGTACTCCGGTTGTGCTGAAAACCATAATGAAACCGCCGGCGATAAGGATCATCCCCGTGAAAAACATGATTTTATCGAATTTGTAAGGCCGAAAAATTTCCATATCAGCCTTTCCCCTTCAAAACTTCTTTTTTGATATCTCCAACAGTTTGTTTGAAAACCCTGCCTCTTTCCTCAAAATCGATGAACATATCAAAACTCGTACAGGCCGGAGCCAGTAGAACGACTTCTCCTGGGGCTGCATCGTTATATGCCTGCCGGACAGCGTCTTGCAGTGAGTTGAGGTTCTGCAGAGGCGCGGTTCCTTTCAGAGCTTTCCTCAGTTTGTTTTTGGCTTCACCGATCAAGTAGACTTTTTTGACCTTTTTTTTGACCGGTTGCCGCAATTTTTCAAAGTCGCCGCCTTTGTCCCGGCCTCCTAGAATGAGGAAAATTCCACACGTGAAGCTGGCGATGGATTTCAGGGCGGCATCCACATTTGTCGCTTTGGAATCATTGTAAAAGGTGATCCCGTTGAGAACGGCCGTCTTTTCCAGTCTGTGTTCTAGCCCTTCAAACGAAATGATCGATTTTTTGATTGTTTTCGGAGAGAGGCCGAAAAGACGGGCGGTTAGGACTGAAGCCATAACATTTTCCTGGTTATGGACCCCAAATAGCGGAATGTAGTCGGTCCGCATAAATATTTCTTTCTCACCTTTAAGGTTGAGGATGATTCGGTTTTCCTCGATATAGCAGGCCCGGTTGACTTTTTCCCTGCGGCTGAAAACATAGGTACTTGATGGAGCCTTGACGGCAAGTTCTCGAATAAAAATATCATCCCAGTTAAGAATGGCGAAGTCTTCTTTTTTCTGAAGATATACGAGCCTGCTTTTTGCGGCGGCGTATTCTTCAAACGATGTATGCCAGTCCAGGTGGTCAGGCGTGATGTTGAGAAGGATGGCGGCGGAGGCCCGTAATGTTTTAACGTGCTGAAGCTGAAAACTGGATAATTCGGTAACATAAAGATGATCCTCACGGCTTTCCCGGACAAAACTGATAAGAGGTATACCGATATTTCCGGCGAGAAAGGCTTTCCGGCCTCCTTCATCTAAGATCTTATGGATGAGTGTCGCCGTGGTCGATTTTCCATTCGATCCCGTAACCCCGATGATTTTTCCTTTAAGGAAACGAAAAGCAAGCTCGACTTCGGAGATGATCTCAACTCCCGCCTCAGCAGCCGCCTGAAGCTCTGGAACCATGGGAACACCGGGACTGAGGACGATGAGATCGGCCTGGGTGAACGTATTCAGAACATGTCCGCCCGTTTCAAATTGGACGCCCTTCTCTTCCCAAAAGGGGACAAGGGTACTCATGTTTTGACGGGCTTTTTTTTCGCTGACCGTCACCACGGCCCGCTTATCCAGGAGAAAACGGCATAATGCCTCTCCCGTCCGGCTGAAGCCGACGACAACAACTTTTTTTCCTTTAAGATCCATGTTATCTCAACTTTAAGGTTGTCAGGCTGAAGAGAGCGAAAATAATGCCCAAGATCCAAAAGCGGACCACAATTTTTTCCTCAGACCAGCCTTTGAGCTCAAAGTGATGGTGCAGAGGCGCCATCTTGAAAATCCTTTTGCCCCCCGTCATACGAAAATAGACGATCTGCATAAGAACGGAGAGGGCTTCCAGGATAAAAACTCCGGCCGCCATAAACAGCAGGAATTCCTGCTTGATCAGGATGGCGATCAATCCGATGGATGCCCCCAGGGCCAGCGATCCGACATCCCCCATGAAGATTTGGGCCGGATGACTGTTGAACCAGAGGAAACCTATGCAGGCCCCGGCCATGGAGCCGGCGAAAATCGTCAGTTCTGCGGCTTGAGACACGTAGGCGATTTTCAGGTAATCCGACCACACTATGTTTCCAATAATATAGGACAGGGCGGTGAAAGCGCTGGCGCTGATGAACGTCAATCCTATGGCCAACCCGTCGAGTCCGTCCGCCATATTGACGGAGTTGGATGACCCGACGAGTATGAATATGATCCAGGGAAGATAGAACCATCCCAGATAAGGCACACATGTTTTAATAAAGGGTAAACTCAGGTGCAGATCGAATTTTCCCCGGCTGCCGAGATAGATCAGAACCAGGCCGGCGGCGGCGGAGAGAAAAACCTGAATCAGAAGTTTTGTTCGAATGATCATTCCCGACGTTTTTTTCTTTTTGATCTTCAGGAAATCATCCCAGAATCCCAATCCTCCAAAAAAGGCCATGGTCACCACGGCCAGCCAGATATATGTGTTTCCCAAATCCGCCCAGAGAAGAGTGGGAATGATGGTGGCACCGAGGATCATGATCCCTCCCATAGAAGGGGTTCCTTTTTTGTTGATATGGGACTTGGGTCCTTCCGGACGGATTTCTTCACCGATCTGATATTTTTTCATCAGCTTGATGACCCATCCTCCAAGGAAGAGGCTCAATATAAAGGCGGTCAGGCCGGCAAGGGCGGTTCTAACCGTGATGTACCCGAATACGTTAAAGAAGAAAAAATATTCCTTCAACGGAGGAAGTAAAAAGTACAGCACCTTAGGATCCTTTCTTTTGTATCCCGGCCACAATTTTTTCTGTTTGTATGCCTCTTGAGCCTTTGACCAGGATCAAGTCATTGTCCTGAATGATGGACTTTATTTTATCCGCCGCTTTTTCGGCGGTTTCAAACATAAAAATATGATCTGTGACCATGCCGGCCTTTTTGGCGCCTTCCGCGATAAACCGGCTGAGTGGGCCAATGGTTACCAGAATGTCCCATTTCCATTTGACGACATTTTCTCCAGCCTGGAGATGAAATTTTTTTCCTGAAGGTCCCAGCTCCAGCATGTCTCCCAAAATGGCCACCTTTCTTCCTGCCTGCAGGCCGGACAGGGTTCTCAGGACGGATTCCAGTGCCCTGGGATTCGAATTGTAGGAGTCGTTTATCAGGGTTATATTTCCAGGCAGGGAAACGATCCCGCCCCTGTTGGAGAAAGGACGAAAATTTTCCATGTTCCAGGATATCTCTTCCGGAGACAGTCCCAGGGCCAGAGCGGTCCCGGCCGCAGCCAAAAAATTAAGCAGGCTATTTTCGTAAATAAAAGGGGCTTCAAGACGTCCTTTCCAAGTGCCGAAAAGAAAGTCGAAAGACATCCCCTTCCATCCTCTCTGTTCTATATTTTCGGCTCGAATATCATTGTCTTTGCCGAATCCGAAAAGAAGCTTCCGGCCTTTCCATTCCCGGGAAATGGACCGAACCAGGGGATCATCGCCGTTCAAAACAGCGGTTCCCGTTTTTTTTGTTCCATTAAGAATTTCTTTCTTAGCTTGGGCGATGTGTTCCAATCCTTTGAAAAATTCCAGATGAACGGGTCCGATATTGGTGATGACGGCAATGTCCGGAGGAGCGATCTCGGTCAAGCGCTTGATTTCGCCCGGTGTGCTCATTCCCATCTCGAGGACGGCGATTTCGTGTTCCGGGGTGAGTTCCAGAATTGACAGGGGAAGTCCGATCAGATTATTAAAATTTCCCCTGGACTTGAGAACGTTAAAATTTTGAGCCAGCAAAGATGCGGCAAATTCCTTGGTGGTTGTTTTTCCGGTGGAACCGGTAATGCCGACGATCTTCACATCATACTCGGGCAGAATCCCTGCGGCAAGCCGTTGCAAAGCTTCCCCGGTATTATTCACTTGAACAACGGCCGTCCCATTTGCCGGAAGGGGAATATCCCGGGAGACGATGACTCCGGCCGCTCCCTTGGAAACGGCTTCCGGGATGAAGTCATGTCCGTCGCGCTCAGCGACCAAAGCGAAGAAAAGTTCGCCGGGTTCCGTCAAGCGGGAATCAATGTTGAACCGGTTGAAAAATACGGCGGGATTACCTTGGAGAATTTTTCCTTTCATTTTGTCCGCCAATTTTTGCAAACCGATTCGGGTCATTTTATGTTTTTCCTGTCTGGTCGAGGATTTCCCGGATGACTTCGACATCATCGAAGGCAAACGTTTTATCTTTAATGATTTGATAATTTTCATGTCCTTTTCCGGCGACCAGAATACAGTCTCCGGAAGTACCGATATCGATGGCGGTTTTGATGGCTTCCCTGCGGTCGGGAATAATGGAGTATTCCCGCCTGCCGGACTTTTTAACACCGCTTTCGATGGAGGAGATGATGGCCATGGGATCTTCGGATCGGGGATTATCGTTGGTGATGATAACATGGTCGGCCAGGGTTCCGGCCGCCTCGCCCATTCGTTCCCGCTTGTATGTATCCCTGTCTCCTCCGGCACCAAAAACGACGATGATTTTTCCCGGATTCAACACCCTCATGGTCTCCAGGGCATTTCTCAAGGCGGCGTCTGTATGGGAATAATCGACAAAAATATACAAGCCCAGAGAATTTTCTACGGTCTGAAACCTTCCCGGAATGCTTTTCAGGGCGGAAACGCCTGCCTCTATTGCGGAAAGCGATATATTAAGTGTCAGAGCGGCTGCGGTTGCGGCCATAATATTGTACAGATTGGGAAGGCCCAGGAGCGAAGAAGAAAGATTGAGAAATCCTCCGGGGTATTTCAATCTTATCTCGATGCCGTCCTTTTTCAGAGTGTGTTGCTCTGCCCGGATGAGTGCACCCTGTTCCAGCCCGAAGGTGATGATGCCCATCTTTATCTCCTGGATGAGCTTTTTTCCCCAGGGATCATCACTATTGATAACAGCCATTCTTTTCCGGCCTTTAAGCTCGAAAAGCTTTTTTTTGGCCAAAAAATATTTTTCCATGGAATGATGGTAGTCCAGATGTTCCCCTGAAAGATTTGTAAAGACCGTCACGTCGAACTCAATGCCTATAACTCTTTTCAGTTCCAGAGAATGGGAAGACACTTCAAGGAGACAATGAGTGGCCCCGTTGTCCGCCCATATCCGCATCATCTTTTGAATATCGGGCGACTCCGGAGTTGTCCTTTTTGCCTCTGCCGTCCATCCGGGTCCCCTATAGGAAATAGTTCCGATGACGCCGGGAAACAATCCAGCTTTTTGCAGAATCTTTTCCAGGATAAAGGTTGTTGTTGTTTTTCCTTTTGTTCCCGTAATGCCGACAACCTTGAGTTCACGCGAAGGATGCTCGAAAAAAACAGCGGAAGCCAGTGCCATAGCAAAGCGTGGGTCATCCGTTCGTACCCAGGGTTTATCCATGTTTTCAGGTTTCGGTCCTTCGGACAGGACGGCGGCCGCTCCATTGGCCAGAGCCTCATCGACGAAAGATAAACCGTCTGTTTTTTCTCCTTTAAGGGCGGCGAACAGATTTCCCGGCTGGATCTCCTTGGAGGAATAGGAGATACCGGTGATTTCCGTTTCCCCCTTCCCCAGAATTTCCGCCTGAGGGATACTGGCGAACAATTCCTTGAGCCTCATGAGGACTCCTGGGATTGGATCTTAGCCGTGATTACCCTTTCCGGCATGATTCGCCGGCCGGGAATGTTTAGATAGCGCAGCGCCTCCCGTGCGATTTCGCGAAAGACGGGGGCTGCAACTGTTCCTCCATAAAATTCCCCCTGAGGGTCATCGATGACCACAATAATGGACAAGACGGGATCTTGAGACGGGACGAATCCCATAAAAGATGAAGTATGGACCTGGGATGAATATGTATTCAATTCCGGGTCGAATTTTTGGGCCGTTCCTGTTTTGCCGGCGATTTTGTAGTCATCGATCCGGGAAAGAATTCCTGTCCCCTGTTCAACCGCTTCCTCCAGGATTCCAGTGAGGATGCGTGCGGTTTCCTCGGAGATAATTCTTTTTGGAGATGTCGTGGATGTTTTCGGACTTGAGCCTTCAATACTTTTGATGATGTTGGGGGGATAATAAACTCCCTTGTTGGCGATGACATTGAGTGCCTGAAGCATTTGAAGGGCCGTGGTCGAGATTTCGTAGCCGATGGAAAGGGATGAAACGGAATATTTTGACCACTGCTCGATGGGCCGGATCTTGCCTTTTTCTTCGGCAGGAAGTTGAATGCCTGTTTGCTTGCCGAATCTAAAGTTATGGATTGTTTCGGAGATAAGTTCTTCCCCGAGCCGTTGGCCCACCTGAATTGTTCCTACATTTGAAGAATGGATGATAACTTCGGGAAATGAAAGCTTCTCGAATGATGAATGGTCATGATAGGTGATTTTGTCCAGGGATATTGCACCCCGGCTGCAGTCGAATATCTCATTCAGTCCGATTTTTCGTGATTCGATAGCGGCCGATGCGGTAACGATTTTGAATGTCGAGCCGGGCTCGAATAAAAAATGTATGGCTTGATTCCGGTTTAAGTCGAGAGATGACGGCGGCAGCAAGTTGGGATTGCGGGTTGGATAGTTGGCCATGGCCAATATCTCGCCGTTCGAAGGGTGGGAGACGATGACCGTTCCCCATTTGGCCTTGGTTTTTAACATGGCGTGTTCGAGTTCCTTTTCAGTGATATATTGGATTGTCTCATCTAAGGTGAGGACAATATTCCGGCCGGCAACAGGTTTCTGGATGATTTCCAGCCTGTACTTTCTTCTTTTGGCGTCCGAAAGAATAAGCCGTTTTCCTATCTTTCCTTCAAGGATTTCATTACAGCTTCGTTCAATACCGCAGACACCTTGATTATCGATGTTCACCGTCCCTAGAACGTGGGCGGCCAGTTTGCCCTGCGGATAAAAACGCTTGTTTTCTTCCAGGTTGTGGATGCCTTCCAGCTTTAATGCCGAGATTTGATCAGCCATTTTGGGATCGACTTTTCTCTCAATCCAGATAAAGGAATCATTATTGGATATTTGTTTTTTGATCCTTTTCAGATCATGGGTGTCCAGGTCGAGGATTCGGTCTATAAGGTTTAATTCCTTCCCGCTGAGTTTTTTGACATCTTCTCCGAATGACGTGAAGAATATAGAGGGATAGGGGATACTGCGGACAAGAATGATTCCGTTGCGGTCATAGATGGTTCCTCTTTTAGGAAGGATTTTGTCGATCCTTTGGTTGTGCTCGATAACTTCTTGTTTCAGCCGTGCGTGTTGGAATATTTGAAGTTGAATGAGCCTGAGGATAAGTCCAATTGTCCACAGAGAAAAAAAAATGGAAAGAATAATGGTTCTTTTCTTGATTCTCCTTTCAAAGATAAGACTCATAAACTTTTCCCGTCTGAAATGGATTTTTCGGCGAAATGAAAAATTTGTTCTTTGCGTGGTTTCTCCAGGTTTAATTTTTCTTCAGCGATTCTTTCGACTCGTTCCAGGGCTAGAAGTTTGGCCTTTTGGGTTTCCAGTTTTTCTACCCGCTCTTTTAATTCCTGAAGTTCAATGGTCAGGCTGCTGGCGTCGTAACCTACCCTTATGGATTCGATAAGATGCCAAATATAAAATGTTAGGATGAGAACAAAAATGCAGGTACAGAAAAAAATGAATATCATTTCCTTGCGGTTAAGTTTTTTTCGTACCATTTATAGCCTTTCCGCCGCTCTGAGTTTGGCCGAACGCGCCCGGGAATTTTTCATGACTTCGGTTTCTGAAGGGGTGACGGGTTTTTTTGTGATGATCTTTAGAAGCGGTCTTTCCCCATTAGGGGAAGCAAATTTTTGAAAGGTGTGTTTAACAATCCTGTCTTCAAGAGAATGAAAAGAGATAATAAGTATTCTGGCTCCCGGTTTGAGCTTGTAGGTAACTTTCTCGAGGAAAGTGTCCAATTCTTTTAATTCCTGATTTACTTCAATCCGTAGGGCTTGAAAAACTTTTGCCGCTGGATGTATTTTTCCTTTCTGCGGTCGCCAGCGGCAAACCCTTTCACAGAGTCGTCTTAATTCGTCCGTGGTTTCTATCTTCCTGAATTTTCGCCGGGTGGCGATCTCCTTGGCCAGTCTTTTTGCCTGGCGGAGTTCTCCGTATTCATGAAAAATTTCAGCCAAATTATGTTCCGAATATTTGTTTATGATCTTGGCGGCATTTGTTTTTGCCCGGTGGTCCATCCGCATATCGAGAGGTCCTTTCAGGTTATAACTGAATCCTCTCTCCGGGTTGTTGAGTTGGAAAGATGAGACACCAAGATCTGCGTAAATGCCTTCGATGTGGGAAAAATTTATGTGAAGGTCCGGGAGATACCGAAAATCGGAATGATAGAGGACCACTCTGTCGGCATAAGGTTTCAGATTTTTTCGGGCGAGATTAAGGGATATTTCATCAATGTCAAACCCGATCAGACGGGCTTTTGGATTATTCTTGAGAATCTGAAGGGCATGTCCGCCCGGGCCGAGTGTGCAGTCGACGTAATATCCTTTTCTCCTTGCTTCGAGGTAGCGGAAAACTTCATCCGTCATGACGGAGATATGTTTCATTCCGGTCATTTTGTTTTTGCTCCGGGTATGATATTGGCAATCATTTCGAAATCTTCATTGGTTAAGGGTTTTTCCTCAAGGGTCTGGTCAAGTTTTTCCTTATTCCAAACTTCAAGATGTGTCGTAACGGCAATGATTTCCACGGAGTCATCGAGTTGAGCTTTTTCCCGGAGCCCCTGGTTAATAAGAATACGCCCCTTGTCATCGATCTTGCCTCTAATTCCTTTTCGGTTAACCCGGAGGAGAAACTTGCGAATGGCCGGATTAAGATGATAGGCGCCTTGGTTGGCCAAACTTGTCAAATTCTCCCAGACTGAGAGAGGATAAACCTGAACGGCTTCATCGGATAAAGAAGTGATAAACAGTTCATTTCCGTATTCGGATTCTATGGCTTTTCTGAATTTTTCTGGTATTTTTATACGGCTGCTTTTATCGAATTTTGCTGTGTAGCTACCATACAGGTTATTTCCCATTTTATCCCGTTCTATCCCGTTTTCTACAATATATTGGAGAAAATTCCCAATGTCAAGGGGAAAAATAAAAAAAAATCCCTTTAAATTTTTTGTTTTCTTTAGCTTTCAATATGTGGTGGATAAAAAAAATGACCACAATATGTATAGTTTTTTTCAATTTTTTCGATGTTCGAAAAAGCTCCACTGATATGACATTGCTTTCCTTCCTCAATTTGTTTTATGATGAACGGCGAAGATGGGAAAATGAAGAGTAATCTAAAAACCCTTAGGGACCGGATAAAGAACAAGCTGCCGGAATTGACACACAGCCAAAAACTTATTGTCAATTATTTTCTGGAGTCTCCGGAGAAAATCGCTTTAAGCTCTCTGAGAGAGCTGGAACGCGAGTTGAAGGTCAGTAAATCAACAATCGTTCGCCTGACACAAGCTCTTGGCTACAAAGGATTTCAGGAATTGAAGTCTGCTTTTCTTAAATCCATCAGAATGGACCTGGATCCCATAGACCGGTATAAAACTTTTCTTGCTGAAGACCGAAGCGAAATGGACCGGATTTCCACCAGTTATCTCCGTCTTATTGCCGATGAAACCGTTCACAATATAAAAGAAACTCTGCGTCTTCTAGATGATGCTCAGTATATGTCCTGTATTCAAATGTTGAAGAAAGCCCGACAGGTGTACACCATGGGACTGGGTATTTCCTCCTATCTGGCCGAAATCGCCGCCTATTTGTTGAACCGCGTCTCCATAAAGGCTCACTGTATGGTATTTTCTGGATTGAGCTTTGCCGAACAGATGATCAACGTGTCCGAACAAGATCTGGTTTTGGCATTTTCCCTGATGCCCTATTCCCGTGATACCGTGGAAGCCGCTGCTTATGCCCGGGAGAAAGGAATTAAGATCATTTCTATCACTGATAAAGCGACGAGTGATATCGTGCCCTACAGCGATGTTTTTCTCCGGGTTTCCGTTGACAGCGCATCATTTTCCAATTCCATTTCTTCCGTCATTGTTTTACTTTCGGCTATAGTCACCCGTATAGGTTATGAGCTCAAAGATAAAACTCTGGTCACCATCGGAGAGATCGAGCGGGTCAGGGCCAAACGATCTAATCGAAATAACAAAAACTAATCCGTACATCTCCTTTTAAAAAAATCTTTCGCACAATCTTTCGCCCAGGCTTGCCTCCAGTGAGGCTATGAATTATGATAAGGATTCCATCATAAGCAGCCTGAGGTTAGGAGAACATGTGAGAAAATACATCTTCTGGGCGGTTATCCACAAGAATAAGAATATCGCTTTAAACGAAGATCTTTCCCGTTATGCTCAGGGTGAAACATTCTGGCAGGCTATGCAGAACCTGGCTGATGTTCTCAAGAGATGGGATGCTTCTTCGTCTTCTGATGGAAGTGATATAGGAGAACGGCTGCGCATGTACAATGAGACAGGAATCAATAAAATTGAAATTTTTATCGAACAGGGAAAAAGCCGATTTTCCATAAAATGCGCCAACAGCCAAAGCTTCATCAATGCTTCCTCCGAAGAGGAGGCTCTTTCCAAATATATAGCTGTAAAAGCGAAAACATCCGTTGTCAACACGGGTGAACCCGTCAATGAATAACCTGCCTTATTACCTAGAAAACAACAACAGTCATCACCCGGTTCATCCGGGTGATCCAGGATTACAGGCAATAATTTTCATCGTTCGTGGGTGCGCCGGCGCATGAAAAATTCATAAATTTGGCCGACGCCACAAGATAATCTCAATAATATGTGTCATTTAATAGTGATTTTCGGCAAAATTAACAATGAAACATTTTCCGTGAATGTTTTAAAGAAAATATCGGCCAAATTTACCCTTTGGGCGCCGACCCAACCTAACCCGCCGATCTTACCGCATCTGCTTTGTTGCAGCCTGTCGTTGCGAGGAGCATGGCGACGCGGCAATCTCCTGGAATACTGCCACGCATCATGAGATTGCCACAGTTCCTGCGGAACTTCGCAATGACATCCAGCTTCACAGGCTGACGCCTCGCAGCTGCGGCAAGCTTGACTCGTGAAAAAAGCAGGATAATTAAGGCTGGTGTTGACTTTTTAAAATCAAAAATTTAGACTTGTCCCATCACCATGATTCCTATATTTTTAAGGAGGATTTTATGAAGATCACTTTAAGTGTTCTTAAGGCCGATGTAGGAAGCATCGGTGGCCATATCATACCCAGTACAGCCCTAATAAATGAAGTTAAAAATTTTGTTAAGGAAAATGGTGCCGGACTGATCATCGATTCTTATATCAGTCATACAGGGGATGATATTGCCATTCTTGTTACCCATGATAAGGGGGTATCAAACGAGTCTATTCACAAGATGGGCTGGGATGCTTTCCTGGCCGGTACGGAGATGGCCAAAAAACAGGGCCTTTATGGAGCGGGGCAGGATCTGCTCAAAGACGCCTTCAGCGGCAATATTAAAGGCATGGGACCGGCGGTTGCAGAGATGGAATTTGAAGAACGGCCCAACGAACCCTTTGTCTTTTTTGCTGCGGACAAAACCGACCCGGGTGCTTACAACCTTCCTTTTTACCTGGGATTTTCCGACCCGATGTACTGTGCCGGGCTGATCCTCAGTCCCAAGATGAGTAAGGGATTCACCTACCGCATCATCGATGTTGAGTACACTGAGAAAGACAAGATCATCGAGCTTAATGCTCCCGAAGAAATTTATGATATTGCTGCCCTGCTCAGGGACAACGAAAGATATGTCATTGAGAGCATCTATTCCCGGACATCGAAAAGCCAGGCTGTTTCCATATCGACGACGCGTCTCCATAACATAGCCGGTAAGTACACGGGTAAGGACGATCCGGTCGCGCTGGTCCGTGTTCAGGGAGAATTCCCCGCCACGGGTGAAGTCCTGGCTCCTTTCCAGATCGGCCACCTGGTGGCGGGTTTCATGAGGGGTAGTCATAACGGTCCGCTCATGCCCTGTAAGCTGAACACGACGATTTCCTATTTTGATGGTCCCCCGGTCGTTACCGGCGCCGCTTTTTGTGTTAAAGACGGAAAGCTGACCGAACCGGCCGATGTCTTTGACCATCCTTATTGGGACTATGTGCGTCAAGAGGTTTCGAGGAAAGCGACGGATATTCGAAGACAGGGATTTTCCGGGGCGGCCATGCTTCCCTTCAGTGAGCTGGAATACGGCGGAATCGTTGACAAGCTCCAGAAGCTTGAAGAGAAGTTTAAGCTCGTCAACTGACCTGCGTCATTCAGGCTAAAATATAGCAGAAAAAAAAAGTCGACAAGAACCGTTTTATGATTTACGAGGGGATAAGTGTGTTTGCTGAGACATGAAAAAATACCGTAATCCCGTACCCACAGTAGATATTATTATTGAGATGGCCAAAGAAGACGGCCAACAAGGAATCGTGCTTATCGAGCGAAAAAATCCCCCTCACGGCTGGGCATTGCCGGGGGGATTTGTCGATTACGGGGAATCCCTGGAAGAAGCGGCTACCCGGGAAGCAAAAGAAGAAACCAGTCTGGATATTCATTTAAAGCGCCAATTTTTTACCTATTCCGCTCCAGACCGGGATCCCCGGCAGCACACGATCTCAACGGTTTATATCGCATCGGCGGAAGGGTGTCCGAAAGCTCAAGACGATGCGGTAAAGATCGGCATTTTTACCCAGAGAGAGATCGATTTTCCGTTGGCTTTCGATCATGAAAAAATCGTCAAGGATTATTTCAGATCCAAGGAGAGGAAATAGGAGATTCCTTTTTACGGTAAAACTTCCTACTTTAGACAAATTCCGGAATGAGTATTCCGGATACGGCGGAAGGAATAACAATGGATAAAGAGAACGATGGCGGGAGGAATAAGAACGAAACGGAATTCAAGGAGCTGAAGATCGTTCAGGGACCGGTTGAAGCTGAAGTTATCAAGAGTTTTTTGGAAAGCAACGGGATCGCCTGTGTTTTCAGGGGTAAAGTTGTTCAATCAGTCCATCCTTTCTCAGCCGACGGACTGGGCCAGATAAAGATCATGGTCATGAAAAAAGATTATACCTTAGCCGAACGTCTACTGATGTCAAAAAAAGATACATCTCAAGAATAAATGTCCATCATTATTCACAAAAAACGGCCGGCCGCTCTCAGCCAGAAAAAATAGGCTCCCGCTTTATTGAGGAAATCTTTTCTGTATTCGGGTGGGACAGGTTTGACCGGCTTGAATTTCCAGGCAAGTGGATTGATGTATTTTCCATGGAATTTGATCCGGTAATCCAAATGGGGCCCGGTTGCTTCCCCTGAAGCCCCGACATATCCGATGACCTGGCCTCCTTTGATACGGGCGCCCTTTTTGATTCCGGGGGGATAGCCGCGAAGATGGAGATACTGAGTCACGTAATCGTTCCGGTGGCGGATGCTGACCATGCGGCCGGAGGCCCCATGCCGCCCGACAAAGATGACCGTTCCATCCGCCGTGGCCTGGACGGGAGTTCCGATACGAGCCCCGTAATCAACACCGTAATGGGGGCGGTAGACCTTTCGGATGGGATGAAGCCGGCGTAAGCTAAACCGGGAAGTAATACGGGCGAATTTTATGGGGGATTTGAGAAATTCCTTACGCAGGGAGCGTCCTTGGGCATCGAAATAATCCCAGTCGCTGCCGTCCGGGTAGTTGTATCGGAAAGCCCAGTAAGTCTGTCCCTGGTTGGTAAAGGAGGCAGCCAGAATCTTTCCGTAGCCATAAAATTCGCCGTTAAGATGTTTCTTTTCAAAAAGGATTTGAAAACGGTCGCCTTCACGCAGATCCGTGTAAAAATCAATATCCCAGGAAAAAATTTCCGCAAGGGTTAAAGCAAGATATTCTCCTTCTTTCTGTTGAGTGACCGAAGAGATGAGATTGTCGGTGACAAATCCGTTGAGGGCCGTCATGAAAGTTTCATAAGGAATAATTTTCAGTTGACCTGAGTACTGTCCCTTTTCATTTTTGACAAGAAGGTATTTTTCATCATCGATGGTGTATTCCAGGGAGGAGACATCCCCATTCGGGCTTTTGATGATCCGGATTTCATTCCCGGCCCTGACTTCTGACAGGTCGTAGACGGGTTTGACTTCTTCCCGCATTTGATGAATGTCCGCTGCTGAAAATCCACACTGGGTTAAAATATCGCTCAGGGTTGTCCCTTTGGATATGGTTTCATGATATGATATGGGAACTTCTGGTGCCGGTGGATTTTCAGGAAGGATAATATCGTTTCCATTCACTTGTGGATTTTTGTCCACAAAGGCCAATACCAGATGAAAAACGGTACAAAAAGTGATGTAAAGGACGAGGGGAAAACGCCGCGGGGGTTTTTCGAGTTTCAGGTGCCTGGCGTACTTCATCCTAAAAGGGCTTGACGAAAATGCGGCTTCGGTTTGCGCCTCAAACCTAACTTTACTCTTTTTCTTATAATGTTGTCTAATGCCTGTTCACATTTTTGGATGAAGAAGGGTATATTATTATGGATGAATCATGAAGAAGACTGGATTGACGAAGTGCTTCAGGGGAAGCATAAATCCTTTGAGGCGCTTCTTCTTCCTTACAGGAATAAAATGTTGAGCGTGACTTATCAAATGACAGGAAACATCGAAGAAGCCAAGGAAATCTGCCAGGAAGTTTTTTTGCGAGTTTTCCGGCATCTTGACAAGTTCAAGCGCGGTGAGAGTTTTAAAAACTGGCTTTTTGCCATCACAACCCATACGACCTATGACTTTTTGAGAAAAAAGCGCCGGGATCTATCGCTCATCGAGCGACAGAAATACGAATCGTCTTTTTCTTTGGATAATCCCGAATCCCGGTTCCAAGGCGAAGAGCTGCGTAAGAAAATTCTTTTTTGTCTAAGGGGACTCACTCCCAAGGAGAGAACGGTTTTTATCCTAAGGGATGTTGAAGGGGAGTCCATCAAGGATACGATGAAGATTCTGGGGTGTTCCTCAACCAGTGTTCGAACCCATCTCTGCCGGGCGCGCCGCAAAATAAAGGATCAATTTTTGCGCGTGTCCCAAAAAGAAGGGAGCTCATCGCATGAAATGCCGTAAGGTATGCAGTTGGCTTCCCCTTTTGATCGAAGGGGACATGGACCGCAAAAAGAAAGCGGTCCTTGAGAAACATCTGAATAAATGCCCTTCCTGCCGCGAAGAATACAACATGATGCGGTCTGTTCTAAAGACCGTCGTTGAAGGACTGAGGGAAGGGAGGCCGGAGTGGACGGATACGGATTGGCAATTGGCCGTCCGGAAGACTGCTTCCTCAGGGAGTCAGGAAAAATCACGTTTTATCTTCAATCCCTTCCGAAGGGCCCGGGCTCTGGCTGTCACGGCCGCTTTAGCCGCTGTTCTTGTTTTTTCCCTGTTGTTTCCCCTGTTTAAACAAGCGCCGGGCAACCCGTCTTCGGAGAAGAGCAAGGTCGAACAAGATATGGTCTCGATGACCATGGTTTCCAAGGAATCTGGTCTGCAGATCGTTTGGATATTTAACAAAAATTTTACATTGGAGGATAACAAATGAGAAAAACAACCGTTTTGTTTTTAATCTTTTTGATGGCTGCCGTTTTTTCGGGAAGCCTTCAGGCCGTAAATGTCGAAGGAGAACAAGCTAATCAGACCGAAAAACCTCAAAAACGTCCCGAGCTTTTTAAAAAGATTATCAAGGTCAATTACATTGATTTGAACGAAGCCCACCGGATCCTCCGTCCGTTTGTGAGTCCTTGGGGACGCATGGAGGTCCTCCGGGACAGGGGTATTCTTATTATCGATGACACTTCCGATAGTTTGGCCAAGATGATATCAATCCTTGAAGAAATTGATAAGGCGCCCCTGGATCTGCAGTTCCATATCGAACTGATTATGGGGATGGCCGGTGACGAAGGAGGTAAGGTTGATAAAGAATTGATGTCCGATCCGGTCATCAAAGAGCTGCGAACCCTGCTTAAATACAAATCCTTTCAGCTTCTGGATTCATCTTTGATCAAGGTTCAGGACGGTTACTATTCCAACCAGCGCATGGGGGGAGAGGGAATATCCCTGAAGCTGAGACTAAGACCCCGTTATATCAAAGAAGATAAAAAGGATACATTCAGGGTCGATCTGGGCTTGTCTCATTTTCAAGGTTATAAACCTGACGGGAATGAGCGGACAGCAACCTTGATCGATACCGTCCTCAATCTGGAAGACGGGCAGCGGACGGTCGTTGGTGTCTCCAAGCTTAATGGAGGCGATAAGGCCCTTATTCTTATTATTTCCGGGAAAGTTCTTAAATAATCCCCGGTTCGAAATCTTTATGATGGACGGTCTGCCTTCATAAGGCAGACCGTCACTTCAGTATTCTTACCTATTCGCCCAATGATAGCTGCTTATAAAGGCCAACCGGGCGATGTCGGCCATGATGTCGGGATTGATACGGTAGATGGTGTCACCGGGAAGATGGTAATGGAGATGGGGGCCGTTGGAGAAAAAGGCGACACAGATCGCCCCTTCCTGGAAAAACGGGGCATAATCGGAACCGCGTACGCCGACTGCCCTCATCTGTCCTGTTCGGCGCAGGATGCCGACGTGTTCATCGGCCGCCTTGAGAACCTCGGGAAGACCCGGTACATCCGGACTGTGGGAGCAGACCGTTCCGTCACCTTCACCTTCCATGTCAAAATTAAACATGGTGTCCACCTTTTCAAAAGGGGAGGGTAAATGATGAACAAAATAGGTCGATCCCTGAAGCCCCATCTCTTCCCCTCCGAAAAGGACAAAAACGACCGATCTTTTCGGCCGCTTTTTCAGCTTGGAAAAGGCTTCAGCCAGTTCCATCACAACAGCGCTGCCGCTGGCGTTGTCGTCCGCGCCGGGGAAGATCAGGCCGCAGTGAGCTCCGCAGTGGTCGAAGTGGCCGCCGATTACCAGGCATTCTTTTTTGAGTTTGGAGTCCGATCCTTCGACATATCCGGCAATGTTGTACCCCCGTCCTTCGGGAAAATGACGGGAAACAACGCGGTAAGTGATCCTGGCATTCAAGGGGAAAGAGAGGGGTTTTTTGTAGGTCTGAAGATCTTTTCTCAAATCTACGGAGGTGATGTTTTTTTCCGCCAACAACTTGTCGGCCGCTTTTTCGCTGATGACCGCTGGTGTGAATTGCGGGACCAGATCTCCGTTCGGGTTGGCGGCTGGTTTGTCGTAAATATATATGATACCCAGGGCTCCTTTGGATTTGGCCATGTTCATGCGAAAGCGGTGGTGGTCGTGTTTGACAAAACCCGCTTCACGCCTGTCGGGAGTGCCGCGAAAGCAGAGAACGAATTTTCCGGCGGGGTCGATACCGGCATAGTCGTCATAACCCAGCTCGGGGGCGCAGATACCCCAGCCCGCAAAAACCACTCCGGCCGTGTGCTCCCCGCTGTCACTGAAAAGGAGAGGCAAAAAGTCATCAAGAAGCTTTAGGGAAATGTCCATAGTGGCGGATTCTTCGCTTCCTGAGGATTTTTTAGGCAGATGGAAGGTCATCTCCGCTTCATCGACAATGGTGTAAGGAGAAGGATATTCCAGAAGATAGCCCGACTTTTGGCTGATAGGTTTTAATCCCCAGCGGCAGAACATTCCCGCCGCCCATTCCGCAGCTGCCGTATACCCTTCATGCCCCGTCAGCCGGCCGGCATATTTGGGGAGTGCCATGGTTTTGCAGTAATTATAAGGATCCATGGGTTTTATGGATGCAAGTCCGGGCTCCAGGTAATTTTCCAGTTTGTCCGCCTGCATAGTCAGGCAGAAGCCGATCAAAAGCATTACGACAAATAACCGTTTTTTCAGTATCATAGGATTCCTCCTTTAGACATTTTTATTTTGTCCAAATAATTTTTCACGGAAGCGACGGCCAGTCCGGAAAGGCCGGCGATTCCGATTAGATTGGTAAGGGCCATCATGCCGTTGAAAACATCACCGATAGACCAGGCGGATTCGACGGTGAGGATGGCTCCGATGAAGATGACCACACAGAAAATCCAACGGAAAGGAAGCCGTACCCAGTTTCCCAGAAGATAGCTGAAAGAGATCTCTCCATAATAGGGGACGGCAATGAGGCTGGAATAGCCGAAAAGAAAGGAACTGGCAGTAACGATCAATCCACCTGCCTGAGGGATAGCAGCGTTGAAAGCCGCTGCGGTCATTCCCGTACTCGTTCCTTCGGTCCAGGCTCCGCTGACGAGTACGGTCAGCGCAGTCAAAGTACAGATGATGAGCGTGTCGAATAAAACATCCAAGGAGGCTATGAGTCCCTGGCGGACGGGTTCGCTTGTTTTGGCTGTCGCATGAAAAACAGCCGCCGTTCCTGTGCCCGCTTCGTTGGAATAAGCGCCTCGTGAAAAACCGTAGCGGATAGCACGGGCCACTGTCGCACCGGCGATACCTCCGGATACGGCCGAAGGCTTGAAAGCCCCGGTAAAAATCAGGACAAATGCCTGGGGGATTTTTGAGGAAAAAATAAGGATGGTAACCAGGGCGCCTCCGATGTAAAGAATAACCATAAGCGGGCTGAGAAACTTGGTTACCCGGGCAATGGATTTTATGCCGCCGATGATGACCAGCCAGGTCAGAACAGCCAGTCCGATCCCCGTAATCCAGGGTTCGATATGGAGCTGTTTTTCCAGAACAAGGGCAATGGAGTTGGCCTGAACGGTAGTCGTTGAGAAGAGGGGTTTGCAGCCCATAAAAAAGGCGAAAATACCCGCCAGCCAGGGAAGTTTCAATCCGCGGCTTATGTAGTACATCGGACCGCCTATAACGGACCCGTCGGAGGATGTAATCTTGAATTTTTGCCCGAGAACGGCTTCCACCAGTTTTGTGGCCATACCGAAAAATGCGGCCACCCACATCCAAAAAACAGCTCCCGGTCCGCCCATGGCGATGGCCGTACAGACACCACCGATATTTCCGTTGCCGATAACAGCGGCCAGTGAGGTGCTCAGAGCCTGAAAAGAAGAAATATCCCCGCTTGCTTTTTGATCGCTTTCCCTTGTTTTTTTCCAGCCCAGGAGGAGCCGGAAGGAAAAGCCCAGATATCTAACCTGTACCAATTTAAGGCGAAGGGTCAGGTAAATGCCCACTCCCAGGAGGAGTACGGCCATGTGCGGTCCCCAGACGATGGAACCGAGGAGCCGGATGGTTTTATCGAAAAAATTCATGAATTCCGGCGTTCTTTTCGTTTCCGGGTGATTTCCTGTTTCACAGCCTTATGAAGCACCAAAAAATAATAGATGACAAGCAAAACGATGATGGTCAGAAAACGGGTTGTGTTTCCCTGAAGGAGGCTGAAAACGGCGAAGCCGAGAATCCCGATGAGCAGAAAAAGATGAAAGAAGGCGAAAGCCAGATCGAAAAAGCAGCTCGAACGGCGGCTCATAGCACGCGGATTATTTGTGCCGTGTGACGGAGATTATCTCGATGTTTTCCCGGGGGACATCGTTCATGTCGTTCTTGGTCATGGTTTTGACACTGGCGATAGCGTCGACGACATCCATCCCGTCGATCACTTTCCCGAAAACGGCGTAGCCGTATCCATCCATGGTATCGTCCTTATGGTCCAGTCCGGGATTGTCGACGTGGTTGATGTAGAACTGGCAGCTTGCGCTGTGAATGGGGCGTCCCCGGGCCATGGCCAGGGTGCCTCTTTTGTTGCTGAGGCCGTTCCCGGCTTCATTCATGATGGCATTTTTGCCCCGTTTCGGCCTTAATGCAGGGGTATAACCTCCTCCCTGGATCATGAAGTTTTTTATGACCCGGTGAAAAATGGTGCCGTCGTAAAATTTTTCATCAACGTACATCAAAAAGTTTTCAACGCTGATGGGCGCTTTTTCAGGGTAAAGCTCTAAAAGAATGTCTCCCATGGTCGTTTTCATCAAAACTTTGGGATTCCCGTTCCCGGCGGAAAGGATCATGGGCAAGGAAAGCAAAAAACCCAAGACGCTCAAGATGGCGATGGTTTCTTTCATGGAAGGAGCCTCCTCTTTTATGATGTCGAAGAAATTTCAAGATAGCAGAAACGCAAGCCATGCGCAAGCAAAGCAATTTGGTGTTGACATTTACAGGGAAAGCCTATATATCTTTTTGCATAAACGAGAGCAAAAAAGGAGACATCGCTATGGGTAATCGAAGATTGAAATTTTTCCTTGTTCTTTTTTTAGCCGTTCTGCTGTTCCAGCCGGCCTGGGCCAAAAAAGGAAAATTTGAGTTCGGATTTCATTACGGAAGGTGGTCGGTGAATATTGTTAAAGGTATCATCGAGGATACCATAGGCGAAACCTTCGAAGACAGCCTCAGGGATACCATACTGGATGAAATTCAGGAGGACCATCCGGAACTACAGGAAAGTGTTTATGATCAAGAGATCAATTTTTATTCCGGAGGGCCGCATATGGGTGCCGAACTGCGCTGGTATCCAGGAGGTGAAAAAGGCTCCTTCAGCCTGGGGTTGGCCGTGGAGAAAACGACCTTACGGCTTGGGTTGCGCGACACGACGGTTGACATGGAGCTGATTAATGAAACCACCATGGAAATATCGACTTTCGAAGGAACGGTGAACAGCATGGAAATGGAATTCAAGCCCCTTTCCTTCCACCTGACCTTTCGCTGGGATATAAAGCCCTCGTGGAGAATTCGGCCCTATATCACCTTCGGTTTGGGAGTGGCAATGATCTCGTATTTTGAAAATGCCACGGTGGGTTATGATTTTGAAGGTACCCTCCAAATTCCCGGAGAAGACCTCGAAAGCTACAGCGATCAGGATTCTAAAACCGTTCTTGAGCTTAAGGAAGAGGCCGATGACCCGGATGAATTCTACATTCCCCCTGTTTTTCCTTTTGTCCAGCTCAACATCGGGATAAAAGGACAACTGGCCGGCGGGCTATATATTTTAGCCGATGCCGGGATTTTTGACGGGTTCCTTTTTAAGGGGGGATTGTCCTACAGATTTTAACCTAAAAAAAAGTTCAGCTTTTTTTCTTTTCCTTTATAGCTTTTTGCCTTAAGATGATTATCCGGGAACACTTTTAGCAGCCCGGATCATTTTTGAGGAGGCATCATGAAAAAATCCTACAAAATTTTGCCCGTTTTTTTATGTGTTTTTTTCCTGGCCGGCTTGGCGCTTCGTGCTCAAAGCACAGCCGATACGGAGGAGCAAAAGCTTCTCCAGGTTATGCATTCCATCTCCAGTCACACCCTCTATGATTATGTCAAAGAATTGGCATCAGATAAGTACTGGGGCAGGCTGACGGGGACGAAGGGCTTCAACGACAGCGCCAGCTGGGTGATATCCCATTTTGAAAAATGGGGCCTCAAACCGGCCGGGGATGATGGAACTTTTCTCCAGGCTTTCCCCAATCCGTACACTCTGGTTCACGAAGGATGCCGGGTTGTGCTCCACCTGGATGTCAATGGGGGTAAGGTGGAGAAAAACTACCATTACTACGACGAATTCATTCCCGGCAGTACCTCGGACTCCGGAGAAGTGACGGCCGAGGTTATCTATGTCGGTTACGGTATTACGGCTCCGGAGCTCGGTTATGACGATTACGCCGGTGTCGATGTTGAGGGGAAGATCATTTTAATGGAACGGGAGGTTCCCGTTTCTCCCAACCGGGATCCGGAATTGTTTAAAAAATGGCGCCCCTATTCATTTCATCAATATAAGCTGGAGAATGCCCATGACCACGGTGCCAAGGGAATGCTTTACAACTACGGGCCCATCGGCAATCCCAATAATTCCTTTCGGAAAGGTTTTATTTACAGCCATGTCGGACCGGCCGTTGTCGAGGATGTTTTTGCCGGGACCGGCCGGAAGTATCAGGATGTAGTCGGGAAAATCAAAGAGACTCTCAAACCCCAGTCCTTTGCCACAGGCAAGACGTTCACCATCAAGAATGTGACCGAGCATTTTCCCGAAGGAACGGCTTATAACGTTATTGGGATACTTGAGGGTTCCGATCCCGTTCTAAAGGATGAGGTCATCATTCTTGGAGGTCATCTGGACCATTTGGGCAGGTGCTGGGAGATCATGCCCGGGGCCAACGATAATGCTTCCGCCGTGGCCGTGATTATGGGGATAGCCGAAGCCCTATCCCAATCGCCGGTCAAGCCTCCGCGTTCGGTGATGTTTCTCTGTTTCGGAGCCGAAGAGCAAGGTGTGGCCGGGTCTGATTATTATGTGAAAAATCCTGTCGTTCCCCTTGAAAAAACGGCGGCTTTTATCAATATGGACGGCGTCGGTGTCGGTGACAAACTCAGCGCCCTGGCTTCCAAGGATTTTCCGGAGTTTTGGGCTTTTATCGACCGGGCCAACCAAAAATATATCCACCGTCTCATTCGAACATCCAGCTTTGCCAATATCGCCCGGCCAAGGCTGGACGCGGCTCGTTTTTTGTGGGCGAATGTGCCTTCCATTTCCTTTGGAGCATCCGGTGGCCCTACCAACTATCATACACCGGGGGATAACATTGACATCATTACACCCGAGATCATGGAAGATTTGGCCCAGATGCTGTATATAGCTGTGCTGGATATGGCCGACGAAGAAAAACTGGATTTCCGGAAATAGGCAAATTCTTAATGAGATTTTTTATTCCGACGCGAATTATTTTTGGATCAGGCTCCTTAAAGCGTGTTGATGAGGTAGCCAGGGAGGTTTGCGGTTCAACCAAGGGATTTTTAATCACCGACAGCGGTGTTCATGAAGCCGGCATTCTGGCGCCGGTTCTTCGATGTTTTCCTGACATGCCCGTATTCGATGGCGTCGAGCCAAATCCCCGCCATGAGACCGTAAACAGGGCTGCTGAGGAAGTGCGGAGCTTTAAGCCGGATTTTATCCTGGGCATCGGGGGCGGCAGTGCACTTGATGCGGCCAAGGCAGCGGCCATGCTGGCCTCCAACCCGGGAAATATCGAGGATTATGAGGGGAAGGGGAAGTATAAAAACCTTCCCCTTCCTTTTATCGCTGTTCCGACAACCTGCGGTACGGGAAGTGAGGTGACTTGGGTTTCCGTTATTACCCATACCGAAAGAAAGTTTAAAATGAGTATAAAAGGGCCGGAAATGTTTCCCGCCGCGGCCCTTATCGATCCCGACCTGCTGCTCACGCTTCCCCGTCGGCTCATCGCCTCTACCGGACTGGATGCGCTGACCCACGCCGTCGAAGCCTATACGGTCAAACCGGCCACCCCTTTTACGGATGTTTTCGCCCGGCGGGCGCTGGAGCTTATTTTTAATTCGCTCGAAGAGGCTTGCACCGATATTCAGCATAACATTCAGGCGAGGAAAGGGGTGATGCTGGGCAGCACCATGGCCGGAATCGCTTTCGGGAACAGCGATGTGGGGGCGGTTCACTGCATCGCCGAGTCCGTAGGTTCTCTCTACGACACGCCGCACGGTGTGGCCAACTCGGTTTTTTTGCCTTTTGTCATGGAATACAACATGCCGGAAGTCGAAGGCCGTTATGCCGATATCGCCCGTATCGCGGGGATTCAAGAGGAAGATAACGGGACGGCTGCCAAGGCTTTGATCGAAAAAATAAGACAAATATCCCGGAAGCTTGAGATTCCTTCCTTTCGTGATTTGGGAATTCCGGAAAGCGCCTTTAGCGAGATCGCCCAAAAATCTTTTATCAACAATTCCAACCCTTCCAACCCACGGCTATTGGAGGAAAAAGACTATCTGGAGCTATTGAATATTGCCTACAAATCATTCAGTTAAGCTGCAAATCCAGTAGTTTGTTGGGCTGTTGTATCGCTTGGATAGCATATCATTCTTGGTAAATTGATGGTGTCTATCGTTTGTAATAACTGGTTTGGCCAATGAAAACATTTTATGTCCTTCTACAAGCCCAACTAACAACAAGTCCACAGAAATCCGATTCAGTCACCTGATCTTTCGTGCATTAGAACAAGAGCACCCAAAGAAATCATTTAAAATCTGCAGAGAAGAAGATATAATTAATCTTCGCAGAGACCAAACGTATAGATCAATATGAATACTCAATTAGTGTTTACATATCTGCTTGTTTTTCTCTTTTTTTCTATAACAATCTTCACTTCAACAAAACTCTATAAGAAATACAGTTTAAAATATCTCCTTTTCTATATGGTATATATCATCATACACAACATACTGGGATTTTTCAGCTTGTTTGGAACTTACTTCTATGACATGTTGCATCCTTCCATGAATGAGTCTCCTGGATCTATAGAAGAATTAATGTTTTTACTCATTCTGCCGTTGATTCCCGTATCGTTATTCATGTATCTAAACTTTACGGCTGAGATTCTCGATATACAACTTTCTAATAGATTGAAAAAAATCTTAATAATATCGTGGGGTTTTTTTTTATTGCTCTACTTGATGATGATAGGAAGAGTCTACTTTATTCCTAGTGAGTCCCTTGTAGGTCTGGTGTTAAGTCTGGTTTACCTTTTAGCGGGAATCGTGTATTATCTGTCAAATTTTTTCCTTGTTTTCAAAGCATCGAAAATCAAAGATAAAACCCGGCAGAGAACAATTCAATTTATTGGATTTTTTTATCTGGGTGTATTGAGTTTTTATATCATATCTTTCCTCCAAGTAATCAAATTGAGTCATTTCTCCTTCCTGGTCCTCCATTTTGGGTATAATATTCCTCCTCTCATTTTTCTCTTTTTTTATCTCAAAAAAAGCAATCTCGGTATCTCTATACCGATCGGGCAAGAAGAAAATCTAAAGAATTTTTTCAAGCAACACGGAATAACTCCAAGAGAAAGTGAGATAATCTTGATGCTTTTAAGCGGGAGAAAGAATAAAGACATCGGGAAGGAACTGTTCATTTCTTGCTACACGGTAAAAAACCATCTTCACAATATTTATCAAAAACTGGATGTGCGGAGTAGAATCCATTTGTATGAAATGATCATGAACCATATTCAAAAAGGATAGTCTGAACAGAAGAATCCCTCCTCTTAAAATCGATTGAAAGACATCATGTGTTGATTTGCCTGGGCTAATAAAATCGGCCTATGTGCAAAAATGAATCATTTTTCCTATTTCAACATCAAGTTTAATCGGCCAAAATAACTGCGTTAATCGAGAGAGGTATTATGAAACAATTTCCGATCATATTATTTCTTATGGTTTTGAGAGTGCATGCTTTTCCAGAAAATATATCCGCCGATTATTCCTATAGGCTTTGGGAGATAGATAAGAAATCGCATTATTCACAGCCGTGGAAAGTCCATGAAATTGCACAAGACTTTAATCTGTTAGATGTATGGGAATATCCAATACGAGCAGATAAATCCAAGGGGCAGGATTTTTTATTTTTTCTTAAGATGACACAGCACCCTCCTCCAGACAAAATCAATAGATCTGTCTCAATCAAATTAAAGGCTGCAAGATTACTCATTTCTCTGCGGATGTTTTTGGGAAAGATTTTGGATCTGGATAAAAATATCAATACTCTTCCCATTCCAGGCTGCCAAGAGTCCAGCATCAGAGAAAGATTATCGATGAAGGATCGAAAGAGAAGCTTAGAATTATCAGAGTTGGGAATAAAAGACAGCAATAATGAAACATGGAGAATCGTTTACCTTTATGAGGATGAAATGTTAACGGAACTTTCCATTGATGCTGTTCATGTATTAATGCACCTAGGATGGGTACATAAGTCTGGGAATTTTTTCACAGCCCGGTTAGCGGTTTATGCAAAACCGAGAGGGATGATTGGCGATGTGTATATGAAATTAATAATGCCCTTTCGCCGTACTATAATCTATCCAGCTTTAATGGAGAATGTAAAAAATACTTGGCAATTTTATAACAAAAAATAAAAAAGACACAAAAAAATGATAAAAAGTTCGATCATTGTCGATCAAGGGAATATCAATTTTTATTCGAGTGCGGACATTAACTATTAATAAATGATACCTGTCTGTTTCAAAGTTTTAGAAAATACCGGGAGGTAAAATTGCAAGGTTTATTACTGATTAAATAGGGAATGTAGGTTCTTAGGAGGCTAACATGAAAAAAAAGAATATCCTCTGGCTATATTTGGGAGTTGTATTCATATTGAGTTACTTATGGCAGTTGGTCATAAATTTTACAGGTGGCATTAATTCCAAGCTGTTCCCTTTTATGATGTTGTTCCCGGCAATCACGGCGATTGTTTTTCGCATCATCAATAAGGAAGGTTTTAGAAATGTTGGTTGGGGATTAAGAAAGTGGTGGTATGTAATACCAGTCCTGATAGTTCCCATTGTAGTTGTCCTGGTTACAGGCATTCTTCTCGCGACATTTGATTTGGCTACGTTGTCAGATAAATATTTTATTTTCAAAAATGGAATGGTCGAGATCTCAAAAATTCGGCTTGTCCTTGGGAATCATACACAAAGCATCGCATTTTTTGCTCTGAATTTTTTGCTCTCTCTTTTATTCAATCTCTGTCCGGAAGTATCATCACAATTGGAGAGGAATTTGGCTGGAGAGGTTATGTACAGGAGAAATTGATAAGAAAATTTGGTTTGACCCGGGGGCTTCTTCTTCTGGGGGCTATATGGGGTTATTGGCATTTGCCCATTGGCTTGATGGGCTGGAATTTTCCGAACATGCCGATCTTAGGAGCTTTTATACTGACACCTGTCTCCACGATATTCCATGGGATATATTTGGCCTGGCTCTATCTGCGATCAAGAAGTATTTGGATGCCGACTCTGGCTCATGCCGCTATAAATCTAACCGCTCTTCTTCTCCTTAATGGATTCATCATGCAACAAGATATTCTATTCCTACAAGTGATGTTTATGGCGGCTTGGGGCGTTGTAGCGGTTTCCTGTTTGATTTCCTTGAACAGACATAAGCCGATGCTTTGGCAGGCTACTGGTTGATTTATTCACCTTAATATGGAGGGCTAGATGATGTCATGAATATTTACCGGGTCGATGCGAAAATTATCGATCAGTTCAGACCGGATGATCGTAAATATGAGAAATAAAATATGGATAACAATATCAAAGACTGGAACTATTTATTGGGCTGGAAGGAGACATGATAGTTCCGGGCGCGATGATATCTATTTTTCCAGATTGGTGAGAGGTTAATATGAAATTTATCCGACTATTAAAGATTGCTGCACTTTCATTTATTATTCCAATTTTATTAATTGTTTTTTCGGGATGCAATCAAAATAATTTGGTTGATGAAGAAATTATCAAAAAAACCATCAACGATTCTTTCGGGTGGGCGTTGACTAAAGATCGTACACTTTTTGAGAGCATTTTTGCCAAAGATGAAAATTTCTTTACTTTTTATCCCGATTCCAAAAGCACAGTTACAGGTTGGAACCAATTTGAAAAATTCTTAGATCATTGGATGGATCCAAGAAACAAAGCTACTAATTATGATATCAGGGATCTAAGACTGGTTATTTCACAAAGCAGTGATGTTGCATGGTTCTCTGCAATTGTAGACGATAACGGGGAATGGGATGGAAAACCATGGAGCTCAAAAGATGTCCGTTGGACCGGAATTTTGGAAAAACGAAATGGAAAATGGGTAATTGTTCAACAACATATGTCGGAAGCAAAAGATAAAGTTATTGAGAATATTATAAACGAGACATCGCAATAAGATAATCACTTACTGTTACAAAATAATCAAACCTTAGGCGGTATTATTGGAGTTGCCATTGGAATTCTGTTGGTTGAGTTCGTCGGTAATAAACAAAAAATAATTTTGACTCGTGAATAAAGCAGGTTAATTAAATTAGAATTGGAAATGTGGGATGAGTTGATAATTTATTTTTAAGGAGAAAACTATGGCCAAAATACAAGTATCATCGGAGTCCCCTTATGTAAATACCATAGGCTTTTCCAGAGCGGTCAGGATTGATAATATCATTGCCGTCTCCGGCACCGCCCCTTTAGACCCCGATGGGACCACAGCTTATCCGGGCGATGCTTATGCCCAAACACGGAGCTGTCTGGAGATAATAAAAGAAGCGATTAAAGAAGCCGGCGGCAGCCTTGAGGATGTCATCAGGACAAGGATCATGCTTAAAGATATCTCCATCTGGAAGGAAGCCGCCAGGGCTCATGGGGAGTTTTTTTCCCGGATCAAACCAGCCTGCACTTTTGTTGAAGTAAAGGGTTTTGTCCGGGATGACTGGCTGGTGGAGATCGAAGCGGACTGTGTGACATCAGAGAAGTAAGATTGATTGAGGAGCTATTGGTTGGTCATGATATCAATAGACGATTTTGATCAGCCGGAGCAGGAAATCCGGGACCTGCTTCGGCTGGACCAGGGTATAGAGTCCTCTTGATGTAAAGCACATCTGTATACGTGTTGTAAGCGGCTTCCGCCGACATACATGAGTGATGAAATGCTGGCGTACGTATATGGGATTGAGTCGGAGGCAGCCGAGGATGGAAAACGTCTGCTGCTGTAAGTTTTTTCGGAGGTTTTTATGGAGCAAATAGAACTTAGAGGAACCATCGTTCCACTAGTAACACCCTTTAATGATGATGAGTCTGTAAATCTTCCTGCTTTGGAGCAACTGATAGATTATATCCTTTATCAGGGAGCCGACGGCCTCATCTCTACAGCCCTGACTGGAGAAGGCCCCCAGCTTAAGGATGATGAGATAACCGATGTCTGGGATGTGGTGTTCCAAAAAGCGAAGCATAAACTGCCGGTGATTCCGGCCGTAATCTCTCACACCACTGCCAGAGCCGTACATCTTGTGAGTATTGCTGAAGAAAAAGGGGCGGCTGCCGTTATGGTCGCTCCGATCCTGAACGAAATTTATGTGGAGCGTTCCCACAGGGATATCATTGGATTTTATAAAGACATAGCCGGTTCGACCTCGCTTCCCATTATCTTGTTCAATTATCCGTCTTTGACCTCAGTGGATATCGTTCCATCCCTTGCCACGCGGCTTGTTGAGATCGAAAATATCAGATACATAAAAGAAAGCATCGGTGATGTGAGGCGTGTTCACGAGATCGAACGTCTAACTGGAAAGAGTCTTTCTGTTATTTGCGGGGCACCGAATACGGCCCTTGAATGCTTTGCGCTGGGCTGCAGGACTTGGATCACAGGAATCTTGAATAACGTTCCCCGCTCAGCGCGGCAGTTGATGCAGGCTGTCCATGACCTGGGTGATTTAGGGCTTGCACGCCGTATATATTATAATCAAATACTTCCTGTGGTTGATGTTTTACAGGACAATAACAACTCTTTGGGTACCATAAAGACCGGTGTGTCTATCCGCGGCGTCGATGTCGGCCCACCTCGCCGCCCGGGACGGCCAATAGAAGAAAAAGACCGTATGCGGTTGGAACAGCTTTTTAAAAATATTGATGAAAATGAAGTTCAAATAGCCAAAGAGATAGCCAAAAAGGGCTTTGATATATGAATCCATTGATATTAAAATTAAAATCCTAGAGTTTTAAAGAGGTAACCGCATTAACTGATTAACTAGGCTGTATTTATATGATAAGAGGGAGGGTTCAAAGATGAATATATATTTAGGTACTTTTTTAATCTCTCTTATAACTCTTACTTTTGAGGTAACATTGGTGCGACTTTTAAGCGTGGTTTCATGGTACTATTTAGGTTTTTTTGCTGTCTCAACTGCTATGTTAGGTATGACTGCAGGTGCTACGACAGTTTATCTGAAACCAAATTGGTTTTTAGATAAAAAATTTAATATAAATATTGCACATGCTAGTTTAGGGTATTCATTAATTACACCGTTTGCTCTAATAATAATCTGTATAACGCCAATGGTCTTAAAACCATCTCTTATGAGTCTTTGCGCACTTTTTGTAGTAACCATTGCCTGCATGTTACCTTTTTACTTTTCGGGCATGGTAATAACAGCAATTTTGACCAAATGCCAGCTCCCCATTGGGAGATTATATGCGAGCGATTTGCTCGGTGCATCATTCGGTTGTTTATTTGTCTTAATTTTACTTAATGTAATTGATGCTGCGAGTTTAATTTTATTATCTGGATCCATAGCTGTTATAGCCGCACTTAGTTTTGTATGGCATGATCCAATTTTTTATTTCAAACGTGTAGCTTATTTGATATTTGCTATTCTCTCTTTCTTTGCTATTGTTAACTCATTTACATCATATGGAATAAGGCCATTCATTGTAAAGGGCAGTATCGAAGACCTACGAAAATATGAGTTAGAAAAATGGAATTCTTTATCTAGGGTAGTTGTTTATAAAAAAAGTGAAGGTGATCCACAGTATTGGGGTAAAAGTCCAGCGGCTCCTAAAGATGAAAAAGTCTCTCAATATAGTATGAACATTGATGGATGTGCTGGCACCGTCTTACGGAGATTTTCAACCATAGAAGATATTAAGCACCTGCGTTTTGATTTGGTGAACATAGCTTATTACCTACGTCCTAAAGGAGGAGCTTGTATTATCGGCGTGGGGGGAGCGAGAGATATACAAAGTGCTTTTCTGTTTGGTCATAAAAGGATAGTTGGGATCGATATAAATCCTATCTTCATTGATCTATTGAAGAATAAATTTAGAGATTTCGCTGGAATCGCTAAACGCAAAGAAGTAGTTCTTGTAGTTGACGAGGCGAGAAGTTACTTATCAAGAACCAAAGAAAAATATTCTGTTATTCAGATGTCCTTGATCGATACGTGGGCATCAACAACTGCCGGTGCATTTTCTCTTTCCGAAAATTCCCTTTACACATTAGAAGGATGGAAAGTTTTTCTTAATCGCCTAAAAGATGATGGAATCTTTACGGTATCAAGATGGTATAACCCGGAAAACCTTTCAGAAACTGGACGTATTATTAGTCTAGCAGTAGCAACGTTACTAGATTTGGGAATCAAAAACCCTCAACAACATATTGCTATACTAACCACCGAAAACCTTTCTACTTTATTGCTTAGTAGACAACCATTTAGCGATGAAGATATTTCGAGTCTAAAAGATATTGCATCAGAATTACAGTTTAGTCTTGATATATACCCAGGAATGGTACCAACTGAAGAAGTCTTTCATCAAATAGTAAATAGCAAGTCATTCAATGAACTAAACGAGGCCATAGAAGAAGAAATTTTAAATTTCAAACCAACCACAGATGAAAATCCATATTTTTTTAATATGTTAAGAATTAAACATCTAAATCCTTTGACTTGGCGGAAAGAAGTTAGAGAAGCAGGAATTCTTAGGGGCAATTTAATTGCAAATATCATTCTCGGAGGGCTCATTCTAATTTTACTTTTTCTAACGTTGGTTACTATTGTTTTACCTCTATTATTTAGATCTAAATTAAAAAAAAATAAGAGTAAGAATGATTCGATTCTTGTGTCTGCTGCGATATATTTTTCATTGATCGGCGCAGGATTTATGTTTGTTGAAATTGCATTAATTCAAAGACTGTCGGTTTTCCTAGGTCATCCCGTATATGCATTGGGAATTTTACTCTTTACTATCATTGTTAGTGCTAGTATCGGTAGTTTCTTAAGCGAACATTTGCCTTTAACGCGTATTCCTTGGATTTCTATTTTTCCTTTAGCTATTTCCTTAATTATTCTTATAATGTGTCTTTTTCTGTTAAAAATAACATTGAGCTTGGTATCTTCGTCTATGATAATCAAAATATTCTTGTCTATACTTATTATTTTCCCTTTGGGTATGCTCTTAGGTGTTTGTTTTCCAACGGGGATGCGGTTGGTCAAGGCTATCAGAACAGATGAGACGCCATGGTATTGGGCCCTCAATGGTATTTTCAGCGTTCTTTGCTCAGCACTTGCTGTTTTTATTTCAATTCACTTTGGTATTTCCACAAGTTTCTATATAGGAAGCATTTGCTACCTCTTGCTTTTGCCTTGTCTTTTTTATTTGCATAAGGCTAACACCAAACCCCACGCACTTTATTAACCTGTATTATTCATAAATTCGGCCGACACCAACAGATAGTTATAATAATATGTGTCATTTAATGGTGATTTTCCTTAAAATTGATAATGAAACATTTTCCATGACCGTTTTCAAGAAAATGTCGGCAAGCGTATTAAATTCTCAACGTACCACTGATTTTTATATTAGACAACCTCCGGTACCACTATCTCACAAAATACACTGGATCCATCTACTTCTATTATCTCAGGATCCAGATTCAACTTCGAGCACAATGATCGAAAACCTTCCGGTGTTTTAAACCCAGTTCGGAAACCGTCCTTGCAGACAATCTCGCCGTTCCCTGTCCTGGTGTAATCAATTTCACCCAATAAACCGGCTGCTGCCTGTGCCTCAAACCAAAGCAGACGATGTTTCCAAAATTTTTCTGAATAGCTGGAAAAATATTGGCTCCCACCGGGCTTCGTAACCCGTAGAGCCTGGCGGAGGAGCAATTCATGATCAACGCCGAAGGCACAAATCCCGTTCTGAACGCATATCACTTTATCGAATTCTGTATCGTCGAAAGTAAGTGCCGATGCATCCATCTCATAATATTCACATTTTGTATCGGAACCCGACATTCGACGAGCCAACTCAAGACTCTCCCTCGAGTTGTCAATCCCTACGACACGACTTGCCACTTTTGCTAGCCTAGAGGTAACGCGACCATACCCGCAGCCCAATTCCAGGACTGAATCAGTGCGTTCAAGATGTTGAAGAACGAATTGAATTTCTGCTTCCAGATATTGTTGGACCCGTGGAGAGGCTATCTCGTAGCAGCGAAGCAGGCGTTCGCCAGATAACTTTTCAACGTAGTATCCATCCATCTTTACTCCTGAGTTTTATCGTGATTTGGTTTGTCTAACGCTCGTGTTCACCAGCGGCAAGCCGAGCGAAGCCGTTCGCTGGAACACGTTGTTAGGTGTTATCTTTTCTTTCCGATCTCTGACAGTAGATCGAGTTGAATCTCCTGGATTTGGGCAAGGCGATCCCACTGTTGCGACAGGAGATGGTCGATCTTGTCATGAAGATGCCGGATTTCGAGTTCCGCTTTCAGATTCACTTGGTAGTCATGTTGAGAACGTAGCCGGTCCTTTGCCTCCTGCCGGTTCTGGCTCATCATGATGATCGGCGCTTGGATTGCAGCCAGGCAAGATAGAACCAGGTTCAATAGGATAAAGGGATAGGGATCCGGAGGGTGTACGAACAGCACAACCGAGTTGATCCCAATCCATAGAGCAATGAAAATGCCGAAACATATGAGAAAAACCCAACTTCCACCAAATGACGCGATTCGATCCGCCAATCTCTCACCGAATGACCACGATTGCTCAAACTCCGAGTCTATGTTCTTCGTGAGAAGTTCATGGTTACGCATACTATCCAAAACTTCCTGCTCAAGGCTAGTAATCTCTCCTCTTTCAGACTGAAGCAGGGAGTGGACATAATTCGTTCGGTATTTCGTTAAATCTTCTCGACAGATGTAACTTTTGGAGGACCAGTCGGGATGATCGCGGAGGATTTCCGCTGAAATAATATCGCGTACGGCTCCTTCCGGAACAAGGCTCCGAACAGGAAAACTTTTGCCGCAGACAGCACATACATGCATTTCATTCTTTTTTTCCATCTCAATACTCCTGAACAACGTTTCGCGTAACCGGATGTCCAATGCTGCAGAGCAAAGCGGTGCAGCTTTGAGCAGTCTGAGTTGACGCGTTTGTTATACGGCACTCTTTCATCATATATCTTGTAACATTTACTATTGGAGACAAACAAGATTTATGGTTTTCTGTAACCTATGTTAAAGAAACCATGAGCCGAAGGTCCCTTGTCAGTTCTAAATACATCAGCTTTCTTTTTACTGCTAAATTTTGCAAATGCCAACTCTTTTACTTTGTGGCCGGAGGTATTGATCTCTTTCCATGGATCAACACCATCTTCTGAGATATACCATTTTTCCCCGCTAGCACGGAATACATCGGCCTTGCCATTGTCGGTGAAGTCTGCAAATGCCAGCTCTTTTAGTGAAAAGTCTAGTGAGTTTATTTCAGTCCACTTTCCAGTCGCATATTTCGATATAACCCATGGTCCCTTCGAATGGGATATATTTATAAAGTTATTAGGCATCCCTAAGTTCAGTAAGATATAGACATCATCCTTATCTGGATAATTAGGATCATAAATATGAATTCGGAGATCTTTTGATTTTGTCTCGTATCGATAACCAGTGGCGAGAACTTGATGGTGTTTTGAAGAATCAGCTGTTACTCCTTTTACGCAAATCAAACCCATGGTTATAGGTTTTCCTTTATCTATTGATTTTCTTAGTGTAGCAATTTGCAGCTTGGTCACTCTGTCCAGGTGAGCGATTTGACCATGGAAATTTTCATTGTGAATCCTCTTAAGACCCCAACATAAACAACATCTTCTACGGCTCATAAGAAGCACATTTGTCACGATTTTATCTGATATGCGTTTGCGCATATCGCTGCTCTCGGCTGAGTCTGTTTTTGATCAACCGACCTTCCTTTTATAATCCAAGAAGCCAGTATCTTCGATATCACTGACATCAACAGTAGGTATACTTCATTAGTATCTTCCCCGGGCATAACTATTACTATACAGAATGCTGTATTTTATACAGATTTCCTAAATTTAAAGCCAGATATTATGATGTATCATCTAATATCCCCGCAATATTGCAATAATATCTTATAAATATCTTTATTATATTGCAAGGACTATATTTCCCTGTATTATTCACGAGCTAAGCTTGCCGCAGATACGAGGCGTCAGCCTGTGAAGCTGTGCTTGGCACTGCGAACAGGCTGCAACAAAGCAGATGCGGTAAGATCGGCTCGCCTGAAAGGTTAATTTGGCCGACATTTTCTTGAAAACGGTTATGGAAAATGTTTCATTACCAATTTTACTTAAAATCACCATTAGATGACACATAATATTGAAATTAACTGTTTGTGTCGGCCAAATTTATGAATAGTGCAGGTTAAATACTTTAATATTTATCAAGGCCTCCGATTTTCGCAAAATCCCTGGGCTGAGTATTTAATAATAGGCGTTTTTTTAAGTAAGGCTCTTTCCTTTGTTTACAGCTTGCCTAGTGGGCTGGAAATATCCGAATAGCTCTTACGAACTACATGATGTGTAAATCATCGTAGTATTGATGTTTTTATGTCCCATCAGTTCCTGTTTTGTTCGGATATTATGCTCTCGTTCCAATTAGACTGGGGAAACTTTGTCGGAGTGTGATAGCTTGCCGGTTTAGAAATATCAGATTTCCTTACAGCTTCTTTGATTTTTTTCTGAAGCCATCTTGGTTCGATATGATGATGTAAAAGCGTTCCATTCTTGGGATATACGACAAGGTTTTTTGAATGCATTACCCACTGCCAGGGCCATTCCTTGTTGGCATTAGGAGATTTTTCATCGGTTTGGAAGTTCTGTATTAATAATTTTGATAGTCGTTCTACCCAATAAACATAAAATTTGGATTTATCCGGAGGACGAGATGTAAACGCTTGATAAAATTTTAAAATTCCGCTAGGTTTTTGTATTGATTATTCAATTTATCTCTCTCAAAAGGATAAAAATGACCTCGAATATACGCCTTGCACTCTAAGGTGGATAATTATAAAGTATGATTGCAATTTTGCGGGGATATTCGACGATATCACATAATATACGATGTTAGTTGAGGGAGATTTGTATTAAATACCGCATGCTGTATATTATTAGTTGGCTCGTCTAAGAATGACTTGACAAATCTGCACGATTAATGCATATTGATACATATGAGAACAACACTAAACATTGAAGGAAGTCTTCTTAAGCAGGCTGCAGAGTTGACTGGGCTGAAGGAGAAAACTGCTCTCGTTCGACGGGGACTAGAGGCACTTATTGCCTTGGAAAGTGCTCGTCGTCTGGCCGCCCTTGGAGGCAGCGAAAAGAAACTCAAGCCTATCCCAAGGCGTCGTACAAGTGCAGAATGATTCTTATAGATACTTCCGTCTGGGTCGACCATCTGCGAAAGACAGATCAGGAGCTATCAAAGCTCCTCGATAAAGGTGTAGTTCTGTGCCATCCTTTCGTGATTGGAGAACTGGCATGCGGCAACCTTAAAAACCGATCAGAAATCCTCGACTTATTAGCTGCACTGCCCAAAGTAGAAGTTGCCAGTCACGAAGAAGCAATGCACCTCGTCACACACCGCAAGCTATGGGGCAAAGGAATCGGCTGGATTGATATCCACTTGCTGGCCTCAGCACTGCTTTCAAATTGCACACTTTGGACGAAAGATAAAGCTCTGCACACTATTTCACGCTCATTGAATATCGGGGTGTGAGTAATAGCGAGCTAACAAGCCCATTCACCTGTCAGCTAGGTTTCACGGCCCTTGCGAAGCAACGGCCGCACCACCTGTCCGATTGAACCGCCGAGCAATTGAGTATCCGTTATGTGAATCAGAATTACTTGGATTTTGAAACACAAGACCGGTTCGACCTTGTCCTGATGATTATGTGTGATTTTTGCGCCCTCAGCCCAACACAAAGAAAAGCGGCCATTGCCAAAAAGGAATAGCGAGACACAGAACATTAGAAATTACCTGCCCGCCGGAACCGCGAAGTGAAGGAGAAGAGCCAGGTGGATTGCTTTGTTGTGTGTTTATCCGTCACCAATTACATGAGATTTCTACAAGGCTTTGCGCAAAGAAATGAATTTCTCTAATATTTCCTTATCTGATCGGTAGGCTTCCTCAAGCCATTCAACGGCTTTCTGGATTTCAGCTTCATTCTTTCCTTCTGCGATGTCGAACTCCATAAACTGCTTGAGGTTTGAATACACCTTCATGTATAAATCGCTGATCCCTTGTAGATGTTTTTGCACATCACCAGTGTATTGCTGAGCAAGTTGCTTAAGGTACTGACCAAACCAATACCTGCCGCCCGATTGAAATTGGATGGCATGGCAGTTAATATATGCCTCGTCTACTTGAGGTCGTATCTCCGGATTACGGATGTCCTCAATTAATTTTTTGAAAGCTATTAGACCGTAATTATCTTGCTTCATACCAAATTTGGTCGCAGGATGTTGATTTTGCCAATCGATAACCGTTGTGCCAATCATATAAAGAATATTATCTACAGATTCGGGTTGTGATTCATTTATAAGATAAGCAAAACCTTCGGCATCGCCAAATGTTTCAACATGTTTTGAGAATTTAGCCCAAGAATATATTCCGTGAAAAGCCGGACCCCAATTGGTAAATCCATAAATTTCACGCTGTTCAACACTGCCGGGATCATTATACCCGTAACATAGCCCAGCTTCTGGCCCAGCTACAAATATTCCATGGCCGGCATCAATTCCTTCTTGTATGAAAGCAAAAGCTTCTTCAGCATCCGTTGTTCGCAGACCTTTTGCTCCATGTCCGGTGCATATCTTCAATCGCTCACCACCTCCGATTGTACTGAAGTACATTGGTGCAATGGAGTTTCGAGCATAACTGAAAATCGACACTTCAGCTGATGCTGCTACGACGGCTCCTAAATTACTTTTTTGAGGCGAATCATGCGTAATGAGGAAATGGTAGACAAGCGGCCATGATGGCGGGCAGGGTTCAATATCATTTGCTGCCAGGTTTCTCAATTTTTCAAATTGTGGCATTATGATCTCCTTGATGCTGGTAATGGATAGCATATATTATACTGTCGTTCCTTGAAAAGAAAGAAAGAATGCTTCACTGGTTTCGGGTGAATCAGAGCTGCCAGAGTCCGGTTTCAATTTCGCCCTGAATAACTATGGCGCATTTACCGCGGCCTGGTATTTCCATTGGTGGAACTGCAATTTTAGCCCCGAAATCAGCCGCCGCCATGACAGTCTCCTGGATGTCCTCAACAAGTATGTAGGGCCGTATCACAGGCTTTTCTCCATCGTGCATCGGTGCCCGAATACCTAGTGTTGCACCGTTCGCCAGATGGGCCATTCGAGCGCCACCCAAGTTCTGGTCGGCATCGCCGAAGGTAACACCGTGCATTCTCGAATACAAGTTGCATACGGTTTCTACATCCGTTGTAACAATTTCAAGATAATGAATTTGCATCGCGTCTCCGTTGTAAGTGTCATTGTCGTTCTTATTCGGAAGATTGTCAGTATAGTGTTTCGCGACCGTTGTTGCATTCTTTTGATTTGGCGTGTTTCCAAGATTCAAGATGCTTGTGATAGGAAACGACACGAAGGCCAAACCAACGCGGAGCATGTATCGTCGATTCATTTTGCCCATATTCTTAATCACATAATTTCATGCATAACAGGGCGGCTGGACTTGACGTTCCATTTGAGGCTGGCCAGCCAAGGCCGCTCCGGTGCATACGATGGTTAAATGGCATTCGTTAGGCATTGGGACCAAGGTTGCGTTCTTCTGCAATTTTCGTTAGTTGATCGAACAACTCTGATGCCACCCCCTGGGGATTATGGTGAATCTCATGTCCTGAGAATCTCTGCACCTGTATTCCGTTTGCATTGAGAATTCGGTCTCGTTGTCGATCTTTCGTAAATGACTCTGGATTTGAGTGGTACTTGTATCCGTCGCATTCTATCGCAATTTTGAGCGAAGAATCGGTCGGAACCCAGATGAACAAGTCGGTACGCATCCCTCGGCCATTGTGTTTGATTGTTGGAAGTTTTGCCTGGATTGTTAGGTGGAAATAATTATGAACGAATACTCGAGCAAATATTAGATATGTCTTGATATCTTCGCACAATGCAGGTGGCATCGAATGGCTTTCGGTCGCCTCGTACACAGATTGCGCTTTGCGAATAAAATCATCCAAGCCTGCATCCGGGTTTCGGTCATGGAATTCGGCGTAACGTTGACAGATTGCACCATAGAAGGCAATGTGTTGTTCCATGAACGCAAGATGATTGTTCGCAGACGGACGGAAATAGACATTTAGAGGGGCAGCCTTGATAAAACAAAGATGCAACGAATTTAAAAACGCAAGTTCTATTGGCGACTCTGCTTGAGCGAAGATGACCTTTACGTTTTGTTGTGCAGACTCTTGCATTTGCATTTCATAGAAGCGAATGAAGTCCGCGTTTTCGGGTGATTTTGCGAGTTCGAGCTTCTGTTCCTCGACTGCCTTGTTCACAAAGAAAGACACGAGCTGATCTGTTTTTGATCGGTCTTGTAAGTGTTCGCGTAGTAAATCTCTCGTGTACATCATTGCTACCTAATAACTGAGTTCAGGCGCGCTAGGCCGGAATCACTTTCAATAGCGCCTGGTCCAAGCGTTGCCTGCAACGACTGGTTAGGCTAAATTCTCTAAATGGCTCCGGATGGGATTAATTGAGAATGCATAACCAATGCCAACATTCGCTGAGCGTTTTAAGTTTCGTGCTATCTGTTCCATAGCTGCTTGAGAAACTTTGATTCCTTGTATTGGGTCAAAACCTCCAATTTGCATAACTGTTTTGGTTTGGGAAAGAATCTTCTGATTGTTTTGAAGAGCAATAATTAAGTTGTTGAATTCTTCTTCAATTATCCCAGTTATAGCTCTTGTGATTATTCCCACTACATTCCCTGTATCAATAGACAATAATGGCCCACCGGAATTCCCTCCATTAACGCTACCATCAATCTGGATTATTTCTTTGCCGTTCTTCTCATGTATACTCGAGACATATCCCATATGTGCAGTCAACTGCGGCATACCAAAAGGATAACCTAAGAACAAAATGTTCTGGCCTACTCTAGTTTCTTCGTTGTCTCCTAGGCAAAATCTATACCTTCCTTCGAATTCCTCTTCTTCAAGTTCAACGAAAGCATAGTCTAATTCTGATTCGGTTGACTCAGCTGATGTGGCATTATAGAAATCTTCTGGAAGAAGACGGATGGGCTGATCAGAATCTTCGAAACGTATGCGGAAGGCATCTATTTGACCAGGAGGTCGAATAACATGACTATTTGTGACAAGACCTCTATCAACTAGGAATGCGGATCCATTTCCCAAAACTTCTCGATTGCGCTCTAAGGCAATTTCCGCAACACCTGATCTAACAAGAGCAATCAATTCTATAGTAGTCATTTTTCCTTGGCCTGACATATATTTTACAGCCGTTTTGCTTGTGCCAATACGGCATTTATGGCATCCTATAATGATTTTCTGTTAGAAAATAATAAGGATTAGTTTATTGAATATAAACAGCTTTGGGCTCCTTATCATCTGCTAATTGTTTGTTTACTGCGGCAAATTTCACCTTCTAAATAAATATTATCAAAACTCATTATAATAATTCAAGATATAATAAGAGTGATCTTCTATTTTAGCTTGTCATCAGGACTTAATACACCTCAGCCTCCTCTATTCAAAATTCGGGTGTATATCATTATTATTCGAACATCCTTATGTCCTAAAAGCTCCTGAACAGTTCTGATATCATATCCATCCTCTAAAAGATTTGATGCAAACGAATGTCTAAAAGTTTAACAACTGGCTCGTTTGGTCATTCCTGCAGATTTTGCGGCTTTTCTTCCAGAGTTCTAGATGTCTGTTTCATGTATATGATACCGACCTTCATGGCCAGTATTATGATTTCTAAATTGTTTAGATACAGGAAAGATATATTGCTTATTCTATTCTCTTAAATCATTTAGAAATTTTCTTGAAAGGATAAAAACTTTATATTTCTTTTTCTCCCATTTCTATGGGATGATGCTTCCCATGAAAAAAGATAAAATGCTTAATCCATCCTATATAAGTTTTTACTGTTCGTGGACTGTAATGGGTAGACTGAATTTATGCCTTTCTTGATCAAAAAACTTAAGCTTTCGGATTTCTGATCGAGAATAACGATAAATTAAACTTTCCATTAATTTAATCAGGTCTTACATTAAGAAAGACATTTTTTTTATCTTACATGTTTATTGAATTTTTAAATAGATTCTAATAGTATTTGTTTAGACGACGAGATTTGCTTTATTTAACAAACAGGTTGCAGATAATAAGGAACCCAAGCTATTTATATTCAACAAACTCATCCTTATTATTTTCTAACAGAAAATCATTATAGGATGCCATAAATGCCGTATTGGCACAAGCAAAACGGCTGTATAATAAATTTTTGCGTTCAAAAAAAGTGAATGAAATCGAGATAAGTCCTGGACTAAACTTTTTTGGCAATCTGGTCAGTTTTGATTGCCATATACAAGATTTGAAATTGGTTTTGCAAAAGACCGAGGAGATTAAATTTCCAGAGCGTGAAGATGTTAAGGAAATGCAGGGACTAATATCGGACATCTTTCCCGATATAACACGGAAAGCATTCATAGTAGCTTTGTTAGTTGTGTTGGAGGACCAATTCAAAACTTTTTGCGGAATACTGAGGAACGCAAAAGGTCTTGAATTGAAATGGAATGATCTCAAAGGATCTGCTCTCGAACGATTTATTGCCTATAGCGAAAAGGTTGGCAATCTAGAAAAGATCTGTGATGATTCGATGCGAGAACTCGTTAAGGGCCTTTTCGAAGTGAGAAACTGCATAGTTCATAACAATTCGTCTCTAGAAGGATTCAATAAGGCCGAAATAATAAAGAGCTTCTCTAAGCAAATTCAGGGTGTGGAGCTTCGTTATGGGTATGTTTCATTTGGCCTTGACGCATGCTATGCTTGTGGAGATATTGTCTTCAGATTCATGGAATATGCATATTGTAGAGCTTTAAAGGTATTCCCATCTGAACACTAACAATTCGTTCCAATGGACGGTGCATAAAGTGAGCCTCCACTGAGCTCAGCCGTTAAACAACATCAGTTTCCCAAGAGTAAACCGCTATGCGTATGATACAAAAGCCCGACAAAATACTGGATTTGAAGTATGAATATAAGTGCCTTTGAGAACTTGAGGATTTCACCCTTCAGGCTCGCCCTCTGGGCAAAAAATGCTTATAAGAAAAGCTGTTAAATTGATTCAGCATTTTTTGTGAAACACTCAGGCTCGGTGAGGATTTGTAATATCTCCAACTCATCCTTATCAAACCAGATGCGGCTGCAGGCATAACATTTATCGACGGGAACGACGTACTGGTAGTTGTAAGGCCGGGCGATCATTCTTCCTCCGCAGGCGGGACAGGTTAAGGGACGGTTTTTTTGGGCGTGAATCCGCTTTCGGAGTTTGGGATTCCAGATGAATTTATCATAGAACGTCCGGGCCTTTTCGATAAGGGCTTTGGAAAATCCCACTTCTCTTCTGGCTAGAATCCTCTCCATGGTGGAGATATTGACCAGTTTTCCCTGACACTGCGGACAGATCAGGATGCTGACTCCTTCATAAAACTCCTGCCGGAGCAAAATCCCGCAGCGTGGACAGCGGTTGTGCCGTTCCGGATTGATGGGCTTTTGTTTTCCGAGATTTTGTAGGGCTATCCTAACCTGGGGAAATTCCATAGCCGGGGCTTCAATGTGTTCCTGAATATTCCTGATCCGGATGCGGGGTGTGAAAAAACGAAGAAAAAGCATGTCCTCCAAAGAATAGGGACCTGTCCAGCCTTTTCTGGGTGTGTGGATAGTCCATACTTTTTCCGGTTCTTTAAAATCCGGCGGAGAAACTTTCCGGGCAGATAGCGATTCATCCGGCGAGTGGATAATAAACCGGGCTTTTTCCCTTTCTTCATGGATCTCTTTTATTTCATCAAAAATTTCTTTAGGCCGCGTTCCCAGCATGTCGGTCAGGATGCGGATACGCTGCATGATGGGCGGGTGGGTGTTGAATATTTTTGCTGTAGCGCCATCGGAAGGGCCTATCGATTCGGGGGGAACGATAAAGAGGGGGCTGTACGTCTGGTTGAAATCTCCGATAAATGAATTTTTGGTATGGGCCCTGTAGATGGCCCGGGCCAGGGCGCGTGGGTTGCGGGAAAGTTCCACACCGACTGCATCGGCCAAAATTTCTCTTTGACGGCTGATGAGCGTACTGAGCATCCGCATAACGAGAAGAGATAGGGTTGCTGCAAGGTACATTAAAAGAGGACCCCCGACCCTTTGTGTTTGTGTACCCATCGTTTCTTCTTCCTGCGGTTCCATGGCGCTGCGAATCCGCTCGATAAAATTGGCCAGCGAACAAACAAGGGTCATGTAAAAAGCATCTCCCCTTATGATGTGAGCCAGCTCGTGGGCAACCGCGGCTGAAATTTCATCCCGTGTGAAGTCCGCCAGAAGGCCTTCGGTGACGAGCACGGCCGGAGTACCGTTCCAAAGCATAAGGGCCATGGAATTGATGGAAAATTCGGGAAAAACAAAGGTGTCAACTTTGGGAAGGCCGGCCGCAAGTCGAATTTCATCGACGGTGTTGACGAATTGTTTGTGGTAACGGTCATTCAAATCAGGCATCCGGGCGCCCAGTCGTCTGAGAATAAAATTGGCTCCGAATTTACGGGCATCGATAAAATGGATGACGGCCATAATAAAGGCAAAGGCAAATACGTATAAGAAAAATTTCGTCAGGGAGGAAAGACTGAAAACAGAATCACCGGTAAAAAGAAAACCGAAACCCAGGAAAAAAATACCGGCAATGAAGCCCAATGAAAAAAGGTAAAAAAGGATAAGGATGATGAAGATAAAAAGACTGTTCCGCCACTGCCTTTTCTGGATTTCATAGAAATCCTTGCCGAAGTTTTTAATATGCATTGTACGTAATCTTAAATATCATGCATTTGAGTGGTTTTCACTATATATACGCATATCATAAGCGTGTTTATTTTAAAAATAAAGCCGCTTGCCTTGATTTTTTTCCCGGCTGGTCGTATGCTGTATCTTCGATTTTTACCTGCCATGATTGCCATCAAGGAGGCTTTCCCATGTTTTCAAAAAAATCCTTAAACCTGGGACTCTTTTTACTTTTGTCCTGTTTGCTTGCCTGGAGCGGTCCCGCCGGGCAAAGTGAAGGCCAAAAAACGCTGACGTTTCAGGATATCATGAAGTTCAGGGAGATTCATCATCCTTGTCTATCGGAAGATGGAACCTGGCTTGCCTACGAACTTCGTCCCGACCGGGGTGATAGTGAAGCCAGAGTGTGCCGTCTGCAAGACGGGAAAAATATTTCCATTGCCCGCGGCAGCCGGCCGGTATTTTCCAAGGACAACGGCTGGCTGGCGGCGGTGATCAGACCAAAAGCCGTCGATATGTTTAAGCCGGCGAAAAAAAGGCCAAAACAAGGGATGGTCCTCCTGAATCTGAAGATCGAAGGATTGATTTCCGTCGAAAATGTCAAGGAATTTGCTTTTTCCGAAGATTCCCGTTGGGCGGCTTATCTTCTTTTCGAAACCGAGAAAGAACCGGAAAAGAAAAATGAGGCCAAGGAGGAGGAAAAAGCAGCCGAAAAAGCCCCCCAAAAAACCGGGCGGTCGGGGACCGAACTGGTCTTGAGAAACCTGGAATCATCTTCAGAAAACCGGTTCAAAGGTGTCTTGTCTTTTGCTTTTGATCCCGGCTCAGAGTTTTTGGCCCTTTCCGTCGCTCATTCGGACGGAGTCGAGAACGGTCTTTACCTGGTGTCTTTGAATGATGAAGCTTCAGCCAGGCCGCTTGCCGCACAAAAAAATGGGCTTTATTCCAACTTGACCTGGGATGAGGGAGGAACAAAGCTGGCTTTTCTGGTGGGGAACGATCCGAAGATTACAGGCGATCCGCTGAAAGCCGGACTTTGGATTTGGGAAAAGGGATCGGAAAAGCCCATGACGGCTGTTCCCCCAGGTAATGTTATCGAAGGATGGGTCATACCCGAAAAAAACAACCTGACCTGGACAAAAGACGGTCAGCGCCTGTTTTTTGGCTTCAAACCTGAAGAATTCCTGGAAATTTCACCCGCTGAGAAAAAAGAGAAAGAGGAGGAAGTAAAGGAACAGGATCTGTTCGATCCGGATAAAATCCTGGGAGAGAGAGGTGTGGATGTCTGGCATTGGAATGATCCTTATATCATTCCCCATCAAAAAGAGATGTGGCCTCGAATTAAGGACAAGACCTTTTTATCCGTTTACCATTATTCAGAACGGAGGCTGGTTCGTCTGGCCGATAAGGAACTGCCGGATATTTATCCCACTGAGACACGTGATTATGTGCTGGGCATATCCGATGTTCCCTACAGGAAACTTGCCACCTGGGAAGGCCGGCTTTTTGATCTTTTCCGGGTCAGTCTTCATGACGGTTCCCGGACGAAGATTGCTTCCCGTTTATCGGAAAATATTCGCCGCGGCCTTTCTCCCAGCGGTCGCTATACGGTTTTTTACCAGGATAAAAACTGGCATCTTTTTGACGGGAACACCGGTAGAATAACAAACCTGACTAAAAACATCGATGTGCCTTTTTTTGATGAGGATCATGACTATCCCTCGCCCGTGCCTGATTACGGTTTGGCAGGGTGGGTGGAGGATGATGGAGCCGTCCTCCTATACGATAAGTATGATATTTGGCGGTTCGAACCGGTTCCGGTCAAGGCCGTCAACCTGACAAAAGGAGAGGGCCGCCGCCGGGGCGTAACCTTCCGGGTAGTGCGTCTTGACCCCGAAGAGCCTTTTTTTAAACCAGGTCAAAAACTGCTTTTTTCCTTCTATCACAACAGGGAAAAACACTGGGGTTTTTATGAGGGAAACGTAAAAGAACCCGGTGCCGTTAAGCTGGTCGAAGAAAAAAAGAAATTTACTTATCTCGGCAAAGCCAAGAAGGCTGATGTGCTCATTTACACACGGGAAAGTTTTGAAGAATTTCCCGACATCTGGATTAGCGGCTTGAATTTTTCAGAGCCGAAAAAGGTGAGCGATGCCAATCCCCAAATCAGTGATTTTGCCTGGGGGAATCCTGAGTTGGTGGAATGGAGCAGTTTGGACGGTATTCCGCTTCAGGGAATTTTGATCAAGCCGGCCGGTTACCAGCCGGGTCAGCGATGTCCGGTTATTGTTTATTTTTACCGCTTTTTTTCACAGAGGATGTATGAGTTCAACCAGATGGTCGTCAACCACCGGCCGAATTTCCCTTTTTACACCAGCAACGGCTATGCCCTGTTTCTGCCGGATATCCGCTTTGAAGTGGGGCACCCCGGTTTTTCTTCTATGAAATGTTTGGTGCCCGGAGTTCAAAAAATCATCGACATGGGAGTTGCTGACCCGGATGCCATAGGCCTGCACGGGCATTCCTGGAGCGGTTATCAAACGGCTTACATAATAACACAGACCGATCTTTTTGCCTGCGCCATAGCCGGAGCTCCTGTCTCCAATATGACCAGTGCTTACAGCGGCATAAGATGGAGTTCGGGTTTGGCCCGCCAATTCCAGTATGAACAATCACAAAGCCGCATCGGGGGGAGTCTGTGGGATGTTCCTGAGCTCTATATCGAAAATTCACCGGTCTTTTTCGCCGATAGAATCGAAACCCCTTTACTGATTATGTTTGGAGATGAGGATGGTGCCGTTCCCTGGTACCAGGGGATTGAGCTTTACCTGGCCATGCGCCGTCTTGAAAAGGACTGTGTTTTCCTTCAGTACCGGGGAGAGCCTCACCATCCGCAGAAATACGCCAATAAATTGGATTATTCCATCAAAATGAAGGAGTATTTTGACCATTACTTAAAAGGAAAAAAAGCTCCGGATTGGATCAAAAAAGGAATATCATATAAAGGGAAATAACCGAATATGTCATCAAGGAAGATGAAGGAGGAAAATATCATGAAAAAATTAATATGCCGCTTATCATTAGGATTGATACTGACTGTTCTTTTCTGCCCGGCTCAGGAAGTCCTTTCTCCGGAAGGATTTTTAGGATTTAAAGTCGGTACGGACAGGCAGTTGGCGGATATGCACCAGATTATCGCCTATTTTAAGCGGCTGGCCGCGTCGAGCGAACGATTAAAGCTCCAGGAAGTCGGAAAAACGACCCTTGGAAATCCTTTTGTTTTTGCCGTTATCACCTCGGTTGAAAATCAGGCCCAACTGGATAAATACAAACGGTACCAGCACTTCCTGGCTGATCCTCGAATGGTTACGGAAGAGAAAGCGGAAGAGGCCATTCAGGAAGGAAAATCGGTTGTTATGATCAATTGTTCGATTCACGCTTCGGAGATAGGCGCTTGTCAGATGTCCATGAAATTGGCTTATGACCTGGCTGTAAACGATGATGCGGAGACGAGGGAGATACTGGATAATGTTATCCTGCTCCTGGTACCCATGCACAATCCGGACGGTATACAGATGGTCGTCGACTGGTACAAAAAGTATGTGGGTACTGAGTTTGAGGGATGCCGAATGCCTTGGCTCTACCATAAATATGTCGGCCATGATAACAACCGGGATTGGTATATGTTCACTCAGGTCGAATCCCGGTTGACCATTATCGGCATTCACAATGTTTGGCATCCTCAGATCGTGGTGGATATGCACCAGATGGGGAGCCGGGGTGCTCGAATTTTTGTGCCGCCTTACGTTGATCCCTATGAACCCAATATCGATCCGATCCTTCAGCAGCAGGTTGCCGTCATGGGAACGTTCATCGCTGCGGAAATGACGGCGGAAGGCAAAGGCGGGGTTATGCACAGCCTCTGGTTTGACGCTTGGACACCCGCGCGTGCCTATCATCATTACCATGGGGGCATTCGAATTCTGACTGAAGTGGCCAGCGTTGATATTGCTACACCGATAGATATTCCTTTTAACCAGCTTCAAGGAGAAGCGCGGCAGCGTTCGGTGAAGATGGCCATGCCCTGGGAAGGAGGAAAATGGACACTGGGTGACATCGTTGACTACGACTATTCCGCAGCCATGGCCGCCTTGACGAATGCCGCCCGGCTTCGCGAAAACTGGCTTCGCAATTTTTACAGGATTCACAAAAAAGCGGTGACACGGACCGAACCTCCTTTTGCCTTCCTGGTTCCTCAAAAACAACGGGATTTTTCGACCGCCGTTAAAATGCTGAACATTCTTCGTACCGGAGATGTCGAGGTCCACAGGGCAAAAAATCCTTTTGAAGCCGGCGGTAAAAATTATGCCGAAGGAACCTATATCATCTACATGGCCCAGCCCTATGGCGGTTTTGCCAAGACACTTCTTGAGAACCAGGTTTATCCTGAAATTCGGGAATATCCCGGCGGTCCTTTGAAAACACCATACGATGTCGTAGCCCATACGCTGCCTCTTCTTATGGGAGTGGATGTTTTTCGGATCGACCATCCATTCAGCGTTAAGGACGAGGAATTAGAGGAGCTCAGCGTGCCTCAGGGCATCGTCGAAGTAGGGGACAATCTTTTCGGATATGCTTGGGGCCATGAAACCAACGATCATTTTATTGCTCTGAACCGGATCATTTCCAAAGGTTATTCTGTTTTTTGGTCCGGGGAACCCTTTACGGAAGAGGACCGGACTTTTCCGGCGGGAACCATGATCGTCAAGCAGCAGGCGGGCCTGGAAGATGTTTTGGAATCTGCAACACGGGATCTTTATGTCCATTTCCGAGGAGTGAAACTCGAACCGGAAGGTAAGCGATACGACCTCAAACCCGTCAGATTGGGACTCTACAAAAGCTGGACCGCTTCAATGGATGAAGGCTGGACGCGTTGGGTGCTCGAACAATTCGAGTTTCCTTTTTTGAGTGTATATGATAAAGATATCAGAAGCGGAGGGCTCAACAAAACTTTTGATGTTTTGATCATTCCAGATATTGGAGAACGGGCGATTATGGAGGGTCTCTCTGCCGGGCAGGTGCCCCCGGAATATGCGGGAGGAATTGGTGAGCAGGGACTCCTTCATCTGAAAGAGTTTGTTCAGAATGGCGGAACCCTACTCACACTCAACGGAGCCGCAGGCTTTGCCATTCAAAAGTTTGGTTTGGATGTAAAGGATGTCACTGATGGTTTGTCCCGGAGAGAATTTTTCATCCCCGGGTCGATTCTCCGGACAAAGGTGGATAAAACCCACCCCATCGCTTTCGGTTATTCAGACAAAGAAGCTGTCTTTTTCAGGAGGAGTCCCGTTTTTGAAACAGCCGTCGGGAGAAGTGTCATGACTTACCCCTCTTCGGAAATACTTATGAGCGGCTGGGTAAACGGTGAAAAACACCTGGCCGGCCATTCTGGAATCATCGAAGTTCCTGTTGGCCAAGGAAAACTGATTTTGCTCGGATTCCCCGTTCAGTACCGTGGGCAGGCACATGCCACCTTTCGTTTTCTTTTCAATGCAATCTATTATGGGGGCCTATATTCAGACTAAAACGAACTTTTTATCATTGAAGAACGTAATTCCAAATAAAGGAGAATTGTAATGAAAAAAGTTATGGGATTACTCATTATTGTTCTTTTTGGGTTTCCCCTTTTATTCGGCGTGGTTTGGGCCGTCGGACTAACCCGTGCTGCTGTTTCCCCGGAGTTTTTATCAGACATGCCTCAGGAAATCATCGCGGAAATTCCCGATCTTGTGGATGAAGCTTTTGAAGAGGCACAGAGAGAGGACGTGATAACTGATGATGAAGCACGGCTCTGGATTAAGGCTGCCGCTGATACCGGAATTTCACCTAAAGACTTGATGAGAGAGACAGGGCTTCTGGACTGGATGGAAAATGAGCTGTCCGACTCGCTGTATGAACTGGGTGAGATGCTGAGAGGAAAGATGAGGCCCCGCCCGATCGCCATAAATTTCCGTCCTCTTAAGGAAGCGCTGCTTCACGAGAAGATTGATGAGTACATGGTAAAGATTCTGGAAAATCTTCCTCCCTGTGACGAGTCGGGAAATCAGCGCTGGCTGGACGCTGCTACGGACCATGAAGATCTTCCTCCTTGCAGGCCGGATATGGATATAGCCAGGGAAGTTATTCGAAACGAACGTCTTAAGGCCGTTAATGATATTGAAGACGAGATAGAAATTTTCGAGGGACACCGGTATTTTCCTTTCGGTGTAACCCGTATGGTGGGTTTGTTTTCATATTTTCTTTTTGTGTTTCCGCTGGTTTTTATTGTATTAGGCTCAGTGATAGCTTCAACAGGAGGCGCCGGTTTTATGCGTTGGACGGGTCTTTCGCTTCTTATTGGCGGGATTTTCCCCTTTCTTTCGGCGTTGATTACCCGGAACATTATATCTTTTGGATATGGTTTATGGTCTTTCGACCATAGTGGACGTTGGGCTTCCGAACTCAGCGATCTTTTCATCGATAAAGTTGCCTGGCTTGGGCATATGGTCATCAGTAGGCTTTTTACCCCTGTTGTTGTTGTCGGCGGGATTGTCTGTGCCGTCGGATTGCTGCTTTTTATCCTTTCATTTACGATGCACCGACCGCAGTGACCTGTGCCTCAGGTCGATCCGGTCATACCGTATCTGCTTGGTTGATGCCAGGTTTCTGCGAAGATCGGGAGGACCTGCGGTAATCCCGAAGTTCAGAGCGATGATTCAGAAGATCATCCCCCTCACATCATTCGCCCGTTTAGACATAGAACAATTTCAAGGCTGAGCCCTATCCGCATCCGACCTTGCACTGCGGAAACCTTGGCTCGTAAATAATGCGGAATAATCCAAGGCTAATTTTTTTTTAAAATAATACATATTTCATTTGGATTTTTCTGAGATTTTAGCATAAAATAGAAACACCGAGTTATCAAACTTGAAATCCAAGTTTTGAGTCGTAATCATGTCAGAAATATTTAACTGGTTCATCAATTTAGAAATCCATGAAATTGTTTTGTGGGTGATAATTCTTCTCCTTCTAATTTGGGAGTTCGTCATCCAGAAAAAGCTTAGGAAACCTTTGGAAAGAGAACTGGGTGATCTGCGAAAGGAATTTATGAAGCTAGGATTCACAGCGGAACTTTCCAAAAAAGAAATAGGCGAGTTGTACAAAAGATTTGACATGACGGAGAAAGAGCTGAGGTCTCTCAAAACAAAGACGGCGGAAAAAAGTCAGCAGACAGCCCAGCCACCTGTTTCATCCGTGGAACAGTCTTCTGCGCCTTCTCCCGTGATTCCACAAAATAAACCTTTTCAAGAGCCTCAACCGGCCCCCAAACCTCAGCCCCAACCTCAACCCCAATATCAGCCCCAACCTCAACCTTTTGACCAGCCGCGAACGTCACCATCAGAACCAGCCGTGGAAGAAAAATTAGCGTTTAAAGATGATCATCTTTTTGTCTTGAAGCTGTTGGGAAACACGGAAGAAAAAAGAGCCCTGGCTAATTTTGTTCTAGCGTATTACTTAAATGTATTCAAATCCAAAAACAAGGACCATTACAGGGAAGTGCTCAGCGAACTGCTCGATAACGAAATGATCGATTTCACAGAAGACAAAGGAAAAACTTACATGAAGATCACTTCTAAAGGGTTGGATTATATCAAGTCTGCCATGCCGGGCTGAATTTTGGTTATTCCCAAAAGAGAAGAGTTGCCTTTTCCCCACCTCAGCGGACAAGAGTATGCGCGGGGTTGTTTTTTGTGGATTTTCTAAAGAGGAAGAAGAGGGGAATACCTGTCAGCAGCATAAAAACGGCAATGGTAGATTCCAGCGGGCGCTCCAGAAAACCAAGAAAAAGTATAGCTGTACCGGCTAGAAGATAGAAGATGGGGACGACAGGGTAACCGGGTAGTCGATAAGACCCTTCGCCGGACCGCCGGATCTTAAAGACACCAAAGACAACCATTAAGGGAAATACTCCCAGACTGAAACCCATATATGTAATGATTTGGTCAAAAGTCCCAAAAAGGACCATGAGGCCTGCCAGCCCCCCTTGAAGCCAGATGGATTGGGAAGGGACATTATATTTCGGATGGACTTTTGAAGCGAACCTGAAAAAAGTGCCGTCCCGTGACATGGCATAATAAACACGCGGTCCAAGAATAATATATGCACTCAGAGATGAGAATAAAGCGAAAGCGATGAGCAGGGAAAAGACATTTCCAAGAGAGCTTCCAAAGAGCTTTCCCGCCGCCAGGCCGCCTATGGAGATAACCCCGGACATCTCTGATGGGGAAAGGGCGAAAACATAAAAAAGATTCATCATAAAATAGAGGAGAACAACGATGCCCGTTCCCAGGAAAAGAGACCGGGGTATGTTTTTTGACGGATTTTTTACTTCAGAACCGATATAGGCGGCGGCGTTCCAGCCGCTGTAGGAAAACATGATCCACATCAAAGAAAGACCAATGACTTTCCATCCGTTGAAGTCGAAATTAAAATCTCCGCCCAGCTTGAAATTCTCCGGATTTCCCCGGCCCAGGAGAAAGCCTGCGGCAATCAATCCGGCAATCAAAAAAACTTTCATGACGGTTAAAAAATTTTGAACCCGGGCACCGGTCTTCAAGCCCCGGGCATGAATCATGGTGAATATGAGAATGACCAGGATGGCGCAGGCCTTTCTCCAAAATTGGGGCTCCCAGCTCGTTTGAAAAAGACCGGGATTGAGAAGGGATGGGAAGGCCCGGTTTATATATTCCATAACGCCGATGGCCGCGGCTGCAATGGGGGCCGAAAATCCGGCGAAAAGGGAAACCCATCCACTCAAGAATCCGAACATAGGGTGGTAAAGCCTGCAGAGAAAAATATATTCTCCGCCTGCTTTCGGTATGGCCGCCCCTACTTCACCGTAGCTTAACGCGCCGCATAAAGCGATAATACCGCCGATAACCCAAAGGGCAATCAAAAGCAGGGGGATTTTAAGTCCGCCCATCAACAAGCCCGAGGTTGTAAAAATTCCTGTTCCAATCATGTTGGCAACAACGATATTGGTTATGGGGAAAAGTCCCAATTGTCTTTTTAAACCGTTTTTTTCAATATCATTTTCCATGTTTCTCCTCGAGCGGCTCTCAGGAATCAAACGATTTTTTGGCTCAATAAAAAATCATAACCTAATTCAGCGGTTAAGACAAAGCAGGGCAAAATTTTTCAGACGTTCCATCTTTTGTTCATACGAGACAAGAAGGGAACAAGTTGCATTTATTGAATTCTTATATAAATGTTTATATTAATATTTTTTTTTGTATAATGTTTGTTAGCTTCGCATAATATCTAAGTTTATGGAGGATACATTGAATAAAAAACCTTGGATAGGGATTCTTATCATTCTTTTGTTTTTTCTTTCGAGCTGTCAAAGGGGACAAGTTTCACCGGCGGAAAATTTTGTTTATCCCGAGACTAAAAAGGTTGACCAGGTTGATGAATATTTTGGCGTCCGGGTAGAAGATCCTTACCGGTGGTTGGAAGATGACAATGCCGAAGAAGTGAAGCAATGGGTTGAAAAACAAAACGAGTTGACGTTCGCCTATTTGAAGGGCATTCCCTTTCTGGAAAAGATACAGAAACGTTTGACAGAGATTTATAACTACCCTCGCTATTCTTCTCCTTTCCGTGCCGGTGAATATTTCTTTTTTACAAAGAACGACGGCCTTCAAAACCAATCGGTAATTTATATACAGAAAGGGCTTTCCGGTGAACCCGAGGTGTTCATCGATCCCAATGAGCTGTCTCCGGACGGAACGGTCCGCATCGGTTTGAATGGTTTCTCAAAAGATAACCGTTATGTCACCATCTCCCGTTCCGAGGCGGGTTCGGATTGGCGCGAACTAAGGGTCATGGAAATCGCCACCAAAGAAGAGTTGAATGACAGGATAAGATGGGTCAAATTTTCCGGAGCCGCTTGGATCGGGAACGGCTTTTACTACAGTGGATATGACCGGCCTGTAGAGGGACAGGAATTGACCGCCCGGAATAAAAATCAGAAAATTTTCTTCCACATACTGGGGGAGAAGCAGGAGAATGACCGGCTTGTTTATGAGGATCCCGAGCATCCTTTTCGTTACCTGGGCATCACTACGACGGAAGATAAAAAATATTTATTTCTGAATGTGTCCGAGGGAACGCATGGTAATGAGCTTTATTATAAAAAAAGTGATGAAACAGGCAAAAATTTCATGCCTCTTATAACGGGTTTTGAACACGACAATTATGATATTGATAATATTGGAGATAAATTTTTAATCTATACCAATGCCATGGCTCCCAACTATAGGATTGTTCTTGTAGACCCGGCCGATCCCGGCCAAGAAAAATGGGAAACCGTTATTCCGGAAAAGCCGGAAGTCCTGGTGAATGCCGGCACGGTAGGCGGTTTTCTTTTTTGTAAGTACCTGAAGGATGCCAATACCCGTGTATACCAATATACCCTTTCCGGAGAAATGGTACGCGAGATAGAATTTCCAGCCTTGGGAACGGCAAGCGGTTTCGGCGGCAAAAAGGAAGATGCTTTTTGTTTTTATACTTTTTCTTCCTTCACTTTTCCTCCCGCCATTTATAAATACGATATCGCCAATGGAAAATCAGAGCTGTTCAGGGAAACAGAAGTCAAGTTCAATCCTAATGATTTTGTCGCCAAGCAGGTATTTTATTCCAGCAAGGACGGAACAAAAATTCCCCTTTTCATTGTTCACAAGAAAGAATTAAAGATGGACGGCCAAAGACCAACCTATCTTTATGCTTACGGAGGCTTTAACAGCAGTATGGTACCGCGTTTCAGTGTATCCAACATCGTTCTCCTGGAAAACGATGGTGTTTATGCCCAAGCCTGCCTGCGCGGCGGCGGGGAATACGGCGAGAAGTGGCACCGTGACGGAATGCTTTTCAACAAACAAAATGTCTTTGATGATTTTATCGCCGCAGCAGAATATCTCATTCATGAGAAATACACATCAAAGGAGCGTTTGGCTATTGCCGGAGCGTCCAACGGAGGGCTTTTGGTCGGTGCGGTCATGACCCAGCGGCCTGACCTTTTCAAGGTGGCTTTCCCGGCTGTTGGAGTAATGGATATGCTCCGATACCATAAGTTTACGGTCGGCTGGGGGTGGGTCGTTGAATACGGTTCCAGCGATGAGGAAGAACATTTTAAGAATCTTTTATCTTATTCACCTCTCCACAACATAAAGGAGGGAGTTTCCTATCCGGCGACCCTGGTAACGACGGCCGACCATGATGACAGGGTGGTTCCTGCCCATTCTTTCAAATTTGCAGCCACACTTCAGGAAAAACATCAAGGCAAAAACCCCGTTCTGATTCGGATAGAAACCCGGTCCGGACATGGTGCCTCGAATATCAGCAAGGCAATCGAACAGCTGGCCGATAAGTGGGCATTCATGTTTTATAATATGGGATTGGATGTCCATTATTGAGGCAGGCTGATTTCAATGAAATTTTTCCCCCAATACAACAGGGTTCAGAACAAAGAATTTGAAGCCGCAGGAAAACGGCTTAAAGAAGAAATTTCGGCCATGAGAGGAGTTCTTCAATCAGGATACAGCGACGACCGGTGCTCGATTAATCTTCCCGCGGATCATGATTTGCTTCAAATGGTTTTGGGCCTGAGTCAAGAAAAAAAAGGAATGGATCCCGAGGCAATCGTTGTTGCGGGAATCGGGGGGAGCAGCCTTGGAACCCTTGCCGTACTGGAAGCCGTCCGGGGTAAACTTCATAACCGTGAAGGAGCGGGTATTAAAGTTTATTTCGCTGAGACAGTGGACAGCGATTATACCTCTGATATTTTGAGCATCGTCGAAGCCGTCTTGGAACGGGGAAAGAATGTTCTGGTAAACGGAGTGAGCAAGTCCGGAGGGACAACAGAAACCATCGCCAATTTTGAGATTTTGGTCGATTTGTTAATGCGGGCGGGCGATGATTATAAAAAATATGTAACCGTAACAACAGATAGGGATTCAAAGCTCTGGAACTTTGCCGTTGAAAATGGATTCTCGGTTCTTGCGGTTCCGAAGAAGGTTGGAGGAAGATTTTCAGTCTTTTCACCTGTAGGGCTCTTTCCACTCGCTGTGGCAGGGCTAAATGTTAAAAATCTCTTACAAGGAGCGGCCGGCATGCGTGAATCCTGTCTGCGGGAGTTCGAAAACAATCCCGCCGCACAGAGTGCCGCTGAGATTTTTTGTTTCTCCCGCCAAAGAAATATCTATGACCTTTTTCTATTCGGTACGGACCTGGAAGCGCTGGGGAAGTGGTACAGGCAGCTTATGGGAGAAAGCCTGGGGAAGGAGTATGACCGCAGGGGCCGCCGGGTTTATCAAGGCATCACGCCGACCGTTTCCGTCGGGTCAGTGGACCTTCATTCCGTGGCGCAGCTTTATCTGGGAGGTCCGCAAGATAAATTTACGACTTTTGTTTCCGTAACCAATGGCCGGACGGATGTCCCTGTCCCCGAGCGTAAAGACTATGAACGGCTTGTTCCCCATATACAAGGCCGATCGCTATCCAGCATCATGTCAGCTATCCTTCAGGGTGTGAAAACGGCATACAAAAAAGGCGGCCGTCCTTTCAACGAGGTGGTTCTCGATGATAAATCCGAGAGGTCCATCGGGGAGTTCCTCCAGTTCAAAATGATGGAAATGATGTACCTGGGCTTTTTGTTGGATGTTAATCCGTTCGATCAGCCCAATGTGGAAAGTTATAAGATCGAAACCAGGAAAAATTTGAGTGAAAGCTGAGGAAAGGGCTTTTTGTATCAAGAATTCGATCGTTTTAAGTGAAAAGGCAAACCATGAGTGAATACGGAAAAAGTTTAAAAGAAATCGCCCGGAACCTGGTTGCTTTCGGTGAAAAAAATGGCGCTGATGAAATGGAGGTGGCCGCCTCGGAAGGATTCGAGTTTACAGTGGAAGTCCGGATGGGGGAAATTGAAAGGCTGACCGAAGCCGGTTCCAAGGCTTTATCAATAAAGGTTATTAAGGACAAAAAAACCGCTTATGCGTCTTCCGAAGATTTTTCGCGTGATATATTGGAAAAGCTTGTTTTAAGTACTATTGAGCGGGCTGGATTGGGCAATCCGGATGAATTTGCCGGTCTTCCTGAGGAAACGGCTTCGGATGTGAATGCCGCCGGATTGAATCTTTACGATCCTGAAATAAAAACTCTATCAGCGGATAAGAAGATCAAGATGGCCCTGGAGACGGAAAAAGTAGGCCTGGCCGACAAACGGATCACCAATTCCCACGGAGCAAGCTGCGGAACCTTTGAGGGGCGGGGCATTTTAGCTAATTCAAAAGGATTTGCCGGCGAGTATGAAGAGACAAGCTGCTATCTTGGTCTCGGCCTTCAGGCAGGACACACGGATGCCAAGGTTGAGGATTATTGGTCATGCTCCAAGCGGCATTTCAAAGATTTGGAAACACCCGAGGAAATCGCTCGTATGTGTATAAAACGAACGGTCCGCCAGTTGGGAGCCCGCAAGATAAAAACGCAGAATGTTCCCGTTGTTTTTGAGCCGGGAATGACGGCTTCACTGCTGGGATTTTTGTTTGCCTGTGTAGCGGGAACATCCATTTACAAGAAATCCTCCTTTCTTGTCGGAAAGTTGGGCCAAAGGATTGGAAACGAACATGTCACGATTCTCGATGACGGTTTGATGTCCGGCAAACTGGGATCACGGCCTTTTGATGGAGAGGGCGTTCCTACCCGCAGAACGGTGGTCATCGACAAAGGCATTCTCACGAACTATCTCTGTAATACCTATGCCTCCCGAAAATTAAAACTTAAGTCCACGGGCAACTGCAGGAGCGGCGGCGTTGGGCCCAATAATTTTTACCTGGAGCCTGGAGCACATACGGAAGAAGAAATCATTGAGTCTGTGAATGAAGGAATGCTGCTGACCAGGACTATCGGCCACGGCTTAAATCCGGTCACAGGTGATTTATCCCGGGGGGCATACGGACTTTGGATTAAAAACGGTAAAATCGCATACCCTGTTATGGAAATCACGGTTTATGGGAATTTGGGTTCGATGTTGAATGAGATTGAAATGGTTGGAAAAGATGTGGATTTCAGAGACAGTGTTGCCGGTCCCATGATCAAGGTCAAGGAGATGACCGTCGGAGGATTTTAACCTGGATTGTTCAAAAGCATAAAGACCTGTCCCGATATTCTTTCGGGAAGGGGCGAAGATTTTCCGGGTGTGAAACATTTGTAAAGATGAAAATCGATCAAATATTTAAAAAGATTGGTCTTAAAAAAGAAGAATTCGACGACCTCCATATAACACGAAATTTTTCCTCCTTTGTCGCCGTTTCCCATGGAAAAGTCATCGCCATGACAAAGCCCGTCATAAGCCATTGTCCGCTTTTTTCCATGCTTTATAAAAGAGGTGATTCCGGAATGGAAGAAACGGTCGAAGAGAGCATACGGCGGGCGGTTGAAACTAAGGTCAAACAGTTCGGCTCCTTTACGGAAAGAAGGGAGTTGGTGAGAAACGATATCGCCGTTCCGTACGGGGCTTCGGAGATGATGATGTACGGTTTGCGCAAGGGTATGTTGGATGCAGCCGTCACAGTATGTGACGGGGCGGGGAGCGTCATCGCTTCTTCCCCCGACCTGGTCCAGGGTATCGGGGCCCGGATGAATGGTTTGTTTTATACGTCTCCTCTTCCTAAAGTTTTTCAGTCCATTACTGAGGCGGGGGGAACAGTGGCTTTTCCTGAAACCGCCGCTATAGACCAGGTCTCGGCTTTAGAAAAAGCGGTCCGGGCCGGGTATAAAAAAATAGCCGTTACTATCAACGGTTTTACAGAGGAAGACATCGCGCAGGTTAAGGAGATTGAGAAAAAATACGGTATCTGGGCCGCAGCGGTCATCGTCTGCACGACGGGAGTCGGATCGCGGCGTATCGAACACATCGCCGCCCACGCCGATGTCGTTTGGTCGTGTGCTTCCGGGCCTGTCCGGGAGGTCATCGGACGGAAGTCCATTCTTCAGATAACGACCGGCATTCCCGTTTTTGTCCTGACGCAAAAGGGGCTGGAATTTGTTTCAGCCTACTGTGGGGAACCGGGTTTGCTGAGGGAATTGGATAGGTCCGGACAGTTTCTCATCTCGGGTTATATCAAAGGCCGGCGCATTAAAATGGGTACCATGACCACCTATCTGTCATCCGCCGTTCTCCCTGTGCACAGTAGAAAAGAACCCTACTAAGCTTTAGCATGGAGTTAAGCCACCCCCCATTCTAAAGTTTAGTACATCACTACCTAGAAAATAACAACAGTCATCACCCGGTTCATCCGGGTGATCCAGGATTATGGGCAATAATTATCATGTCGAAAACTGGATACTCCGGACAAACCGGAGTATGACAGAAATATCTTTAGATGTCGGTCTAATTAACCTGCGTTGATTTTAAGCGGTGGAGAGCCGCTTGATTTCTTCCGTGAACCTCAAAACTTCCTCCTCTGTATTGTAGTAATGGACGGATGCACGTACCATACTCTCGATTCGTCTTTTTTCCATGTCGAGGCGGGTGTATTCAATGGGGGATACGGAAACATTAATTTTTTTCTTCGACAATAATGATTTGATTTCCCGCGATGATTTTCCTTTGATAGTGAATGACACGATGCCGCACTTGGTTCGGCCCAGGTCATGGATGACGGTTCCGGGAATACCGGCCAGACTGTCGCGGAAGAACTGGGCGAGAGCGGATACGCGGTTCCATATATTCTCTATGCCCCAGGATAAGGCATAATCTACCGCAGCCCCTAAGCCGAGTTTTCCCGCGACGTTCGTTTCCCAATTCTCAAAACGGCGGGCATCCGAACGGATTTCATATTGCTCTGAGGCTGTCCAGCAGGCAGCATGGAGGTCCAAAAAGGGTGGTTCCAGACGGTTAAGCACTTCCCGGCGGACATACAAAAAGCCGGTTCCGCGCGGTCCCCGCAGGAACTTCCGTCCTGTTCCCGAGAGCATATCACAAACAATCTTTTTCACATTGATGGGGATCTGTCCCACGGACTGGCAGGCATCAAGAAGATACAGCACTCCGGCTTCCCGGGCCGCCTTCCCGATGTCCGCAGCAGGGTTGACCAATCCTCCGTTGGTAGGTACATGGTTTACGGCGATCAGCTTAACATGTTCATCCAGCATATCTCTAAGGGCGTCAACCGAAACCTGTCCGTATGAATCATTGGGGATGACCTCGATAACGGCGCCGGTTCGGCGGGAGACCTGGAGAAAAGCGATATAATTGCTGGCATACTCCGCTTCCGACGTCAATATTCTGTCCCCGCTGCGAAAGGGGATGCCGTAAAAGGCCATGTCCCAGGCCCGGGTAGCATTTTCAACAACGGCGATTTCATCCACCCCGCAGTCCATCAAACGGCCCAAGGATTCGTAGACACCTTGTATCTTTTCATCAGATACTTCGGCCGCCTCATAACCGCCGGTAGCGGCCTCGAGTTTCAAATGATTCACCACCGTTTCCACAACCTGGCGGGGCATGAGGGCCGCTCCCGCGTTGTTGAAGTGCAGGACCCGCTCGCATCCTTCAGTGTCTTTACGGGCCCGAGTTACATCAAAACTTGTTATATTCATGAATTTCCGCCATTCAATATTTTGAGAACGTGATACTCAACTTATATATCACAAAAAAAAGGGGTCAGGTCAAATGTCAGTAAAAATGGGTAGTGTCCTAACTTGCGGTGAAGGAGATGGAAAGGAAGATGAGAGGCGCACCAAGAATCTAATCACAGGTGGTAATCCCCATGATGAACATTCCCTGGTATTTTGACTCCCGTTTAATCAAATCGCTTCCTTGTGGCCTGAGAACATTAATGCCCACGTTGGCTGGTTCTCCCGAGACGATTTCTTGTCCGACTCGCGCCTCAACCAATAGGTTGCTCATCGTAAGCTTCCTTATTGAATTAAGGCTCGTGCCTTCTTTTAATAATATTTAATACTTTGTATTTTATATCAAAAAACAAGGCTATTTGTTTTAAGCGATAATATATTTGGTAAACCCGTATTAACCTCCATTATTCATAAATTTGGTCGACACAGACAGATAATTTCAATATTTTGTGTCGATTAAAGATGTATTTCGGTAAAATTGATAATGAATCATTTTCCATGACCGTTTACAAGAAAATGTCGGCCAAATTTCCCTTCCGGTGAACCGATCTTACCGCATCTGCTTTGTTGCGATGGACTTGCGGTGCCAAGCACAGCTTTACAGACCGACGCCTCGCCCCGACCCAACCTAACCCCTACGGCAACCTCGACTCGTGCATAACGCAGGTTAAAAAAAACATTCTAATTTTAAAAAAAATAAAATGATTGACATGCATACAATATCTACGTATATTATATACGTAAATATTTTCGCAATAATAGGCGTAAATATTTACATAAGAAGGAGAAAAAAATGGCAATGCCAAAACAAAAAAGAATGAATTTTTTTGTCCCTTATTCTCTATATCAGGAAATAAATGAAATAATATCTTTTTCCAATATTTCGAAAAGCGATTTTGCCCGAGACGCCTTAAGGGAATATATTAAGAAAATAAAGAAACAACAACTTAAAGAGCAACTAAAAGAGAGTTATTTAGCAAAATCAAAATTAAATATTAAGATTAGCAAAGACTTTGAATATGTCGACACTGAGAATATTTAATGATTGATGATCTTAAGAGGGGGGAAATAGTTTTAGTAAATCTAGATCCTGCGAGGGGATCTGAATCAAAAAAAACAAGACCTTGTTTAGTTGTCCAAAATGATACCGGAAATCAGTTTTCTCCCCTAACCATAATTGTTATAATAACCAGCCAAAAAGATATTCACAAAAAATACCCAACAGACGTGTGGGTAGATGAAGGGGAGGGCGGATTAGATAAACCAAGCATTATTCAATGTGACCAAATAAGAACAATAGATAAAAACAGAATAATTAAACGATTCGGATTATTAGATATCTCAAGAATGATGGAAGTAGATCAGGCTATAAAGATAAGCCTTGATTTGATTTAGTTCATTCCCGCCTGTTATATTAACCTTTTTTTTATTTAGTCCATATCCAGAAATATTGATCGTTATTGTTTTCATTAGAATCATAAAACAATGGATATCAAGTAACCCATAGATAATGCTGAATCCATGATTCCAACCCCCAATGCCCCTTTATTCATTTTAATGCCCCAGAAAAAAAATCATTATAGGATAGAAATAGATTTTGCCCGGTGGGATTAAATTAGGGCACTACACAAAAAAGGCTCTCCTAATTGCAATCTCTTCCATTTGATTTTGTCTTTAAGTATTTATAAAATGAAAACGAAAACATTTGGTATCTTCAAATTCGGTGGGGGAGCTAAAAATGGGATCATCAAAATGAGAGGAACCATTATGAAACGTTTGATATTCTATGGTTGTGTTCTTTTCTTTTTTTTCCCAAGTGTATTCGCTCAGGAGGTTATCGAGAATCCATCCCATCCGGATAATCCCGATGCCGGCAGAACGCTAAAACTTGAGGAAGAACTTAGGATTACAGATGAGAGTGGGAAATTTTTCTTCCAGTATCCACGTGCCATAAAGGTGGCCCCAGATGAATCCCTGTACATCTATGACAGCGAGCAGTTGCTTCACCTTGATAAGGAGGGACATTTCCTTCATAACTTATTTAAGAAAGGTCAGGGACCGGGTGAGGTCAATTACCTGTCTAATTACGCCGTCATGGACGATGCGATTATCGTAAATGGAACTAATCCGGGAAAACTCATCTTTTTCAACTTTGAAGGGGATTTCCAAAATGAAATTTCTTTGAGACAATTCAGCAGCACACTCAGACTTCTTTTTGTCAAAGAAGGGCGATATTTTTTTCTGAAATCAGATTTTCCCCGTTCTGATAAGGTGTCTGAAATTATTGGCTGGCCGCATGTCTTATGCTCTATGTCAGGTTCGATGGAGATGCTGGAAGATCTTTTTGATTTTCCTATCGAAACCCTGGTTATGGGAGGAGCGGCGGTAAGCAACCTGAGCATTTTAACGGTCTTGATACAAGACCGTTATCTCTGTGTCTCCCATACGGCGGAGTATAAAATCCGAATCTTCGATCTTACTTCTCATGTACTTTTTAGAGATGTCACGAGAAAATACAAAAGAATCGCAAGGCCTAAAGGGAGAAAGTCGGCGGCCATCATCATCAAAGGAAGAAGGCATGAGGCCCCGGGAAGTGAATATCTGACTGATATCAGTCAGCTTTTTGAGTTTAAGGGAAAGTTATGGGTGCAGACTTCAACGAGAAACGACAAAAAAGGAATCCTCTTTGATGTTTACAATATTCAGGGCGATTATCTGGATGCGTTTTATCTTGATGCTGAAAAAAGTGTAATCTCAACGCACAAAAGTTTTTTGTTTGTCAGAGAAAAGGATGAAAATGAACTTCTCTCTATCGTGAAGTACCGGGTCATTAATGCTTTCTAAGCATTTCAAAAAATATCAAATTTGCTGTAAATTAGTAGAAAGAAATAGCGGGAAAAAGGAGGTCCCATGCAGGCACGCGGTCCTTTAATGATTGAGCATCGGCTTATCGAGCGAATGATTTCGTTGATCGAGGATAATCTGAAAAAAATCCAATCGACCGGGAAAGTCGATCCTTTGTTCGTGGATACGGCAGTGGATTTCATTCGCATGTATGCTGACCGCACCCATCACGGCAAGGAAGAGGATATCCTCTTCCGGGATTTAAAAAAACGTTCCTTATCAGACGAAGACCGGCGTGTCATGAATGAATTGATCGAGGAGCATGTTTTCGGTCGCCAAACGACTAAAGCTTTGGTTGAGGCCAACACGCGTTATAAAAAAGGCGACGAGGCCGCCTTGGAAGAAATCGCCGCCAAACTTAAAACTCTTGCTGAGTTTTATCCCAAGCACATCGAGAAAGAAGATAAAGTTTTTTTCCCCGCTTCCAGAGCCTATTTCACCGAAAAAGAGGATCAGGATATGCTGGCTGAATTCTGGGAATTTGACCGGAAAATGATCCACGAGAAGTACAAAAACGTTGTTGTAGACCTGGAAATAGAACGGTGATATGCGATCCGTTTAACGAGGGACGGATTATTTTTTCCTGCAACCCTTCCATAGGACGCCTCTATCCTTCCATATCCTGTGGATGCGGATTCAACGTGATATGCCCAGCTTCATATGTTGCCCCTTTTTCATCTCTACGGGTTGGGAGAAGAGTACACTGTGTTTTTTGGCGTCTGATTCATACTCACACTTTATGGACTGGGAATCTACAAGACAGGATTTCAGGGATTCCCAGGGACAGGAGGAGGAAAAAGATATTTCTTTGAGCTTCAGACTTCCATACTTCACATCTAAAGTAGCTCCTGAATTGTTTAGGGTGCAACGTCCCCATGCGCTTCCCGTCGACCAAAAGGTCATAAAATTCTCCCGGTTTATTTTCGGGGAAAAGGACATGGTGTTATTCACGCCGTCGTAATGAAATCCTGAAAGAGCCAGCAAAAGAGCCCAGGAAGCCATGGCCCGGGCGTAATGGTGGCCGCATTCCAGTTCATCCCAGGGATTCCGGTTGTAACCCCTGTACCGGTCTCTTACGGCTTGGACGATTTTTAATCCTTTTTCCAAATGTCCGGCATAGATGAGGGAAGCGGCGACCTGGTATTCGATGCCGGTCCAGACCTCGTCCGAATAGACGAAAGGCAGCGCCGGCCGGTTTCCCTGGGGCCAGGAACAAAGTAGAAGGCCGGCTTCCCCGTTAAGCGCGTACACCCGCTGGACATTGGAAAAACCGCTCAAGTCTTCCCGAAAATTGTAGTCATATATGGAGGCAAGCGCTTTATCGACATGGGACGGCGTCAAAACATAATCCAGACCGGTGACAAAGGCCAAATACTGTCCTAGAAGCTGATCGGACAGGCAGCCGGATCCGTACTGATATTTTGGCACGGAATCTCCCTTTTCCAGAGCCGGGGTTTTACCTCCCGGAGATTTTTTGCCTTTGCATTCCGGACCGGTACAAACTTTTTCCGGAGACTTGAGATGTTCGGGAACGGTCAAACCATCCAGGACATGAACCTTCTGGATGTAATAATCTCCGTTCCATAATGTGTTTTCGTATATCTTTGATCCCTGCTCAAAAAGATTAAGATACTCCCGTGCTTCCTTTTTTTCTCCCAAGTATTCAGCCATCTCCGCCGATGCCTTAAGAGCGGCCAGGTAGAGGGAGCCGGTCATGGTGTTGGGTCCGTAATATTCAATGTCATAGGTGTTGTGCTGTTCGGCCTCCATAACGCCGTTTTTATCCGGGTCCCAGGCCATTTTCAGCATATTCTGCTGCCACTCATATTGTTCATCCACTTCGCCGACACCTTTCCAGGCGAATTCAAGCGCCTTTTTTACCTTGGGCCAAAGCTTTTTCAGCCAGTCCGTATCTCCTGAAAGTTTCCATTCGCGATAGACCCGGACGATGTTTCCCATCTGTCCGTCCGCGCACGGTTTGAATTTCCACCAGTAAGGTCCCAAGGGCATCAGCGTCCGGAATACCTGGTACCCGTTGACAAAGGTGTTGTGGAGGAAATCCGTTTCTCTGAAACTACGCTCCAGGGAGGGGAAAAGGAAAGCCATGGTGTTTTCATAGTTCCAGACATGGGTGCAGTTCATGGGGCAGCATCCGCTGTCGTCGGTAAGTCCCTCGAAACCGAATGATTTTCCATCTTCCGTGCGCAGAAGAAGATTGGTTTTGAGAGAGGATGCCTGAGATGAAAGGGCGTCGATAACGTAAAAGGGATAGGTTGAGGAAAAAAGGATGTCATGAAAGGTTTTTGTGTCTTCATAAAGCCCGGAAATATTGCCGATAATATAACGGGTTACATCCAGTACGTTTTGGAACCGGGCGGCGTAGTAGTTGCGGAATTTTTTCCCTTTGACTTCTTCTTCCCTGTTCCAGTAGTTTTCCCGGTTGGGCACATACCATGTCAAGTAGAAGGGGATTACCTGCTCCTCTCCCGGCTTCAGTTCAGCCTGGATCAGAAGGGAACACACATCGCTTCGTCCGTCAGGGGACTCCAGGGCGTCTTTTACACCTTCAACGATCCCATCGTCTGAAAAATCATCCCAAAAAACATGAGCGTTATCCCACCAGCCTCCTCTGTACCATCTCGTTTGCACGAGTGCGTTTCTGCAAGGTGTGGAAATGGCGATATCGCCGTATTCGAGAGAGTCTCTATCAGCGCGGTTCGATGTCATCCTGATTCCACGGAAAGAGTCCTCTTCGATATACTGATTGAGGTTTTTTCCGTATTGCAGCCTTCCTTCTTTGTTTCTTGTTTTGATGGGATTTTGCATGCTGAAACACAGAGAGGCTTTAATAGGGTGGTTGTTTTCATTTTTCAGGATCCAGTTAAATACCGCCCCTGGAATGCCGCTTCGGAGGGGATCTAAGGGAATAAAAGGGTTGTAGGCTTCCAGGGATACTTTAAGGGGAATGTCTTTGTCCATAAATTTTAACCGGGCAAAAGGGAATTCCCCTTCGAAAACGGCCTCATCGAAGCGGGCTACACCTGGAAGCTGCAGTCTGGGGATGCCCATCCAGGCCACATAGGGAGGGATAAGTTTTCTTTCCAGGATTTTTGCGACGGATTTTTTCTCGCCGGTTTTGGCCCATATGGAAAAAAAGGTGAGATCCGGAGGAACGCCCTTGGCCGGACGGTTGAAAATTTCCATTTCCCGAATTTCGCCTCTTCCCCCGATGGTAATATTTCCCGTCCCCAGTCCCCCTACGGGGAAAGCGATGGTCCTCAACTCTTCCACAGTGTAGGTTTTACTTTTTGTTTTGCCGGGCATTTTTTCGTCAGAGACGGTGCTGTTTGTCCGGATGAATCCGGCCGACAAAAGAAAAAAAGATAGAAAAATGAGTGTTTTTTTCATATTTCCCCCTTGGAAAAAAAGGTGCGGTCGTATTGGCAAACATAAGGAGAATGAAAGAATTATACCTTGTTTTTCCCAATAATCCTATCGAAGAGATGATGATCGTGATACACTATTCTACAATATTCGTAAATCTTAGTGCAGTTTAGGTTAGGAGGTTTAGAATGACTAAAATTCGTCTTCACATTCCATGCGTCCTTATTTTTGCCTTTTTTTTGGTGGGCTTTACTTTATTGCCGGCTCAGGAGAGGGATGAATACAATCAGTTCCGTCAGCTTGATGGGAAACTTCCCACACCGAATGCGTACCGCACGGCATCCGGAGCCCCCGGCCCTGAATACTGGCAGCAAAGGGCCGACTATGATATCTCCGTCAAGCTGGATGAAGAAAACCGACGGCTTTACGGAGTTGAGACCATCACTTATTTTAACCATTCACCCCAAAGCCTTTCTTATCTCTGGCTCCAGTTGGACCAGAATATTCGTGCCCGGGAATCCTTAACCAGGCAGACGCAATTTAGCGGGATATCGGATACAGAGAGCTTTCGTTTTCTTCAAAGATTTCATAGTGATTTTGACGGAGGCTTTAAAATCGAGAACGTGAAAGATATGGGGGGGAAAAATCTTTTCTATAAGGTGGTTCAAACCATGATGCGGGTAGATCTGCCGGCTCCGGTTCAGCCCGGTTCAACATATTCTTTTGAGGTAAAATATTGGTACAACCTCAATGACCAGTCCCAAGTCGGCGGACGCTCCGGATTCCACTATTATGAAAAAGACGGCAATTGTGTTTTCGCTGTCGCCCAGTTTTTCCCCCGGATGGCTGTATACAGCGACAGCCAGGGATGGCACCACAAACAATTCCTGGGGAGCGGTGAGTTCGCTCTTCCCTTTGGAAATTATAAGGTTAAGATAACAGTTCCCTCAGACCATGTCGTGGCCGCCACGGGAGTTCTGCAGAATGAAAATGAAGTTTTGACATCCAGCCAGAGGGAACTTTTGGCCCGGGCAAAAAGGGAAACCGAAAACACGGTTCTTATCGTCAGCGAAGAGGAAGCCATGGAGAACGAAAAATCCAAAGCCGATTCACAACAAACCTGGATTTTTGAAGCGGAGGACGTCCGTGACTTTGCTTTTGCCAGCTCGAGGAAATTCATCTGGGATGCCATGGCTGTAAATTTCAGCGATCATACCTCCCTTGCCATGTCCTATTACACCAAAGACGGCAATCCTCTTTGGGAAAAATATTCGACCAAGGCCCTGGCCCATGCCATGAAGGTTTATTCCAAGTTTACATTCGAATATCCCTATCCCAAGGCCATATCCGTAATGACGGGAAGAGGGGGAGGGATGGAATACCCCATGATAGCTTTTAACGGAGGCCGGGCCGAACCGGACGGGACCTACTCCGAGCGGGCCAAATACGGCCTTATCGGCGTGGTCATCCACGAATTCGGGCATAATTTTTTTCCCATGATCGTCAATTCCGATGAACGCCTGTGGGCCTGGATGGATGAAGGACTGAACACGTTTGTCGAATATTTGGCCGAACAGGAATGGGAGCGTGACTTTCCGGAAAGAAGCGGAGCGGCTTATGACATCGCCGAATACATGAAAGGCGACAAATCCCAGATTTACCCCATCATGACCGCACCGGACTTCGACCTTCATGTGGGGAGCAATGCCTATTCGAAAACAGCCACCGCTCTGAATATCCTGAGGGAAACGGTTTTGGGCAGGGAACTGTTTGACTATGCCTTCAAAGAATACGCCGAACGGTGGAAGTTCAAACACCCCACCCCGGCCGATTTTTTCCGGACCATGGAGGATGCTTCCGGTGTGGATCTTGACTGGTTCTGGCGGGGCTGGTTTTTCGGGACCGACCACGTGGATCTGGCCCTGGACAATGTGAAATGGTATAAAGTCAACACGCGAGAGCCCGCTCTGGCCAAATCCATCGAGCGTCAGCAGGCAAAGCAGAAGAGTGAACAATATATAACCAACATCCGCAACAAAAAAGACATCGAAAAAACGGCCGTGGAAAAGGATAAAAACCTTCTCGATTTTTACGACGAGAACGATCCTCTTGTCGTGATTACCCCCCAAGAAAAAAAAGAGTACGAAGAGTATCTAAAGTCGCTGACGGCTGAAGAAAAAGAACTGCTGCAAGCCGGGTACAATTATTATGAGTTGTTTCTTTCCAATAAAGGCGGTTTGGTCATGCCGGTCATCCTCAAATTCGAGTATGCCGACGGTTCCGAAGAGGTAAAAAGAATTCCCGTTGAAATCTGGCGCCGGTACAATGATCGCGTGAGAAAGGTGTTCGCTACGAAAAAGGAGCTTCGCCATGTGATTCTGGACCCGTTTCTGGAAACGGCTGATGTCGATACATGCAACAACCAGTGGACGGTGGGGGGAAAACCGGATTATTTTAAGGTGGAAAAACAAGAAAGACCGTCCCGTAAAAATCTGATGCAGCGGCTTAAAGAGAAGAAATAAATGTCCGTATAAAAGAAGCTCAAAACATCTTTCTGAAAAAAGGAGGTGTTCGATGACGAAGATCAAGCGCCGGGACTTTATGGGCCGGATTGCCGCCGGGGCGGCCGGAGCTGCGCTGTCCTCTGATAAAAAGGCATTAGGACACCGGCCATCCAAAAAATCACCCTGGAAAAACCCTCCCAAAAAAGGAGCGCTTTTTCCCCTCGTTCTGAAACCTCTCCCCCTGACGGCCGTCACCCCAAAAGGTTGGCTTCAAAGGCAGCTCCGCATCCAGGCCGACGGCCTCAGCGGTCATCTGGATGAATTCTGGCCGGATGTGGCTCAAAGCCAGTGGTTCGGCGGAAATGCGGACGGTTGGGAGAGGGCTCCTTACTGGCTGGACGGAGTTTTGCCGCTGGCCTGGCTTTTGGATGATAAAAAGCTCAAAGAAAAGGTCATCCGTTATATGGATTATATTCTCTCCCACCAGCGAGAAGACGGATGGTACGGGCCTTATGTTCCTCCAAGGCAGGAGGGCGAGCAAACAAAATCCTATGATCTGTGGGCTATTATGCTGGCCAACAAGGTCCTGACCCAGTACCATCAGATCACAAACGAAAACAAGGTTTTAAAAGCCCTGGTCCGATGCCTCAAAGCTATGGATGAGCATATCGACATATATCCTCTTTTCCGCTGGGGACGATTCCGCTGGTTCGAAAACCTTATTTCCATCTTTTATGTATATGAAAAAACGGGCGAGACATGGCTTCTCAACCTGGCCCAAAAGCACAGGGATCAAGGATTCGATTACAAATCTTTTTACCGGGAGGAGGATGTTTTTGTCCCGACTCCCCGGCGCGGTATGTGGAAATGGACCAAACACGTCGTTAATACGGGAATGGCCGCCAAAGCTTATGCCTTATGGGCCAGGCAAAGCGGGGACGCGGCCGACCGGGAATTTATCTATGAAATGCTCACAATTTTAGACAGGCACCACGGCCAGATCAACGGCATGTTCACCGGTGATGAGTGTCTCGCCGGTAAAAATCCCGTTCAAGGCACGGAGCTCTGCGCTGTTGCCGAGTTTATGTTTTCCCTGGAGCAGGTCCTATCCTTGCTGGGAGATCCCGTTTTTGGGGACCTGTTGGAACGGGTGGCCTTCAACGCTTTGCCGGCAACCTTTTCCCCGGATATGTGGGCCCACCAATACGACCAGCAGGCTAACCAGGTGCAGTGTACCATTAATGATAATCACATGTGGACGACCAACGGCCCGGAATCCAACATTTACGGCCTGGAACCCAACTTCGGCTGCTGCACCAGCAACATGCACCAGGCTTGGCCCAAGCTTGCCGCCCATCTGTGGATGGAAACCCCGGATGGCGGCTTGGCGGCGGCGGCTTACGCGCCGAGTTCTGTCCGGTTCGTTAAAAACGGCATCCCGGTTACCGTTAGTCTTGAAACGGATTATCCTTTTCGGGAAATCCTTAGTTTTGTCGTCAGTGCGGAAAAAGCTGTCTCCTTTCCCTTTTGGCTCAGAATTCCCGATTGGGCGAATCGTGCCGGCATCAAAATAAACGGCGGTTCCGCCGCTTTACCAAGGCCGGGAACCTTTTATAAGATCGAGAGGGAATGGAAGGGCGAAAGTAAAGTGGACCTCTCCCTTCCGATGCCGGTCAAAACGCAAAGGCGCTATAATAAGGCCCTCTCCATAGAAAGGGGCCCGTTGGTTTTCTCCCTGAAGGTCGGGGAGGAATGGAAGCAGGTCAATCAAAACAAACCTTGCCGGGAAAATCCCCATGCCGACTGGGAGGTTCTTCCCACGTCGGATTGGAATTACGGCCTTGAGATAGATGAGGGGCTTCCGGAGAAAAGTGTCCTCTTCAAGGAAAAACCCATGGGAGAAAAACCTTTTTCGCCGGAAGGGGCGGCTGTCGAAGGAAAAATCAAAGGACGCAAGCTTAAGGGATGGAAGATGAAGCACGGCTGGGCCGATGAAGCGCCTCCCAGCCCCGTTGAAAGCGATGAGCCTTTGGAGGAGCTGACCCTTATTCCTTACGGCTGCACCAATATCAGGGTGACGGAATTTCCCGTCCTTAAAAGAGGCGGTAAGCGTATTCCGCAATGATTTTTTTTCGTTGAAAAAAAAATCAATATAACTAAAATAAGAAAAAAACAAGGGTGCTTACAGCTATGTTTTTATCTCGGGGAAATATTATTCATTATTTTCTTTTCCCTCTTTTGTTTTTCTTCATCTTTTCCTATGCGTTTTCCGGCGAGCATGTGGTTCCGGACAAATTCCGGCCCGTAGTCAAAGTCCGTAATGCAGGCCGCCAAACGTCCCCCGCCCGGCAGGAGGAATTCGACAAGCTTCTGGCCGAGGGAAGAAGGCTTTATCTCGAGGAGATGGACTACGAGGCAGCTGTCGCCAAACTCAAAGAAGCCGAAGATGCGGCTCAAACCATTCAGCAGAAAGCCTCTGTTTTTCTTTATCTTTCCTTATCCTATTACGCATCCGGAGGAGAGCGGGATAATCCCGACTTCGAGCAGGCCCTTGGCCGGCTCATCGTCTATGACTACTACCGGGAACTTGATAAGCAGCTCTGTCCGCCCCGCTACATCGAGCTTTTTCAGGAGAAAAAGCGGGAATACGGAGCCCTCCGTATCGAGTCCGATCCCTCAGGAGCCGAGGTGTATATCGTCGGTGAGAAGGGGACTGTCGGCGTTACTCCGCTTGTGGTGGGGCATAAGGAAGGCCGGGCCAGCGTCAGGGTCAAGCTGGATTCCGTGGAAAAAAGCGAAACGCTCGAGGTCGTTGCAGGAGAAGAAAAAACCGTTCCCCGCTTCAAGCTCAAAAAACGTTCACCGTTGGGATACATTCTGGGGGGAGCTGCGGCCATTGCGGGTGGAGTAACGGCATACCTTTTGCTCAAACCACAGCGGGAGCCTGAAGGACCCACGGGGAACATCATCGTCTACTCTGAACCCAAGGGAGCGACGGTTTATCTTGATGGGGCAAACACAGGCCAAATTACGGACTGTACACTCAGCGATGTTGAGGTTGGATCCCATACGGTCAAACTGGTAAAAGAAGGATATGTGGATTACGAAAAGGCGGTAAATGTCAGCGAGAACGCAACAGAAACCATAAGTGCTTCTTTAATTCAACATACTCTGACGGTAACCGCACCCACAAGCGATGATATCGCTGTGATGGGAAAGATAATTGATATAACCTGGGAGACGGGTCAAGAAGAGCTTCTGTCCGTTGATTACGGTCTTTTGCCGGGAAATAATCCGGATGCCCTGTTTTCCCAAAGAAGCTCTTTGATTTCAGGACATTCTTTCAGACGGTTTTTGAGGGAGAAGGGAATCGCGGGGAGTATGCTTGGTTCTACAGTACGGCAGGGAAGACCGTATTTTGATGAAATAAGGCTGCCAGGCAAAGAAAATCCTGGTTTGAATCCATTCCCTGAAAAAATGCCCTCTTTTCAGCCATTGCGGCTGAGATCCGCCAAAAATCAGGGCGTTCATCGAACGGAACCATTTTCACGCCTAAAAAAGTCTCAGCTGCCTTTCCGTGGCAGGTCCCTTGAAATTTCCCTATCGAATGAAGACAAACCCATGACCCTCTCCGATGTTAAAATCCAGCTCTTTCAGGGAACAATCCTGGTTGAAACCATTGCCTCATCAACCTCAAACAGCGGAACGTACTCCTGGACGGTACCCAAGACCTTATCCGAGAATAAGGAATATAAAATCAAAGTTTCCTGCACGGATGAACCGGGTATTTGCGATGAAAGCGAAACCTTTATGATCACCTATGGTTACAAATATCTGTTAGGGTGGGAAGGCCATAACGGCTCCTTTAATAATCCCATTGGAATCGCTGTCTCCGGATATGTATATGTCGTTGATAATTGGAATCACAGGGTTCAAAAGTTTACCGCAGACGGGGGTTTTGTAAAAGAATGGGGATCATTTGGGTTTGGCGATGAGCAGTTTCATTACCCCCGTTGCGTGGCTATTGATTCTTTTGGGGATGTTTATGTGACGGATAGTAATAATCATCATGTGAAAAAATTCACATCCAATGGAGAATTTATATTGAAATGGAGTATTAGGGATGAAACTGGTGAAGAAGCAGGAAATGAATATGCGATAACAATAGACAGCGGTAATAATGTTTATATCACGGACGTAGATACAGGAAATAACAAGTATTCCAGCGTACATAAATTCACCTCAAACGGGTCATTCCTAAAGAAATGGGGAACATATGGAAGCCAGAATGGAGAATTTTTAAATCCCATGGGAATTACCGCTCATCCAAACGGCAGAATATATGTCGCTGATACGGATAATAACCGGGTTCAGGTTTTTACATCAAGCGGGACATTCATAAAAAAATTTGGGAGTTCGGGATTTGATAAAGGTGAATTTAACAAGCCTAGAGCTATCGACGTTGATAAGGATGGTTATCTCTATATCGCAGATTCGGGGAACAACCGCATTCAGAAATTCGATGCTGATGGAAACTTTATCATGAAATTCGGGGAAGGTGTCGATGCCCAATTTAACAATCCGCAAGGGATCGCTGTCGATGAATCAGAAAATATATATATAGTCGATACGGATAACAATCGCGTCCAGAAATTCGGGCCCGACATCGAGACGGCGGCTGTTATGGGGGGAAGCCCGCCGGGAAAAATTCAAGCGGAACAAAAACTTAATCGGGCAAAATCTTCGTCAAGGTCTGAGCAGAAAAGGGCTCAGAAGAAGGTTCAAAAAAAGACAAAATAGTCCCTAGTTCAGATGCGCCATAAAACATTTAGAGCGAGAACAAAGTGAAAGGTCCGATAAAATTTGGGATAAATAAGACCTCATGATTCAAATCAGCCTGTATTATTCACGAGCCAAGCTTGCCGCAGCTGTGAGGCGTCAGCCTATGAAGCTGTGCTTGGCACCGCGAACAGGCTGTAACAAAGCAGATGCGGTAAGATCGGCTCGCCTGAAAGGTAAATTTGGCCGACATTTTCTTATAAACGGTCATGGAAAATGTTTCAATATGAATTTTACCGAAAATCACCATTAAATGGCACATAATATTGAAATTATCTGTCGTTGTCGGCCAAATTTATGAATAGTGCAGGTAAGTTTGTAGTCTTGCATAATCTAAGCGAAGAGAATAATATTATCTGAAACAGCACGTTATTTAAAAGTATAGGGATAGAGCGATGAAGTGTCCCAACTGCAGCACCGAAAATTCCTCAGACTCTGCATTCTGCAAAAAATGCGGCACCAACCTCTTTTCCACGGATCAGGCCGATTTTTCCCATACCATGACAGCCCAGGCTCCCGCCTTTGAGCTCCACAAGGGGAGTACCTTTGCCGGAAGGTATAGGGTTCTGGAGGAAGTGGGAAGCGGCGGCATGGGAAAAGTTTACAAGGTTTTGGACGAGACCATTGATGAGGAGATCGCCCTGAAGCTTATACGGCCGGTCATCGCCTCCGACAAAAAAACGATCACCCGATTCAAGAACGAGTTGAAGCTTTCCCGGCGGATTTCCCACGACAACGTCTGCCGAATGTACCACCTGGGTGAGCACGAAGGCATGCCCTATATCACCATGGAGTTCGTCTCCGGCCAGGACCTGAAATCCATCTTGAAAAAAGTCGGAAAGCTGAGCCCCCAAAGCACCATCGAAACCATCGACCAGGTCTGTTCAGGTCTTGCGTCTGCCCATAAGCTCGGTGTCGTTCACCGCGACCTGAAACCTCAAAACATCATGATCGATGATGACGGGATACCGCACATCATGGATTTCGGTATCGCCCGTTCCATCTCGACGGAAACCATCACCGATTCCGGTATGATGATCGGAACCCTTGACTATATGTCCCCCGAACAAGCGTCGGGACGGAAAGTCGACCATAGATCAGATATTTATTCATTGGGAGTCGTGATTTTTGAAATGCTCACAGGGGAGCTTCCTTTTAAAGGGGAGACACCGATAGACACCGCGTTGAAACACCAGATGGAAACAGTGCCTGATCCGCGGACGATCAATCCTCAAATTCCGGAGGGTTTGAAACATGTCATTTTCAAATGCCTGGAAAAGGATCGGGAAAGAAGATACCAGTCTATAGACGAATTGAGACGGGACCTGGAGAAGATCGATAAGGGAACCCCGGTCACGATAAAAAAAGTGCGCAAATCTACTGTCCCCCGTATGGCCTTTTTTGCTGTGCCTGTTCTAATCTTAGCCCTGGCCGCCGGGGCTTATTTTCTGTTCAAGAAGGGACCGACGGAAGATGTTTCAGCGAACAAACCGGCTGCTCTCGTTCAGGAAACGGAAAAACAGCCGGCAAAAAAGCCTTCTGAAACTCCGCCCGCTGCCCCAAAAAAAGAAGAAACAACCGCGGCCCAAAAGCCCGAACCTTCGATGAAAAAAGTGCCGCCATCCGCCGTCCTTCCCGGTTCGCTTGAAATTACGTCATCGCCTTCGGGGGCCGAAATCCTTGTCGACGGAAGATCCATGGGGACAACGCCCTTCAAAGGGGAGTTTCCATCCGGCCGCCACCAGATTGTTCTGAAAAAACCGCCGGAATACAGAAATTATTCGGCCGTGCTCAATGTAAGGTCTGAAGATACGACCTCAAGAAATTTTTCCCTTTTACCCCGTTATGCTCTCAAGATTACATCCGACCCCGAGGGGGCGGATGTTTGGATAGACGGCTCTTTAGGTGGGAAAACTCCTTTTGAGACGGAACTCTCCAAACCCGATTGCCGTATCAAAATTGAAAAAGGCGTCTCTTGGCGTCCCGTCGAAGAGAGCCTGACTCTTACACCTGGAGATAATCCTTTTCAATATACTTTGAATCCGCTTTATTACAGGTTAAATATTCGCACGGAACCCAATCAGGCTCGCGTTTCCCTGGGAAACGATGTTCTGGGAGATTCTCCTGTTTATAAGGAGAATGTTGCCCCGGGAAGCTATGTCATCAAAATCGAAAAGGAAGGTTATAAGACTTTAGAAGAGACGGTTGATATTCAATCCGACTTCTCGCGAATGTTCCGGCTTGAGAGGACGGAAGTTTCCGGGACCGAGGTCGTTTCCCTCACCGGAAAGATACGCATAAAAGTCCAGCCTTTTGCCGATGTTTTTATCGATGGGGTTCTTATAGGCGAGGTTCCTCCAGCCATCGTTCGGGACGTGAAAACGGGACGGCACACGGCCGAGTTTGTCTCGACAAGCCTTAATAAAAAATATTCTGTTGAGTTTGAAATCGGGCCGGGGGAAAACAAAGAAATCCGGATGAACATGAGAACGGGGAAAAGCGAGGTCGTGGTCCTTAAATAGAGCCATACCTAACTGCCGGCCTAAAGTCTATAATAAAATTTTCGGATGACGTTCTATACGGGTTTTACAATATATAAAAAATTCCTTTTTTTGACTGATTTGAGCCAAGGCTGTGAGGTAATGCGATTGCCTCTTGCTTCGGCTTAGCCCTGCGGATGGGCTTGCGTCCTCACCCTCGCCAGTCTGCCGACAGGCAGGCAAAATTAATAAAATTTATTTTCGTGCTTTTGCTTCTTTCGCCATCATGCCATACCCTTAAAAGTTCTATGCCCATGGTCCGGGCGCTTTCCACTTCGCATTAAATTTCTCATCTTTATTGATAGCAACGAGCGGCTTAAAAAGGAATTTCTCTATTGCCTTAGCTGTTACACTTAACTTTTTCGGTGCAAACTTAATTTCTGCCTTCTTGAGAAAAGCTTTCCATAATGGTAACCGATCGGATTTATCATCATAGATTTCTTCAGCAAATAAAGGTTTGCCCTGGGGAAACGCGGTTTTACGCTGTTTGAAAGTTCTTTTTAAAGCCCCGACAAGCCGCGAACCATTAAAATCAAATTGACGCATCATAAGCCAAATATCATAAAAATCTTTCATGCGGCTGTTCAAAAGACCTAATTTTATCACTGATTCAAATTTTTCGCTGATAATGCTTTCGGCAGGATATCCTTTAAGTTTAGGTTTTGGAAAATCTAAAATCACCGGATATTCAATCATTTTTGGCTTTGGATAAATACTATCTCCAAAAGCTATATCAATTTGCATAGGTATTCTAGAACGCTCAAGTAAACCAACAAACTTAACTCTTACTCCTTCATAATCAACATTTTCCTTTATCCGTTGGCCTTTAACATTTTTAGAGTCGAATATAAGACCATCGGAAACAACGTTGATTTTACAAATATCTCTTATCATTTTCTCAATGCTATCTATCTTGTTATCATATTGCGACAAAAAGTCTATATCAAGAGTTGTTCTTCGCTCCGGCATATGCCATACCATAAACATCAAAGCTCCTTTAAGAACAAATTTATCCGCGTATTTGGACTGGCTCACACGATAAAGAAACCTTTCCATGCCATAATACTGAAGCACTTCAGAAAATGGTCGATTCTCTTCTTTTGCTTTATTCTGCAATCGAGCCCTTACCGAAGCTTTTATATTTTTAATATCTTTCTTCATATCATAGCTTCCAGTATTGGCTTTATAATGTTGCTAACCCGACAAATCTTGGCGTATTTCATGATTTCCTTAGGCTCTATATTCTTTTCTGTAATGCTGGCTTTAAGAGCATCTCTGGCAATACTCATTCCTATACGATTACGGAATTTAAAACAATCAACAATAGTTTTGGCAAGATTATAGATTTTGATTTTATAACCCTCTATTTCATGTACTTCAAGACCTGCTTTCCATGCTTTAGGAGCAAAGCGGTAAAATTTTACCGGGGGATATTTAATCCTGTTAGCGTGAGTACCTTGCGGTATTGCTATATCCACATATCTAGGGATTTCACTTGTTGCCTCATGGAAAGAAAGAGCAGAAATGAGACAAATAGCACCTTTTGGAGCCTGAAGCGATGCAATAACAAGATCGGGGTGAGATCCGGATTTATAATTGACTATACGGTAAAGACCCCGGGCAATTTTTTCAACTTTTCCCGCTTTTTCAATAGCAACAAGCGAATCAGGATGAAACCCGGCTTTAAGGATATCGGTAAAACGAAGCACTCCTCCGTGTTTCTTAAAATACTTTATAAGCTCTTGTGTCCTTGGACTCATATAACCTCCGTATAATCTCTCTATACTTGTCAACAAGTATATATATTTTATACGCTCCTATCAATGTTTTTATTTCGGAAAACAGGCATATAAAGGCAATGTGAAAGACAACGAAGCACTGGGTTACGCTGGAGCAAGAGACAATCATATTACCTCGCCGCTTTGCCTCTAGTCAGTCAAAAAGAGGAATTTTTTATATAATGAAAAAACCTGTATAGAAGTTCAACAGGATAATCCTTTCTTTGATTTCCACTCATTATCCTCCCTCCTGCATTTCCTATCCTTACCATGAATTAAGGAAGGATTAAGTTGGATTTTCACGGTCATGCGGCCATAATGGAAGCGGAGAAAAAACAGGAGGTCGAAATGAAAGGCATTCGGATAGGGATCGGAATAACGGCTGCACTTCTTATGTTTTTTTCGACCGCCGCCGCCCAGGAATCGAAGTCTTTCCGTATTCCCCGGATTTCAGGATTGAATGTGGACGGTTCAGGGGCGGATTGGGGTGAAAGCGGTTTCAGAGTTGACCTGGTTTTGTCCCCGGATGGAAAAGTTTTGCCGGCCGATGATTTTGACGTAGGGTTCCGCCTGGCCTGGAACGAAAAAGGACTCTACAGTCTGGCTGTTGTTCAGGATGATATTTCTTTTGAACACGAAAATCTCTCCCGTCTTTGGAGGCGGGACAGTGTCGAGTTTTTTGTGGGCAGTAAAACCGCCCCCAGCGACAGGTTTCAGCTTGTTGCCGCTTCCGGAGCCGACCCGAACTTCGGAAAGATAAGATGCCGGCTTTATGATCACCGGTCCGAGAGTTTGAAAAAGATACCCGTTGAATATGAAGCCTCCTCCTTTGTGGAGAACAACAAAGCTTATATCGAGGCTTTTTTCCCTTGGGCAGCCTTGGGGTTTTCTCCCGAAATGGGATCGGAATGCACTTTCCAGCTTGTCGCCAATGATGATGATAATGACGGGGATGGACTGCGTGTTGCCTGGTTCCCCAGTTATGAAAGCAAAGGCTCTTGGCGGGAATAAAGCCCTGGCTGGAATATCGACACGTAAGGGGAGCGGGGTATACAGGTTCGAATTGAATGCCCCGGAAAAGCAAGTCCCGCTGAAAGCTGCGGCCGCATTGCCCAATAGATGGTTTATCCAAATACAGGGGGATGGGTGGTTCGAAAAGAAAGGTTGTGACGGAAAAATAGGCTGGAAACAGAATAGGGACCGGATACAGGAGTTCGGGAATCTGAAGCAGTCGATTGTCGGCTGGTGGCTCAATCCCCAAGGACCCCTTAAGATGCAAAATTATTTCCCGGATCCTGTTCTCAAAAAAAAGAGCCTTCGGAATAACAGGTCTTATTTTCTCGTGGAAACAGCCGGTATTATGCAGCCGAAGCACAGTCTGGAATTTGATGCCCAAACCGGTCTTCTCGACCGTATCGACGGCCGCTGGGAATTTAAGAATTACCGATCCTTGGACGGTATCCTTTTTCCTTTTCGTCTTGTTATAGACGGAAAAAGAAAATTTTTTCTAACCGTTCTGGCCCATAATCCGGATTTGGATAAGAAGATTTTTGCCAGGCCGTCAAAAACGATCCCGGTTTTGAAACATCTTTTCATGAGATAAGTTCTGAAGGCTTTTCTTTGAGCATAAAACGGAAATGAAATGGATGAGGTTTCGGGTTTTGTTTTTTATGGTATCATGACATGAGTAAAAATTCGGGTTTGAAGCCTTCGTTCAGGCCCTAAGGAAAAAAGGTTGAATATCCTGGTCATCGAAGACGAACCAAAAGTAGCCCGGGCCATAAAAGAAGGCCTGGAATCCGAGCAGTACAGGGTGTCCGTAGCGGCTACGGGTGAAGAGGGATATTATATGGCGACCACCCAAACCTTTGATATCATTCTTCTCGACCTCATGCTTCCCGGGAGAAGCGGGATAGAAATCCTGGAATCCCTGCGGCGTCAGGGCATTCTAACTCCCGTTCTTATCCTGACGGCCAGAGATGCCGTCGAAGACAGGGTTCTTGGATTGGATGCAGGTGCTGATGATTATGTTGTCAAACCATTTGCTTTCCCCGAGTTGCTTGCCCGTATTCGTGCTTTGACCCGCCGCGGACGGCCGGACCAGGCCCTTCGGCTTAGATTGGCCGATCTGGAGATGGACCGTGTTACACGAAAAGTGGAAAGAGGGGGACAAAAGATTGATCTGACGGCCAAAGAATTTGAACTTCTGGAATATTTTCTTCTCAATGCCAGGCAGGTCGTTTCCAGAGAAATGCTGGCCCGGGATGTCTGGAAAGCTGTTGACAGAGCGACACCGCTGGATAATGTCATCGATGTCCACGTCACACGCCTGCGTCAAAAAGTGGATGTTCCCTTCAAGGTAAAACTTCTTAAGACGATACGGGGGATGGGATTTGTTATGAAGGAGGGCAATGTTTGATGGGAGCGAAAATAAACATCAAGCTGCGTCTCATCCTCTTCAGCACGGGTGTTGTTATGGTCATCCTATGCCTGGTTTTTTTCGGCGTTTATCTTTTCATGAAGGACCGGGCGGAGTCGCTGGCTCGGGAGAAGGTGGACCAGGCTTACGATACCGTAGCCGATGTCCTCAGGAATTCCGAGGGGGACATTATGGATATCTATCATCTCGGGCAGGATGTCCTGCTTCAAATGATGCGCGACGGAAAGGTGGTTTATGCCACCCAAGCCTGGAAAGAATCTCCGATTCCGTCGCTGCTGTCTGCTGGAGATAATGTCTTATACAAGCGTTTGTCTCTACAGGATGGCCGTATTTTTTTGGTAAAAAAGGGACAGGTGGATGAATACAACACAGAGATTATTTATGCCCAGGAAGTAACAACCTCCCTCGAAAGCATTAAAAACTTGCGGGTCATTCTTCTTGTCGCTTTGCCCTGTGCTCTCGTTTTATCCCTCCTCGGAGGATATTTTCTCGCCGGGCGGGCTCTGGTTCCGGTCAAAGAGATCACTCAAAAAGCCCGGGATATCACAGCGGACCGCCTGGAAGAGCGGCTGCCGGTTTCCAATCCTCATGACGAGATAGGGCGTCTTGCTACGGTTTTTAACGATGTGCTGGCGCGTCTCGAATCTTCCTTTCTTCAGCTCCGGCGTTTTACGGCGGACGCTTCCCATGAGCTGCGAACTCCTCTGACTTCGATTCGAAGTGTCGGAGAAGTGGCTCTCAAAAGGGGGAGGAAAATATCTTCCTACCGGGAGGCCCTGGGAAGTATTTTGGAGGAAGTCCAGCGGCTCAATCATATCGTAGACAGCCTGTTGATTCTGGCCCGGAGCGATGCCGGCCGGGTTGCTCTTCGAGCCCGTCGTTTGGATATTGGAAGCCTGGTTGAGGGAGTCGTGAACGACCTTCGTGTCCTGGCGGAGGAAAAAAATCAGACCGTCACTCTCGATGTTCCATCAGAAATGTGGGCGGCTGCCGATGAGGCGACGATACGTCTTGCCGTAACAAATGTATTTCACAATGCTGTGGTTTATACGCCTCAAGGAGGGCTGATAGCCGTCCGGGTCAAAAGCGGGGAGGACGGACGGATTGTTATCGACATCGATGATAACGGCTTGGGTATTCCTGAAAGTGAACGCGAAAAAGTTTTCGAGCGTTTTTACAGGATAGATAAATCCCGTTCCCGCCGAGAAGGAGGGGCAGGTCTCGGCCTGTCCATAGCCCTTTGGGCTGTACGCATGAACGGGGGCACCATCGATTTTCAGAAAAAAGACCGGCCGGGAGCCTTATGCCGGATTTTTCTTCCCGGTGTATAAAAGGTATATGTCCCGGTCTAAAGAGAAAATGCCGGATCTTTGAGGAATGGATATTTTTTAAAATCTACGATACGCATCATCCGGAAGATGTTGGCCCTGCTGTTATTTTTTTCATCTACGACAGGATTGAGAAATTCCCAAACGATTTCCCCTTCCCGGGTAATCTCAAAAGCCCGGCCGGAGTCAGAGTCCGTGATGAGGGTGTTGCCGTTGGGCAGCCTTTGGTTGCTTCCCGACCAGCTCGAATAAAAAGAGCGGGGAGGTTCGGCCTCGTAAAACCACACGATTTTCCCCGATATGGGCTCAATCTCGAGAATGCGGGAATATTCCCTGAAGTTGCCGTTATCAAAAACAAGAATATTGTTGTTATCAAGAAGCGTGGGGTGGTGGGGATATTGAAGCTCTTCTTTTCCCCATCTCCAGACAACCGATTCCTTTTCCAGGTCGACAAGCCCGATCATGTTCAGCCTTTTAGAACAGAAAAGAATCCGTCCTTTTTTAAAAACCGGATTAACATTGCGGGTGATGAATTCCACTGTGTTGCAGTGAAAGATATCTGCCTTACCGTAGATGTCCCGAGGCGGTGTGAGACTATCTATTATTCTTTGGGCGAAGGCGCGGGGATTAAAAACGAACCAGGCCCGCCCGCTCAGCACATCAGATGGGACGTCCTTTTTCAAAAGTTTATAGAGATTCAGGTCTTTTTGTATCCGTCCGTCCTCTGAAAGAAGAACCAGGTGGTTGTTCTGAAGAATGATGGGAAAAACCTTGTAAAAAAGAACTTCATAAGCTTCGGTCAATGTCGCAATATTTCCTTCTGGAGAGAGGGCGATGTCATGATGGGTTCTAAGACGGGTAATCCATCTTGTTTGAGAATCCCAGCCGGCTCGGGTAATCGTTCCATTTCCGATGAAAAGGATATCTCCGTTGGGTAAGACCTCCGCGTGAGCGATGTCGGTCCTTTTTCCTTTTATTGGTTCGTGTTTCCATGCATGAAGGATTTTCCCTTCCATATCAAGGAGTTGAACTTCAGATGAGCCTTTGGAAAAGAAGATATTGATGCCCTTGTAGGCTTTTTCCGGATTGAATTTGACAACACCTTTTTGGGTGACACTTACTTCAGCCGGAGACCAGTCGGCATAAGGAAGGGATTTGAGGATTTCGGAGTCCCCTGTCGAAGAAGAAGCTTGGGGATTTGTTTGGATAAAGGATAAAAAGACGGCAATAAAAATGAGGACTCCACTGATATATAGGAATATCCTGGCGGCTTTTCCGGGATTGAAAAAAACGATATCCGACAGGATAAAAAACAAAAAGAGAGAAATGTTTCCCAGGATGGAGGCCGGATTGAGGGAATAGTCAAAGATAAAATGATTGAGAAGCCAGAGAAATACAATAAGGAAAAATGTCCGGAAAAAAAAGATGGAGCGGAAACGCCTGCGGCTGTTCCTGTAGTTTTGCTTTATGGATGATGGGAGAAAAATCCAGAACAATCCGGCCGTCAGCCGGTAGATAAGATAAAAAACTCCGGTGTAGAAAAGAAACGGCAGAAAAAAAACCACGAAGAGAGGGGGAATGGTGTCAAATCCATAAATGAAGCCGGCTGCGATGAAAGCGAGAAGCACAATCACTGTGAGGGATATAATGATCAGCAGTCTGGCATGTTTTTTTTTCATTGCCGGCAAACCTTCACTTCATAAAAGCCGTTCGGTTCTTTCTATATGAAAGGCTCGAAAGGTTTTTCATTTTATCGAACCCTCATGTTTTTTCAAGTGCGGAGAGTTTTATTTTTTCCATTCAAAGCTGCCCGACCTGTATTATTACCTAGAAAATAACAACAGTCATCACCCGGTTCATCCGGGTGATCCAGGATTAAAGGCAATAATTTTCATCTTTCGCGGGTGTGTATGCTCATGAAAAATTCATAAATTTGGAGAAAGCAGAGGTTCGACAGCCGTTATATGAATCCTATTTTATACGGCCGGCAGGCGGTACAATTAATTTATCTAAGGTACATATTATAGTTTACAAATTTTTCTAGGCTTTTTCTGGGGGGTCTCTTTTTTTCCGCTTTTTTTTGTTTTTCGGATAAGACGGGATTGATGTCTTCCGACCGGCTGCCGACAATAATAAGAGTTATTACCTGGTATTCACCGGGAATGCCGAGTATCTCCCTTGTTTTTTTAGGGCTGAATCCCGCAATCGGATGAGCGACCAGTCCCAGCTCCGTAGCCCGAAGGATCAAAAAACCTACGCTTATCCCCAGGTCAAACTGATGGTATTCCCGGTCTCGAATCATACAGTCGTCTTCCTTTTTGCTGAAAGCGGCAATAATCATCGAGGCCGACTTGGCCCATTCGTTCCCCTTTGAGAGCGCGGCATGGAGATTTTTTAAGGGGCCGGGTTCATATACAAAAACAAACCGCCACGGTTGATTATTGAAACAGGAGCAGGAAAGCCGGGCATGTTCGGCCAGGTCTTTGATGACCTTTTTGGTGATGTTGACGGATTTCAGGGAGCGATAGGCTCTTCTTTTATGGATTGCTTGTGTCACATCCATGTTCTCTCCAATCGAAAAAAATAATAGAAGAACGATTTCCGGGAAGGATACTTTGATTATTTACTCTTTGTCTTAAAATAAGAATCCTTGAACGAAACGACATATTTTTTTAGCTTTTCCACATTGGAGTGATCCAGGCTTTGTTTTGTTTTCATGGTGAAGACGAGAATATGATGGCAGAGGGAAAGATGTTCCATATATACCTTCCGGGCATCCTCATCGTTTCCTTCGACGGGTGTTATCCTCTGTGTCAGGAAGTACTGGCTGATGATGTGCTGAAGTTCTTCGGCATGTTTTTCTTTATTCGTGATCCAGCGGACGATCTGATTAAAATTCAAAGGCTGTTCTTTTGACAGGTGTTCGATTTCGTGTATTGCCTTTTCGATGGTTTTGATATGTTCCAAAATCATCTCAAAACGCATTTCGTCATTGTAAATGCCGCAGGGGACCTCACAATGGGGGAAGACCGACGGTCGAAGAAAAAAGAACATCATAAAGACCGTCATAACATAAAGTGATTTTTTCATAGTTGCCCTCCTTCTAAGGGTTTTAATATTAGTATTATTGTAAGGTATTAAATATTAAGAGTAAATAAAGGTTTTGATACATATGACAATAGGTAAGATCGATGGGGAATGAGTGGGAAGGTTTTTTTGTGGAAAGGGAACTTGACATTACGGTCATTTCTTCTTATTATAGAAAAAATAGAGGAAAAACAATGAAAACGCTTTCCCGAACGGAAGAACTGGTGCTTCTGTCTGTCGCTTACTTGAAGGAAAACGCCTACGGTGTTTCCGTGCGGAAACATATCATGGACCTTACGGAAGAAGATTGGTCCATCGGGGCCATTTATGTCCCCTTAGACCGGCTGACCAAATGGGGTTTTCTGGATGCTTTGAAAGGTGAGCCGACCGCTGAAAGAGGAGGACGGCGAAAGCGATACTACAGATTGACCAAGGCCGGTTGGAAAGCCTTGTGCCATACGCGAAAGATAAACCGGAAGTTCTGGAACGACATTCCCCAGCCAGATTTTGAAAAGGAGTAGGTTGGTATGATAGGCAAACCTCCGCGGATTGCCCAGTGGTTTTTTTCCCGGTCGGTTCGTTCTGAAGACAGGGAAATACTTCTTGGAGATTTTCAGGAATTTTTTTCTGAAATCTCAGTTAAAAAAGGCAGGCGATATGCTCTTTTATGGTACTGGAAACAAATATTCCGGTCCTTTCCCCGGATTTTGGCTCATACTCTGTGGGCTCCTTTTGTTTTGTTAAGGAATTACCTGCTTGTCTCCGTTCGGAACTTTCGGAAAAGCAAACTGAACTTCTTGATCAATGTTTCCGGATTGGCCGTGGGAATGGCCTGCTGCATGTTGATCCTGGTTTTTATTATGGATGAGCTGAGTTTTGACCGATTTCAAAAGAATGGCGATCGTATCTTTAGGGTTGTCTGTGAAGAACTGCAAAGAGGAGCCTGGGAGACGGGGGCCGGGACACCTGAACCGCTCGGAGCCGCGCTCGTTGAAGAATTTCCCGAAGTTGTCCGCGCGGTACGGATCTATCATCCTTCCTGGGTCACGAAATGGGCCGTTTCCCATGAAGGCCGCAGTTTTTATGAGGAAGATGTTTATTTCACGGACAGCTCGTTTCTGGAGGTTTTCACATTCCCCCTTATTAAAGGCGATCCCGAAACGGCCCTGAAGGGACCAAGGACTGCAGTCATCACTCAGGCCGCCTCTGAAAAATATTTTGGAGACCGCAGCCCATTGGGAGAAATCCTGACCATCGACGGCAGAATCGAGGTTCGAATCACGGGATTAGCCGGGGATATCCCGCACAACTCTCATCTTTTTTTCAGCCTTCTTGTTTCTTTTGACGCCATGCCAGATAAATGGGTCCTAAACAACTGGCGGACCCTGAACATGTACACATATCTGCTCCTGAATCAGCCCCATTCTCCGGAAGCTTTTGAAAGCAGATTGGGTCTGGTCATCAAAAAAAACTTTGGACCGGTCAGCGATTTCCGTTTCATTTTTCAGCCCCTCCTCGATATTCACCTTCATTCCCGCCGCTTCGGTTTTGATTTAGCCCGGCATAAAAGTGATATCGCCTATGTCACCATTTTTTCGCTGATTGCCGTTTTTATCCTGCTTCTTGCCTGTGTCAACTTCATGAACCTGACAACGGCCCGCTCGATGAAAAGAGCCAAAGAAGTCGGTCTTCGAAAAGTCATCGGTGCCCGGAAAAGTCAGCTCCGAAAACAATTCCTTGGAGAATCCGTTTTATCAGCCCTGGCGGCTTTTGCAGCGGCTCTTTTTTTAGCCTTCGGTTTTTTGCCCTTTCTCAGCCGTTTGACCGAAAGAAAATTATCCCTCACTCAGCATAATCTCCCCCTTGAACTGCTGCTTCTCTTTATGGGGGCCATCCTGGTCGGTCTGTTTTCGGGGAGTTATCCGGCGATGTTCCTGTCCCGTTTTCGGCCGGTTGATGTTTTGAAAGGAGACTTTGGTTCCGGAAGAAAAAGCGTTTTTGTCCGCCGTATTCTTGTTCTTTTTCAATTTTCTATATCCGTCTTTTTGATCATTGGAACGGCGGTCATCTTCAAGCAAAACCGCTTCTGCCGGAAGACAAACCTGGGTTTCGATAAGGAGCAGGTAGTGGTTGTTCCCCTGTGGGACAGCAGATCAAAGGCGGGATTTGATTCGTTTAAAGACAAACTCCGGGAAGATCCCCTCATCAAAGGTGTCGCCGGCGCTTCGGAGATACCCGGTGGGAGTATAGGAACCCGGGGCATGCTCCCTGAGAACAACACCTGGGCGCCGCAGAATTCCATTTTTGTCGATGAGAATTTTATTCAGGTTATGGGATTGGAGATTGTTGAAGGAAGGAACTTTTCCCGGGAGATTGCTTCAGACGAGGATGATGCATATATGGTTAACGAAGCGGCTGTTCGTGCCTTCGGATGGGAAAAGGCTGTGGGAAAGCGTTTGTTTTGGAGGGGCGACCGAAACAAAAAAGGTCAGGTTGTCGGAGTCGTCAAGGATTTTCACTATGCCTCCTTTCATCAAAAGATCGAGCCTCTTGTTCTTATGATGAATACCCGGTGGGCTTCCTATGCTTTGGTGCGCATACAAATGGATAAGATCAGTGAATCCCTGGCATCCATCAGAAAAACCTGGAAGACACTCCATCCCGACCATCCTCTTGAATATTCTTTCCTGGATAGCCGTTTTGAGGAACTCTACCGAAGCGAAGAACGGATGGGCAAAATCTTCGAATTTTTCACCCTTATCGCGCTTTTTATATCCTGTCTGGGTCTTTTCGGTCTGGCGGCGCAGCTTGTCGAACATAAAGCCAAGGAGGCGGGTATACGCAAAGTATTGGGTGCCTCTCCGGAGGGAATCGCTTTTCTTTTTTCCAGGGAGTTTCTCAAATGGGTCCTGTTGGCCAATATTTTCGCCTGGCCCGCCGCCTACTGGGCCATGCATCGCTGGCTTCAAAACTTCGTCTACCGCACTAGTTTGGGGTGGGAGATTTTTGTCGCTTCGTCGGTGCTGGCTGTGGTTGTAGCTTTTTTAACCGTCGGTTGGCAATCTTTCAGGGCCGCCCGAACAGACCCGGCCCGCTCTCTTCGTTATGAATGAAAAACCCGGCATGTTTCTACTTGGGAGAGAAAAATCGAAGTTGTTTTTTTCTCTTAAGTATATCGAAAACAAACAAGGATTCATGGTTGGTTTTATGCTAAAATAAACGGCAAGGTGCGCCCGTAGCTCAGTGGATAGAGCGGTGGACTTCGAATCCAAAGGTCGGGGGTTCAAATCCCTCCGGGCGTGCCAGCTACAACCCTGTAAGATCCATAATACTCAAAAATACAAACGTGGCACTCTTTGATCGTTTCAACCTTCTATCTATGCTCCTGCTCAAAACGATCTTCAATGGCAACAACGTTAATCATGACCACATCTGATATTTCAGTTTCATCTACTTTTTGAACTATTGTTATTTTATGTGGACCGGGTGGAAGGTTCACTAAAATGGGAATGTTGAAAATCCCATTCTTGTCGATTTCTATATCGGCTGCAAACGGTTTATCATCAATAAATAATTCTATCGGGAATGAAGTGATCGGGCTTCTAAATCCTATCGCTTTTAATAAAATTCTTTCCATAGGTTTTATAATAGGTGTTCCCTGCAACTCCTTTTCCGATTCAATAACAATGTGCGGTCCCATTTCTTTCGGCATTGGTAAGTGATAGGGTGTCAATTCATCCTCATAGGTAATTACAGCTTTTAAATAATTTTCAAAGACAATTAGGCCTTTGATTGACAAATTATTTTTAACAATTTCGTTCAGTAATTCATTTCCACTGAATTCACCAAGACGGTCTGAATATTCTATAGGCATCTCAGGATCAACTTCTTCACGCAAATTATTCACAGCTCCTATTTCGCCAGAACTCAAAACCACACTCACTATTTCCTTTTTTTCATTCAGTTTAATGTCATTGAATTTTCCTTTTTTTGCATATATAAAAAAACACCTTATGCATGGCAAAGGATCATTAATGTTTTCGAATTTATTGCTGAACCTCCGGTTTGCATCATGGTAAATCGGATCTTTATATATGGGTTGTGTTGAAGATTTTTTAGTACTTGAGTTTTCTTCTTCAAATTTCAATTCGAACAAACCGTTTCCGTAAGAAGAACAAATTGCTGTTTGAGAATTAGCAAAGAAAAAAGAAGATATATTAGAATAAACTGATGTATTATAAACACTTTTCCAGGTTGCTCCTCCGTCTGTACTTCTGATCACGCCATTCTGCCGTGTTCCAATCAGGATATGGGATTTATCTTCAGGATCGAAGGCGATATTTGATACTTGCGTAAATGGTTTTATTTTGAAGATATAGTCACCGTTATTTGTTACCAAATTGGTTAAAGCAGTATCCGTTTTCCATATAATCCCGCCATCTTTTGTCACTTTCATTTTTTTATCGACTATATCAGGAACAATTAAATGCTTCGGATCGCTTGGATTTGCTCCAAAAGGTTTATACCATGCAAACATGGTATGAAAGATTCCCAAACTATTAAAACCTGTGATATCACTCACAGTACAGCCTGTTGGATCATGTAATCCCGTTATACATTTGATTCCTAAAATCTCGTCACCGTCGGGTGTTTTTCCTGGCTTTTTTACAGCGATATAAATAACAGGATCAGATGTTTTTCCCACAATTTTAGGTAAATCCATTGGTTTTTCCGGGAAACTGAATTTGGTTTTCCAGGTTTTTCCATTGTCGGGTGTTAATTGATAAGTGTAGTTCGTAGCTGTTGCAGCTTTTGTAGCTATAATATAATATCCTGGCTTCACTAAAGCCGGGCTTCCAGAAACATCGGTTGGATTTGGAAATACGCCTGCTTTTTTAAAATGTGGATCGGACATATAGTTATAACATGCCCCGCATGTAACACCGGTTACTTTAATATTTGTATATCCCATCTGCTTCCTCAGAACATTTATGTAGAATCCTTCACAACAATATTTGTAAGGCCACGTATTACCAAAATCGTCTGAAGCTACGTTATAGTTATCCTGGGTTCCAAAATAAAGATCAATGTGGTCACTGGGATGAATCTGGCCTGTTACTTCAGTAATTTGCAATGCATTGTATCCCTTTATTCCTCCTCCTGTTAAAGTCCAGGTTAAACCATTGTCTGATGTTTTGTGTAATCCTCCATCTGAAGCTAAAAGATAGGGTGTTTTATTATCATGTTTGAAACAAATATCAGCAGGATCGGCATGATCAATAGTAAGCTTGTTCCATTGTCCCACTATTTTAAGTGATGTGGTTGTGCTTGTGTATGTTGCCTTCCAAAATCCGGCGCCGTCGCCAAAATATACATCGATCTGATCAGCTTTGCCTGATACGGATTTGGCCACTCGCACAAAAGGGGGACGAATATACCCTGCCATCTCTTTTGCTACACTCCAATTTTTCCCGCTGTCCGTTGATAAATATATCGAACGCATCCAGCTGGTTCCTCCCCAATGGTTCAGTGCCCAAAAAAGATGATTGCCGTTAAATGGAGATGCGGCTAACTGGTTATGTTCACCGGTTTGTAAATAGGAGGTAGGACCTGTTGAATATTTTGTCCATTTGATTCCCCCGTCTTTAGAGAAATACATAACAGCTTCACAAATAATGTAAATAGTTTTTTTAGCAGGCACAATAACGGATGTTATCTGATTGGCAGGAAATGCTTTCCCTGGTTCTGGTTCAATATATTTCCATGAAGCTCCGGAATCATCACTTACCGCAAGACCATAATCAGTTCCCATAAATATTTTTTTGCTGCCTTCTTCAAAATCTATAGAAAAAGCACTATACCTCGTATCAGTAGCAAGCAAGGGAAGATGGCCTTTCGGCCTGGTCCATGTTTCACCATTATCAATACTTCGCCAAATCCCACCACAACATTTTGATTTATAATCAACAATTGCTGCTGCAATAATAATCTTTGAATTTCCAGGTAGATATTTTATGTCTTGTATCCTGAAAGTCGGCAGTTTTAAACGGTTCCATTTTTGTCCGCCATCTGTTGACTGGAATACTCCACCAGTTTCTGATGCCACCAGAACTTCTTTTTCATTTTTTGGATTAACTGCGAATGACATGGCTCTTCCGCCTTCTTTTATATTCGGCTGAAAGTACCTTACTGGATCTTTGCTGCAACTGGACAATAATAAAACAAATGTTAAAGGAATGAATGTTTTTTTGATCATCATAGAAATTTCCTTTCGCCTACGTTAGCAGAGTGAGCATATTTGCCCCCTCTTCCCATCCAACTATTGTTGGGAATTGTATATCACGATAAAAAATATGTCAATGAGGGACTGAAATCGGGGGATTGAAATCGTGGGATTGAAATCGTGTCATTGACATATTTATATAAATGGCATTTGAAGCGAAGATATGAATTCTTCTTTTGTGGTGAGTGCTGCTCTACCGGCAAGTGCACTAGACCGGGGATAAAATAGGCCTTTAAGCCTGAAAATCGCATGAGATTTTAATTTATTTATTATGTTTACGATAGCATGGTACGGCCCCATTTTATAATAATGATATTTTTAGAATAGTTTTAATTTTTTATATAATAATACTTGAAACTATTGATTTATATTGTTATTTTAATTAAAGCTTAGGGAGAAGTAGTCAGTAAGGGATTACACGAATCATTAAATCTTCTATCAGTCGGATCGAGGATGATCTTAAAATTTATCTTTAAAAGGAGGGATGTATGAGAGTTTACAGGAAGAATAGGACTGTATTTTATTTCAGGACCCTGATTTTATTGGTTTTTCCCCTGCTCTTTTTTTATGGATGCGGGATCCAGATTGGGCATGAACCGGATTTTCCTAGACAGGGGGAAAAAATCACCTTCAATGTACGGGTGAAAAAATTTTCCAAAGCCGAATATGCCAAGGTCTGGATCAATGGTGATGAAACACTTATAAACCAATCTCCTCAAAAGATTTATTTTGATACCTGTAAATTCCAAACAGGAAAATATTATACCAAGCTTAATGTGAAGGGGGAGGTCAAATACAATAATGGAAAGATAAAAGATCAGGATTATACCCTTGATCTGACCACTGGTTGGGCGGATCGTGAAGATACGGCTCAAACCTATTCGATTTTTGTCGCTCATGATAATGATAGTGATTTTGAAACCATGTTGGATGAAGCAGCGGCCGAGTTTGTGGATCGATTTAGTGCCTACTCAAAGAGTCTTTTCACCTGGGCTTCTCCTGGTTACTTTACTACTGGAATTGGTCAAGGTCGAGATTTGCTGATATTTTTGGGACATGGGAATCACCATAAGTATAAAGCAGGTTCCCATAATAGTGACTGGGTAGATTTGTCTACTGTGGCTTTCGGTGATTTTTCAATTTGCGACATGTACACTGATGTTGAATATCTTGTCCTTTTTTCCTGTGATACCCTTTGCATGGATAATTATTCAGGTGTAACTCCCTTTGGAGAATTGTGGTTCAATAATCACAATAATAGGCTGCAGAAAAGGCCATTCATGGGAGTTCATGAGATTTTAGGATTCAATCATTTTTGGACGATTACCGAAACATGTTTTTTAGCCTGTTCCGATGATGGGGACGATTTCTGGGGGGCTTTTGCTGATTATCTGGATGGAGGTACGTGTGTAAGGTTGGCCTGGCTCTGGGCCATAATGGATGAACTTTCGATAGAAGTCGGTGAGAATGAGGGAGTGGTTTTCTATCTATTGGAATACGAAAACGATTCTGTTTATGACACCAAGAATGATTATATCCACGGGAACCCAAAATATGATGGAATGGGTTATGTGAACTATATAGTGGTTAACTGAGAGAGGTTATTAAAATGAAAAAACAATTTATTTTAATTTTGATTATTCTCATTCTGTATCCAATGGCCATAAATGCTGATCTTGTTTTAAGTGATAAAGATCAGAAAGAGATCAAAGAAATTCTAAATAAACCGGTTAATTCATACCAGCTTGATATTAAAAAGAAGGCGGATATATTCAAAAAAATTGATGCCTGGATTGGTCAGCAGGGGGATTGGTCGGGGAAAGGGGTTAAACAGATCAAAAGGGATGAATATCTCCTGAGACGGTTGGTGACCAGAAAAAATTCTCCCATTCTCCCGGGTGCCGATATGCCTGATGGGATTGTTCCCAAAGTTCCATTTGGGATGATTGCCCTGCAGTCCGATGCCAAGAGGATTTTTTATAAGGAACTGACCATTCCCACCAGTAAAAAAATGGCCAATGATAAAGTGGAAGAAAGAGGACGCACCTTTATAGAAAGAAATGGATTCTGTTTACAAACAGAGATTGATAAAATTATGAGGACCCGGTTTCTTCTGCTCCAACGCCAAAAGATAATGGAACAAGGAGTGCAACCCCGAGCAAAAACTTTATCTCAAGAGGTCATTTTCGTAAGGGAAATTGATGGCCTTGAGGTTTTCAATTCCAAACAGGTGGTCAGTGTCCATCCTGATTCTGAGGAGATTCTTGCTTATCGTTCATTGAACTGGACGCCGATTGATAATGATTCGGCAAAAATTCCCGCCTATTTTGATTTTAAAGAGGTGATTGAAAAGATTAAAAAGGCCTATGAGAAATCCCCTTATACTTTTGAAATAAAAAAAATCCAATTGGGTTTGTATCAGGCAAAAAATATTATTTTTCCAGCCTTGAAAATTTGCGTGAATCCGATCATTGAGGAAAACGCGAATAAACCGCCGTTAAAAAACCTTGTTATTAGCTTGGCCAAGGATTTGAACATTGATTTTGGAGAATCTGATCCAAAGAGTCGGATTGAAAAAAGCCCGTAAATCAAGGAAATAAAGAGAAAAAAAAGAAAGCTGAGTTCCCTTTATTATCAGTAGATTAAATGAGTAGAGCGGTGGACTTTTAATCCAAAGGTCGGGGGTTCAAATTCCTCCGGGAGTGCCATCATTCCCAAAAAACTGCATCTTTTAAACTGACTTTTATGGTTACTCGACCCCCGCCTCCTCAAGCTCAGCTTTCTCTTTCACCTGATGAATTATCAGAAAATTGTGAACCTTTTTGATTTTTATGCGTATTCTAAAGTATAGAATATACAAATAACATTAAAGGTGACATTATGGAAATACTAACGAAATACGAAGAGCTGATACTCCTTTGTGTCCTGAAATTGGGGGATAATGCTTACGGTACGACAATCTTCAAATACCTGAAAGAATTAACAGGTAAGGCCTTGTCCTTGGGAGGCGTCTATTTTCCTTTGGATCGCCTGGTTAAAAGAGGATATTTAGTGTCCTATACAGGCAAAGCCACTCTGGAAAGACAGGGCCTGAGCCGACGTTACTACAAGCTCAGTTCCGAGGGAATCGCCGTTTTAAATGAGATAAAGCGGGTCAATGAAATCCTTTGGACCGGTTTCTCTTACAAAGATTCAAATTCAGGTGAATGATTTGAAAAAACCTAATCCTCCCCGCCCCCCTCTTCGTTTCAGGCTCCTTTGTTTACTTTTGCGAAAAGGTGACCATATCCCGCTGGCCGGAGATTTCGAAAAGCTTTGTGATGAGATCTCAAAAGAACGGGGAACTTCATACGCAATTTTTTGGTATTGGGGACAAGTACTAAAATCAGGCCCCGGGTACATCAAGGATTCCCTATATTGGAGGTTTCACATGCTTTTAAACTATTTTACAATAGCATTAAGGAATTTTAAACAGCATAAAATGTTTACCTTTATCAACGTACTGGGATTAGCTCTAGGTATCGCGACCTGTATGCTGATAAATTTTTGGGTGCAGCGGGAATTGAGTTATAACAGGTTCAATGATAAGGCAGACAGAATTTTCCGGGTTGAACGGGACTTCACGATTGAAGGGAGGGAAGAAATTTGGCCTATTACCTCAGGCCCTTACGGACCGGCGCTTGTCAATGATTATCCGGA
>JAFGMO010000018.1 GCA_016927475.1 Candidatus Aminicenantota bacterium
AAATCAACAGCCCCGATGTTGTCTTTGAGTTGTTTGAAGACGAAACGGTTTTGATAAACCTTGAAAACGGCAATTATTACAGCGTAAACGGTACGGGAACAGATGTTTTGACCTTGATTAAGGAGGAGCATACGGGCGAAGAAATCATCAGCATATTGAAAAATAAGTATGATTCATCAGCGGGGGATATTGCATCGATGGCACGCACGTTCATCTCTGAACTTTATAACGAAAATCTCATCAGACAAAAGGAAAAAACGGGTGCAGGCAAGGGTCCCTTAAAAAAGAAAAAGACCGTTAGTAAGAACACTGAAGAACCGAAAACATTTTCCACGCCACAGCTCAATAAGTATACGGATATGCAGGAATTGCTTCTTCTGGATATGATACAGGACATTGATAAAACAGGCTGGCCGAAAGGAAAGCCCGGCAAAACCTAAAATTTTCCCATGGAGCGGTCGGCTAAGGATTCTATTAAGGCTGAACATTCGGAAACCGGTCTATTTTTTGAAAAAATCCTCAGTGCATTCGAAAAAGCATCCCGTAAATCAGGGGGGAATATCGATCATTTTTATGAGATTGCCGGATCACGCGTTTGTTTTCGTTTTGCCGGCTCCGCTCTTGTGCCCTTGATCAGCCCGGCCTTTGCCCACCTCAAGGTGACATGTGACAAAAAACCTGAACTAACGGTACTGATTTGGGACAGCTTTTCCACGAAAACGGCACTTCCTGCTACGCCTCGGCTGGGGGAGAACATAAGGGCTCTTACAAAACGATGGCGCATTCTAAACAAACGTTTTCTGTTGCTTTTCTATCCGGAAAACAAAACGTTGTACATGCTGGATAAATGTCGGAATACCGCCGTGTTTTGGGTGCAAAATTATCGGAAAATCGTTCAATACGAGATAGGCTCCCCGCTACTTGCCATATTCAACTTGTGGTTCAGGTGCCGTTCTATCCAACTGGTTCATGCCGGTGCGGTGGGCGGACCCGAAGGGGGAGTGCTGATTGTAGGAAAGGGAGGAAGCGGAAAATCTACAACGGTGTTGTCCTGCCTCGAAAACGGTCTTCTGTATACCGGAGATGATTATTGTCTTCTTTCAGCGAATCCCATTCCTTATGTCTACAGCATCTACAGCACGGCAAAAATTTTCACCCGGGACAAATATCGTTTTCCCGGATTGGAACCGGCATTGATGAACATATCTGTTCGAGAAAATATCGACAAGTCGGTTTTTTCCATCCATAGGATTTTTCCCCGTAAAATACTTCGACGTTTTCCTCTTAAGGCCGTCGTGATTCCCAAAATTATTGAAGGCGCCTGTCCCCGTCTTGTTAAAGCTTCATCCGCTTCCGGGCTTCTTGCGCTGGGGCCTTCCACCCTGTTTCAGCTTCCCGGATATGACAGACAAATGTTCCAGAATCTGGGAAGAGTTGTAAAAATGGTTCCCAATTATGTCTTGGAATGCTCCAAAAACTTTTCTCAAAACGCTGTTTTGATATCTCGTCTATTATCTGGTGACATGATATGAACATCCTTTTCTGGACCCCGCTTTTCCGGCCTGATATAGGCGGCATTGAAATAGCTTCCGCCGAACTTCTGGAAGGGCTTTCGGCAAAAGATTGTAAATTTATCGTTCTTACATCCTATGGAAGATCAAAGGAGAAAGAGGAGACTTTTTTCAAGAAAATTCCTGTTTACCGTTTTCCAATGATACAGGCGTTCGGCCGAAGAGATATTCGTTTGCTTAAAAAAATGGAAGATAAGATAAACGCCGTTTTGAAAAAATTCAAACCGGACCTTGCCCATGTTAATTTCGGCGGACCCGCCCCCGTTGGTTATTTTTATTTGAAAACGCGTTCTATTCATCCAACTCCTACTTTGTTTACCCTGCACAATAGTGTCAGGGGGATGAACTGCACCCAGGATAGCGTTCTGGGAAGGCTCTTCCGGACATCCGATTGGATAACCGCCTGTTCGCAGGCCATGCTGGATGATGCCCGGGAGATGATGCCGGAAATATCAACGAAATCTTCACCGGTCACCTACGGGCTTAAAATGCCGGAAATAAAACCGTCTCCTCTCGATTTTACCCATCCTTACATATTATGCCTGGGCCGCCTTGTGGTAGAAAAAGGATTTGACCTGGCTTTGGAAGCCCTGAATCATATTAAGGACCGATTTCCGACCGTAAGAATGACTATTGCCGGAAATGGCCCGGCCTTGTCCGAACTTAAGGAAAAAGCTCGCGCTCTCGGCCTGTCGAGCAGGGTAAAATTTAAAGAGGAAATCCAGCATGAGGAAGTGGCTAAGCTCATAAATACGGCAACCTTAATGATTGTTCCTTCCAGATGGAGGGAAGCCTTCGGTTTGGTTGCTCTGGAAGCGGCCCAGATGGGCCGCCCCGTTGTTGCCTCAAAGACGGGTGGATTGGAAGAAGCTGTGGTCCATCAAAAAACAGGAATTTTGGTGGATAAAAACGATGGTGAATCTCTGGCGGAGGCCGTCATTTACCTTCTTGATCGTCCCAAAGAAGCATCAGAAATGGGGGCTGCGGCCCGTCAAAGGGCTCGCACAAAATTCAGTATGAAGCGATACGTTGATAGATATTATCATCTTTACAGGAGAGTGAGGCGGGGTCATGAAAATTAGACCGGAATTCACGGCTCAAAAAAAGCTCTATGCCGAAGATTTGGATAACAAAATCCTTACCCGTGAAGATTTTATTCAAGAGCTGAAATCGGCTGTAAAAAACCGGTCAGGATTTGCCGGATGTTTACCGTCCGGATAGTCCCGATGCTTGTGAAGGATCTCACTGGTGAAAAAAACATCCACAAGAAAAGCTTCTGGTCTTATCAGCATCATCATGCCCGTTTTTAATGCGGAAAAGTATCTGGAGGAAGCCCTGGAGAGCATAAAAAAACAGACGTATAAAACGATCGAGGTTATCGTTGTCGACGACGGATCAACCGATAGAAGTATATCCCTGGTTCGGCAATTCGTTTGGGCAAGAATAGTCTCTCAACCGCATTCAGGGCTGAGTGCCGCCCTCAATACCGGAATACGGGAAGCGAAGGGTGACTATTTTGCTTTTTTGGATGCGGATGATATCTGGATGGAACATAAACTTGAGCTCCAAATGAGGGCCTTTGAAAACAATCCCGGACTGGAAGCGGTTTTCGGAAACATCGTCCCTTTTCACGGTTCTATAGAAAAGAATGGGAGTGACGGAATATCTTTCGAAGGGAAAAACAAAAAAAAAGGCCTATGTAAAGGAACGATGCTCATAAAAAAGGAAGCCTTTTTTCGAGTGGGCCTTTTTGATCCTCAATTGAGAGTAGGGGATTTTATCGATTGGTATCAAAGGGCTATGAGAAAAAATCTGAAAAGTTTGATAATTCCTCAAGTCGTGATGAAAAGAAGAATCCACGGAGGAAACATGAGTTTCCGTAACGAAGACGACCGGATCGACTATGTTCGCATCGTCAAGGCCGTCATGGACCGCCGCAGGCTGCGGGAAACCCCAAAAAACCAAAATGAAGGAAAAAAGGATATAAACGGCAGAAAAGGAACAACATGAATCTTGATGCCTGGAAATATTATATATCCTTATACAGAGGGCAATCCTCAAGATTAATCTTTACCATTATTCTATCGGTGGGACAGAGTTTTCTGGTTCTTCCCATTGCGTTTTTTGTCCGGCATGCTTTTGATGAGGCCATCCCTGAAGGAAACGTCAAGCTCCTTCTTTTTATTGGCGGCGGTATCCTCCTTTTAAACCTGGCCAACCAGGGATTGGTTCTCTGGACGCGGGCGCTTACCCTTAAGACTAACAAAAAGGCGGTTCGAAAACTGAGGGAAAAACTATTGATCAGGTGTTATGCCTTCCCCCGCTCTTATTACAGCAATATCGACAGAAGCCGTCTTCAGACCGCCATTGTTCAGGACACGGAACGCCTTGACTGGATGAGCAATGCTTTGGTCGCTCTTTTTCTCCCTTCGCTTGTGGTATGTCTGGGCCTTTGTCTTGTTTTGATCACTCTTAACGGGCTGTTGTTTCTCGTTTTGGTCGGTACCTTTCCTTTTCTTTTTCTGGCCGGAAGATCCATCAAGAACCGTGTCAGAACAAAAACAAACGCCTTCCACCGGGCCTTCGAGTCATTCAGCAAGGGAATGTCTTTTGTCCTCAAAACGCTTGACCTATCCAAAATACAAACCGCCGAAACCTTTGAAAAAAGAAGACAGTTGAAAAATTTTGAACAGGTTGAAAAAACAAGCCGGTCCATGGCCTGGTTAAATGCCGCCTACGTCTCGCTCCAGAACGGAATTGTTATCGTTTCGGGGATCCTCATCCTGGTTATAGGGGGCCTTACCATCGCCAAGGGGGATATGACTTTGGGCTCGCTGCTGTCTTTTTATGTCGCCGTCTCACTAATGAACAGGTATTTGAGAACAATGCTCGGCTCTCTTCCTCATATCATCGAAGGGAAATCGTCTTTGGACACCTTGTACAAAATAATAACCGTCCCCGAGAAAGCACCCTATGCGGGGCGAAAAAAAATATCTTTGAGAGGAGAAATTTTCCTGGAATCTGTTACTTTTGGTTATAATGAAAAAATCATTCTTGATGATATAAGGTTGACCATTCCCAGCCGTTCCACCGTCGTTTTGACAGGACCCAACGGCTCCGGAAAAACAACCATCGCCGCTCTCATCCTGGGTTTCTACAAGCCCCGGAAAGGCCGACTCCTTGCCGATGGCATTCCCTATTCCGACCTGGACATTCGGCATCTTCGCCGGCAGATGGGAGTCGTGATGCAGGATCCGGTAATATTCTCAGATACCATTATGGCCAACATAACCTACGGAAGTGAAAATGTTTCGATGGAGGAAGTGATTCGAATTTCCAAACTGGCCGGGGCCCATGAGTTCATAGAGAATCTTCCTTATGGATACGAAACTCCCGCCGGAGAAGACGGCATCCTCCTCTCCGGAGGGCAGCGGCAGCTCATTGCCATGACCAGGGCTCTTCTGAGAAAACCCACATTTCTCATTCTTGATGAGCCTTTCAATCATTTTGATGAGGATTCGAAAAGCAAACTGGTCAAGAACCTGGGCAAACTCGAAAACAGACCTTCCCTTCTGATCATTTCCCATGACATACAGAATGTAAAAAACGCCGAATATATCATCAGCCTCAATAAGGGGCGTATCGAAAGAAGCAGTGATGATAGAATCCGTCTCCAAAACAAAAAAAAAGCCGGGGAAACGGGATTTTTTGGATGAAGTTTTTATTTAGAAAAGATTTCTCCCATAGGTTGTTTTTGCCATCCCGGGAAGACGAGCTTCTTCTGAAAGCGGCTCTTCTTTCAAAAAAGGGAGCTCTTTTATCCTGGGAAAAATGGATTTCATCCGTTGATCTCAACCACATTGATCAAAATACCTTCAGGCTTATTCCTCTCGCCGTCCATAACCTGGAAAAAATGGGGATAAAGCACTCCTCATTTAATCGGATGCGGGGGACCCAAAAAAAATTTTGGTACAGAAATCAGCTTTTCTTCAGAAGTTTGAAGAAGGTCCTGGCCGCTTTTCAAGATAATAACATCAAATGTATGCTGCTGAAGGGGGCTGCTCTGATTCCTCTCTATTACAAAAATATCGGCATTCGTCCCATGAACGATATTGATCTGTTAATAACACCGGAATCCGTGTTTAGAGCCTGTGCGGTTCTTGAGGACGCCGGTTGGATATGGGAAAAAAAAATGCAGAAAAGAATAACCGGGAAGTTGGTAAACGTGCATAATGAATGTCTTTTTAAAGGCGGGAAGGCTACTTTTATCGATCTCCACTGGCATGCCGTGACCGAAAATGTTTACCCGGATGCCGATGCGGATTTTTGGCATAATGCACGCTCTTTTGGAATGGATGGGGTGAACGTTTATGTTATGAATCCCACAGACCAGCTTTTATTTACCTGTATTCATGCCCTGAAGCACATTACCTCATGGGACTCTTTTGCGCCTGCCAATTGGGTGGCGGACGCCGTCTATATCCTGAGAAAAGATAGGGAAGAGATTGATTTTGACGCCCTGCTGGGGAAAGCCGAGGAACACAAAAAGGTTTTGCCTTTAAAAATATGCCTCGGTTATTTAGAGCGGAACTTCGGAATTCAATGGCCGCCTGATTTCAAAAAAAGACTGGCGGCGGCAAAAATTTCTTCGCTTGAAGAACGAGAATTCAAAACAAGGCAGATTTTTTCCTCGTTTTTGGGTCCCTTCCTGATGCATTGGTACAAATACCGGCGTTATGTCGAGAGGGAAAAAAAGCCGCCGTTTCTGAAAAAAATGTTCGGTTTCCTTTTGTTCCTGAAAACGATGTACAAAATACCATCGGTTATTTGCCTTCCCCCCATTCTTTTATTCAATACTTTCCGTAAAATAATCAGAAAAAACCAACAGGTTTGAAACAGGGATCGGCCTTCCCTCAAATGTTATCTCACAACAGAGACGACCAGCGATGTTGAATCGGAGCGGCCCCGGTCATCGATCACTCTGATGACGAACCTGCCGGGTTCGGGATTCCAGAATAAAGGCTGACTAACCGGGCATTTTCCCAGGAATGACTCGTTGACGAACCAATAGAGGTTTTCGGCATCGGCATCCGCAACCGCCTGGAAAGCGATGGAATCGGAAGATGCCTGTCCGGCCCTTATGGTGTAGGTGAGCGTTTTGCGGGGAGATGTTATTTTTGGTGGAATACCCGGCTGAGATCTGAAACCTGGATCATACCTGGGGTCGAAGGGCGGCGGGGTCTTGCGGGGGATACCGGCCCTTTTGAAAAGATCAAGGAGGTCCGAGGGCCAAAATTCGTAGATTTTTTTAAAACTTTCTCCCCGATAATGAGGGGGAACCCGCAAGCCGGTCTCAGGATGAATAAAAACAGGGCGGTGAATGTCACAGGTTGTGATGGGAGAAGTTCCCGGAATGAACCAGGTGCGGATAGTCCTCGGGCAATATGGCCCGGGCAGATGGCCGGATAAGGCGCACACTTCAACTTCTGTCAGGTTGAGTGTTTTGTTGTCATAATAAAGGGATTCAGGTATCCCCTTTGTTTTCAGGGAGTCGATCAATTCGAATAAAAGGGGTCCGGCCGCCCGGCGTCCCACAAAGGCAGGATTTCCACTGCCGTCAAAATGACCGACCCATACCGCCAGGACAAAATCTCCGAATATGCCGATAGCCCAAGCATCGCGGAAGGCGTAGGAGGTTCCGGTTTTCCAGGCGACCGGTATCGAATTTTTAACCCAATGAGAAAAAAATTCCGGTTTGGGCGGAGGATTTTCTTTCAACATTTCCAGGGTTAAAAAGGAGGCTTCTTGGCTTAATAGAGGAATTCCTTTAGCGGGCGGATCGCACAATTGTTTACGTAGAGGATAGAGCTTGCCTCCGCGGGCCAGCATCGCGTACAGGGCAGCCAATTCTTCCATGGTGAGCTCGATTCCCCCTAAGACAAGCCCCGCCATTCCGTAAAAAGCCGGTTTTTTTAGATGAGAAACTTCAGCTTGCTTTAAAAATTCATACAGGGATTCGCTGCCTATTTGTGACGCCAGCCAAACAGCGGGCACGTTCCGGCTTCGAACAAGAGCCTCCTGGGCTTTTATAGGACCGGCAAAATCCTGTTCAAAGTTTTCCGGATTGAACGCACCGAAACTCAACGGCGTATCTTTGAGCATGGTTTTGGGGTGGATGAGGCCTTTTTCTATAGCTTTTCCATAGATGAAAGGTTTAAGCAGAGAACCGGGAGAGCGTTTTGCCGTAGTCCCATTGACCTGGCCTTGAATGCTATCGTTGAAATAATCCGCCGACCCCAGACAGGCAAGGACTTCCATGGTTGAGGCATTTGCGAGAAGAGCCGCAGCGTTCGTGATTCCCAGGTGAGAACAACGGGTGACATAATTTTGGGTATGCCTTTCCAATAGATGCTGATATCCGATGTCGAGTGTTGTTTTTATTTTTTCCAGACTTGATGTTTTCAGTATGTCTTCGACAAAATGAGGGGCCGAAAAGGGAAGTTCCGATGGGGTAAATGTTTCCAGCGGTAGATCCAGATAAGGACTGAGCTTTCCATCTTGGGGATAATGTTTCGTCCATGTATGGAAAAGACGGTTGCGGGCTTCCGTGAACCGTGTATTGATAAAGATGTTCGGATGGGAATGACCGGTTTGGTTGAGGTTGTTTTGTGCGGTTTTATCTTCATCTTTCCGTGTCAGCGGAAGGATGGCTGAGGGATCCTGGGGAATAACCGCAAGACTCAGAGATTCGAGTAGATTCAACTGGTGCGGATTTTTATGAAAATATATGAGCGAAGCGGCACCCGCACCCTCGACATTCCAGCCGTAGGGAACAAGATTCAGGTAGGCTTCCAGGATAATCTTTTTGGAATAATGAAATTCCATCTGAACCGCCTTCAGAATCTGTTTGAGTTTTCCCGGAATAGTCCTGGTGTTGATTCCGAAACGGAGCCGGGCCAGCTGCATGGTGATGGTTGAACCGCCTGTGCGGCGGCTTTTTGTGACATAAGTCTGCCAGAAAGCCCGAATAAGGCCCATGGGATTAAAACCGGGATGCCATTTGAAACACCGGTCCTCTTTGAGAATAGTGGCCCTGATCAAATAAGGTGAGATTTCGGAAAGCGGGGTCCAAACCCTGTATTTATCATCGGATGACAGTGTTGATCGAAGCAGTTTTCCGTTTCGGTCGTAAACGGTCTGGGAAAAGGATATATTCTCGGTCAGGGGAGGTTTATGAATGGTAAGAAAAACAAATATGACAAGAATCGCCAGGAACAGGATATCGGCCTTGTCTCGCCGGTATGTGAAAACCCTTTTGATGGTCTCTGAGTCGATCATGTTTTTCCGTATTTATTCGATGATGATGTCTCCTCCCAAAGACTGAGCTTGAACGGTCCGGTCGTACATGGATTCACCGAATAAAGGAGGCACTTTGAACCGGCCGCGGCTGACGGCCTTGATGCGGTAAGAATATTCCTTAACATCCGGCCCCGCGGTTCCGTACAGCACCACCCGGTCTTCCCTGATGTCCATATAATCAACGGCCCATGTTGAATTTGATGCCCTGGTTTTATCCAGAACAACCTCAAATCCGCCGGGGAGAAGATCCACAAGGGCGATATTGCGAAGGATCTTTTTATTGAGTGTCCGGACTTTCAAACGGACCTCTATTTCCGAGCCGAGGTTTGTTTTGGTGATGATATTTCCGGATTCATCCCTGTATTCACGGAAAACCTCGAGGTTCTGCGTTATCGCTTCCATGGGGAGTTCCTTGTCGAAACCGGATTGAATGAGCTGATAGAACAAATGGTGGTCGCTGGGGTTGTTGATGGAGATTTTATTCGCTTTTGCGGAAAAATCCGTTTTGGGAAAAAGGCCTTGACCGAGAACAAGATTTACAATTTCATTTTCGGCCCGGGTTTCACTGACGGTTATATCTAAATTTTCCAGTGTGCCTGTGGATTCGATATAGGCGTCGAGGGCGAGGACGGCATATGCGGCGGAAGTGGTGTTAAAAGTGCCTTCCGTGACCGGATCGACCAGGTAAAGCAAATCCTTGCCGGTTATGGTTTTTTTGAGAGCGGGAAAATGACGGCTGATGATTGTGAGATATTGAGCATCCCGGATCAAGGAATCGTAATAGCTGTTGTAGTCGGCCTCCTGTTCGTCGCCCGGCCGGGATTTTTTTATCAGGCTGTTTGCTTCGCCGTCTCTTTTATGGAGTTTGTATACGGCCGCAATGGTGATGCCGGTCAGGTCTTTTTCCCAAGTGGAAGGCATTTCGCTTTCAAGCTTTTTCACCAGATCGTTAAGACTGCTGGTCGTTACAATACCGTTAAGGGTTAAAATGTAGGCGGCATAGGCATGGGTACGCGCCGAAGCTATTGAATTGATGTCTGAATTAAGAATTTTTTTCAGATATTGTAATCCTCTCTGCTGCACTCCCATAGGAATGGGGATGTTTTGTGCTTTTGCCTCGGTAAGAAAATGTAAGGCATAAACAACCTGGAAATCAGATACATGAGAGTTGGCCGCCCAGAAACCGAATGCGCCTTCTTCATTTTGACGTGCCTGAAGGATTTGTATGGCTTGATCGAGTATCATGGCTCTTTTTTCAGGCGAATATCCGAATTCAGGATATTTCCCTGAAATGAGGGCGGCAAAGGCTCTGCTTGTCAACTGTTCGGTACATTCGTATGGAAATTCCTCCAAATATACATTCAATCCGTGGGCTAGAACCATGGGCACAAGGGAAGCCGATACACTCAGTTTTCGATAATGGGTATACATGGTGCGGGTAATGGGAATATCTTTTTTGTCTTTTTTGATATAACCGGTTTGAATGAGATTTCTGTAAGGCACAGGGGGCCTGATGCTGAGGCTGGATGAATACTTTAGGGATTTTCCCCCGCCTTCGACGGAAAAGGTGAGTGAGGCGGCTCCCAGGACATCCTTTGCTTGAAGCGTATACTTATGTGTTGCATCTTTATTTTGTTCAATTTTAAGGGTGGTTCGGGGAGAGCCGACAATCTGAAGATGCTCGGAGACGGCCAGCTCCAATTGAATATCAGGTGCCGTGTCCAGGTTTTCCAGATTATTGGCGATATTTACGCTGATTTCAAATGTATCCCCAGGGGCGGCGAAGGTGGGCACATTCGGGCTGATAACAAAGGGGCCTCTGATGATGGTTTTTTTCTCGGCCGTTCCGATTTTATCCTGAGAAACCGCTACGGCCATAACGCGAAGTGTGCCGTTAAAATAATCGGGCACCCGGTAGACCGCTTCTCTTTGGGTTTGGTCGGAATCCATCATTCCCGACCAGAAGACAACGGGCTTTTTTTGTTTCCGTTTGAAAGGATTCAGGTTTTTGCCGATATCTTCTTCCCCTTCGTATCCTCCTCCTGAGGCGGCGAACTCCTTAAGGAGAGAAATCTCCGGAAGAATAAGATCCAGTATCTGTGATGTCCGGACCTGCAGGGCCCTTTTTTTAAAGAAAAATGAATGGGGATCGGGCGTTTGATAACCCGCTACCTGCAGAATGCCCTCATCCACGGCAAAAACAATGATCTTCGCCGGGTCTCTGCTTTTATATTTAATGGGAAAGGATTGTCCGGGCTCGAAGATTTCAGGAACTTCAAGGTCCACGGGATTGATCCTCCCTTCCCTGCTTATGGAAAAAGGAGCGACGCCGTAGCTGAGGGGACTCATAAAAATTTCATCGGAGCTCATATCTCTGATAAAGGCGACATTCACATATCCGTTGCCTTCCATGTTTTCGGGCACACGGATTGTTTGTATGGTGCTGTTGGCCGATGCTTTGAACCATTTGAAGCCGTAAATCCGGTCGCACTCAATGGTTATCAAACCCGATCCCAAATATGGGGCTAAAATCTGCATTTCAATGATTTCCCCTGGAGAGAAGTCGGTTTTGTTGAGTTTCAGCTGCAGTTCCGCGGTTTTTTCCAGGCTTCTTGTCAGTCCGGCATCTCCCACCACCGTGAAGTGGATTTTATGCAGCTCGGTTTCATTTTTGTCCTTGATGACAAGAAGGAAATCCCCCGGTTTTGAAGACGGCAGGGGAAATGGCAGGCCTTTTTCCGGAATGGACAGGTCATCCACATAGACGGGAAATTCTTTAATGACGGACTGGTATTTATATGTTCCGTCCCGCTGCCGGACCAGGCTGGATACGTGTCTTTGCTCGATGATATGGCTTTTAAGTCCGTTGACACCGGTCTTTTTCAATTCAGGATCAACGGCTATGAGCTCGACCGTTCTTTTGCTTTCCTGCCGGATATAACGCAGATCTCCGTCCGGTTTGTAGCCGATCAAAAAGGGAAGAGGAGAAACGAGCTGAGTGGCAAGTGAGGTAACGGATCTTCCTCCTTCCGCTTCGAATCCCTCCGCAAGAAATGACACCCGGTAAGTGGATTTTTCGAACCGGTCAAGATCGAGGATGAATTCTGCTTCTCCTTCGTCGTTGCTCTTTTTGTCATCGAGCCTTTCAGAAAAGCTTTTTTCTGCGAGAAGGGGGTCAAAAAAGTGGTAATCACGGTATTCTCTAAATGAAGGATAGCTGGGCGAGAGCGTGATTCTCGCGGAAATCTTTCGGCCTGAGGCCGGAGTTCCAAATAAATTTTTAAGATCGACCAAAGCTTTCAGATTTTCGGGAGACACCCAGCCTTTCAGCCTCGATTTTGAAAAACGGGCACGTATTTTCATCCTGTCGGGCAAAAATTCTTCGACTCGCACGGTGGTCGAGCCGATGAGACTTGACCGCTTTTCGTCCTTAACGATATACAAACCGATGGTATAGGTGCCTGTAGGTGATGAGTTTTGTGTGCTGTAGCTGATTTCCTCAAAACCCGTTGAGGACAGTTTGAATGATTTTTTCATGATTTCCAGGGAGCGGGGATCAAGAACAGCGGCTTCTACCGGTACTCCATTAAGATCCGTTTTCCAGTCGGACGATTTAACGATAACTCCGACATGGAATGTATCACCCGGCCGGTAGATTCCTCTGTCTGAAAAAAGATAGGCATTCAGAGCATCCTTTTTACGGGCGAGATAAACACCTCCGGTATCGAAGCGGGAGAAATTCAGGTTGCGATCGTAACGATCAACGGGCAGGAAGGACAAATCAGTTCCTTTTTTGACAAGGAAGGCCACGGGTTCTTTCTCTCTTTTAAAATCATCCAAGGGAGGAAAACGGACGTGCCCGTTTTGGTCCGATTGTGCCGAGAGGACGGGCAATCCGTTCAGGCCCAGAACTTCGACATCGGCATTCCGGACCGGTTCTCCGGAGGATATGGACTGAATGAAGATATGTTGTTCTCCTGATGAGGTTTTTTTTGCCAGCAAGCCCAGATCGGTGATGAGGATAAACCTTTTGTCTGAAAGTGACGTTGTTCTTTTTTGCTTGAGATTGTATCCATAAACCTTCACGAAAAACAGGCCCCTGAGGGTTTTATCTTCTTCATAGCAGTATTGAGAAAAATCCAGAGCGGTGTATTGGACCGAGCCCGGGACGCCTTTTTTAAGGCTTTTTATCTCGGTCCACCTGTCGGAAATATTATCGCTGCTGAAATTGTAGTTACGAAAATAAGGATCATTAAAATTACCCCTGGTTTGGCTTATAAGATGATTTAACTGGCCGGGTAAAACCCTGTTTATCTCGATCTGTACGGCTTCAAGGTTGCGGGTAAGGATGGATATTTTTTTCTCGCCGCTTAAGCTCAACAGGGCTCCCTCGTGCATAATCTCAAGGGTTTGCGGATAAGATGGGATTTTTTCTATGCTGTCAAAGGGAGCGGCCAGGACATATCCTCCGTAAGACAGAGTTCCCTTTTCGATTTTGACAAAAATATATCTATTGACCGGAGCTGAAAATTTGAAGCTGTGCATCGTCGCGAATTCACGGTCGGTGGGAATGGATCCCAGTTCCAGGGGCTGGGAAACCTTGATGATTTCCGGTCCTATCTCACTGGCATTATTCCATCGATAATTTTTTTTGGCGGGCCGGTTCTGATAAGCGGGCCGGTCTTTCGGGAGAAGGAAAGCCGATGTGTTTTTCTGCATTTCTGTTTCAAGAACGCCGGTCGACGTGTTGATAACCAGAACCTGTTCCATTTCCATTTTTTCGTTTTCGACCAGTGTGACGGATGCTCTGCGGATATTAAAATAGTTGTACATTCCCGGAATACGGACCTGCCCGGTTACGTCTTCTTTAATGGGGGGGCCGCCTTTTGAGGACATCACTCCCTTGGCGATGATAAGGCGCATAAATCCGTCGTTTTCAGGGATGGTGATAGGATCGGAATGGATGTATGCTTCCCCATTAAAGGGACCGTAGGAGACGGTGAAACCATAGGGCAAAAGGTCTTTTTTCCTGTCGGTTTTTTTCTCTTCCTGCAAAATAAGGGATGTTCGTTTTTTGAATTCCTCCTGGTCCACCGAATGGCTGAATTTTACGGTCGCCACTACTTTTTTTATCTTAGGATCTGCGGGATTTTCGTAAAAACTGAAACTGGGAATGGTGATGGAGAAATCAGCCGTTTTGAATTCAAAATTATAGGATTCCAGTTTCACGTGAGCGGGAAAAAGTGACGGCTCGAACTCGACTGTAAATTTTTGAGAAATGGGCCAATCCAGGGCGGGAGTGAATTTCAGGCTTGAATCGTCCGTCCATAGCCATTGCCCCTCAAAGGGGGGAGTCAGAATGATTCCTTTATCGACCTGTTTTCCGACTTGGTCTAAGCGGGCGACTGAACCGTTGAAAGTGACCTGGACGGGATATGGTTCGAGTTCTTCCGCAAGGACGGTCGCTCCGGGTGTCGAAAAACTGAAGCTGAACTTAACGGGTTCCGGCCGGCTGGAAAACCAGACATATAAAAAAACACCTCCGAAAATTGCGGCAAAAAATAAAATTCCAACAGCGATGGCGCTTTTTTTATGTTTATTTATCCATATGTTAAAAGAAAAAAATACTTTGGCCGCGCTTTTTCCGATAACTTTTATCCAGGAAGGGGGCTTCCAGGAGATTTGACCGAAAATCGCACGGAAAAATGAGTGCTTGGATGAGGATGGCTTTTTTGATTTGTTGTTGGATGGAGAAATTTTCTTTTTTATGGCAGACACATTCATCCTCCTTTTTTGGTGTTATTTTAGAAATGGGTCTTATTGAACAATAGATGGTTTTTCCTGCCGTGAGTTTATCATGGCCCGGCTGGCATGTTCAATAGTCGATAAATTAAAGCGGAGCTTCAGGGGGTCAGGGTCAATCGTCGTCCTCATCCGGGACGAGGGATACCGCCCAGATGGGATAGGGAGCCGCGCTTCCTTTTACGGCATGCCAGAGAATACGGTTCAGCGTATCTTCCGGGCAGGCATCAATTATTTGGAAATTCAAACGGGCGGAAATGAAGGCGTGCTCCCGCAGAAGGGCATCGGTGATTTGTTTGGGCTCCGGATTCATCGTGTCAAGCGGCACGACATTAGGCACGGATTTGAAAGGCGTAAAATCGGGTGCGGATGCGAAACAATCGAACATCGGCGTTGCAGTGGCATCGAACTGATTCATGGGGGGGAGACCAAGGATTTGTTCGATGGTGCGGAGGATACTGGTCGTGTTGTACTGGGTGCTGATGACGGCCCCCCGCTTTGTATAGGGGCTGATGCAGTAGGCGGTGGTCCGGTAACCGCTGACATGGTCGAAACCGTTTTGGGGGTCATCTTCGATGCCGAATATGACCGTTTCCTTCCAGAAGCGGCTGTGACTGAAAGCCTCCACAATCCGGCCGAAAGCGAGATCGTTGTCGGCGACACAGGCTGAAGGAGTGGGAGATCCCGCGCGTGTACCGCTGGTATGGTCATTGGGGAGACAGATCAATATGAGGCGGGGCATGCTTCCTTCCTGCTCCCAGGCATTGATCTGTTCCGTGATATAGCGCGCCCTCCAGACATCGGGAACCTCCATAATCCATCCTACCGTATCCGTGGGAGTAAAAGAACGGATGGTTTTTATGGTGGGTTCACTCATGATAATCACTTCTTCTTTAGGATGGAGATATTCCTCCCAGTAATCCTTCCATTGGGGCGGGGTTTCGCGTTTGTTGTCTTTCCAGCGGCATTCAGGCTGGGTAAACTCACCAAAATTCCAGAGTGAAATGTTGTGCCGGATAGCATTGTCCCAGATAAAACCGCTGGGAGCATAAGCGAGGGCGTCGGCTTCATCCGGCCCCATGCCGTCGGGGTAGCTTCGCGGCCATCCGGCGAAAGATTTTTCAAGATAATCTGTCCCAAAAGCGGTGGTAGACCATTGGTGGCCGTCCGCGCTCAGGATGCCGGCGCAGTAGGTGTTGTCAAGGAGAACAAATTCACGGACGATCTTATGCTGGTTGGGAGTCACCTTTTCCCCGAAAATACAGAGGGACGGATCCCCGTTTCCTTCCGGCATGTCACCCATAACTTGATCATATGTCCGGTTTTCCTTGATGATGTAGACCACGTGTTTGAAAACACTCGGTTCCCCGATGCGCTCCGGAACCGGCCTTGGCGGCTGCCCGGGACGCGCTTTTTCCAAAGCCCGGGAAATCCTTTCCCGGTGGAAGTTTTGGTAGACCATCTGAGTAAGCCTTTGAAGTTCTTTCTTATCCGGCACGGGCACCAGGGATACCGATCCGTGATATTGATGGGTGTTAAATCCTTTGGTCCCGGTGGGTTTGTATTCTTTCGGTTCTGTCGGATGGCCTTTGATATTGGCCACACAAAGTTCCGATTTTTTTCCGTTGAAAGTGATGGCTCCGGGAAACCACCCGACGGGGATAAGACCCAGAAGGGTTGATTCCTTCTCGCCGGGATTAAAACTTATGACGGCTATGGCATTCTGGGTGCCGTTGGCCGCATAGAGGCGGTTTCCGTCGGGAGAAAAACAGAGGGCATTGGGAGATGCTCCGAAAAGGTCCGCCGGGTTGGTTTTGACCCAAATGGTTTCCACTACGGTATCCGTTTGGGCATCGATGACGCTGAGATTATCGCTGGCGGAGTTGGCACAAACGATATAACGCCCGTCAGGGGACAGGACCAGGGCGGAGGAGTGGAGATGGACAAGAATTTCTTTTGTTTGCCCTGTGGGAAGATCGATAACCGTTACCGAACCTTCACTGGCGATGTGTTTTACGGGGTCGACTTTAACCACGGTCCCTCTGCCGGCGGGGCCGGTGAGGTCACCGGGTTCCGGACGCCGTCCTCCCCAGTTGCTGACATAAACTTTTTCCTTGAGAAGCACAACATCATAAGGGGCGACGCCTACGTCAAAGATTCGGATGACCTCATTGGTCCGGATATCCATTTCCAAAAGGCGGTTGGAGAGGTTGCCGCAGACATATAGTTTTGTGTTGTCGCCGGACAGCGCCAATCCGGCGGGAATTTCATTTTTTCTGCGCGGAGCATCGGCGGGGGGGAGCGGTATGGAATATGAAGGACGAACCATTCCATCCTGTGTCAGGGAAAAAACCTTAATACTTCCGTTGACGTTGCTGAGATATATGCGGTCGCCTCCTTTCGAAAAAATAAGGCCGGTGTAGCTCAGCTGGCCTTTCGAGTCGGGATTGAGGATGTTTTCGGATGATAAATCGGGAAGAGGTTCGTTTTGATCTTCTGACGGAAAATGAACGGTTTGGTTGATTTTTTTTGATGCGGGATCGATGAGGATAAGCTCATTTGTTTTGCCTGATACCGCCAGCATCCGTCCGTCCGGAGAAAGGGCGATGCCTTGAGGACGGAGCCCCGGGAGGGCAATCTGAGTTCCGGCGGATTCCAGTATTTGATTAACCGGTAAAACCGTACGGTCTTCACCGGCTGAGCCTACCTGTTGGGTATCTGATTTTTCCTGGCGGCAGGATATCGTTCCCAGGCAAGCAAACAAAACCGCCAAAATGGACATCTGTTTTTTCATTTGCCAACTCTTGGATGATTTTGGATATTGTTTGGTTTTTCCCTTTTTTATAGAAATAAGGTTTGTAATCATGATGACTTCCATAACTCCTTGTTTTGTTTTACGTATAATATATAAAAAATATTCCCTTGTGTTAACCCGGATTGTTCGTGAAGGTTAAACCAGGGACATATTATCCTGAATAATCCAGGATAAGAACCGAGGTGTACCATGAAAAAAAGAGCAGGTTTTTTTGCCGCATTTTTGCTGCTTTTGTTTCCGTTTTTTCTCCAAGCCCAGAAGGTCAAGACGGTCGACGGCGTCAAGATCATCTCTTATTCGAAAAAACCCAAGCCGGCCAAAGGAATTCCCGGCCGTTTGATCCTGACGGAAGAACTGCGTTTCGGGGAAAGCGAAAACCTTGACAAATCTTTCGCGGAGGTGACGGCCTTTGCCGTGGATGCAGATGGAAATGTATATGCTGTGGATATGAAAGACAGTAAGGTCAAAGTTTTCGACAAGGAGGGCGGTTACCTTCGAAGTATCGGCAAAAAGGGACAAGGACCCGGGGAGCTGGAAATGCCGTCAGGGATTCAGATCATACCGGGCCCCAAATTGGTTGTAGAGGACGCTTTGGCCCGAAGGCTGGCCTATTTCCAATTGGACGGAACATTTATCAAGAACGTATCCTTTGCCGACAGGTTGGCCATGGTCAATATCATTTTCGACAAGGCGGGGAATGTTCTGGCCCGGGAAATGGGGATTGAGGGGAATGAATTGTTTTTCGGGATTAATAAATACGATCCTGACTTAAAATCTCTTTTCACTCTTGATAAGATAAAATTCGCCATTCCCACGGGCGGTAACAAGATGAATATCATGGACCTTATGGCCATATACCAGATGGACATGGAAGGAAATATTTATTACACCCGGAATCTTGATTATGAGATCAAAATTTATTCACCTTCGGGAAAGCATACGGAAAGTTTAACAAAGGATTATGATCCTGAAAAAGTAACGGAGGAGGATATTCAGGAAATGCTGGCCAGGATTCCCCAGACCAGCTCGATTAATTATGAAGAGATTTTGGAATTTCCGAAAGAATTTCCCCCTATTCAATATTTTTTTCTGGATGATCTGGAACATCTTTTTGTTAAGACCTGGGAACGAGCGGGAGAAAAGGATAGGTTTTATGTGGATGTGTTCGACGTAGAGGGAAGGTTTCTGACCCGTTTCGCGACCAAGGCCGATCTTAGGCTTGTAAGGGGGAAAAAGCTCTACTCCATCGAGGAAAATGAAGACGGATTCAAGGTTATCGTCCGCTACGGAATGGCCTGGAAATAATGAGGTTTTTGTCCAAACAGATTTGTTGATTTGAGGCGGTTGTTGTGGTATTTCTGGATACTTCCAGGGTGGGTATTTTTTTTCGGCTGTAGGCCGAAATTTTTCATTTCGAGGAGATGATGTTGTGAGAAAAAAGAAATTTATTTTTTTTGTCTTTCTATGCGGTATGCTTTCATGGTCTTTTGCCGACGGTTTTCGTTTGTTCGAACATGGAGCCAGAGCGGCGACTTTGGCCGGAGCTTTTACAGCCAGGGCGGATGACCCGTCCGCGGTCTTTTACAATCCTGCGGGACTTGCCTTTCAAGAAGGATTCCAGATTAATCCCAATGTTTCCTACAGTCCCTTCGTCTCAACGGCCTCATCCGAAAATTTTGCTAATCCGGTAAAAAGCTCTTCCCAGCAGATCCGTTCGGACGTTTATGCCTCCCTGGGTGTGAAAGGCCGTATTGGATTGGGAATCGGTTTTTTTGTTCCTTATAACACCCAGACGCATTGGCCTGAAACTTGGGCCGGGAAAAGGCAGAGTATCATTTCCAAGTTCAATACCCACTTCCTTCGTCCGGCCGCGGCATTCAAGATCGGGGAGAGGATTGCTGTGGGAGCAGGATTGGACATCGTTTTTTCCAGCCTTGAATGGCTGCATACGGTTGTTTTTGATATTCCGGAGCTGGTTTTTTTCGATGAGATGGATATCTTAAGCCATCAGCAGCTCGACACCAAAAGCCTGAGCTTCACCGCCGGGTTTTTGGTCAAGCCCTTTGATTTTCTTCGCATCGGAGGGCGCTATCAGCATAAAGTCAAGCTGTCTTATAAGGGAGTAAACTCATTCAACACATACAGCGTGGGCAGTGGATATTTTGTGACCCCTGACGGCAAGTCTTACCGGAAATCCCTGGTTGTTTCAGATTTTTACCGGTCCCAATCGGTCACTTCCCGTTTAACCCTGCCGTCTGAAGCCATCTTAGGATTCATGTTTATTCCCCATGAAAAGTTCACCCTTCAAGTGGATGTTAACTGGACGGAATGGAGTGTTATTGACAAGTGGGAATTCCGGGCCGTGAAATCCGACGAGGAGCTCAACCCGGATTTTCTTTGGGCGTATGGAAATTTTTATGGCCTCGTTCCCAATTATGGAACCCAGGGATTGGCCCTGAATTGGAAAAATGTCGTTGGCCTTAAAGTGGGGGCCGAATATTATATCAGTCCGGTTATCGCTATTAGAGGGGGATATGCCTTGCGCCCTCATCCTGGAAACGATGAAAACCTTACGGCCGTTCATCCCTTTGCTGACAGGAACATTCTTTCATTCGGCGGCGGTTATTGCGGGCCCATGTATTCTCCGACGGATGGTGCTGTTATCGGCAATCTGTCGTTTGATGTGTTTTTTCAGGCCGCCTTGTCTAAAGGAACGTCGACTTTATTGCCCGGCGTTAAGGTCGATTACGATTCGAACAATTATCTTTTCGGCGTGGGTGTAAGCTGGAAAATGTGATTTAGGAAAATGTGGGGAGGGGGCCATGTTTGAAAAAATATTTCACCTCAGTGCCAATAACACAACGGCACGGACAGAAATTTTAGCCGGGCTGACGACTTTCCTGACCATGGCCTACATCATTTTTGTCAATCCCGCCATCCTGGCTACGGATTTCAATGGGAATCCAACGGGATTGAGTATGGACGCAGCCATGCTGGCCACCTGTCTGGCCGCATTTATCGCCACTGTCCTCATGGGGATTTATGCAAATTTTCCCATTGCCCAAGCACCGGGAATGGGGGAAAATTTTTTCTTTGTTACCGTGGTCATGGCCTTGACAGCCAAGGGGGTAACGGAGAGCTGGAAAGTCGCACTGGGTATCACCTTTATCGCCGGGATTATTTTTCTCATCCTCTCTCTGCTGAAGTTCCGAAAAGCCATTATTGATGCCGTCAGTCCAAGTCTTAAAAACAGCATCGCCGTCGGGATCGGTTTTCTCATCGCATTTATCGGGTTTCAGAACGCCGGAGTCATCGTTGATTCCCAGGGATCTCTTGTTAAATTTCATGCCAATTTTTTTCAGACCGATACCTTAATTTTTATTTTCGGTCTTTTCGTTACGGCCGTCCTTTTTGTCAGGGGAGTCAAAGGTGCTGTCATCTGGGGTATTTTTCTTTCTACTCTTCTCGCCCTTATCGTGGGGGCCGTAAAGTACCAGGGAATTATCGGATTCCCTCAGGACAATGCCTTTTTCCGTTTTAATTTGGGCGGAGCCCTGAAGTTGGAGTGGCTTCCTTTCATTCTTGTTTTTCTTTTTATGGATATATTCGATACCATGGGAACCCTCATTGGAGTGGGCGAGCAGATGGGTATTATGGAAGACAACAAGCTGCCCCGGGCCAACCGGGCTCTCATTTCCGATGCGGTCGGGACGGTCGTCGGTTCCTGCTCAGGGACGAGCACGGTAACGTCCTTTATAGAGAGTGTGGTCGGTGTCCAGTACGGCGGCCGGACGGGAATGACGAGTCTTGTAACCGGCAGCCTCTTTTTGGTTGCGCTGTTTTTCAGCCCCCTGGTGGGAATGGTCGGGAGCTATCTTCCCATAACGGCGCCCGCCCTGGTTATTGTGGGAGCGATGATGATACGCAATGTAAAAAAAATCGACTGGGCGGATTATTCCGAGTCGATCCCGGCTTTCCTGATCATGCTGGGAATACCTTTGAGCTATAACATCCATGATGGGCTGGCTATAGGATTTATCGCTTATCCGCTGATCAAACTTCTGGGGGGTAGGGGGAAAGAACTCAACTGGCTGCATTATCTTGTAGCGGCGATCTTTATTATGAGGTATGCGTTGATAAAGGGGTGAGAAATTCCGTGTTTTTTCCGCGTCTATCTATTGAAAGGAATTGAACGGAAATTTCCTGCATTTCTGTTTATGCCGAATAATAATACTGACGGTGAGGAAGTCATGAACATTTTTTGGTTGGTTTATATTGTGGTATTTATCTGTGGATTGACGTTTTTTTTTGCATATGTTCGGGGTGTCCGTTCCAGGCTGGAAAAGACCGGCCGTAATAGGATTTTGTGGATAGCTCATTTGATGTTCAGCTTTCCTTTAAATCTTTTTACCTGGAGCGTTTTCGCCGCCTACTTCGGATACAACCTGTATTCCATTCTTGTCTTGGAGAGATATTATTTTGGCTGCACCGGCTTTTTGCTCATTCTGTTTCTGCTTCTTTTTTTAGCCCGCTACCACATCGCCGTGGGCGAAAAGGGAATTCTTTTTCATGAAAGTTTTGTTCCTTGGAAAAAAATTGTCAGTGTCAAAAGGAAGGCGGGATTGGTTAAATGGATAAACGTTACCTGGGAGCAAGGGGTTTCATCCCAAGAGAAAAAATCAAAAAAATTTATTGTTCCGGGAAGATTGTTTCGTTCTCTGAGTCTTCACATCGAAAAAATGCTTTCTTCTGAAAACAACTAACCAGCCTTCATTTTATCATTTCATCTTTTTCATATAACTTGCCTTATCTTTTTATTTGTAATATAAACAATCTCAAAGCGTCCTTTTTTTTGCGGGAGTATAACATGTTTGAGATCAAAGAAGTTTTGAGTCGAAGAGACCATATGAACTTCATCAAATTCCCATGGAAGGTCTATCAAAATGATCCGAATTGGGTACCCCCGCTCATTTTTGACATGAAAAATACCTTTAATAAGAATAAAAATCCTTTTTTTGAATTCGGTGAGGCTGCTTTTTTTCTGGCTTTGAGAGAAGGGAAGACGATCGGTAGAGTTTCCGCTCATATCAACAGCCTGCATAACGAATTCCATAAGACTAAAGAAGGTTTTTTCGGCTTTTATGAATGTCTCGAGGATGAAGAAGCCTCACAAGCTCTCATGAGGGCAGCTGAAGAATGGTTGAGGGGCCGCGGAATGGAAAAAATCATCGGTCCTGAAAATTTTACCATCTATGATGAAATCGGTTTCCAGGTCGATGGCTTTGATGAAGACCCGCCGACTCCCGTTATCATGACCACATATAATCCTCTCTATTATCTGGATCAGATGGCGAAAGCAGGCTATCAGAAAGAGATCGACTGGCTGGCTTTTAAGGTCGATGAGACCGTTAGCATCAAGGATACGTATTTTAAAATAAGCGAACGGATAAAAAGAAAAGAAGGGCTTGTTTTCCGTCCTATAGATATCAAAAATATCAAATCAGAAGTGGCCAAGATAAAAAGGATAGTTCACGGTGCCTGGGCGGAAAATTGGGGACATTTTCCTTATTCTGACGGGCAGTTTGACAAGGTCGCTGAAGCCCTGAAGTTAATCGTTGATCCCCGGACGGCTTTCATCGTAGAAAAAGCAGGGGAAGCCATTGCCGTCGCCGTAACGCTTCCGGATATCAATCCGTCCATCCAAAAAATGAACGGACGGCTTTTTCCCTTTGGCTGGTGGTATTTTTTAATGGCGAAAAAAAAGGCGGTTGGTCTCAGAACGTTTTTATTCGGTGTGCTCAAAGAATACCGCAACAGGGGTATCGACCTTGTTCTTGTTATGGATACCATTTTGAATGCCAAAAAAGCGGGGTACCGGTGGTCGGAATGTTCCATCGTTGTGGAAAACAACCATAAAATGATTGATCCCATCCTCAAATGGGGCGGACGTCTTTATAAAAAGTACCGTCTGTTTGGAAAAAAATTGTAAAATTGGTTATACGACAGAACGTTAATCCCCAAGTCCGGCCTTGAGCGGAAAAGAAACTCTCGGATCTTTAAGAAACATTTCAGATTCATGGCCCTAACTGATATAATACCCCCTTAATAATTTTTTTTTCACGTTGAGAGCAAACCATGAAAAGAAGAGTTGTAATAACAGGAATGGATACGATTAATCCTCTTGGAGATACCCTTGAAGAGTATTATAGCAACTTAATTAAGGGAAAATCAGGGATCAAAAGATGGACCTCTCTTGACCTCAGCAAGGTCGACTGCAAAATCGGCGGTGACCTGGGAGACTATGACTTTAAATCCCGGCTTGAACAATTGAGGGGCCAAATAGAGGAAAACCTTCATAAAAAGCTTCGTAAGCTTTTCAGGAACATGACGTTTTCCAACAAAGCCGCTACGTTAACGGCTATCCATGCTTTTCTGGACGCCGGTTTGTTTGGTGTCGATATCGATCCGGACAGATTCGGGGTGGTTGTGGGCGGCCACAATTTTAACTCCAACTATGTCCTCAAAAACATCCACCAGTTTGAAGAAGAGCCGGCTTATATCGAACCCCTGTTTGGTGTCGAGGCCCTCGATCCGAACATTCCGGCCACCATCTCTGAAGTTCTGGGAGCGCAGGGGCCGACTTTCACCATGGGAGCGGCTTGCTCCAGTGGAAATATTGCTTTGAGAGAGGGTTTCAGGAACATAATCAGCGGCGAATGTGATGTTATGATCGTGTCGGGAGCGATTTTCGACATGACTTCCTCGGATATCCATGCTATGGCCTATCTTGACACCTTGGCGATTGACGAAAAATACTACGACATGCCGGAAAAAGCTTCCCGTCCTTTTGACGCCGGACGAAGTGGTTTTGTTCCTTCCCACGGGGCGGGAACGATTATTATCGAGAGTCTCGATTTTGCTCAAGAAAGGAATGCATCCATTAGGGCCGAAGTGTTGGGGGTTGCAGCTAATGCCAATGCCAACCATCTTCCGGTCCCTTCCGCGGAAACACAGGCACGCTTGATACAAAACCTGCTGCGAAATACTGGAGTGCGGCCCGAAGAAGTGGATTACGTAAACTGTCATGCCACGAGCACGCCTGTCGGCGATACCCTGGAGATCAAGGCCATCAAACAAGCTTTCGGCAAACATGCTTATGCGTTGAAGCTGAACGCTCCCAAGTCCATGCTGGGGCATGTCTGCTGGTCGGCGCCCATCGTGGAATCCATAGGGGGAATTCTTCAGATGGAACATGGGATGCTCCATCCTTCGATTAATATCGACCGGCTGGACCCTGAAGTTGACCTGGATGTTTGCAAAGACGGGCCGGTCAAGCACCAAATCCGGATGATGCTCAAAAACTCTTTCGGATTCGGGGGGCTGAACTGCTGTTCGCTCATTAAAAGATATGAGGGATAAACCATGAATGTATTTATAACGGGGGGCTCGCGAGGAATCGGGAGAGCCGTTGTGTTGAAGTTTGTCAAGGAAGGATGGGGCTGTGCTTTCACCTATGCCAGGGATAAGGAGGCTGCCGAAGAAACCGTAAAGCTGGCTTCCGGGTTAAACGAAAAAGCCGATATCCGTTTCTACCGGCTTGATGTAAAGGAGCCGGAAAGGATTGAAAGTCTTGCCGACAAGGTCATCGAGGATTACGAAAACATACGGGCGGTGGTCAACAATGCGGCTGTTGTCCGGAATAACGCTGCGGTTTTGATGAGCAATGAGGAATGGGAGGAAGTCCTCACAACCAACCTCTCGGGTCCATTTTACGTCATCCGCAGTTTTTTAATGCATTTTGTTTCCAACAAAGCCGGTCGTATCATCAATATATCCTCTTTAGCCCAAGACGGCTGTAGCGGGCAGGTTAATTACGCGGCCAGCAAAGCGGGCCTCATCGGTTTGACCCGGACGCTGGCCAAAGAATACGGGCCCAAAGGGATCACCTCCAATGTGGTTACGGTCGGTTATGTTCCCACTCGGATGACCGAAGAAAACCTGGCGGCAAACCTCCATGAATTCTGGATGAAACACTGCCCGCTGAAAAGAATAGGATCGGCCGAAGATATTGCCAATCTTGTTTATTATCTTTGTTCCGACCAGGGGGGATTCATCAACGGAGAAGTCATTAGAGTTTCCGGAGGATTGACTTATGCTCCCTGAAAGAGAGAAGGTTTTATGAAAAAGATAGGAATCGAAAAGATAAACCTGTATGGATGTTCCCTCTATATGAACCAGTACGACCTTGCTCTGGCCAGGGGGAGAGATCCGGAACGTGTCCTCAAATCGTATCTAATCGAATCGAGGTCTCTGAATCCTCCCTATGAAGATACGGTAACCATGGCAGCCAATGCGGCCAAACCGGTTCTAACCGATCAAGATAAGCGGGATATCGGTCTTCTCATTGTCGGTACCGAAGGGGGAGTCGATTTTGGAAAACCCATCTCGACCAACCTCCACCGTGCTTTGGGGCTTCCGCCGCGGGTGCGGAATTACGAGACAAAACATGCCTGCTATAGTGCCGTAGCCGCCCTGGATACGGCCCTCAACTGGATCGCCGCCGGTCTCAACCGAGGGAAAAAGGCGCTGGTTATCGCCACGGATTTCAGCCGCAAACATTTCCGCAAAGACCACGAGTTTGTCCTCGGCGGGGTGGCAGCCGCCGTCCTGGTCAGCGATTCCCCAAGAATCATTTCCTATGAACTGGAAAAAAAGGGATTCTGGACCACGGATGTCTACGATACCTTCAGGCCTTCGGCCTTCGACGAGCTGGGGAACAACCAGATCAGCCTATACAGCTATATGGATGCCCTGGAAGGCTCTTATTTACACTATGTGGAAAATGTGGGAGATGTGGATTTCGACACTTATTTTAAGAAAAATGTTTACCACATGCCCTTTCCCGGCATGTCGTTTCAGGCCCACCGTCTGCTGTGCAACCTAGCCAAGCCCCGGAAAAAATCGGAGGTTGTCGCAAGTTTTAATGAAAAGAACCGTCCCGCTCTGCGCTATTCGCAAAAAGTCGGCTCAACCTACAGCGGAAGCAATTTTGTCGGATTATGCGGGGTTATTATGGCTTCCGATGACCTTCATCCGGGTGACAGGATCGGTTTTTTCTCCTATGGATCCGGGGCTATAGGGGAGTTTTACAGCGGGATCGTTTGCGAAGAAGCAAGGAAAATCATCGAGAATATGGCCCTAGACGACCATCTGGACGCGCGGCGTAAGGTAACGGTCGAGGAATATGAACAGATTGAGAATTTACGGGAAACATACATCGAGAATCCCAATTTTGTTTCCGACCTTTCCCTCCTTGATAACTGGTTTGACAGTTACTACAAGGGAAAAGGGCTTCTCTATCTGAAAGAGGTGAAGGATTTTCGAAGGGTCTATGATTGGAGCTGATACATGGCTTTTGTGAAGACCCGGATTGATTCTTCCCTGGCTCTATTAACCTTGACAGATGGTCGTGAGGGAAACAGGTTGAACCTTGAGCGCCTCGAGGAACTGTCATCTTCTATGGATGCGGCTTTCGATGATAAAAACGTGAGGGTGGTTCTTCTGCGTTCGAACGGTCCTGCATTCTGTCTGGGGATGGACCTGGAGCGTCTTATGGCAAACCAGGCAGAAAAACATCTTGAGGAGGCGGTTTCCCTGTATTCGTCTCTCCTGATCGGCATCATCGAAGCGCCGAAACCGGTTATTGCACTCGTTCAGGGAGACGTTAAAGCGGGAGGAGTGGGGCTGGCGGCGGCATGTGATATCGTCGTAACCGCAGATGACGCCTCTTTTGAACTTCCGGAAGTTTTCCTGGGGCTTATTCCGGCCAACGTCCTTCCTTTCCTTCTGCTGCTGCGCATGACGCCTTCTAAAGCCCGCTATGTCACCTTAACCGGAAAAAAACTTCAGGCTGAGGAAGCCCGCTTATGTGGGTTGGCGGACGAGGTTTTCCCCAGGCAGGATCTGGAAAAAGAGCTTAAAAGCATTATCAAACGGTTGATGCGGGCTTCACCCCAGGCTCTGGCCCGGATCAAGCGGTTTACAGGCGAAATGATCTCAGAAATGCTGCGGAAAAAATGCGGTGAGGCGCGGAAAGAACTTATAGAGCTGGTTAATGACGAGAAGGTAGCGGCGGCCATCAAATCTTTTCTGAATGGCGGAACACCGCCCTGGTTTGTAAAATTCAGGCCGGAAAAATCCCTGGTCGAGTGAGGTGTCCCATGGGGGAAAAAATAATCACGCAGGTGGAGAAAAACGGTGTGGCCACCCTGCGCATGAATGATGCGGCAACCAACAACACTTTTACCGATGAGTTTATTTCAGGTTTTATTCAATGCCTGGAGAGAATCGAAGAAGCCGAACCGAAGGTTTTGATCCTTCAAGGTTTGCCGCAGGTCTTTTGCGCCGGAGCGGAAAAACGAAACCTTCTCGATTTATGCGAAGGCCGTATTCTTGTTAAGGATCTGCTCATTTCGGAGAAACTTGTTCAGGTTCCCTTTCCAGTGATTGCCGCCATGGAGGGACATGCCGTAGGCGGGGGATTCGTCATGGCCATGTGCTGCGATATCGTCCTGGCGGCCCGTGAGAGCCGCTACGGCGTGGTCTTCATGTCCCTTGGTTTTACTCCGGGTATGGGCTGTACGACCCTCCTTCCAGAGCTTGTAGGTCCTTTCCTGGCCAATGAGATGATGTATACCGGCAAACGTTTCAAGGGGAGGGAACTGGCTGAAAGATCGACCAACATCAACTACATTCTTCCCAGAAAAGAAATCCTTCCTAAAGCGAAAGAGATCGCGCTGAGAATCAGTGAAATAAACCGAAAATCCCTCACTATTTTGAAAAACACACTGGCTGCCAGAAAGAAAAAACTGCTGATTGAAGCCCGTCTTCAAGAAGACCTCATGCACAGGATAAGCTTTGCTTACCCTGAAACAAAAAAGGCGGTGGAGGAATTATATGCCGGGCAGGAAGAGGAGGAAAAATGATCCGGATCGACATGTCGGGCAAGTCGGTGTTGATAACCGGAGGCACAAAAGGCATTGGATTGGCTGCAGCCCTCGTGTTCGGCCGGGCGGGAGCCAGGACATATCTCACCTATAAATGGGGATCGGACGATTTTACTCCTCTTTACGATCTTTTCAAAAAAAACAATGCGGCTCCTCCTTTACTTTTTCAGGCCGATGTGGCCATTCCTGAGGATACGGATGCGCTTTTACAGGATGTGAAAAAGCATGAAAAACGAATCGATATTTTTATAAGCAATGTCGGTGTAGCCCAGAGAGCCCGTTCCTTGAGGGATTACCGGAAACGCTCTCTTTATCGAACGCTCGATTACAGCACATGGCCGCTTATTGAGTACACGAAAAAAATCCATGAGGTATTTGATTGTTATCCCCGGCATATCGTCGGTATCTCAAGCGACGGACCCGACCATTTTTATTCCGGTTATGACTATGTCGCCGCTTCCAAGGCGCTTTTGGAATTTTTCGCCAAGTACCTGTCTGTTCATCTTTTTGAAGAAGGAAGCCGTGTCAATATTATCCGTTTCGGACCCGTGAACACGGAATCTTTCTCCCTGGTATTCGGAAAAGAGTTCTTCGATTTCCTCAAAGAACAGGGGGTTCCCGAGGAGATGTTTATAACGACCGAAAACTGCGGCGAGACCGTTTTTGCCCTATGCAGCGGACTCCTGGATGCTGTAAACGGCCAGATTATTACCGCCGATAAGGGCATGAGTTTCCGGGATAACATGATGATGCGTTATTTGAAAGAAAAAGAAAAAAAGAAAAAAATGGAGCGGAATGGGTAAACCCGGAAACCGCCTTAAGTGTTGATTTATAATCACAATTCAGAGTGCGAACACCCGCTTTTTTAAATAAAAATGTGAATCATCGATATTCCTATTTGCACTTTTTCGCCTAATATAATATTATCCCTCTGAAGAGACTCGATTTGTGTCTGTATTATCCTGTGACGGAGGAGATGAATGACTAGAGAGGAAGTTTTCAGCATCATCAAAAAAAATATCTTGGACAATCTTGAAGATATCGAGGAGGACGAGATTGATGGAGGAAAATCGATGAAAGATTATGGGGCGGACAGCCTCGATATTATCGAGGTGGTTTCCTGCTCCATGCGGGAACTCAAGATAAAAATCCCGAGAGCTGAACTTTCAGATATCAAAACGATAGATGAGTTGACGGATAAATTCATGGAATATATTAAATAATCCTCTTCCGTGAGTTTTTTACGGATTGAGGGTGAAGAAAGAACCGGTGCGGAGCCTCATTGAGTAGAGGTTAAGTCAGGTTTATCAAATGGATGATCCCCTCAAATTCAGCTTGGCGGACTTTTTTTATAACGACAACTCAAGTGTTCTGAAGCCTCCGTCCGATTTTGTCGAATGGATGAGCGATCCCCGCATACAAGCTGGATTCAGTTTTTTCGAGCAACAGCTTTTAAAAGCTCCCACCGCGGAAACCGAAATACTGAGCAATCTGGATAACAAGAAACGGCGGGTTATCAACCTGACATCCTATAATTATCTTGGTTTATCGTCTCATCCCGAAGTCATTCAAGCCGCCATAGATGGATTGCGAAAATACGGACTGGGAGCTTCAGGTGCTCCTTTGCTTTCCGGAACCTTTGATCTTCATGTTCAGTTCGCCCGCATGCTGGCCGAATTCAAACAAAAAGAGGACTGCATCCTTTTCTCGAGCGGATTAGGGGGAAATCTGGGAATCATGCAGGGGATCCTGCGCAAGGGGGATCTTTTGCTCCTGGATGAGAAGGGACATAAGAGCCTTCTGGACGGGGGGAAATTGTCCGGAGCTAAGGTCCGGATGTTTGAGCACAACAGCGTGGAAGACCTGGCCCGCCTTCTTGATGAAAATAAGGATAAACGCATTCTTGTCGCCGTAGAAGGGGTTTATTCCATGGATGGAGACCTGGTCAAGCTTCCCGAGATCGTCGAGCTCTGCGAACCTTACGATAATGTGGAACTTCTCATTGATGAAGCCCACTCCACCCTGATGTTCGGAGAGAACGGCAGGGGAGTGGCCGAGCATTTCGGCCTGGAAGATAAGATCGGAATTTCCTTCGGCACGCTGTCCAAGTCTTTCGGCGGGGTCGGGGGCTTTGTCTGTTCCAATGCCGGAATCATCCGTTATCTTAAGGGATACGCTTCCCCGTATAATTTTTCCTGTGCTCCCTCTCCTCCTATTGTGGCCGGTTTGATAAAAGCCCTGGAGGTAGCCACCAGAGATTCTTCGCTTCGCGATAAGCTATGGGAAAACACGGCTTATTTTAAGAAAAACCTGGATGCGTTGAACCTGAATATGGGGGCGACCGAATCTCAGGTCATTCCCATTATCATCGGATCTTCCGGGGAACTCCTCTTTGAGATGGCGGCAGAGATTCAGAAGCGGGGGCTTTTTCTTCAACCGGTCGATTTTCCGGCCGTCCCCGCCCATTCCCGGCGTTTCCGCATCTCCGTCTCTTCTCAGCTTACGAGGGAAAACATCGACGAAGCCTGTAATATCATCGAGGATGTCATTGCCCGACGTCTTCGGAAAGTTTAGAGATTATTGGAACCTTTTTCCGACCTTCTTCGTACATTCCGGAAAAAACCGCTTATTCCTCTGGATCATATAGAGGCGAAATCATCCTTCCATAAACTGGACTGCGGACGCGAGGATATCAAAAAAATTATTCCCCACAGGGAGCCTTTTTTGCTCATCGATAAACTTCTGGGATTGGACCTGACTCCGGGGGAGGAGGTTATCCTGGGGGTTCGCTTCATTCCGGCTGAAGATCCCGTTTTTAAAGGTCATTTTCCGGAAGCTCCCCTTTATCCGGGGTCCCTTCAGCTTGAGATGTCCGGGCAACTGGGATTGTGTCTGACGTATTTTGTCGTCAACAAAAGGAAAACAATAGCCGAAAACGCCGAACCTTTAGCTGTTAGGGCGACAAAGGTTTTGGGTGCTCTTTTTTTGGAACCGGTTCTTCCGGACAGTGAGGTCCTGCTTCTTTCCAAACGTCTGGACTATGACGGTTATTTTGGAAGGGTGATAAGCCAGGTTTTACGAGAAGGTAAGGTCTGCAGCGTTTCCATTGCCGAAGTTCTTTTCCTTTAACTTGTGATAATGGGATGATTATAAAGAAGATCCCCTGTCCTCAAGCTTTTCTTGTTCGGGAACGGCTTCCCAGCCGTAGTCGATGTATTCCCAGTCGAATGTTTGTCCTTTAACCTTAACCAGGACAAAGCCTTCCTCGACACCATGGTAGGGACCGTCCCACCACTCCCCTGATATGGCGCCGCCTGTAATAAAAGTGATTCCGGCCGCTGTAATGGCTTCAAGGATATGCAGGTGTCCTTGGAGAACCAGTTTCAGGTTGTGATTCTTGAAAAGGTCGAGAACCTGCTTTGAATTAACAACGACCAATCCCCTGGGATTGGCTTCCGTGGATCCTTTTCTGATCTGCCTGTCGACGGTAATAAAAGGAATGTGGGTGCTTATAACGATGGGAGTTTCCGGCTCGATATTTTGGAGGTCTTCAGCAATCCATTCCAACTGGTCGGTCCCAACCCAACCGATGTACTTACGGTCGTCAGTGGCATCTATGGAATCAAGCGCCATAAAGTGCCAGTCCTGGTAGTCAAAGGAATAATATCTTTTGCCGATCCTGTTTTCATACATCTTCTTGAAATATTGAGGATGCGAAGGGTCGACACCGCTGCTTTCGAGTAAGCCGAAAATCTCATGGTTGCCTATTGTGTTCCAGACAGGCATATTGAATCCTTTACTGAGCCGAAGATAGAGATCGTAGAAGGACATAGCCTGCTCAAAATTCTGTCCTAGAGCGTCACTGATCAGGTCTCCTCCTGTAATGACAAAATCCGGATCAAGTTTGTTGATGAGCGTTATGGCTTTTTCGAATCCCTGGGGTGCATTTTTCTCCGGCTGAATATGAATGTCGGTCAGGAAGACGAATGTGAAGTTTTGGTTTTGCCTGTGGCATGAAACAACGCCCCACAAAAGCAGAAGGAAAGAGATAAACGCCGTCCACCGCCAAAATCTTTTTTTTCTATTCATGTTGCCTCTTCCTTTCACATTCATTGAATGCTGGGAATAGGAGTTTTTTTCCTCAGCCTGTGAATCGGGAAATGATAAGGCTGGCGTTTTGTCCACCAAATCCAAAGCTGTTGGATAAAACATTGTTCACAGGGAATTCAACCGGCGCCTTGGAAGGGATGTTGAGGTCGATTTCGGGGTCCATTTCGAAAAGATTGATGGAAGGATGGACAATTCCTTTCTGAATGGCCAGGATTGAGGCAATGGCTTCTGTTCCGCTGGCCGCCCCGATCAGGTGTCCAATCATGGATTTTGTGCTGTGGACATAAATTTGGTCCGTACGTTCTCCAAAAACTTGCCGGATAGCCCGGCTTTCCGCCACGTCTCCCAGGATGGTCGAAGTGCCGTGGGCATTAATGAGTTCGATGTCTCCCTTGTTGAGCTGAGCGTTTTGAAGGGCGAGGGCCATCGCCGCTGCGGCGCCTTTTCCTTCCGGATCGGGAGCGACAAGGTCATAGGCATCACAGGACAATCCGAATCCTTTGAGTTCGGCATAGATGTTGGCGCCTCTTTTTTTTGCGAATTCCAGTTCTTCCAAACAGAGGACTCCTGCTCCCTCGCTGAGAACAAAACCGTCCCGGTCCTTATCGAAGGGCCGGCTGGCCGTTTCCGGGCTGTCGTTTCTCCGGGAAAGGGCATAGATAATGGAGAATCCGGAGTAGCCGGCTTCATTGAGGACTCCTTCCGTTCCACCGCATATCATAACATCGGCTGCGCCTGCTTTGATCAGCACCATGGCGCTTATAATGGCGTGATTGCTTGTGGCGCATGCGGAATTAACGGAAAAATTCGGTCCCTGAAAATGGAATTCTTTGGCGAAGAAAGCCGGCGGCATGTTGGGTATAACGCCCACGGCATAATAAGGAGAGACGGATTCCATTCCTTGTTTTTGTATCCTTTTGCACATTTCGAAATGGAGTCCATTTCCTGCATCCCCAGTGCCGATGACGGCTCCGAACCGAAAGGGATTTTTTTCAACCAGGGAAGGCTCGAGCCCTGCGTCCTTATAAGCCTGGACCGCGGCGACATGGCCGAAAACAATGAACCTGTCGACGCGTTTGAGAAGTTTTTTTGGGAAAAAGTCACCGATATTATCCGGAAAGTCGACCTCTCCTCCAATCCTGACATTAAACTCGCTTAAATCCGTATGTTGGGCCGTTCTGACACCTGATTTTCCGGCGGTCAGGTTTTCCCAAAATTCCTGGACATTGTTTCCTATGGGATTGATCGTTCCCATGCCGGTGACGACAACCCTACGTTCACCGAAATTATTTTTTGTGGATCTCATTTTAGCAATTTTTTCCCACGTCCTTAAGCGTTATTTTCTTGGACCTTTTTTGGACTCAACGGACTTTTAATCTTATCAATCAGGAAAAAATTGTCAATGAAACGTTGAAAAATTCAGGTAAATCCGGTTTTTTTTCAGCAGGTCAGATGAAAATTTCCTTGAAAACAGGATTGGGCCCCATTTTTTTGATGCTTTCGGTGAATTCGTTGGTGACTTTTTCGTAACGGGGTGCTTCCGAAGCTGAAACCCACCACAACCCTATGCGTTTTTCATCAAGGCCCAGGGTTTTTAAAATGGTGTCGAGCATTACATATCTCCGCCTCGTGCTGTAATTGCCTTTTTGGTAATGGCAGTCTCCCGGGTGACAGCCCATCATCATGACGCCGTCAGCACCCTTTAAGTAGGTTCTCAAAACAAAAAGGGGATCGATTCTACCCGAACACATGACTCTTATGATCCGGATGGAAGGAGGGATGTGCATCCGGGCCGTACCGGCGAGGTCCGCTCCTGTGTAGGAACACCAATTGCATAAAAAACCGATGATTGTCGGTGTGAAATCTTTATCCATTATAATCGTCCTTTTTTGAAAGAGACTTTAATGTTCTCCAACTTCCTTAAATTCTTCTTCCTTGAATGTACCTGAAGGTACGGGCTCTTCGATGTCTTTTCCAGGAGAATACTGGAATACGTCCTGAAGAGCGGCTCCGACTTTGGTGAAAACGTCGGCAACCGGAATATTAACCGGGCATACATCGGAGCACATGCCACAGGCAACACAAGAAACAGCCATATGGCTCATTCTGCCGAGATGATAAAACAGGGTGCCCGGGGGGATCTTAAGTCCGCCCTTGTGTTCCAGTTCGGATTCATAACTTTCAGGTTTATATTCGCAAGTTTTTGAATCAAAATCGCAAAGTGTACAGTAACAAATAGGGCAAGCTTCACCACATCCATGACATCCCAAACAAGCCGCGAAAACCCTGGAAAAACCGCTGATCCCGTTTCCCGTTTTTTCGAAATCCTTAAAGAGTTTTTCCTTGTTTTCTTTCCGTTTGGATTTTAATTTTTCCGTTTCGGAAGATTCGATTTCCGCGGAAATGGTGTTTCCAGGAGCATCCTTGGCAAAATTTTCACCTTGTTTTGTATTGAGGTAAATAATGCATTCTTTGTCCGCATCTTTTTTCCCAACGGTCAGCACGGTCATGTCAGCCAATTGCGGAAGGAAATTATCACAGCTCTGGCATGTTTTCCTAACATCCGGTGAGTTTTCTGCCTTCTTGAGAGATTCGGCGTAGCTGGAAGAACGTTTTTTTGCATCCCCGTTGTTCATCGTATCAATAGGGAAAACACCACCGCAGCTCAAACTGATAAGAAGGATATTTTCCAGGCTGCCTTGGGCTCTTTTAATGAGTTCGACAAAAGCCCTTAATTCACAAGGGCGAAGAACCGCAGCAACAGGGCGTTTGGTTTTTTCAGCTAAAGTAAAATGGGAGAGAATTTTTCCCGCATTGACGGGCATATGCGGATCCAAAGGAACCGCTCCTTTCAGCTCATCCTTGTTTGTGATTAATGAATATGCAATGTTTCCGTTTTTGTTGAGTTTCTTGAGAGAAAAAATTCCCTCAACCTTTTCACTGTCTAGGAGGAATTCAAGCAGTTGAAGTAATCCTTCTTCCGTATTTTTATTGATTTTAAGTGCTTTGGCCATTTTTTATGCCTTTCCTAATAAACTTTGATCACATTCACATGGGATCTCAACCTCACAGAATTCATCTTTCAAAAAGGACTGCAGCGGCAGCGGTACGTTTCTATCGGTTCCCGGAACATACTGAAAACTCTTCTGGGTTTGATCCCCGACCATGGAAAATATCTGGGATACGGGAACGGACATGGGACAGGCATCTTCGCAAGCCCCGCAGGAAACACAGGATAGAACCATGTGTGACATCCTTCCAAGGTGGAATAACAAAGTGTCTAAAGGAAACCGGAGAGATCCTCTTTCCTGTGCCCGTTGGAGATAGGTTTCGGGTGAGTTTTCCAGGATTTTTGAGTCAAAATAGCACTGCTGGCAATAGCATACGGGACAGACCCTCATGCAGTTATGGCAGTTGATACAAGCATCTAAGGCGGTGGTAAAGTTTTCGATACCGCCGATTTTTTCCTGCCATTCTTTATTGAATGATTCTCTATTTTTTAGAGCCGATTGTCGTATTTTTTCACCGGCGGCTTTCCAATATTCCAGCGAATCGTCCTGGGATAGCTCCAGCTTTTCCAGGAGGTCCTTTCCCTTGGAGGTTGAAGCCGTAAGACAGAGTTTTTTTCCGTTTCCTCCGAAAAAGCCGATGTGAAGGTCAGCGGCGGAATGGTTCTCTGTGTCTGGTGAAGAAGAGGCTTTTGTCTCTTCGGTTGAAGGTGATGAGAGAAGACTGAAATGTTGGCAGATTTGACAGACAGGCCTTAAAGCTTCGTTTTTGTCCCCTTTTTGTACAATTTTCTCAAAGTTTTCCTTTGATTTTATCGGGTTGTCCATGTATTCCTTAAGGGGTAGGGCTCCGGGACAATCTATGCTAATAAGATGGATGTGTTCTAATTTAACCTGGTTCAGTTTATAGAGTTCCACAGCGGCTCGTATTTCGCAGGGCCGCATGAGAGCGCCGATTTTAAGATAAACATCTCCCTGCTTGGTAATACTATCAAGAGCTCTTCCTCCCTGAACCGTCATAACAGGCGGTAGGGGGTCGGCTGCGTCAAGCAGCGTCTCATCCTCAAGCAGAACCCAGGCGTACGATTCCGTTTCCGGCGCCTTCATGGGAACCAGAACTGCATCCAAGGTGTTGTTTTTGAGGAGTTTTTTCAATAGCCCTTTTATGGTTTTTCGAAGATCGCCTTCAACGGAAAGAATCTTTCCTGTCGCGGTTTTCTCTTTTTTTTCCTTACCTGTGGAGTTCATTCTTTTCTCCTTTTCTGCTGACTCGTAACTTTTGCATATTAACGCAGGGCTTCCAGGACTTCTCTGTAGAGTTGGGTATAGGTAAAATGTTTGGAGCGTATGGCTCCTGATGGACAGCTGCCGACACAGCTCCCACAGCCTCTACAGATGGCCTCGTTGACGACGGATACCCCTTTGTGAGGATCAAAGCTGATCGCCCCGTAAAAACAAACTGAGAGGCAGGTCTGGCATCCTGTGCAGAATTCTTCCCGGACTACCGAAACTTTAACCTCGGGTTTGATCTTTTTGCCCGGAATCAAGCTGGAGATGATATTTCCTGCTGTGGCTTGTGCCTGAATGATTGATTCAGGTATGTTTTTCGGTCCAAGGGAACATCCGGCTGCGAACACTCCTTCGATGGGGGTGGCGATGGGTTCAAGCATCCCATGGGCTTCTTTGATAAAACCGGTTGGATCGAGGGGAAGATTCAGCATTTCGGCAATCTTTTTTGAATCGGCGGACGGAATCATAGCGGGAGAAAGAACGGCCATGTCGACAGAAATTTTTTTTGATTTTCCGTCGATTTTGTATTCTACAGAAATCTGACCGCCCTCTGCCTTGATGTTGACAATCTCATTTGATCTGAGAAATTTGACTCCCTTCTTTTCAACTTCTTCGTAATAATCCTGGTCCGCTTTATTGGGAAGACAAAGGTCCCGATAGATCTCCGTTACGTCCACATCCTTGATTTTATCTTTAAGGAAATGGGCATTTTTAAGGATGTTAAGACAGCATGTTTTGGAGCAGTAACCTTTTTCACTCCGTCCGACACAATGGATAAGGGCGAGGGACCGGGGTGGTTTGCCGTTTTTGAGAAGGACCTTTTCCGTTTTTATCATCTCTTCCAGTTGAAGAGAGGTTACGACGTTATCAACTTTCCCCAACCCATAGGCAGGATTTTCTTCCGGATTAAAGAGATCAAATCCTGTGGCGACGACGACAGCTCCCACTTTGATTTCCTGCTCGCCGGCATTTTCCCCTTTTTGTATAACCACCTCAAAATTGCCGAGGAAACCCCGGGCGTCCACAACCTGGCTTCCTGTAAAAACTTCGATATGGGCGTTTTTATTCAATGTGTCGATTTTTTCTTGTATAAGTGAAAGAGTGGAACCCTGATGTGGTAAAAGCCGGGACAGTTTGTTGGCCTTGCCTCCCAGTTCTTCGGATTTTTCGACAATGAAAACCTTCCTATCCTCACCGGCCAAGGAAAGTGCGGTTTCGATCCCGGAAATACCTCCTCCTATGACGAGAACATCGGTGCAGACTTCCAATTCCTTTTTTGTTAAGGCTTGGTGAAGGGAGACGCGGCTAATTCCGGCACGGATATATTTGATGGCTTTTTCGGTGGCTGCTTCTTTGTCCGGTATCATCCAGGCACATTGTTCCCTGATATTGACCAATTGAACAAGATAAGGATTGAGCCCCGCCCGCTCAGCAACGGTCATAAAAGTCTGTTCATGGTCCCGGGGGGAACAGGCGGCGATGACAACATGAGTCAGCTCTTCCTTTCGCATTTCGTCTTCAAGGTATTTTTTCCCGTCATTGGAACAAAGAAGGCCAAATCGCTTGGCTACTTTGACATGGGGAAGAGAAGCTATCGCTTCCAAAACTTTGTCGATATCAATCTTTTCTCCAATGTTGGGCCCGCATTCACAAACATAAACTCCTATATTTCCATTCATTTTATTTTATCCTCTTCATGATATCGTCCTCTTTTATTGGAGATGCAAAAGGACTTTTCCAACGGCTGCCTCTGCTTGGGCGATGGAGTCAGGAATGTCTTTAGGTCCTTCTGCACATCCCGCGATGAAGATGCCTTTTTTTTCAGTTATAACGGGAGAAAGCTGTTGGTTTTGTGTGGCAAAAAAACCGTGTGTGTCCAACCCGACGCCCAGAATTTTTGCTAGAGTTTCCGTATCTTTTCCAGGAATGAGAGCTGGTGAAAGGATGACCATGTCGGCTTTGATTTTTTGGTCTTGCCCATTTTCTTCGCTGCAGGTGATCTCGATATTCCCATTCGATTTTCCGACGTGAATTTCATTAAAGCGGATAAAATTTACCCCTTTCTTCCGAGTGCTTTCATAAAAATTTTGATAGGATTTTCCTGGAATGCAGAGATCCCTGTAGAATTCATGAATTTTTGCATCAGGGGCTTTATGTTTGAGAAATTGAGCGATTTTGGCGGAATACATACAACAAACTCCGGAACAGTAACCCAGTTCTTTTCTCCCGATACAATGAATGATTCCAATGGATTTGATGGGTTTATCGTCTCTTAAGACCAATTTGCCTTCAGTGGGCCCGTTTTGGGCATAAAGCCTTTCAAATTCCATGGCCGTATAGACATTCGGATATTTCCCGTAGCCGTACTCGTCCAAAGGTTTGACGTCGAACATGTCGAATCCTGTTGTGACGATAATGGCTCCAACGTCGATCTTGACCTTCTCATCTTTTTGGGAAAAATCAACGGCATCAAACATACATGCTTCCTGGCATGCTTTGCAGTCTTTCTTTTTCCCGTTAAGCCGAAGGCAGTTCGCCGGATCGATGGTGGGAACATTCGGCAGAGCTCCCGGGCAGGGAACGGATATGGCTTTTTTCTTTGAGAGGTTTTCTTCAAATGTGTTGTCGAGTTCAACGGGACAGGGGTCAAAACAGGCATTGCAACCTATGCAGTTTTCAAGGCTGACATAGCGTGCTTTTTTTTCGATTTCGACCTCATAGCTGTCGCTTTTTTCCTCAACTTTTTTTAACGTACTGAGCAGGGATACTTCAATATCCTCATTTTGGAGGACATCCTGTTGGATGGGAGCTACCATACAGGTAGCACACTCCATGTTTGGATAAACCTCTTCAAATTTGATGGTTTGACCGCCGATGAGTGATTCTCTTTCGATCAGATGTACTTTTACTCCCGCCTGGGCAAGCAAAAGGCTTGCCTTCATTCCGGCTACTCCTGCTCCGACCACCATAACATTATGTTGTTTCATTTTTTGTTTTTCCCTTCCTCAGATTTTGGGATTCTTGTGGATGGGATTAGGACCCATTTTTGTGATTTCGTCGGAGAATTTGTTGACTACTTCTGCGTATCTTTTTCCTTCTGATGCGGAAACCCAGGATAGTTGAAGCCGGTCGGGTTCAAGCTTCAAAGTTTCCATGATCTTTTTCAGCAGGGCGAATCTTCTTCGGGCGTAATAATTTCCCTGTTCGTAATGACAGTCGCCGGGATGGCACCCGGCTATAAGAACACCGTCGGCTCCCCAGAGAAGTGCCGTCAGGACAAGGTTTGAATTTATCCGGCTTGAACACATAACACGTATCACGGATAGATAAGGCTTGACTTCCATTTTGCTTGAACCGGCAAGATCAGCACCTGCATAGGAGCACCAGTTGCACAAAAAGCCCACAATATTCGGTTTAAAATCGGAACTCATTTTTTCTCTCTTTCTGATTAAGTTCCGAAGGGAGACTTATCTTCTTCCTTCGGATGGTTATCGCGGATGTTTTAAGAGAGTGATTAAAACTGAATTTGGGCAGTGTGTTTTCCCTCGGCATCCGTATTGCAGAAAAGAAGTGTTTTTCCCGTCTTTTCTGACCAGGCTTTGATATCTTTGGGAAAAGATTCGCAGTCGGCTACGACTTCAAGAATATCTCCCGCGCTCATCTTAGGGGCGAGGGCCGCCACTTTAAGAATGGGCTGGGGGCATTTTAATCCTAAAGCGTCCAATGTTTGATTAGCCATTTTATTCCTCCTTATTGAATAAAAAATGTATAAATGATATGGACTCAGAATGAAAACGTTATCGTTGCGTCCTTGATTTCATTAATAAACGTGGTGGCACCGATAATTTCCACGCCTTCTCTGAAATCTTCTTTTTTCAGGTCTTTAGCTTCCAGGGCCAATTCACAGACATAAATCTTGCCTCCCAGAGTACAAAGGCCTTCGTAGAGTTCCAGCAAGTTCGGCAGACCTTTTCCTTCCATTTTTTCGATCACGCCTTTAACCATAGCAGGTGCTCCTCCGGGACAGAAAAAAATGTGGACTTCGTCTCCTGATGCAGCGGCTGATGAGCCGAGAATAAAAGGCGGAAAAACATTTTTTCCTTCTGTACCGTTAACCGTAATCGCTACTTTGGACATTTAAACCTCCTGAATTTTAAGTGATGTATTTTTTGAAAACACAAAAACGAGATGGAAAGGAATACCGATTTTTGTATCTTTCCAGCTCATTTGACAGCCTGTATGATTTTATTTATGAGATCTCTTTTCGTCAAAAAATAACAGCGCAGGTTTCCTTGCTGGCGGTAATTCACGATGCCGCTGTATTTAAGGATGTTCAGATGCTGAGAAATGTTGGGTTGGGTGACATTAAAAAGGTCCTTAATGTCGTTTACGCATCTTTCGTCTTCTAAAAGAAGCTCAACCATGTGAAGACGTATGGGATGGGACAAGGCTTTAAAAATCTGGGCGTTTCGAATGCGTATTTCTTTCTTTTCGGGTGTCATGAAAACACTTTTAACTAATTAATTATTTAATTATCCGGTTAAGTGGGAAACACTTTATAATACAAATGAAAAAAATTTTCAATGGTTTTTTAATTGTTTTTTAAATTTTGATTTTATGTTTCATGGTTTTTGGTCTTTCTCCCATGGTTGTTTTGTCTCCCCTGCAAAAGATGTACGCCATCGGACATGGATTGTTTCACAATGAAACAGATTTTGGTTCCTTTAGGATTTATATGAGAGGATTGTTTCTAAGATTTCTGGTTTTATTATAGGCTTGGAATGGGGAGTACGTTTTTGTGTTGATATTGGCATATTCATTGCATTTTATTAAACATTTGGAACGGGCCGGGCAAAAAAATAAAATGCGGCTCGTCGTTATCAGACTCGGCCCGTTCTAAGATGTATTATTCATAAATTTGGCCGATACCGACAGACAATTCCTGGAATATATATCACTAATAGAGATTATCCGGAAACATCGATAATGAAACATCTTCCATATATTATTTCAAAAAAATATCGGCCAAATTCCCCTAAAGGCGAGCCGATCTTACCGCATCTGCTACGTTGCGGTCTGTTCGCGGTGCCGAGCACAGCTTCACAGACCGACGCCTTGCATCTACGGCAAGCTTGGCTCGTGAATAATACAGCTTGACGTCGTTAAAAGAGAGAGACACTAATTCCCACCGTAACCGTCAAAAAGTGGAGCCAGTTTTTTACGTAACCATCACCTGGTCCTGTTTCATCTTCGCTTGTACCAACGGCTCCTCCCCCAAGGTAACGAATGTTTAAAAATGCTTCAGTGTTTTTAGGCAAGATAACACCCATTCTGAAACTGGCATCCAATATAGCTCCGACGACTTCATTGTCGCTGCCGTTGATATAACTTATAGGGGCATAAAAACCGTCAGCTTCAGAGCCGAGCCAGAAACCGCTGTCGAAAACACGCCGCCACCGGAACTTGAGAATGGGAACGGGGCCGATATCCCGGTTGCTTCGAAAAAGAGTGCCGTCCAGGGATTCAAATTCGATGGTGGCGTTACGTATTTGGAGAGATAGTCCGATCGAAAATTCGTTGTACGGATTACGATTCAGGTCATAGAGATAACTCAAACGGTAAAAAGGAAAGTTATAGACAAAACGCATGGGAGTTCCTTGGGGAAAAACAAGTCCGTCTACTTTTATATCCCGTTCTAGGATGTTTTTAGTCTGAAGGGAAAGGGGCTGGTAGAGGAAGATGAGAGTGTGCCTCGAAGATAATTGGAAATCCAGGCTCATTCTGTTGATAAAAAATAGATTATCCTGAGCGCCTTCCTTGTGGTAGGGGAAATAAGTTCCATCTTCACTGAATTGGATTCTGTGGGAAACAACGGCTAAATACCCCAGCTCGAGATGTCCTTTGAGCCTATAATTATGTTCTGTTTCCGGATAGGCCTGAAGAGGAAAAATCATAGCCAGAGTTAAAATAAAAAAAGCGAACGTTTCAGAACGATGGAAAATATGTTTCAAATTTTTTTGTCTGTATTTGTAACGCTTGGTTGCCATAGTGACCTCCTCTTTGCATTATTATTTTGTCGATTATTATTAAGTAATAATATAAATATAATATAATAATATGAATTTTAATTCAATAAAGAAAATCATAAAAGATTTTGACTTGGAACAAATAAATCCATAAAATTGAGTCGAGAAACATTGCAGGAGGTTTTATATGGGGGATATAAAAAGCGGTTTCTTTTTCAAGATCGGTTCACTTGTTCTTGTCCTTTTTCTGTTGTTCAATCTCTCCGCTTGCAATAAGGAAGAAGAGGAGGAGTTAGAACTCCCGAGCTGCGGATCGTTCACCACACCTGAGATGTTCTTTACCGTTCTGCCTCTGTCAATACCTAATATCCGTGTTTTTGTTGTTTTGGGACATATGAATCCGCCCGGCCATACGCTGCCGTCCGGGCACGGTGGCTTTTATCTGGAAGATCATACCGTCCGGGTAGATGTGTACTGTCCCGGAGATGGATATATCACCTGTATTGTCGAAGTTGACCATGTTACAGGGGGATACAAGGATTATACTATCGAGATCAAACCCTGTGAGGAATTCAGGACCACGTTCGGGCATATGAGCTCTTTGTCGGATTGGATTTTGGATACCGCCGGCGGTTTTGATGACTCCGAGTGTGATACGTATACAGCAGGGGGAGCAACATACACACACTGCCGGAAAGATGTTATGATACCCGTTGAGGCCGGCGAAGTGATCGGAACAGCAGGAGGATTGCCGGGACAGTACGGTTTGGACTTCGGTACTATTGATGAGCGTATTACCCTAGATTTTGCCAATAAGGAGCGTTTTGCCGACCATCCCTATCTCCATGCCGTCTCGCCCGTCCACTATTATTCTCCCGCTCTTCAGGCTTTTCTCAGGTCCATAGCAGGAGAGGTAGGTCCCCGTGGCCGTCAGTTACGGACCATTCCCCCTATTGAAGGAGAAGTGGAACAGGATGTGCCGGGAACGGCCCAGGGTATTTGGTTCAGGGAAGGGGCTCCCACCAATCCCGAAGACCCTCATATGGCCCTGGTCCATGACAACGTCGACCCGACCAGTCCCATCATTTCCATGGGAACCTCCGTGCCGGGATTCAACTCGGGAATGTACACATTCACTCCACTGGCTGCCGGACAGGTGGACCGGGAATTTAACCAGGTAACACCGGACGGACTGATTTACCGCTACATTCCCGTCCGCTGGTTTGACCTGGCCCCGCCTCCGAACACGGTTCTTCTTGTGAAAATGATGTCTTCCACCCGAATACGTGTGGAAAAACAGGCTCTGACAGATGGACCGCCCTGGAATTTTACGGGAAACGCCGTCGATTTCATAAGGTGAATCCAACGGCCGGAGAAATATAAAAAGTCAAAATATTTTTCTATCCATACCAAACCTGAATAGTGCAGGTGGACCTGTGTTAGAATAAGCCTATGCCGGAATGCAAAAAGGACATCCTTAATTATGATAGGGAAAGTTTGGAGATCCTTTTTTCGGATATAGGCGAGCCCGCCTACAGAGCCGGGCAGCTCATGGACTGGGTTTACCGGAAAAAAGTCGATGATTTTTCCCAGATGACAAATTTTCCGAAGTCTCTTATGGATAGATTGAAAAAAAATTTCCAAATAGGTTCCCTTCAGCATATCAAAACCGTGAGTACTAGGGATGGGACGGCCAAATATCTCTGGCGGCTTTGGGACGGCCATACGATAGAGACTGTTCTTATTCCGGGAAAGCGGCGGAGGACTGTGTGTCTTTCATCACAGGCGGGATGCCGCTTCCGATGCCCTTTTTGTGCCAGCGGCGCCAAAGGATTGATTCGACAGCTTGATCCGGCTGAAATGGTGGGCCAGGTTTTTTTTGTTCAGCGTTTATATGAAGAAAAAGTCACACATGTTGTTTTTATGGGGATTGGTGAGCCGCTTGATAATTGGAACAACCTTGTCCGTGCCCTTCAAATATTAAATTCCCCAGAGGGGATGACGATCGGTGCCCGAAGAATCACCATTTCTACTTGCGGTCTTGTCCCCGGCATAAAAAAACTTCAACATTTTGGGCTCCAGGTGGAGCTTTCCGTCTCTCTTCATGCGGTAAATGACCGGTTGCGTGACCGGCTTGTTCCCGTCAATCGCACATACAAACTTTCCAGGCTCCTGGCCGCATGTAAAGAATACAGAGAAGTGACGGGACGGGTGATTACTTTTGAATACGCGCTTATCGAGGGTATCAATGATGATGATGAGGATGCCCGCCGTCTTGCTGAAATAGCCCGGTCCATGAAAGCGAAAATCAATCTTATTCCCTGCAGTCCTGTTGGAAGGGCGAAATTCCGGGGGACGCCTGAAAGAAAATTATTGCATTTTCGAGATATAATTTGTGATTATGGTGCTTTGGTCACTGTCAGGAATTCAAAAGGAAGCGGGATTCAGGCTGCTTGTGGCCAGCTTGCCCTGGACAGGATGGAAGACAAAAACGGGGAAGCAAAGACTGCCCTCCGTACGGGTTTTGTTAAAGGAAGGCAGGAAGGATGGGAATGAAATTCAGGCTTGTTGTTTTGGATATAGATGGCACCATTACCCGGCATGTGTCTTCCTGGCAGTACCTTCATGAAAGGCTGGGGCAGTGGGCTGATGAGGCGGATGAATACCAAAAAATGTTTCTTGACGGCAAAATAAGCTACCGAAAATTCTGCCGGCTTGATGCAGCCCATTGGAAAGGAATGGAAGAAGGTCATCTTTTTGCCCTTTTTAGAGAGGTCCCTTATGCCCGGAATGTGGAAAAAGCACTCGATATTCTCAAACATAAAGGCTTCATGCTGGCCGCCGTCTCCACGGGTATCCAATTTATCGTGGAACGTGTGAGACAGGAGCTGGATTTTGATTATGTGCTCTGCAATGAGCTGAAAGTCTGTCGAGGCCGACTGACGGGTGGGGTGCGGATCAACATCGGTCATCTGGAAAAAGGGAAAGCGCTGGAAAAAATGATGAGGAAATTTAACATACCGGACTCTGAAACGATTGTCGTCGGAGACAGTGCCGGTGACGTCCCCATGATGGAGCGGGCTGGATATGCCATTTCTTTTAATGCCAACGGACCGGAGGTTGAAAGGGCGGCGGATTACCGTTGCCGGAGCGACGATTTCATGGAGGTTTGTTTAAAAATCCTGGAGATTTCCGGGCTGTGATCCGGACCGGCTTGTCGTTATTCCGGCTAATATCTTTCCCATTTGAAAACATAACGGCCGTAGAAAGCGTTGAGAATAAGCAGTCCCCCGGCCACGATAAAGGGCCAGTGAAGCCCGGCCCCAAAACCAAGCGATGAAAAAACCAGGGAGCCGATCATATGGCCGGAAGTCATGATCATTAACAGGATTCCTGAGCTTCCGCCGATACTGTCTTTACTGAAAAGACGTGAGATGGTGAGGGCCAAGGCTGCTCCAATAAAACCGTCTCCAATCTCATGGAGGATGCGAAACGCGAAAGAAACGACAAGATTGTTGTTAACCATCATAATAAGTCCCAGCCCGGATAAAAACATGGCCAGAAGGAAAAGTCTGTTATTTTTACGCAGATCGTATTTTAAAAAACTAAAGAGAAAGGCCGAAAGGGCCATCAAAAAAAGCGGAATGGATATATATAATGAAAGCTGCAAATGGCTCAATCCGAAATGCTCTTTCAGAAAAGGACTGTAGACCGTACCTTCGGCACCCCAGTGAAGAGTCAATACCAGAATCATCACTGAAAAAGCAAGGGTTTTCCGGTTGAGGATACCAAGGCGATAGGCTTGAAGGGAAACCATAGCTTTTTTCCCCTCGCCGATGGGGAAGACAAGGAAAAATGGTGCGAGCATTAAAAAAGCGTACACGTTAAGAAGAACTTCGAATCTGGCGTAGGTTGTGAGAAATCCTCCAAAAAAAGTCCCTGCGGCCACTCCCAATGCCAGCCAAAAGGCCAGCAGTCCGTATTTTTTGTTCTGGTTGGCATCCCTCCCGTCTTTGTAGAAAAAATTGTTGATTGAAACATCAAGGGCGTTGTTCGCGATACCCAGCATGAGAAAAAGGAAAAGCATGGGTAAAAAATGCTTGGCCCGGCCGATAAGAAAAAGAGTCAAACTCATGGTTACAAGACCTGCCTGGATAAGCTTTTTGATGGAAAATCTGTCGTTGATCCATCCGGCGGGAAAGGAAAACAATAAGGGTGCTGAGGCGTAAAAGGCCATGATCAGTCCGATTTGCCAGCCAGGCAGGCCGATCTGCAGGAAATGGAGAGGGATCAGAAAAAAGATGGAATTCGAGGTAAACTTCCTGATGAAGTTGACGCAATGGAGGCGATGCCTGGCGTCCATGTTCTTGACTCGTGAATAAAGCGGGTTAATTGATCCATGAATATAGGGCCGAAAAAAGATTTTGGCAAGCGTTTTTTTTAAGAATTTTCCGGGTGTATCATCGAGGCGTTTTTTTAAGTCATGACAAGGGTGCCTGTGTGAAATTGAATGTGTTGAAAATGATGAACACCAGGCATAAAATAAGGGCGCATAAAATTTTCCCGCCAAGGAGAAATGATGAAATATTATTCCGCCTTAAGAAGGTTTTCGGTCCGTCAACGTTCCTTTCGTAAACGTCTTGGACTTTTCCTGATTGGATGTGCTTACCTTTTCTTTTTCTGTCCACAAGGACAAACTTCCGCGATAAAGAAAGAGCCGGATTTTTTCAAGTCCTTTACCTACCGCAACTTGGGGCCTTTTCGGTCCGGAGCCTGGATTGGTGATATTGCCGTGCCTGAGAATCCGGGGCCCGATGGTCCTTACACGTATTATGCCGCCCCACGTAACGGCGGTTTATGGAAAACCGTCAACAACGGCACCACGTTCCAGCCGATTTTTGACCAGTACGGGATTAATGCCATCGGCTGCGTCGAGGTCGCTCCATCCGATGCCGATATCATCTGGGTGGGAACGGGGGATGATTCCTACGCGCGTTCTTCTTATTACGGGAACGGTATCTACAAGTCGACTGATGGAGGGAAAACGTTCCATTGTATGGGACTCAAAGACTCTCATCACATCGGACGCATTGTTTTCCATCCTGAAAATCCCGACATCGTCTACGCAGCGGTAATGGGACATTTATTCTCCCCGAATGAAGAGAGAGGTGTTTTTAAAACAATAGATGGGGGACGAACCTGGGAAAAAATCCTGTACATCAATGATAAGGTGGGGGTTGTCGATCTTTGCATAAACCAAAAAAATCCGGATATTCTTTATGCCGCATCTTATGATAAGGTCCGGCTTCCCTGGCACTATGAAGCCGGTGGTGAAAAAAGCCGTATCTACCGGACTAAGGACGGAGGCCGTACATGGGATATTCTGACCGAAGGGCTTCCTACAGGAAAACTGGGCCGTATCGGGATCGATATCCACCGGGCGAATCCGGACATTCTATATGCCGTCATCGAAAATCTTAATCTCAAGCCCGGATTACAGAAGCGGAGCGAAGTCAAGTTTGACGAGTTTTCCGACCAATCGCACGAAGACCTCATCGGCGGGGAAATTTTTCGATCCGATGACGGCGGGGATTCCTGGAGGAAGGTCAGCCCCGACGGCCTTGATCTCAGTGGAAAGGCGGCTTATTCTTTTAACGAAATCACCGTCGATCCGAAAGACCCGGAAAAAGTGTATCTCATTGGAGTCAGCATGCAGTATTCTCTGGACGGGGGAAAAACGTGGCCCCGCTGGCGCGAGAAAAGAAGATTCCGCAAAAATTTTGGCGATGTCCGGACGTTTTGGATAAATCCGCATGATCCCCGGCATATGATGCTGGGAAGTGATGGCGGGCTTTATGTTTCTTATGATGCCGGCCTGACGACCTTTCATCTCTACCAGATTCCTTTGGGCGAGATTTATGCCGTTGAGGTTGATAACGCCGAACCCTACAACATTTATGCCGGTCTTCAAGACCATGAGTCCTGGAAAGGACCCAGCAACGGATGGTCCGGAAGTGTCGGTCTTGAAGACTGGGTCATTGTGGGAATGTGGGATGGTATGTACACGAAGGTCAATCCAAAAAACAACCGCTGGCTCTATTTTACCACCCAGTTCGGGAAACATCACAGGGTTGACCAGCTAAAGGGAGAACGAATAGAAATAACTCCCAGAGCCCCCGAAGGTAAACCATTTTATCGTTATACCTGGACAACACCCCTGGTTCTCTCTCCGCATAACGGGGATATCCTTTATACAGGCGGGCAGATGCTTCTCCGTTCTCTTGACAGGGGAGATGCCTGGGAAGAGCTCAGTCCGGATCTGACGACCAACGATCCTGTCAAGATCGCCGGCCAGGGTCACATCATGTTCTGCACCATAACCACCATTGACGAGTCTCCTCTTAAACCGGGTCTCATCTGGATCGGAACCGATGACGGGAAAGTTCACGTCACCCGGGATCATGGGGCTTCTTGGGAAGAAAGAACGAACCGCATTGTGGAAGCCGGGGCTCGTCCTCAAACTTGGGTCAGCCGTGTTTTTGCCTCCCGTCACGAACAGGGAAGGGCCTATGTCACCAAGTCGGGGTACCGGGAGGATGATTTTCGGCCTTACGTCTTCAGAACACGGGATTACGGCCAAACATGGGAGAACATATCGTCCGGCCTTCCGGATGCGCCCGTTTCCGTGATTGTTGAGGACAGCGTCAATCCGGACCTTCTTTTCTTAGGAAACGATAAAGGGGTTTATATCAGTTTGGATGGAGGGAAAAACTGGTCCCCCTTTCAAAACAACATGCCGCCGGTTCCCGTACGGGACCTTTTGGTTCATCCCCGGGAAAAAGACCTGGTCGTGGGGTCTTACGGCAGGGGAGTTTGGGTGACACAAATAGCCCCTCTTCAAGAGCTGATAGACGAGGTTTTGTCCAAGGAGCTTCATCTTTTTTCGATCGTTCCCAAACCGGTTTCAACTTATTCGCAAAGAGCCCTCTGGGGCAACTACCATATGACGGGAGACGCCCACATAAGGACAGACAACGAAGCTGCGGGTCTGCAGATTTTTTATTACGTTAAAGAACAAGAGGAGAAGCCGCTTCAACTTTCTGTTGAGGACCCGGAAGGACATTCCATAGCCACTTTGAAGCTGCGGCCAAACCCGGGGATCCATAAATTGACCTGGAATTCTCCGGATATAATTCCGGGAACATACCGCTTCATTCTGACCGGCGAAAACGCCCAGAGCGTCCAAAAGGGTATTCTCAAACCTAGGATCTTTTGGCCGGTGGGGAATCCGATACAGCTCCGGGAAAAGTGATCTTTAAGCCGTTTTGTTGTCACGGCTTTTTCCGCTTTTTTCTTTGAAGCGGTAGGTCAGGGCGTATTTTTTGACACAGGTTCCTTCATCGGCTGCGGAGTAAAGGTGATTTTTCTGATCGAAGGTGATGGTATGTGACGGAAAGGGAAGAGTAAAGGTAAAGATCCGCTTTCCAGAGGAAGGATCCAAGACATAAATGTCCCTGCTTCTGTGCCGGGATAAGTGGCCTCCCAGGATAAAAACATATCCGAATCTGTCAAGGGTGATATTTTTGAAGACAACGTTTTGAGGAAGCTTGGAAGGCCCTCCTTTGGCCGTTGAGTCTTCGAATTCCGCTTTTATGTTTCCGAGAAGCGAAGCCGACCACATTTTTGTGTTGTCTTTATTGAATTTTTCGATACGGTCGGCAAAGGTATACTGAAGGTAAATGTTTTTCTGCTTGTCCCTGGCGAATTTCGTAAAAGACGACCAGTAAGCTTCTCCTTCTTTCATCCGTTTTGACGGTGTTTTCAGCAAACCCTTGCGGCCGACGGTCATCAAACCGGAGGGAGAAGGAGCGGAAGGTGAGGATATGATAAACCGGCCGGGGTCTGTGATCTCTAAGTCAACTACCGGGAGGGCCAAGGGGATTTTTTCAAGGTAGTTCAGATCCGTATCGAAAACCTGTATTCCCGGTTTGTAAAGGTCGGACACATAAACCCGGCCTTCAAAAAAACGGATAAGACGGGGACTGATGAACTCGCCCGGACCCTGGCCCATTCTTCCCTTTTTCAGGAGGAGGGTGCCTTTGTCGTCGAATTTTTTCATCGAATAATCCATAAAATCAAGGATGTAGATATTTCCTTGAGGGTCGGTGGCCAGGTCCGACCAGGCGAAGATCACATCCTTCTCCAGGCCGCCTATGGAGAGAATCTCCTCCAGACATATGGATTTGATTTCTCTTTCGGCGAAAACGAACGAGAACAAGAACCAGACCGCTGCCGGCAGCACAAAAAATCTTTTTGTTCCCCACATCTTCCGCTCCTTTTTTTAATGCCTTACCTCTTATCAGGCCATAAAAACGAGGCAGAACGTCAATCCTATTGTGCAGTAGGCCCTGCCGAATTCTCCAGCGATGCCGGGAATCCAGCCGCCGTGCCCGAGAATGCATAATTCATATTTCTCTTGACACTCTTCATCTTTTACCTTGGCGTATGAGGGGGACGCAGTCAGCAGAAAGGCGACAAAGAGGAACAAAACGACGATTATTCCGGTTGATCTTTTTTGTTTTTTCATCATAAACTCCTCATGCAGCAAATTCTTTACACCAGGCTAGTCCGACCGTGCAAAAAGAAGCCATACCTGCACCAAAGATAACATTGGCAACACCGCTGACTCCTGCTGCGAATAAGCATCTGATATAGGCTGCTGTGCACTCGCTCTCGTCCCATCCCTCCAGAATGGGGGGCGCCATCACCTGTGCCAGGCATAGCACCAGCAGTACGGTCGCCGTGACCGCCGTGAGGGATTTTGTATTCCTTTTCATAGGACCTCCTTGATAAAATATTTTGTGAAGCCCATCCTTTGCCGTGTGCCTGCTTTCACTATATTGACGGTTATCGTGCTCAAAAATTCTCTATGTCACATCTTTTCCCCCTAGGATAATGAGATAAACTTGACAAATGCAAAACTCTTCTTACATTTTATTTGGGGAGAATAAGATGTTTCAGGATTTTGGCATAGGGCCTTCACGTGATTTGGTGCAGCTCATCGAGCAAAGTGCTGATGAACTGACTAAAAGTTGTCTCAAGGATCTGGGATCTCACTGGGGGACTCCCACCTATCATACATATGATGAGCGGGAACTGTACCAACGGGCCTATACTGTCTACAGTCAACTGGGAAAATGGATATCCAGAGCTACATCCAAAGAAGATATCGCACGCCACTACATGGCCCTCGGCGCCCAGCGCCGGAAGGAAGGATTTCCTCTGGCCGAGGTCGTTCAGGCTTTGATTTTGATCCGCCGCCATCTGTGGTTTAAGGTGCTGCGGTCGGGATTTCTCGACACTGCGCTTGAACTCAACCAGGCTCTGGACCTGAACAACAGGGTGTTGATTTTTTTTGACAGGGCTATTTATTATACCTGTAAGGGTTATGAACAAGAACTGATGTTTCCAGAGGGAAGTTGAACCTGAGCCGGATTTCTTGTTTTTCTTTCCTTGTTGGCTTCCTTTTTTTCCATTATTTTTAAGATTGACTTGGAACAAGGGGTTTGGTATACATTTTTAAGTTTAAACAACAGCAATTTATAATCGTAAAAATCAGTGAAAGAAAAAACTCGAGCAGTCCTCCTGTTTTTTTTGGTTTTTTATCTAACCGTACCGACATCTTTTCCCTTACTTTGTGCGGAGACTCTAACCCTGGTTCATACCAATGATATTCACGGTATTTATAAGCCTTTTACCCGGCTGGTCGGCGGTCATGAACGGTTTATAGGAGGTATGGAAGCCCTCAGCCATTATCTGGATTTAATCCGCCGGAATATGCCCCATGTTTTTATTTTTGATAAGGGCGATTTGTTGACGGGTACCCTGGCCGCAGACCTGAAATACAAGGGGATCTACGGCGGAGTGATGATTGAATTCCTCAACCTCCTGGGTTATGACCTGTGGTGTTTCGGTAACCATGATTTCGACCGTGGAAAGGACAATGTTCTGAAGCTTGCCGGGGCAGCCCGGTTTCCTGCGGTTTCGGCTAATATCGTTTATGAGGAAAATGGGCGGCTTTTTTTCCCGCATCCTTACAAGATCCTGTCCGCCGGGAACCTTCAGGTAGGAGTCATAGGTGTTATGGAGGATCATTTTTTAAAGGAAGTCTCGCGGGAAATGACCCGGGGATTAGCGGTTGTTCCCTCCATCGAAGCTTTAAAGAAATACGTAGTGGAGCTGGAAACGGAAACGGATATCATTGTGGTTCTCTACCATGGTTGGTTCAAGGAAGGTGTGGAAATCGCCCGGCAGGTTCCCCATATCGATGTTGTTCTGGTAGCATCCGAGGATGGTAAATTCGAAAATGTCGATGGAGTTTTAGTCCAGTCGACCATCGGACATCTGGAGACAATGGGTTTACTGAAGCTTGAAGTGGAGAACGGCGAAATTGTGAGTTATGAACCTGAATTGATTCGGCTATGGGCCGATGTTCCTTTGGAGCCTTCAGCCGAAGTAAAGGCTTTTGTTCAAGAAATTGAGGGAAAAATCGATAAAGAATACGAGATTGTCATCGGCCGGGCTGAAAAAGATATGAGCCGAAGGGGCAACATGAAGGAAAATCCTCTTGGAAACTGGATTGCGGATGCCTTATGCTGGAAATGCGGCTCGCAGATCGGGCTCATAAACAGCGGCGCGGTACGGGCGGACATCAAGAAAGGACCAATCACGAAGGCGGATATTTTCCATGTTTCCCCTTTTCACAATACGGTAGTTGTTTTCCGTCTCAATGGACGTCAATTGAGGGCCGCCCTTGAATTTGACATAGAAAAAGAATACGACCGGATCCAGGTATCGGGACTGAAATATTCTTATTTTTCTAAGAACGACAAGCCGTTTGGAAACCGGATCGAGAAACTTACCGTTGGTGAGGAACTTGTTGTTGACGCCGGAAAAATCCTTCTTCCGGACCGCTTATTCAAGGTGGCCAGTATTGACTATCTGGCTGAGCACGCAGAGGATAAATATTTTGGATTTCCTATCGAGAAAATAGAAAGTTCTTCAGCTTCCCTATGTCAAGTTCTGACAGAATGGTTGAAAACGTTCAAAAAACTCGATTACGGTATCGAGGGAAGGATCGTTCTTTTGAAGTCGAAATTTTAACGGCAACGATATGCCGCTTTTTTGGGTTGTATTCATATCATCTTTAACCTGCATTATTCATAAATTTGGCCGACACCGACAGATAAATTCAATATTATGTATCATTTAATGGTGATTTTGAGTAAAATTTAAAATGAAACATTTTCCATGACTGTTTTAAAGAAAATGTCGGCCAAATTTACCCTTTGGGCGAGCCGATCTTACCGCCTCTGCTTTGTTGCAGCCTGTTCGCGGTGCCGAGCACAGCTTCACAGGCTGACGCCTCACATCTGCGGCAAGCTTGACTCGTGAATAATACAGGTTAATACAAAGGGAGGAAAAAAATGATGAAGAAGAGCCGCAGTGTGTTAACGGGTTTTTTAGGCTGTTTTCTCGTTGGAGTTGTGGCGACAGGAAAGAACGTATCCCAGTCTTCGGATTCGAATCTATTGATACATCGAATCGCCGAGCGAATGGAACTTTTTCCTGAATATTCCGATTGGGAAGCCTATGTCATCACCCGGATAACAGAGATGGACAAAAACTGGAAGCCCAAAAAGAGAACTATCATTCATAAGCGGGTGCGGAGTGTGGGGAATACGAGGTCGGAAGATATTCTCCATGCCGTAGAAACGAAAAAGGATGAATCCAAGGATGTGACCGAAAAGTATCGAGAAAGAGCCAGGAAAGCCGAAGAAAAAGCCGCCAGAGAGGAGGATAATAAAGATAAAAACGGCGGCAGTTTTTCCGTGAACCTTGAGGAACTGTTTCCTTTCAGCGACGATAGAAGGGACCGTTATGACTTCAAACAGGAGAAAGACGACATTTTGGGTGGGGAAAAGGTTCATGTCTTTTCGGTGAGAGCCAAGGAAAAAACGGAAAAAATGTGGGAAGGGAAGTATTATTTTGATACCGACGATCTTTTGCTTCTTAAATTTGAACTTTCTCCCGCAAAAACCCCAAGATTCGTTAAAAATGCGGAGATGGCCATGACTTTTGCCGTTGGTCCACAGGGCCATTTTATCTTCAAAACGGTCAAAATGCTCATCAACGGCGGGATATTCATCAAACATATCAGGATGGTTTACGAGGAGGAATATTCCGAGTTTAACGTCTTGGAACATCGGCCGGACTGACGAATAACACATGTGCACATGTGCTATTCACAGGAAGACCATAATCCACAGCAGAAGGATAATCAGGCCTACCAGAAGCCAGCTTCCTCCGAATCCCAGCAAGTCCAGACGTGTCGGCTTCATAAATTCCCAGTTGGAGCGGGGAAAGAGCTTGTTTTGTTTGTATCGCTCAGGATGTTGGTAGGCCTCAGCCAGCGTTTTTTTATCTTCGTCTTCCGTCCTCTGAACGGGCGTGTTCATCTTGGTGAAAAAACGGTCCAAGTGTTCCTTGGGAGCCGGGCGGGTTACGAGGGAGAATATAAATAGAAGAAAGAAGGGGAAAAAAGCGTCAAAGAAAAACCTTGCTGCAACAAGCTGAGCTTTGCTGAAATGTGAAAAATCGATTCCCAGCCAGTTCAAAACCCAGATTTCGGCATGAAAGCGACCGAATCCTGCTTTGGGCGAATCGGGATTTTTGGGATCCAGGCTGGCTACATTCTCAAAAAAAATGCCTGTCGGTGGAATGATATGGGCTTTTTTGATGCTCTGACCGACATGATCGGCCAGGCCGTTTTTGACGTCTTCAGCCAGAGCTCCGGTGGTGATGACGACTGATTTCGGCTGTGTTTCTTGAAGAAAGGCCGGATGATGCCTGGCCCAGTTCATAGCCTGGAAGAGATTGGGGATGAGAGCATAGATGATCAAACAGATAATAATCTGGATAATAACCGCGGCTTTGGACAGTCGTCTCCAGATAAAACCAAGCCAGATGGAGGCGCCGTAAATGGCCGGAATGGAGATGATGTATTTGAAAAGTTCCAACAAGTTGTTGATAAAAAGGGCCACGACGATCCCGCCAAGGAGTGTGATTCCGATAATGATGCGTCCAACAAACAGATAATGTTTTTCCGAACGGCCGGGAAGGAAAGGTTCATAGAGATTTCTGATGAAGAGGGCCGAGTAGGAAACCGATCCCGCGTCGAGGGTTGACATGTTGGCGGCCAGGATGCCGACCAGCATAAGCCCGATTGCTCCGGGAAAAAGAAGGTCCTTGGTCATAAATCCCCAAATTAAGTCGGGATCGTGTATCTTTCTGAAATATAGGCCTATGGCCAGAAGCCCCGCCAGGGCCCAGAAAATCATGATAAATCGTTTGAAAAACATACCGGCGATCATTCCGAACCGGGCTGTGTTCTCATCCTTGGCTGATCCGGCCGTCTGCATCCCCGATGAGACGGCGATAATGGAGACTAGGTTGGCCATAACCATAGCCAGGATGGTGTACCAGGCGTATTCACTCATGGTCACCGAACCGAAAAGCTCGAACATGTAATCCGGAACCGAAGCGTGGAGTCCGCTGAAGCCGCCGATTTTATGCAGACCGATAGGGATCAAAATCAAAGAAAAAGTGATGATCAGCATGCCCTGAATGGCGTCGGTGATGGCCGCGGCCCTGAAACCTCCCATCATGGTGTAAATCCCCACGATAACGGCATAGATAAAATAGAAAAAAACGGGGTTGGTGTGTGATATAAAGGAACGCAGCTCGCCTTTTTTATTCTTTTCATTGAGGATGGTAAACCGGGTTTCTTCTTCAGGACTGAGCCCTGTACGCCGGCTGCGCAAATCTTGAAATTCCCTGAACTGCTCAACACTTAGCTTTTCTTCATAGGAGTATTGGTCTGGAGATTTGGGAGTCATGGCCACCATGGTTTTTGCCGCCACCATATAGCCCACTCCTCCGCCCAGCAGGGATAGAAGCAGAGTGAAAACAGCGTAGCTTCCTCCCAGGAATTTACTGCGAAATCTTTCCGTAAAATAGTCACCGATAGTGGTCAAACGAACGCGGCGGAAAAAAAACGTCGAGAACCAATAGAAAGGTGTTAAAAAAAGAACCAGATACTGGATCCACATGCCGCCGATGCCCTGACGATAGATCTCCCGGGATACGGCTACGGCTTGATCTGCATTGGTCGAGCAGCCGAAATTCAGGAAAAATTGGGTGAATTTACCCAGTTTGCGTCCGGCAAGGAAAAAATCACCGGTATCTTTTGTTTTGCCTGCCGCCTTTTTGCCCAGCCAGAGGATGACCAGGATATAAATTAAAATGATGCCGATATCGAGTATGTGCAGTCCCCAGATATACATCACTTTTCCGGACTATGTTTTTACACAGGAAATCGGAGGAAGTCAACCGGGACGGAATTGAAGTTCCCCCAATTTTTTAAGTTTTCTTGGAAACATCAGTGGCATCATATATGGAGGGGTCCTGTCACGGCTCTTCCCCATCCTCGCTGTCGCTCCGGGTGGGGAGCCCCTTCGCCGCGCCACCCCTTTTTTCTCATCGAGAGCCCCCTTCATCTTGCCCTGCTTCTGTGCATGTGATGAAAACTTAAAAAATTGGGGTTGAGCACCAAGGTGAGGGAGCGATTAAAGGTACCCCAAAAATGGTGTGTTTCCCTTCATCGAATCGCTATCTTATGTTTTTTCTATTGTTTGCACAAAAATTAATGCCATTTTTGGGGGATCTCCTCTTACGGAACAGCAAGTACGGCTTGATGTTTTTTGTTCTTTATTGGAAACTATCTTTATTGGAAACTATATGGTATGGCGGAACACACCTTTGTTCGAACGGGAAAACCGGAATTCGACAACTTAGTTCCCAGGATAAAATCTTTCCTGGATAAGGATTCTCTGGACTGCGAAATCGATGGGGTGAAGATTAGGGGATATCGTTCTCCCGATGCACGATCGGTCTGGATTCGTGATTTTAGCGACATGCTTCGTGGTGTTAAATATTTCGAAAAGGATGTGACAAGTGCGGTGGAGCATTTCGCTGCAACACAGGCGGCAAACGGGCGAATTTTTGATTATTTCACCATCTTCCCGGAGAAGCTTCCTTGTGAGAAGGAAAATTGGACAAAATATGTGAGGGTCCCCGTGGAAGCTGATGTTGAATACCGCTTCGTTAAGGCGGCTTATCTTGCCTGGCAGGCGGCAGGTGAAAACGGCTGGATCCAAAGGCTTCTTCCAAGCATGGAAAAAGCGCTTCATTATGTGATGTCTCATCCCTGGAGATGGGATACCGGTACAGGGCTCGTCAAGCGTGCTTACACCATCGATACCTGGGATTTTGCCTACACGGCCGGTAAACATGATTGGCTTCAGTTCCGGATCGATAAAGATACGTATTGGGGCATTATGCATGGAGACAATAGCGGATACTACGAGGCCTTCCGGTTGATGTCCTGGTTATATTCACATTTTGGGGAAAAAAAGAAAGCCGATTTCTGGGCAAAACGGGCTGCGGAGCTTAGGAGGAATATGAATTCCGTTTGTTGGAACGGAAGATTCTATACCCATTTCGTTAAGCTGGTTCCGGTAAAAATTCCTGGTGTGGATGAAGAGATACAGTTGAGTCTCAGCAATCCCATGGACATAAACCGGGGAGTGGCCACCCATAAAATGGCGATCTCCATTATTGACGAATACGTACGGCGTAAAGAGGAAGGAACTGCTTTTGCCGAGTGGTTTTCCATCGATCCCCCATTTCCTGATGGAGTTTTTGGTGAAAAGAAGCTGGTGAAAGGGGCTTATATCAATGGTGGTATCATGCCTCTTGTCGGCGGCGAATTGGCCAAGGCGGCCCTGGAACACGGACGGGAATCCTACGGAGTGGATATCCTTCGACGGTATAGTGCATTGACGGCGATGTCCGGAGAGACCTATCTCTGGTATTTTCCGGACGGCTCTCCTTTAAGTCTGGAAGCGAGCACCAGTCCCGAGGCTTCCCCTACGGACGGCTGGGGGTCAAGCGCCATGCTTTTTGCCTTTTTGGAAGGCCTTGCCGGAATTCAAGACCACAGCAAGCTTTTTTTGGATGTCACTCTTTCCCCCCGATGGGCGGCGGCCGGTGTGGATGAGGCGGAAGTGCGGCTTGCTTACCGGGAAGGAGAGAGTACGTTTGCTTATGACTACAAAAGAAAAGGGGATGGGATTTCCCTCAGAGTGGCGGGGCCGGGCGGAAGAGTCAGATGTCATGTCCTTCTGCCTGATGGATTTCAGGCCGCGAATGTGGCTGCTCGCCGTAGAGAACTCCCCTTTGCCAATGAGCTTGTGGAGGACAGTCCGTATGTAAATTTTTCTGTTGCCGTCCGTCCGGAGACCGAAATCCACATAAGGCTGGAAAAAAAGAAGGATTTTTAAAACGGTCTGCATTGAGGTATATTTAATCCTAGTTACAATTTTGGAAGGGTAACAGTGACAGAAAAATATAAGGCCGAAACGTTTAGGATCATATGGTATTCCGTAGTGGGTGCCTGCCTCGGCGGTTGGACTTTGGCCATATTTAATATTTTGGCTGAGATGATTCGGGGGGAATCTATTTTTGGTATCGGGGATATTTTTCCTCTTTCCCTGTGGCATATAGCCGCCGCTGCGGTTTTAGGATTTGCGGCCGGTTGTATTTTGGCCGTTATACGTTTGTTGTTAAAAAAGAGAAAATCCTTTTCCTCCGCAAGTTATATTTATCCGGCCGTTTTTCTCTCTGTTTTTTTCTTCATTTTCGGATATGCCAATATTTATTATATTTCCGGATTTTTTTCCGGAAAGTCACTGTTCTGGAATGTATTGTTATTGGCAGCAGGTGTGGTTTTTTTTGTGGGAATGTGCCGCTTTTTTTCCCGGCACCGGTCTAAAACTATTCCCATGGGCATCAAGATTTATGCGGCTTGTCTGTTTGTTTTAACATCTGTTTCGTTGTTGGTGGTTCTGGGTGTTTTTTCTTTCGGCCGACGCCGTAGTCTTTCCTTGAGGGATAAGAGCCACAAGCCGTACAACGTCATTTTAATCGTACTGGACGCGCTCCGGTACGACCATGTCGGTTGTAACGGTTATGAACGGGAGACGACACCGAATATTGACCGGCTGGCGGAGCGAGGAACGGTTTTTGAGAAAGCTTTCGCCAATTCATCCCACACCATTGAATCCGTCGCTTCGTATATGTCTTCCGTTTATCCCAGCACTCATAATGTGCAAACGCTGACAACAGCCCTTCCCGACGATCTGGTTATTCTGCCTGAAATTTTTAGCTCCTTCGGATACAAAACGTCTGTGTTTTCCGTCAATCCCTATGTTACCCCCGTTTTTGGGTACGGCCGGGGTGTGGAGGATTTTTTCTGGCTAGAAGGCAACGTCATCAAAGCTAACCGGACGGTGCTGGGATATGTACTGCAGAATGCGGCCCGCCTGTCCTTTCTTTCCGCTCCGCTTCAGCCGTTCTTGGATGTCAGCAGGAAGGTTTTCGCTTCGGGTGAGACCCTTCCTTCAGGGGATGCAGGAACAGTCACCCAAAGCGTGAAAAAATGGATCGGTAAAAACGTTTCAGATCCCTTTTTTATCAGCATTCATTACCATGGCGGACATGCCCCTTACCACCCTCCGCCTCCCTTTGACAGGATGTTCGATCCCTCCTATTCCGGAAAGCTCGTTCAACGGTTTCCCGAAGGATTAGGGATGTTTCTGCCTTTTGTTAAGGGGAAATCCCTGGACCTCAGGGAAAAGCAAAACATGGTGGCTCAATACGATGGCCAGATCCGGTTCCATGATGAGCAATGTGGTGGTCTCTTTGCCTTTCTCAAAGAGAAAGGTCTTGAAGATAAAACGATCGTTGTCCTTACCAGCGACCACGGAGAAGAGTTTTATGAACACGAAGGTTGGGGGCACGGCCAATCCCTTTATGATGAACTGATCCATGTCCCACTAATAATGAGCTGTCCGGGATACATATCGTCCGGCCGGAGAATAGGAGGGCTTGTGGAGCTCGTTGATCTTTTTCCGACCATTCTCGGATTATGCGGAATGTCGGATGGATTCGACCTTCCTTATGAGATTGAAGGACGGGATATGAGTTTTTTTCTTTTTGGACAGGCTGAAGGAAAGGGCCGGGAGCGGATATTCAGTGAAGTGAATTATGGGGGGCATTTCGGCCGGGTACTTCGTACCGGAGACCTAAAATCCATTTATCTTAGATACGGAAACAACGTACTCAGATATTTTTATGACCTGGCCGCAGATCCCTTGGAAAAAAACAATGTTTTTGACCGGCGAACAGAGGAAGCCCTCCGGTTTTTTTCACAAATGGAAGCCGTTATTGAGAGGGCGGAAAAAAAGTCCTTCCAGGGGAAAAAAACGTCTGTCGAAAACAAGCAAAAAGAACAGTTGAAAGCACTTGGCTACGTTAGAGATTGAACGAAAGGTTTGACATTAAGACGTGAAAGGGGTGATGAGTCCAATGAAAAAATATTCTGTTTTTCTTATCGTACTTCTGATTATTCCGTCTGTATGTTACAGTGGGCTGAAGAATAAAAGGTTGTCTTTGTTCCTTGGAGTGAACCATGTTTTTGAGTATGGAGCCGAGGAAGACTATGTCCTTGGAGAAAACGATTTCCCGGTTACTCCGGCTCATACACCGCCTTTAATTGGGGCATCTTTTTCCAATGGCTTTGGTGAATATTTCGGTCTGGAAGTGGAAAGCTTGTTTATCCTGGGGTCCCGGTTCACAATTGAAGATCCATCTGATGGGGATACGGTCGAAGTGTTATCTGATTCCCGCCTGTCCTTATCGTTGAATGTTTTTTTCAGAAAACAATGGGGACAATTTTGTCCCTATCTAATTGTCGGGGGCGGCCTGGACAAATTGTTAGCCAAAGAAGAAAAGATGACGTCTGCATATGGCTATGAAATCACGTTTGAAGTTCCTGAAAGAACGTTTGATCCTTTTGTTCAGTTCGGCGGCGGGGTTGAATATTTATTGAGTGATTCCATGGGCATGAAGCTGAATGTCCGGTACGTTTTGATCTTTGATGAACTGGAGAACGTCGGGGGTATGAATATTTCCCTGGGATTCTTTTTCATTTTGTAAAAATATATTTGGCCCCTATTGAAAAACTTCTTGGTGCTTCAGGGAGGCCGGGGATTTTTTCCATTCTGGTATTGAAAAGATTCAAGATTTCCAAATAGATAAAAAAATGCCCGACGGGCTTCAGAATTTTGATATTGAGGGCGGTTGTCGGTGCCGATTTTAATCTCTCCTTTTCGAGTTTCATAACCCAGTAAAGAGAAAAAAGCGAAAGGTCTTTCTGAAAGAGGACGGAGAGACTGTGTTCGGGAAAATAATAATGGTATTTCATTTCATTAAGCCCCGTATCGTGCTTGAAACAAGCTTTTTGAAAAGTATAGAGGACGTTCAACTGAAAGGAAGTTTTCCTTAGGCTGTAGTCGGCTTCAAAACCGGTGTGCTTTCCTTCCTGAATATTTGCGCTGTTCCACATGTTTAATCCGGGATTCCAGTTCCAATCAATCAGATTTTCCGTAAGATGGAAAAAAATCCTGAAGGTGATATCCCCCATATCTCCTTGTTGTTTGAGCGAAAAATTGGTTCCCCAGGACTTTTCAGCTTTGAGACCGGGATTGGATAGATGTGATGGATCGCTGTAGTAAAGCTCTGTATAGGTCGGAAAACGGAAGGTCCTGTTTAATGAAAAAAAGGTTTGCCATGAGCTTCCGAGATAAGTCCCAAGAAGAACGTGTCCGCTTAACCCCGAATTGGTTCCTTCTGTGAACCGAATCCCGCCGTTTAGAAAAAGGGATTTTGTTTCCCGGCCGGCTTCCCCAAAGAATGAAAAAAGCGATCGCCGGTGTTCGCCTAGGGCGGATCCGCTCTCGCCGTTCCTGATGCCCGAACTGTTGATGGAATCGAGAAATGCCGACAACCCCAGACAGGCGGAGAAGGTTTCCTTATTAAGGGTGATACCCGTTTCCACAGTGTTCTGAAAGGTATTATGTGTGTTGCTGTAAAGCTCCGGGGATTCCCGATAGAGATGAAAAATGTCCTTGGAATACCGTGTTGATGATTTCAGGAATAATGTTGCGTTTTGCGTTAGGCTCATCCGCCAGTAAAGGCTTCCCCAGATTTTACTCAAATTTTCAAAAGAAGGATAAGGGGCGTAAAAATTGAAGGCCCCGAATTTAGAGATCATCCAGCTTCCCTGTATATCAAGAATGCTGTTTTTGATGGGGATGCGGATTCCAGCCCGGCTGAAATATTCGTTTCCGTCTATTCCTTCCATATACCCGCCGGTTGATTTCAATCCTGAACTGAAAAACAGCCGGTTGCTGCCGAGATTGATGGAAGCTTTGAGGGTTTGGAAACTCGAAAGGCTGAAGTGAACGGCATTTTCACGGGATGTGATGATGTTGATAACCCCTCCTGGTCCGGCTGATGAAAGGACCGGGGAAAAGCTTCCTCTGAGAATCTCGATTCTTTTTATGTTTTCCGTATGAAGCGGGAGAATTAGGTTGTGGTGACCGGTTTGGGAATTGTTAACGGGAACGCCGTCGACTAGGACCGTGAACTGTTCCTGGTTGAATCCCAGCCCTTGAGTGTCCGATTGGAAAAAACCCCGGCAAACAAAACTCAGGTTGGCGGCGAAACGGAGGAGATCGGCCAGGTTCAGCGAAGGGAGTTCCGTTAAGGTTTTGCCTTCAATGATCCAGACATCCTTTTTGGAATCGAAATTAAGGGGAACCTTTTTGCCCTGGACTTCGATCTCGACCTGTTCTTGAGCATATAGCAAAAACGGAATAAGGAGGACAATCCAGAGCTCTTTTTTCATTAGAGGGTTTCACATGAATAATGCGGGAAACATGAAAAGGGATAAGACAGGTTAGTGAATATCTGTTTTCTCTGAACCTTGTCCTAAATTAAACTTTGCCTCCATGTAATAGTAGATATTGATTCTTTGGCCCGGTGTGTTCTCGGTAATGGGAACGGATGTGGGTTTGTATAAGATTTTTTTTGCAGGCGCGAATTTCCTGCCCATTAAGTATTTTCTGACTCCGTCTATGAATTCCTGACTGCAGTATCCCTGGCTGCTCAGTTTATTTTCGGTAATGTTTACATTTTCCACTTTGCCATCAGGACTGATTACAATACCGACACGGATGTAACCGCTCATGTTTTCTCTTTGGACGCATGGAGGAGCGGGAATATGCCATTCCCAGTTTCTTGTGGGTGATTGAACGCCGATATCCGTGTTTTTGAAGATTGGTGTTGGCGCGTTTTGGATTTTTTGAAATTCTAAGTTGATTTGTTCGCCTAATTCAGGGAAATTTGCTATGAGAAATTTTTGAAAATTTGCAACAGTCTGGAGAACTTTGGGTTCTTGTCTCAGGTCGAATTTTTGGGTAGCGAAGTTTCCATATGCAATAAAATTGTTAAGCATATCCTGTCCGTTTATTTTAGAGAAGGAAGATGAAAGCTGAACATTTTCCAGCCATTTAGGATTGATTGGGTTGACCACGTTCCAGGATTCCTGGAAGCTGTTAAAATCAATTTCAGAATATTCTTGCATGTTGAGCAGGCGAGTGATGGTGTTGTTATATGTTTCTGAGGCGGCGTTAACCCGTTCCACAAGGCCGGTCTTTTTTGTTAAAATCTGCGCGCTCAGTTTTTGAAGGTAGTCTTGATACGAGCCGATATTGGCCAGATTTTTTTCTATCTCAAAACAGGCTTCGTAATTTCTCGTATCGAAATAATCATTCCACATGTCACTCAACTTGGCTTCCGTCAGGTTGAGATATTCCGAAGAAAAGTTATTGTATTGTTCATATTCAGGGCAGTTTCTCGGCGGAGGTTGTGTCGTTATCAGGATTCGAGCGTGGATCAGTTGTTGTGCCGCCAGGAGAAAATTATCCTGATTGAAGAATTGCTTACCCATCGAATAGTAGTGCTCGATGATGGAACAGTCGGAGCAGACGGAGTTTTGAAAACAATCAATCCAATCCCGGGCCACCCATTGGTAAGCCGTTCGTTCTGTATCGAATTTGGGAAAATGAAGCTTGAGGTCACACATAGCCCTGTTGGTAAGGGAATCTGCACAACCGCTAAGCAGATAATTGCAATAAGAAAGATAAAACAGGGCTTTTTCCCGTTCTTCGAGGGGACAATCCGTGTAAAATTGAGGACTGTCCTTGATGGCAGTTAAAATATTTATGGCTCCGTCAAAATTTGCTTTTGTGAATTCTTGGATAGCGCTTTCTACCCTCTGATTGTAATCTTGCTGTGAATGAAGGAATATCGAGGCAAGACTGATAATACCAAAAAACAAAAGCCCCCCTATCGTTATATTTACTTTATTTTTCAATGTCCTACCTCCTTATTTTTAACGGTTATGGGCCTTTGGTCAAGTCCACGGATTGGTTCACCGTTTCGTTGGTCTGAATAATCACTTGGATGCTTTTAGAAGGGTGACCAGGATGTTCCACTGTAAGCGTATGGAGACCCTTGGGGAGCCTGATGTTGGCTTTTGGTGTTGTGCCGTAGGAATTACCTTCTATATCTACGGTGGATCCATCGATCGATATTCTCGCTCCGGGTGGAATGGTATTGATATTAAGAAAGCCGAAGCAGAGATAGATCGTAGTTGACCTGGATGCTCCGGAAGTGATGCGGAATGACAAAACTCTTTCTTCACAACCTTCTTCATTCGTCGTGAAACGAAGGGTGTGGGTGCCGGGAGAAAGACTGATATTTTGTTGTAACGGGGGAAATGTTGCCAGAAGCCTGCTGCCTTCATATACTCTTCCGGATGGCATGAGTTGGACATTTAACGTTCCGGGCTCTTGGGGAGGAATTGGAATAAGACTGATGTCGACGGGAGAAGGGGGATCTTCATCAGAGATGACGATATCCCGGGTTTGCTCCCGGTATCCTTCCTGTCTAATTGAAAATGTGTATTCTCCCGGAAGAAGGGATAGAGTATGGGAAGAGCCGCTTTCTCGGATTTGTTTCTCTTCTTCCCAGATTTCTCCGCTTGGAGAAATGTTGACGGTTAAGGGAAAAAGCGGGATGCGAAATTCCATGGTTGTATCCTCGGTAAGAGTGATCTCTTTGGTGTAAATACGGGCCCCTTTTTGGAATTTAAGGTTGTGCGCTCCAGCTTGAAGTTCAGTTGCTTGAAGGTTTTCCAAGTCGAGTGGTGATTCATCCACCGTTGCCGACAGATTCGATATGTCGATATTTTCTATTTTTGTCAGAAGAAGCCGCCCGGGAAGAGGAACAATTTCTTTTTCACCTCCAAAAAAAAGAAAATACAGAATAAGGGCAGCTACGACCAATCCTGCTGCCCCTATGATAATAGGAATAATGGGTTTGGATGTTTTTTCTTTTTCCGGTTCTTCTATTTTTATCTCTTCTTCGATTTCGTCAGGAGAACGGCCTTCGGCCATGGCTATGGCCTTTTTTCTCAGTACCTCGAGTTCTTTAAAAGCCACAGGATTTTTCTTTAGAGCATCCCGGATTTCAGACATAGCATAGTTATATTCATCTTCCGACAGTGCTTTTTTTATCTCTTCGACTTTTTGGGCGACCTGGGATTGAATCCGCCATTTATAGCTTTGAATTTCCTGATCATTTGGATTTTTAGAAAGATGAATGGATATTGCCAGCAAGGCATCATCAAATCTATTCTGCCAGAAAAGATTAGGGATTTTTTTGGCATCCAGCTCCAGGATGTTCAACAGGTTCTTGGCCTCCTTGTGTTCCGGATCTGAAACCGTGATGTCAGATAGTAAGAGCCGCGCCTCTTCATATTCTTTTTCTCCGATTTTATTCAGGGCTTCCTGGAATTTTTTATCGATGTTTTTCTTTTTGATAGGGGGGCGTTCAACGGGCTCCTCGACCTTTGCCTGTTCCTCGACCATCGGTTGTTCCTGTTCCGGCAGCTTCTCTGACTTGAGAGCGGTCAGCATTTCTTGAATATTATCCAAGTTGCCCTCGATCACTTCGGATCCGCTTATTTGAACAAGTTCTTCAAGAAGAGCAAGAGCCTCTGCCATGTCTCCGGCTTTATAACTTTTTTTGGCTTTATTTAATTGGAGTTTGATTCCCTTTTCGGCAATTTTTTTCTCTTTGTTCAGTGACTTGAAGGATTTAGGATTCATAAGTAGGAGATCATCAATATTTTTTAAAGCGGCCTTGAAATTACCATCGCGGTTGTAGGATTGTGTTTCTTTGATGATCTTGTCGATTTCTGTTTCGATCTCCCTCTTCAGGGTAATTATCTCTTGTTTATCACCAAATTCAGACTCACCTTCTTTGATGGAGGATAAGGCCTCGTCATAGTGTTTTTGGCCGTAAAGAGTTTTTATTTCCTCCACTTTTTTTTGTAGTCCGTCTGTGGCTTCATCCATTGTCCCTCCTGTGTGTTTTGTCCCGTTAAAGTGAACCGTTATTTGTATTGTTTATTTCCGGAAAAGAATTCCTTGATGAGATAGTGTTTTTCTCCGTAAACAATACGATTGCGATGTTCCAATATTTCACGCGGCTCAACTTTCAAATTTGCTGAAAATGGATATATTCCATTTTTTCAATAGATAAGAGAGATGGTTTTTATTATATGTATCTTATAAAAGGTGTCAAGCCTATATCTTCTAAGAAGATCTCAAAAGAAAGGCATCAAATTTTTCCCAACACGTCATTGAGTTATAACATGAAGAGGAAAATCCTTATTTTGAATTACCTTTACTCGCTCTGTCACATTTTAAGTTTGAGGAAAGCATGTGGTAAAATATGTAAAAAAGGGAATTTTGTGGATGCTTTTAATGAAATTTCAAGGGGAGAAGCCATGAAAGAAAAGGAAAAAGAAGTGTATGATGTTTTAACCGGGCTTGGTATTCCCTTTAAGCGTTTTGAACATCCGCCTGTTTTTACGGTCGAAGAGGCAGAAAAATACTGGCACAATATTAAGGGAATACACTGTAAGAATCTTTTTCTTCGCAATAAAAAGGGAACTGTCCACTACTTGGTCATTATTGAGGCTGCCAAGCGGATTGACCTCAAAAAATTGACCCATCTTCTCCATGAAGACCGCCTGAGTTTTGCCTCCGAAGAAAGATTAAAACGATTCCTGGGATTATCACCGGGTGCCGTTTCTCCGTTCGGGCTGCTTTATGACAACAAAAATCTCGTTCGTGTTTTTATCGATGAAGGTCTGAAAAAAGCGGACGCCGTCTGTTTTCATCCCAACGTCAACACGGCCACGGTCTTGATCCCAAAAGACGGTTTTTTAAAGTTTTTGGAAAAAAACGGAAATCCTTATCATTTTGTTTCCTTATGAATAGGATTTTTTAAAAAAAAGTTATATAAGTAAATAGTCATATTTATATATCGTGGCTTGAAAAAAAACTGAGGTTTTGTCAAAATTTTATTGGATGAATAAAGAGGTGCAATATGAATAAAAAATGGACATCCGGTTTGCTCTTTGTATTCTTTCTTTCCATTCTATCACCGGGACAAAGCCAGGAAGTAAGCGTTATCAGTATCTCTGTTCCCGTCAGGGTTTTTGACAACAATGGTTTTGTCTCGGACCTTTCCCTGGATGATTTTACGGTTTATGAAGACGGTATGATTCAGAAGATAGATGCCTTGTACCTTGTTAAGGGAAATGATGTGGCCCGCAAACAAGCTCCGCAAAATTATACTCCCGACTTGAAGCGGCATTTTCATTTCATCTTTTACATGACGGATTTCAGTCCCCGGCTGGATCCTGTTTTTGAACATTTTTTTAAAAACGTCATACTGCCGGGAGACAGCCTTTCGGTTATGACGCCTGTAGAGATTTATAACCTGTCACAAAGGGCCCTGGAAAACAAAAAACCGGAAAAAATAGCCGAGGAGCTGAGGTCGCTCGTCCGTAAAGATATTCAGATGGGAGGATCGGAATACCGGAGTATTCTTTCCGAGTTGAAAAGACTCATCCAAGCAATCAATTCCACAAATAGTACGGAAGTGGATATGTCTTCCTCCTCGACCATGTTCACACTGGATAACCTGCTGGAGAGGTACAGGGATACCATGATCAGAATGGAGCAAACCCGGTTCATCGACCAGGCAAAGTTCATCGATTTTGCCCGGCGGTTAAAAAAAATGGGGGGAAGACAGATTGTCTTTTTTATCTATCAGAGGGAATTCCGGCCGGAGATGAATTCATCCATCCTCAACCGGCTTGTCAGCGAATACCAGGATAAACCTAATATCTTAGCAATTACTCAGGAACTGTTTCAGCTTTACAGCACCACTCTGAATGTTAAGTTTGAACCGATCGTACTGGCTTTTTCGGATGCTTCCATTTTGTTTAATCTGATTTTTATGCATAAGGATTTGCAGACTGAACCGGGAATATATATGCGCGAGAAGTCCGAAGATATTTTCGATGCATTCTCTAAAGTAGCTCAGGCAACGGGCGGTGTCGTTGATACGTCACAGTTCCCCTTGGAAGGCATCAAAAAATCGGTTTCTAATTCTGATTCCTATTACCTGCTTTACTATACGCCCGAATTTTACCGAAAGGACGGAAAATTCCACAAGATTCATGTCAAGGTGAAATACGAAAGGGAATGCCGTGTTTTGCATAGGGTAGGGTATTTCTCCAACTAACCTGTGTCATTCATAAAAAATGCCGGTGACAGATATTTTTTTATCGTGAATAGCACAGGTCCCCTGTGTTTTTTTTAAATTCGGCCGGGGGTGATAAGACAGAAAAAAGAACAGCCGAAATTAGTTTAAACTTTAAACATGATACTCTTAACTTTTAATAGATATAGGTGAATTTCACCAGCACGGAGGCTTTGCCGGCGTTATCCGCACCGAAGAGAGGATCGCCGGCCAGGACGATCCATTCCATGTGAAGGGAAGATTTGATCTTATAATCCAGAGAAGCTTGTATATAATGCTTTTGTATTCCCGTATTTATCTGAGCATAGAGAGTGAAAACGAGGTTGTCGGAATGGATATAGCGGGCATTCAGGAAATGGATATTGCGTGTGGTATGTCCGACGTTGTGTAACCTGGCCGGCCTGTGAAATGCCGCATAGGAGTAGATCAGATAAAGATTCCGAAAGGCCAACACTTGCTTGTTGATCCGTGAAAGCTGGAATCTGCGGTCATAATTGACACCAAAAGTCAGGTCGATACTTATCTTTTTCCAATCCCCGCCGTCGTAGCCGAATTCAAGGTAGGTGTGGTGGTTCCTGAATTCTTTTTCGTAGAGCTTATACTCTGAAAAATAGGATGACATGAAGTAAAATTTATTGGTGAAGTTTAAGGTTAATCCTCCGTCGAACAGCCAGCTTCGGAGCGTATTGTCCATTCCCCAATAAGTATTGTAGCGGGTTCTGAAAGTCAGCTTATCAAAGGTTTTTCGTTTGAGGTTGAAGATTTTCCAGATGGCTGCATCCAATTCTTTGCGGTTGTCGTCTTCGATAAAACCCACTTCGTTGACGTTATCTCCGAATTCTTCTCCCAGTTGGGAATACCAGAGATGGAGGTGGAATGTCTCGGTCTGATAAGTTGGCCTGAGCGTGAAGGCCAGATTTTCCTCTCCCTTTTGCCCGTAACTGAAAGCGAACTGGCTGTCAATATGCAGGTTTTGGGTGAGATTCAGGCGGGCATCGATTCCGGCTGCCCCTGCATTACCGCCGCTTTGAAGCTTGTTGGCGGCCGTCAAACCCAGGGTAAATGATTTGCCGAATTTTTTTCTCATACGGATAACGGAATAATTAGCCGTAGGCGTATCTGTGGGGGCTATTTTTGTTGTCTGAAGACTCATTCCGGAAAGGGAAAACGTCTCCGAGGAGCTGTCATAACGAAGACCTCCGTAAACATCTCCGATCCTTTTCGAATAAAAGAGGGGAATCGGTGTTTCATAGTTTTGGCTGTCGACCTTGAGAAAGTCCCGTGTTTCCTTCAGTCTCAGCTCGAATCGGGTCAGGTTGTGCTGTTCCTGATCCGGGGGGGCGGTTTCAAAATCAGGATTGAACGTCAATTGGGCCTTTGTCTTTTCCGAAAAAGTATAGGAAGCATCGAGGCCGGCTTTCAGGCTGAAACGCAAGTTGATTTCATCGGGGTCTGGATTCGCATCATCTTTTCCCCCACCGTATTTGAGAAAAGCATAAGGTATGAAGCTGTAGTCGCGTGCTTTTTTGATAAGCTCTATTTTGGGCAGTATGGTGTCTCTTGTAATGGAAAAAGCAGGGTCGAGGGGGCCGGTCCAAAAACTGCTCTCCAGCATTCTGGGGATAAGACGGGAAATACTTAAGCCGATTGTTTTGTCGTCTTCGGGTTTATAAAAAAGGCCGGCCAGATCGATCTCGGCCTCAACCGTCCATCCGAAGCGTGTCTTTTGAGCGGCAACTTTCCAGATGCCTTTCCACTGGGTTTCAAGAGTCGTACCGTCTTTTGTGATCCTGCCGTCGTATTTGGCACCCTTCAGGTTTGTCGCAAAAACGTAGTAATAATCGGGTTCAAAAGGAGTCTCGAAAAGGAAATAGACCGAATCTTCATCCCGGAGGTCCGTGTCATCCCCCACGGTGAAGGCTTCGATTTTATCCGGGTCGCTGTCATAGCAGAGAACCCCGATGTACAGATATTCATCGTTGAAGAGGAGTTTTATGGTAGTTTTTGCCTCAGCCAGGCCTGTCTCGCCCGGTTTGATGTAAAGAAGACGGCCGGCATCCGGTGCCTTTTCCCAATCGGCTTCGTCGAGAAGTCCGTCGATGTTAAAGGTCCCTTCCGTTTTTCGGGCCAGTTTTCGATAGGTTTGGTCTTGAGCAAAAAGAGGAACGATGGATATAAAAAAAATGAGGAATGTTACGACCGATTTTTTCATTTTTTCGATCCTTAACATGAGGTAAAAATTCATCTATAACACAAGAGCAAAAACAAGTCCATCTCCGGGGAAAAAAATAGGACTATTTTCATATATAGAAAATGGCTGTATAAGACTTTTTTTTTATGGGACCTGTGAGTACGTTCAAGATATTAAATGAGGATAAATGGAACCGGCGGGTGACAGAAATAGATAAAAATTATACAATAGCCATCAACAGGTCGAAGGGATTTACCGAAAACAACCCTTTGACAAAAAAAGAAAAATTCCGGGAGGAAACATGAAAAAGGGCAGAAAAAAGTTTTGTTATTCAGTAATTTACTTAATATCATTTTTTCTTTTTTTTATAGCCGCATCCCGATGGTCCTCGGCTGACGGTCCTTTGCTGCGTTTTCCGGATATTTTCGAGGATACGATTGTTTTTGTTCAAGGAGAAGATATCTGGACTGTTCCGGCGACGGGAGGTGTCGCCCACCGGATCACACTCCATGATGGTGAGGAGAGATTCCCCAAGTTTTCACCCGATGGGAAGATGATCGCTTTTACCGGGGAATACGACGGGAACGGAGATGTTTACGTTATGAATATTCACGGAGGAGATATCACAAGGGTGACTTTCCATCCGGGATATGATGAAGTCGTTGGCTGGCATCCCGTAAAAAACAAGATCCTTTTTCGATCCAGCCGTAACAGTTTCAGCAGGTTCGACAGGCTTTTTCTCGTTTCGCCGGATGGGACCGGCCTCGAAGAGCTCATCCTCCATGAAGCGGCACAGGGTTCATTTTCCCCCGACGGCAAAAAGATCGCCTATAACAGGGGTGCTCGTGAGCATCGTACCTGGAAACGTTACAAGGGCGGCACGGCCCAGGAGGTTTATATCTTTGATTTTGAGACGAACAGTGATAAAAAAATGACACAGTTTCGTGGTACGGATAGAATTCCAATGTGGATTGGGGACAAGATCTATTTCAGCTCCGATAGGGACGGTGTGCTGAACCTTTACTCTTTTAATACGGCAACGGAAGAAATTCTTCAGGTTACCCGGCATAAGGAATACGATGTCCGCCGGCCAAGCATGGGGGGAACAAAGATCGTCTACGAAGTGGGGGGAGCGCTGTGGTGTTTGGATACGAAAACCGGTGACACCAAAGAGGTCTCCATTCAAGTCCTCTCCGATGCTCCGGAAGCACGTCCCTATCTTAAAAAAGTGGATGATTATATTACGGGATTTGATATCTCCCCCCATGGAAAAAGAGCTCTAGTTGAAGCCAGAGGTGAGGTTTTCACGCTTCCGGAAAATGAAGGTCCGGTACGGAATTTGACCGGCACCTCAGGGGCCAGGGACAAAGATCCCGCCTGGTCACCCGACGGGAAAACCGTGGCCTTCCTTTCAGATAAAAGCGGGGAATATGAGATTTATCTCAAGGATCCTATGGGACGTGAAAATTCCATACGTTTGACGCAACATGATAAAGGATACCGTCATACCTTGCGCTGGTCTCCGGACAGTAAAAAAATCGCTTTTGCCGACCAAACGCTGCGGTGCTATGTCCTCGATGTGGGTACTAGGAAAATTACGGAGGTGGACAAAGCCCACTACGAAAATGTGGATGTTTCTCTTGATCTTAAGCCCATATATGATTTCAGGTGGTCCCCCGACAGCTGCTACCTGGCTTATTCCAAGATGGACGCCGACCTGGTCGTTAAGGTTTATATCTATTCCCTGGATACAGGTGACATTCACTGCGTCAGCAGCGGGATTTTTAATGATTTTGGGCCCGTTTTTTCCAAGGACGGAGAGCATCTTTTCTTTATATCCAACCGGCGTTTTGACCCGACATTCTGTGATTTTGAATGGGAGATGGTTTATAAAGAAGCGGCGGGTATTTGCTGTCTGACATTGAAAAAGGACGGGCGGCCTCTTTTGCCTTTTCTATCTGACGAACATCAGACGGCCCAAGAAGAAAAACATCAAAAGGAAAAAGGTAAATCCGGAGAAGAAAAGCGAATACACATCGATTTTGACGGGCTTTCGAAAAGGATCGAGATGCTTCCCCTTTCCCGGGGAAACTTCAGGAGTCTGGATGTTAATGAGGATTCATTATTCTATCTCAATGCCGGCGAAGGTGACTACAACCGCTTCGAATTCCGGGAAAAAGGCCCACGCAGACTGTGTGCTTTTGACATTAAAGATAAAAAGGAACGGATCATTATTGAGGGTGTAAACGGTTATCGTCTTTCTGCCGATGGAAGCAAGATCATCTACCGGAAAGGCGGCAGCCTGGGTATTATTTCTGCCGGTGCCAAAGACGGCAAAGGGAAGGCCCTTGATCTTTCAGGTTTGAAAATGATGCTGAATCCTTCCGAAGAATGGATGCAGATTTTCCATGATGCATGGCGCATGGAAAGGGATTTTTATTATGAGCCCAACATGCATGGCATCGATTGGCCGGCTATGAGGGAGAAATACGGCCGTCTTATATCCCGTGCTTCATGCCGCCAGGACGTCCAGTATATTATTGGTGAGCTCATCGGCGAACTGAACACTTCCCATACTTATGTATTCGGCGGTGATATTCAGCGACATGCACGGCGGGTGAATGTCGGTATGCTGGGAGTGGATTGGGAAGAGGATGCGGTCAACAACCGCTACCGGTTCAAAAAGATATACAAAGTCGCTGATTGGACAAGGGGTATCGTGCCTCCTTTGACAAAACCTGGAATTAATATTAATGAAGGCGACTATCTTCTGCAGGTCAATGGAATGGATGTGAAGACCGACAAAAACATTTATTCCTATTTTTTGGATTCCGCCGGCAAGCAGGTCTCTCTTCTAGTCAACAGCGGGCCGGCGATGCAGGGAGCGCATCTGGTAACGGTTAAGCCGCTTTCAGATGAGTCCACCTTGAAGTACCTGGATTGGGTAGAGCACAACCGGATGTTGGCTGAAGAAAAATCAGGCGGAAAGATCGGCTATATCCATCTACCCGACACTTATCTGGGTTCGGCCCGGGAATTTCCCAAGTACTTTTATTCCCAGTTGCGGAAAAAAGGACTGATCATCGACGGACGGTTTAACGGAGGAGGATTGGATCCTGATATTTTCCTTCGCCGTCTGGATAAGGACCTTCATGCTTATTGGACACGCCGCTATTCCCATGACCAAACCATTCCCGATTTTGTCACCACAGCCCACATGGTTTGCCTGACCAATCGCCAGGCAGGCTCGGGAGGGGATATGCTGCCCATGGAATTTCAGATGAAGAGGATGGGTCCTGTGATCGGTACCCGAACATGGGGAGGACTGGTTGGCGTATCGATGTGGATCAGCATGATCGACGGAGGGGGATTGTCGGCGCCCGATTATAGAATCTACAACCGTGAAGGGGAATGGATTGTCGAGAATGAGGGGGTGACTCCTGATATCGAGATCGACCTCGATCCGGCCGGGATGGCCCGCGGAATCGACGCCCAATTGATGAAGGGCATCGAAGTCCTTCTTAAAAAAATAGAGGAGGATCCGCGGCCGTGGCCCAAGCATAAGCCATATAAGATCGATAAATAAACAGTGCGAATCGGTATCGACAATTACGGCCTACAGCCCCTGGGGTTGACCCCGGAGCAAACCTTGCGCTGGGCTTTAGAAAACGGCGCAGAGGGAGTTCATTTTTCGGGATTGGAACCGGAATATGAAAAAAAACTTGAAAAGGCTGTTTTGCGAGACCTGTGCTGCTTTGCCGCTGAGAACAATCTGTACCTCGAGTGGGGAGGGGGCCAGCATCTTCCCTTCGACACGCAGACCTGGAAACCCCGGGATATATTCCGGGGAAACCGGAGGGCCGCTTTTCAGGCTTTACAACTGGGGACGCGAATCGTACGGTCCTGCTCAGGCGGGATGATGCGCTGGGATGCCAAAAGCCCGATGACGGAGACCTTGCTTTTGGCCGCCGCCCGCAGTCTGAAAGAACAGCAGCACATGTTGCGGGACCATAATGTGATTCTGGCTCTTGAGACGCATTTTGAGTTTACGACCTGGGAGATCCTTCGTCTGTTTGACATGTGCGACGCCGAGCCCGGTGATACTCTGGGAATCTGCCTTGATCCGATGAACCTTCTCATTATGCTGGAGGATCCTGGTGCCGCTACGGAGAGAGTCCTGCCATGGGTGGTTTGCACGCATTTCAAGGATGGCGGACTTCATCTTTCATCCGAAGGATTGACTGTTTTTCCGACGGGAACGGGAAGAGGGGTTGTCGATCTGGCGGGAATCGCTAAAAAGCTGTCTTTACTTCCCCATGATGTCAATCTGTCTATCGAAGACCACGGCGGCTCCTTTTTGCTTCCCGTTTTTGATCCGCTGTTTCTGTCGAAATTTCCCGATCTTTGTGTACAGGAATTGACATGTATCATTCAAATGGCCATGGCCAAGAAGGAGAAGAATAAATCAAAAAAAAGTGTGCCCCTGCCGAGGGAAGACTGGCCGAAGGTTTGCGAAGATAGAATGAAAACAAATATCCGGTATCTGAAAAGGCTTATTTTTCCGGTTGAGGGAGTTTAAACTTGACTTCTTAGGCCTTATCCTTTATTAATATTTAAAATTTTTTCTAAAACAAGCGGGGAAAAAGGAATATTAGGAAAGAGGAGATAATTTGTGGTTACAGAAAAGCGAAAACGGAAACGGAAACAGGAGATCAATGAGGTCAGATTGATTGTTCTCAATGACGCCCAATCAAGAGAGCAAAAAGCCGTGAGAGCTCTTGCCCTCGATATGACTGTGGACGGAGTAAAGCTTATTGCCAAGGAAATGGTTCCCGAGAATAGTTCCGTGAAGATAGAATTTTTGCTTCAAGGAACACAAAAAAGAGTATTGACCGACGGAAAAGTGCGTTGGGCAAAATCCGTTGATCACGACGGGAAATGTGAAATGGGGATCGAATTTATCGATGTCGGTCCCGACACCTTTTATTCCCTGCTTGGACACCTTTACAAAAAAACATAGTTTCATTTTTTCTTGGATTGTTAGGATGGCTCAGGCCGTATGAATATTTTTGACATCAGAAAAAGGGCTGTCGCCGGATTGAAAAAGGGGGATGTGTTTGTCGTTTCACGAACTTTTTACGAAGAAGATACGCATGCCTTCGCCGGCATGACCCGAGATTTTAATCCCATCCATTTCGAGGACCGCTTTGTCCGGGCTAAAGGAATGAAAGGAAAAATTTGCCATGGCCTTCTCGTCGGAAGCCTTCTCACGGAGATCGGCGGTCAGATCGGCTGGCTGGCTTCAGAAATCCGTTTTCGATTCAGAAAGCCGGTTTTTTTTGGGGATGCCGTGGAATGTCGTCTGACCATTCTTGAATTGGACGAAAAAAATCATGCCTTGGCCGAGGCAGTTTTTCGCAATCAAAAGGAAGAAGTTGTCCTCGAAGCCAGCCTGTCAGGTTATATTCCCGGATTGAAGGAAAAGCGGGTGATGAAGTCGATGATCGATGAAGGGGATCCGACCAACAAAATAAACTAGCTTGCTTTATTCACGAGTCAAGCTTGCCGCAGATGCGAGGCGTCAGCCTGTGAAGCTGTGCTTGGCACCGCGAACAGGCTGCAACAAAGCAGATGCGGTAAGATCGGCTCGCCTGAAAGG
>JAFGMO010000104.1 GCA_016927475.1 Candidatus Aminicenantota bacterium
GGAAGGAGGTTTGATCATTCAAAAGCGGTGAGGGTGAAAAAACCCAAACAGGCCGTTTTTTATGTGGACCGCTGAAATTTCAAAAAAAATAGATTAACTTCTATTATTTTTTCAACTTGATTTAAACTCTCTTTTCTTTTATATTGGGATGCTTGGTGTATTTATGTCTATTCAATCTTTTGCAGCGCTTGCCCTTGGGTGGTTCATCCCCGGATTGGGCCATATTTATCTCAAAAAGTACATACGCGGGCTGATCTTTTTTGTCTGTATTTTCGGTATGGCAAGCCTCGGCCTGTTCATGGGCGGCAGGATTTATTCATTCCAAACAGAAAACCCTTTGACCATTCTGGCATTTTTTTCCGACATCGGAAACGGACTTCTCTTTATTATCTCCCGTTTTGCGGCCATCGGCCTGGGTGAATTAAAAAAAACAACCTTTGAATTCGCCACGGCTTACATCGCCGGAGCGGGGCTTCTCAACTATCTCGTGGCCCTTGATGCCTGGGACATCGCCAGAGGAAAAAAAGAATGATCCTTAAAAGCCACCTGATATCCATGGTTATTTATGCTTTTTTCGTTTCCATTGTCCTGGCTTTTATTCGCAGAACAACGCAAAAAGACCGCTTGAAGTACTTTCTGTTTCTTTTCTTTTCCATGACCATTGGTGCCATTCTTTTTGGTTGGTTTATGTTTCTCTTCATGAAATAACCTTCTTTACTCCTTATCCCTCCTCTATTACAATAGAACCAAAAATGATAGAGCTTTACCATATTTGGAAGCAGTATCAAAAGCCGAACTGGGCCCTGAACGATATCACTTTTAAGGCGCAAAAAGGTGATTTTTATTTCGTCACCGGCCCCAGCGGGTCGGGAAAAACAACACTTTTGAACATCATTTCCCGAGGTATCCTCCCTACGCAGGGACAAATCATTATCGACGGGAAAAACATCCAACGCATTCCTGATCACAAAATCTATCAAATCCGCCGGATCATGGGGATTGTTTTTCAAGACTTCAGGCTTCTTTTTCATAAAAAAGTTTTCAATAATGTTGCCCTTGTTCTTGAGGTTCTCGGCACCCCCAAAAAAGAGATCAAGCGTCGGGTCTACAATGCCTTAAAAATGGTGAATCTGCAGGACAAGATGTATTCTTATCCCGCCCATCTTTCCTACGGTGAACAACAAAGGGTAGCCATCGCCCGTGCCGTAGTCAATAATCCTAAGATTATCCTCGCCGACGAACCGACCGGAAACCTCGACCCGGAACTTGCCTTTGAAATCATGAGCCTGTTCAACGAAATAAACAAACAGGGATCCACGGTCATCATCTGTACGCATGACCGGGAATTGATCCGTCATTTCGGAAATAAGATACTTTTTCTCTACAAAGGAAAACTTCTGAGAGAGGAATTTTTCTGATTCGAAAACTAAAAACGGCGCTCAGTGAAACACTGAATAATCTGTGGCAGTTTAAAACCCGAAATATTTTTTCCGTCACCATCATCTGCCTTTCGTTCCTCGTTTTCGGTATATTTCTTTCCCTTTCCAATAATCTTCAATATACAGCCGACCGGATAACGGAGAATATGATCATTGTCCTGTTCTTAGAAAAGGAAACACCTGAACCCACTCTGAACGCCCTGAAGGAAAAAGTACAAAATTCAGGATTGGTCAAAGATTTTCAATATACCGATGCCGCTCTTGCCAGGGAAAAATTCCTGAACAGCTTTCCTGAACTCCGGGGGGTTCTGGACAACCTGGAGACCAATCCTTTTCCTCCGTCTATTGAAGCCACTCTGGAAAAACAGGCGATGAATACGGACACAGTCGCCTCCTTTATCGCCGACTTAAAAAATTCGGACGGCGTTGAAGATGTTCAATTTAACCTCGAGTGGGTGGAAAAAATTCAATCTTTCGGCCGGCTGGCCCGGGCTATCGGTTTTTTCCTGGGAGGAATTCTTTCTCTTGCATCCTTCTTTATCATTTCCAACGTCATCAAACTCAACGTTATGGCCCGGCAAAACGAGATCGTCATTCTACGCAGTGTAGGTGCCACCAATACATATATCCGCATTCCGTTTCTTTTGGAAGGAATGATCCTTGGCATGTTGGGCAGCGGATTGTCTCTTCTTCTTCTGTTTTTGTTGATCCAACTTTTCCCAGTTTACCTTGGACAGGCATTGGGAGCCCTCAATGAATTGATCAATTTCCGGTACCTGTCTTTAGGCCAGTGTATGTGGCTGACATGCGGAGGCGCCGCCATCGGGGCTCTGGGAAGTTTCAGTTCCCTATCCCAATTTTTGAAAACCTGACAATCCCGGGAACAGGGCTTTTCGTTTCATTTTTTCAACAACAAATCTTTCGCTCGAAAATGAGCTTTACGAATAGGCTCGGGAATACGAAATACGGCACAGCGAAGAACCCATTTAACGGCATTCTCGATATCGACCCGGTGCCCTGGAGAAACAAAAACCGGCTTGACGTCCGATCTCGTTCGCACACACACGCCAACCTTTTCCCCTTTTCTGTCAAAAAAATCCGTCATCGATCCCCGTTCTGTTGATGGGGGGACATAAGGAAAAAAAGGATTCTTGGCGCAACCGACGGTACAGATATCAAGCGCTACTCCAACATAGGAAGCCAAACCCATTTTTCGAGGATGAGCTATACCGTTCCCATCGATCAATGTTAGGTCGGGTTTAACATTCAGCTTACGAAAAGCCTGGAAAAAAGAAGGAGCCTCCCTAAGGAGTAAAAACCCGGGAACATAGGGAAAGCGCACCGGCCTGATCGCTTCTGCTGAATCAACGATACGCATATCTTCGGCGTCAAAAACAATAATTTTAGCTCCGATCCTTTGTGTTTCCCGGTCATACGAAAAATCGGCACCGGCCACGGTGCGCACTTTTTTTCCTTCCCATTTAAGCTTAAGCATTGATGCAAGCCGGATCTGTATTTCGGCAGCCCTTTTATAATCCATATTTTGATGTTACTCCACCGTACTGCCGGAGTAAAGACCAGCGGGACCAGCGGGATTGTTGACACAAAACAATACTTGACCTAAAATTCAAAAAAATGTCTTCCTTAGGCAACAAACTCAAAAAAAAACGCGAAATGATGGGAATTTCCCTGGAAGACATCTCCAAATCCACCAAAATCTCCATCAGGCAACTATCCGCTCTCGAGGAAGGAAAATTCGATTTTCTTCCGGGTACATTTTATATAAAGGGAATCATCAAGGCTTATGCAAAAGCCGTTAGCCTGGATGAAAAAGCCATGATCGATATATACCTGGAAGAAACCCGGAACCGTATCAATGAGGAGAGACAAAAAGAAAAACAGACTAAAACGAAAAGGTCCGGCCGTTTGATAAAAATATTCACGCCGGCTGCCATTTTTTTTCTGATAGTTATCCTTTCCCTGTATTTCATCCTTCACGGGCTGCAGCCGTCGGATCCGCCGGAAAGCGCGATGCTCGCGGAAAATTATTCCCCTCCGGCTGACACTCCGCTTCCTCCCTCAACAGAAGGATTTATCCTTGAAATCCAGGTTGTTGAAGACACCTGGATTCAGATTTTTGTGGACGGGGAACTGAAAGGTGAAGGTCTGAGACAGAAGGGGGAATTCTTCACCGTCAATGCCCTGAATGAGATCCGCCTTACTATAGGAAACGCAGGAGGAATCATTTATTCTCTGAACAACAGGCCAGGCAAAGAATTGGGTCCGGCAGGTTCGGTCAGAAGGGACATTGTTATCACCTCAGATAACCTTAGTGAATTCCTGCGTAATGAAAACGGATCTGTTCCAAAGGAGGGAATAAGCCCTCTGGACGAAAACTAAAATCCCCGGTACAATGGGATCAATGGAAAACCCAAGACAAAAAGGTTCGCGTATTATCGGCGCCATCATCGTTTTTCTTATCATTCTCTTTTTAACTATCGAGTTTTTCATTCGTGAAGCCCAGGAATTTTCCCCGACCTCGGTGACCAATGTCCTTCTCGCATCTCTTCAAATCATTGTCTTGCTGTTATTCCTCATTCTTCTTTTTGTCCTCGGACGAAACCTTATGAGGCTTTACCTGGAACGAAAGAGGAAAGTTATCGGTTCCCATTTTAAAACCAAACTTGTCGTTTTTTTCACTGCTCTTTCGTTGGTTCCGACACTGCTCCTTTTCGTTTTCGCCGGCGATCTCATCCGGCGAAACATCGAATATTGGTTCAAAACCCCCATCGACAGAATCCTGGATGATACGAAAAACCTGGCCGACGGATTTTATATGGACGCCAAGGAAGACACATTTCACTACGCGCAACAATTGAGTAAAACCATAAAATCTCAAAAGCTTATCAATCCGGAAAACACAACCCCTCTCAAAATTTTTATCAGGGATAAATTAAAAGAATACCATCTTGATGAAATCGGTATTTTTCTCAACAATGAAGAACTATTCTCCTACCTGAATCCCAACTTGCCCTTCCAGGACTACCGCAACCTGGATTCCAATCTTGTTATGAGGGCCCATCTGGGAGAGGAATTCAGTCAAATCGACCCGATGGGCAACGGTGAAATCATCCGCAGGGGAATATCCATCAACATCCCTGATGTGGGGACCGTTCTGGTCGTCACGGGAAAGTTCCTTCCACAAAATTACGCCCAGCGCATCAATAATATTACCTCCTATGTTCAGAGATACCGCCAGCTCAAAATTCATAAGAATCCCATGAAAACTTTCTACCTGCTTACGTTGATTTTCATCACTCTCCTCATCATTTTTTCGGCGACCTGGATCGGTTTTCATCTGGCCAAGAGCATCACTGTTCCCATCGAAAAGCTGGCTCAGGCAACAAAGGAAGTTTCCCGGGGAAACTTGAACGTCAAAGTGGAAGACCCTGCCTCCGATGAATTGGGGAGCCTTATTGAATCGTTCAACCAAATGATCCATGACCTTAAAAACAGTCAAAAAAATATTGCCCAGAAGACATCGGAACTTGAGGCCGGCAAAAATTACACGGAAACAGTACTGAACAACATATCGACAGGAGTGATGGCTCTGGACGCCAAAGGTTATATAACGACCATCAATCCCTCCGCCAGGAGCATGCTGGAGCTCACTGACTGCGAACCCTTAGGGAAAAAATTCACCGAGTGTCTTCACAACGGGCGGTATGATATCATCGTTAAAAATATTCGAATGGGCCTCGACAACAAATTCAAATCTTCGGAAAAAGAAATCACGATTGACTTCGGCGCCCACACCCGGTCTCTCGCTCTGACGGTTTCCCCGCTTCAAGACTCAGCCGATGGAGATTCAGGCATCATCATCGTCCTGGATGACCTGACCCAGCTCATCAAAGCCCAAAAAATATCCGCCTGGAAAGAAGTCGCCCAACGTGTAGCCCATGAAATAAAAAATCCCCTGACGCCCATACAGCTTTCAGCCGAAAGGATCATCAAAAACCTGAAAAAGGCTTCCTTGGATGATAAGAGTATTATCGAAGAAGGCGCCCAGACTATCGTTGAAGAAGCCCGGACCATCAAGTCCCTCGTCGACGAATTTTCCAACTTTGCCAGGATGCCGAAAGTATCCCTTCAGCCAGCCGATATTCATGATATCATCCGGCAGACCCTTTCTCTTTTTAAAGGCATCTTTACCGATATTGAATTCGAAGTCCAGTATTCTACGGATATCCCCTCTCCCATCAAGATCGACCCGGACCAGATGAAGAGGGTTTTCATCAATATCATCGATAACGCCATCGATGCTATGAACAAAAAAGGGAAAATAACCATACGAACGGAGTTAGATAAAAAACAGCAATACGTCCGGATCGAAATCACGGATTCCGGTCCGGGCATACCGATGAAAGATAAAGACAAGTTGTTTTTGCCGAATTATTCCACCAAAAAAAAGGGTACGGGACTGGGATTGTCCATCGTCAATCAAGTTGTAAGTGAACATAACGGTTCCATTGAAATTGAAAATATCCGGCCCCAAGGAGCCAAATTTATCATCAGCATACCATTATGAGCAGAGCAAATATTTTAGTTATTGACGACGAAGCCGGTATCCGGTCTTCGCTAAAAGGTATCCTCGAGGACGAGGATTATCATGTAACCACAACCGAATCAGGGAATTCAGGCTTGGAGATGCTCAGGGCTCAAAATTTTGACCTGGTACTCCTCGACATCTGGCTGCCTGACATGAACGGAATCGATGTCCTGAAAAAGATCAAACAGATGGAAGAAAACCATCCGGTCATTATGATATCGGGTCACGGCACGGTCGAAACGGCTGTAAAATCCACCAAATTGGGTGCCTTCGATTTTCTGGAAAAACCTCTTACTCTGGAAAAAGTTGTTGTAACGGTCAAAAATGCTATCAACCATAAAAAACTTAAGGATGAGAATATTCAGCTTCGGACAGCGATGCGGACCAGGCATCCTTTCATCGGGAAAAGCCCGGCTATTCAAAAGATGAAGGAAGAAATCAAAACTGCGGCACCAACCAACGGCCGCATTCTCATTTACGGCGAGAACGGCACGGGAAAGGAGCTCGTCGCCCGTTTGATCCACGACCAGAGTCCCCGAAAAAACAAAAAGTTTGTCCAGATCAACACGGCGGCCATTCCGGACGAACTGCTGGAAAGCGAGCTGTTCGGTCACTCAAAAGGTGTTCTGCCCCATGCGGATAAAGATAAAAAGGGGAAACTCCTGTTAGCCGACGGGGGAACAGTTTTCCTTGACCAGATAAGTGAAATGAGCCTGAAGACACAAGCAAAACTGGTTCATCTTATTGAAGAAATGAGGGTTGAGCCCATTGGTTCCGGAGAATCCATTCCCATCGATGTTCGTTTTATCGCTGCCACCAACAAAGACCTGCGCAAGCTCACAACACAAAGAAAATTTCTGGAAGACCTCTACTTCAAACTCCATGTCATCCCCCTGTCTATTCCGCCGCTCAGGGAACGGAAAGAAGATATTCCTCTCCTTATCGACTATTTCCTAGACTATTTCTGTCTCGATTACGGCAAAAAAAAGAAAACTATGTCCAAGGCCGCCATGACGGCATTTCTCAATTATTCCTGGCCCGGAAATGTCAGTGAACTGAGTAATGTCATCGAAAGATTTGTCATCATGGTCAAGGAGGAAGAGATAAAAAGCTCACATCTCTCGCTCCTGGTCGAGCCCATCGAATCCCAACTTTTTCCCGAACAAAAAGAAAAAAAATCACTGATACAAGCCAGGGAAGAATACGAGAAGGATTTTCTTCATCATGCCCTGGTTCGAAATAAATGGAACATCCCCCAAACTGCCTCCGATATCCAGATCGAGGAAGATTACCTCACCCGCAGGATTAAGGAGTTGAATATCACCTTCATCAAATAACCTTTGCTATTCGTAAAAAATGCCGATAACAGATATCTCTTTTTTATTCCAAGCATGCCTCCATGACATGGAGCACTAAACCGTATGGATAGAACCTACGGTTAGTGGGTGAAATTCAAACAATATCGGCATTTTTTACCCTTCGGGCGAACCGATCTTTTCGCATCTGCTTCGTTGCGGCGCACTCGAGGTGCCGAGCACAGCTTCGTTCGCCGACGCCTCACATATCCGGCAAACTTGGATCGTGAATAGCAAAGGTTAATATTCATTATTCAACGAAGAATAATGTTTTATTTTGGTAATGATTTACAGTCTTCCTAAATTATGATATCGTTCTAGTCATTCATAACAGAGGTCAGAATGCGCGCTCAAGCCCGGCAGATCATCATCAATTCCGTACGGAAGTTCATCAACATGGGAGCACTCTCCCGCTTATGGAACCTTGTAAAAAATATACACGCGGCGGATACGGCCTCGCTTTTCAATCACCTCATCTTCCGTGAAAAGCTTATCCTCTTTAACATTATCTATGAAAAGGATAAAGAACGGACAGCAGAAGTTTTGAGTGAACTGGACCCTGAAGATTCCGCTGCAATCCTCAAGGAGCTCTCTTTGAATCAAATCACCCTCCTGTTTGAGGTTATTCCTTCGGATGACGCCGCCACGATCCTTCCCCTTCTCCCTGAAGAAACTCAAAAGGCCATTCTGTCAGCGATGGAGAAAAAACCTTCGGAAGAAGTGCAAGAGCTGCTCCATTATGATGAAGAAACAGCCGGCCGGATCATGTCTCCCAATTTTTACGCCCTTAGTCATGACACCAATGTCTCTGATGCCATTACGGCCATGCAGCTCGAAGGAGATGTGGAATCCGCGTTTTACCTCTACGTCGTGGACAGCGATAACAAGTTGGTAGGTGTCGTTTCCCTGAGACAGCTTCTTTTCGCCCGTCCGAATACTCCCCTTAAAGATATCATGAACCGTGACGTTATCTACGTCAAACCGGAGACAGACCAGGAAGAAGTCGCTCGAAGTGTCGCCGACTACAACCTCGTCGCCATTCCCGTCGTGGACAATGAGAAGGTACTGATCGGTGTCGTCACCGTCGATGACGTGATTGATGTTATCGATAAAGAAGCTACCGAAGACATATACAAGATGGTCTCCCTCGACACCACTGACAGGGTCCAGGACAGCCCCTTCAAATCCATAAAAAAACGACTCCCCTTTCTTCTTCTCAGCCTCCTCACCGCATCCGTCTCACCTTTTATCGTCAATCACTTCAAAGACACTTTACAGGCTGCAATCACTCTGGCCGTTTTAATGCATATTGTCGCAGCGGTCGGAGGAATTGCTGGAAACCAGACCATCGCCATTATGGTCCGGGAAATCGCCATTGGTGAAGCTTCATGGATGACAGCCCGGAAAACCCTGCTCAAAGAAATGATCGTCGGGATAGGCAACGGGATCGTTATGGGGATTGTACTTGCGGGTGCCTCGTATATTTTTATAGGCAACATTTATCTGGGTTTGATTCTCGGCTTGGCCGTCATCATCAACCTTTTTATCGCCGCACTGCTTGGAACAATCATCCCTCTCTTCCTCAAGCTTATCAAGCTGGACCCCGCTCTGGGATCGGTCAACCTGCTCACAATGTGCACAGACACCCTCGGTTACCTCGTCTTTTTAATGCTGGGGACGATATTCCTCAAATATCTTATATAGCAGGTCAATCAGAAAACTCATAAATCACTTTGAGGAGCCTTTAATCCATGCCCGGCGAACAATCAGAAGCCGTTATATTGAGGACCTTTAACCTGGCTGAACAGGATAAGATTGTCGTATTCCTCACCCCGGATAAAGGAATCATCAAGGGGGTTGCCAAGGGAGCAAAAAAATTTGGAAACCGTTTCGGGGGAAGCCTGGAACCCCTCTCCCTGGTCAAAATTTTTTACTACGAGAAGGAAGGGCGGGATCTCGTCACCATAAGCACAGCCGATCTCATTGAGTCTTTTTTTGACATTCAGAAAGACCTGCAGATTTATTTTTCTCTCAGTTATTTTTCTGAGCTTGTTGAAGAATTTCTCCCGGCCCGTTCCGGGGATGAAACCCTTTACCGTCTACTCCTTGCATCCCTGAAAGCCCTTAAGCAGGGAAAAGAAATGAATTTTCTTTGCCGGTATTTCGAGGCTTGGATCTTGAAGATAACCGGAATTCTTCCCGATCTTTCCCACTGCAGATCCTGCGGGAAAATAATTCCAGGAGACGGATGGCTGTCCGCCTCAAAAGACGGGGTTTACTGCGATGGATGTTCCCCCTGGAAAAAAGATAAAATTTCCTGTGGCGAAATAACGCGTTTTATGGAATGGGTTCGAAAAAAACCCCCTACTATACTCGATCCTCCTCCTTTTTCCCCTGAGAATCTTAACGCTGTGGGAAAAGTTTTCCAGAATCTTATCATTCACCATCTTGAAAGAGAACCCAAAACGTTGCGCTATCTTAAGACCAACACTTAAGTAAAATAAATAATGACAATAATTGAAATAATCCAAAGGATGATATCAACGAGAAGGGGTTTATCATGAAGAATTAGCTCTTCAGGACTTCCCCCCTTTTCCTTTTGATGTACAAGATAAAGGTAGCGGAAGATACCATAAAGAACAAAAGGTGAGGTTAACACAAGATATGTCGTTCCGAATTTCTCGACCGTTTCTTCGGAAATGGTATAAAGGCAATAAGCAATCAATGTCGAAGCCGTAACGACAGCAATCATCTGGTCCAGAAGGTGAGTGCTGTATTCTTTGAGGATGGGGCGGTGCCCCATCGCATCCGTTTCGAGGATCACCAGCTCATGCCTTCTCTTGCTCATGGCCAAAAATAGGGCCAGTAGCATTGTACAGATCAATAGCCAGGATGATATGGGAACATCGATTACCAGCCCTCCAGCCACAACCCGGATGACGAATCCGGCCGCTATGATGAAAACATCCAGAATGACAATGTGTTTGAGTTTCAGGGAATAAGCGATTTGAAGAAGACAATAACCCAGGGATATGATGAAAAAATGAACACTCAGAAAAAAAGCCGCGGCCAGGCTTATTCCAGCCAAAACAAAAAACGCTGTCAGAGCCTGTCCACGTCCCAGGACTCCCGAGGCAATGGGTCTCTTGGACTTTTTGGGATGCAGCTTGTCCTCTTCGACATCCAAAATATCATTGATGATATATACGGCTCCCGACAACAGACAAAATACAAAAAAAGCCAATGATGTCTTAATAAAAAGATCGATATCGTCAAATCTTTGGGCAAAGATGAGGGCCGCAAAAATAAAAAGATTCTTGATCCACTGGGGAGGCCGCAGGGTTTTCACAATCGCGAATAACTCCAAAACTCTTCTCCTTTTTGTCGGTCCGGAAAAAGCAAAGGTTCCGTCCTCGCCCCATTTTAAAAGAAATCACACCCAAGAGGCAACCATGAATAGCAAAGGTTTTCCTTTGCTATTCATGACAGAATGGCTCACTTTCTGTTAGAATATTATTTAAAGATAGACTATCTCATGTCCAAAAAAAACCACAACAATCCCCACGGGAACCTGACGGTTCAGAACACGCTCCTGAATATCGCTCTGTTTATCAGTCCCGTTTTGCTGATTTTTCTGTTCATCAACCGGACAACATCGGGTCAACTAAAGGATCAGATCTACGGCAAACTTTCGGCAAGCGTTGAAGAAAACGTAAAAACGATCGGTATATTTATCAAAGAAAGGGAATTCGACCTGAGATCCCTTTCCCGCCTGGATATAGAAGAAGTGTCCCAAATATCCAGATATAAGAATTTTTTTACGACATTCGTCCGTGAGAAAGAATGGTATGAGGTTTTGCTCGCCGCCGACAAAAAGGGCGACATTGTCCTCAGCACCAGCGGCAACATAACCGGCAACATCGCCGACCGGCAATATTTTCAGGTGTCCATCAAAGGAGAACCTTTCAACTCCGGTATCTTTCATTCCGACATTCTTAAAATTCCGGTCATGATCCTTTCCCGCCCCCTATTGAACCGCAAAAACGAACAGATAGGAGTCCTTGCCCTATCCCTTAAACTTCAGAACTTATACAGCTTGATCTTCGACTTAAGACTGGGAGAAACCAGCGAACTTTTTCTGGTCGACGAAGAAGGATTCCTTCTCTCACCGACAAAACTGGGAGGAAAACCTCTGGTCGACAAAGGATACTCAGGGGATATTCCCAATCCTCATACCGGCGAAAGGGATATTACCACCCATCTGGATTACCGGGGAGTAAAAGTCCTCTGTGCCTATGAGAAAATTCCCAACACACAAATGGTCCTTGTCTCTGAGATGGACCTGGAAGAAGCCATGCTTCCCGTAAAAAATTTCAACCGGATCGTTCTTCTCGTCTTTACTCCGTTTTTTATATTACTTGTCTTCATTTCCAATCTTCAGTCTAGAAGAATCACGACCCTTCTTCAACGACTGACCAAAAAGCTCCAAGATGCCCTGGCCGAATCCCGGAAAAAAAGAAAGGAGCTGGATATCATCAATGTCGAGTTTGAGAAAAAAATCGAAGAGAGTGAACGTTTAACCCTTGAATTAAGATTGTCCGAGGAATATATCCGGCAGCTCATTGACAGCATTTCTATAGGTGTTATCGGCCTGGACCGGTATGGAAAAATCACGCATTTCAACAAGAAGTCCAAGCAACTTTTACCGGATTATCTCGATATGGGGAAGAAGATTTTCTCTCTTTTACCCTGGCCCGATGATCCGGAATTGCTTACATCCTTTGAAGAGGCCCTCAACTCCCGGACACCAGTCCGCTCAAAGGAAAAAGAATGGGAAAGGGAAGGAAGAGAGGAATATTATTTACTTTCCTTTTTCCCTATTGAAAAGGAAAACGGAAAGGTGTCGGGCGTCACTCTTGTCATCGAAAACATCACCTATCGGAAAAAATTAAGGGAACAACTGGCCGAATATGAAAAACTCTCGGCCTTGAGCCAACTGGCCCTGGGTGCAGCCCACGAGATCAACAATCCTCTTCAGGGCATCTCGTCCTACCTGGAAATCCTGGCCGATCAGACGGACAAAAGCAAAGAAAAGGAAGAAATACAGTTTGTGCTGGAGAATGTCTACCGTATTTCCGAAACCATCAGGGGTCTTCTCAATTTTGCCCGGCCCACGCCCCCCCAGTTCACGAAGGTTAACATCAACCACCTGATTGCCGACACTCTTTCCTTTTTAGGACACCAGCCCATCTTTCGAAAAATCAAGATCAAAAAAAATCTTCCCCAGTCCCTGCCGCAGATCACGGCCGATCTAAGCCAGATCAGGCAGGTTTTGATCAATCTGTTCATCAATGCCGCCCAATCCATGCCCGAAGGCGGAGAGTTGAAAACCGAAACGAGCAAAGTCAAATTTAAGGAAATCATCCGGATCGATATCACGGATACCGGATGCGGAATTCCCCCCGATAAGGTGAATAAAATATTCAATCCCTTTTTCACCACCAAAAAAAGCCAGGGAACGGGATTGGGATTGAGCATCTCTCTGAGTTACATCAAGAACCACAAAGGTGATATTCAGGTAAAAAGCAAAGTGGATGAGGGAACAACGATATCCCTGTTCCTGCCGATCAGGCAGAAGGGAAAAGTTCTGCCCAAGGATGAGGAGACGATAACATGAGCGCTTATACCATCTTGGTGGTTGACGACGAAATCCTGACCCTGAACAATATGAAGAAGGTTCTCGAAAAGGAAAATTATGAAGTCCATCTGGCCGATTCCGGTGAAAAAGCCCTGGAACTCCATGAGACCTATAAACCAGACCTTGTTCTTCTGGATCTGATGCTGCCCGGGATTTCCGGCATCGAGGTGCTGAAACGCATCAAGGAAAAAGAGAGAGAGACTATCGTCGTCATGATGACCGCTTATGAAATCCTGGAAAAAGCCGTCGAGGCCATGAAACTGGGGGCTTATGATTACCTGCTCAAGCCCTTCAAGATCAATGAGCTGAAAAATACCGTCCGCCGTGCTCTAGAAACCCTTTCTCTGCGTATACGCATCATGGACCATCTAAAGACGGAAAAGGGACGCTATTATTTCGGAAAGATCGTCGCCTCCAGCAAGAAAATGAAAGAGGTCATCGAGACGGCCGAAACAGTTGCCGCATCCGGCAAAACAACCGTCCTTCTTCAGGGAGAGAGCGGAACGGGAAAAGAGCTTCTGGCCAAGGCCATTCACTATCACAGTCCGCGCTCGGAGAAACCTCTCATCGACATCAATTGTGCGGCCATTCCCGACAACCTTTTGGAAAGCGAGCTTTTCGGATACGAAGCGGGAGCCTTTACCGACGCCAAAAAACGAAAGACGGGCCTTCTGGAAAAAGCCGATGAAGGAACGGTTTTTTTTGATGAAATCGGGGATATGTCCCTCAATCTTCAAGCAAAGATACTCAGGGTTCTCGAAGAAGAAACCTTCACCCGTTTGGGAGGAAGCAAGTCGCTCAAAGTCAACATCCGTGTCATCGCCGCGACCAACATCGACCTGGCCAAAGCAACAAAGGAGGGCCGGTTCCGGTCCGATCTCTTCTACCGCTTGAATGTCGTCCCCATCCGGGTGCCTCCCCTTCGGGAACGTAGAGAAGATATCCTTCCCCTTTGCCTGTCTTTTATCAGGGATCTCAACCAGGACCTCAAACGAAGTTATAAAGGAATCTCCCAGGACGCCGCCCGGATTCTTCAGGAATATTCCTGGCCGGGGAATGCCCGAGAGCTGAAAAACATTATCGAAAGGATCATGTCTCTCCATGTGAGCGACGAGATTCAAAAGGAACACCTTCCCCTGGAAATGAGAGAAACAATCCGTTCAGATCCTACGGAGAAGATAGTCTCCGGCGATAACTTTCCCAGCCTGAAAGAACTGGAAAACCTTTACATCCAAAAGGTGCTGATGCATACTCAAAACAACAAATCCCGGGCGGCAAAAATACTGGGCATTCACCTGACTTCTCTCCATCGCAAGCTGAAGTCTCGATCTTAATCCTTAAAATCCATAAAAATTAAACGCCGTTTTGCAATTTGCACTAGTGCATAATGCTACAGTAGCAGAATGGTGGCTTCCTATATCATTGATATTATTAAAATTAGCAAATGGCACGCTAATTGCTTTTACAGAGGGTGTTCATATTAATTATATTTTGGAGGTCATCATGAGTTATTCAAAATTTTCAACAATCTCAAAAGAAGAATATGAGGAATCCCATCCGCTCGAGGAACAAGGGCCGCACCAAGCTGAAATCATTCCTTTTCCGGGGACGGTCGGTGAAGAAAGAAAAGAAGACAAAAAAAGGGTCCGCCTCGAAGGAAAGTTTCTCTATTACAAAGGGAAAAAAATCCCCATTCTTCATTTTCAGAAAGCCGGATACGACAAGCTGCTGAAACTCCTGGTCAAAGAGATAGGGGGGTAATATGAAAGCTGAAGCGGAGATCAAATACATACACCCGGTTTTTAAAAAGAAAGAATATGACCCTTTTACCGAAGCGACACTTCAGTTCGAGCGGGCAGCGGGGTATTTGGACATAGAACCCTGGATCTACCAAAGGCTCAAATATCCCGAAAGGGAACTGACCGTGCACATGGCCATTACACTGGACAACGGGCGGGTGGAAACCTTCACCGGTTTCCGGGTTCAGCATTCCACCCTGAGAGGACCGGCTAAAGGAGGAATCCGGTTCAGTCCCGATGCCTCTTTGAGCGAATGCAAGGCCCTGGCCGCCTGGATGACCTGGAAATGTGCCGTCGTCGACCTCCCCTTCGGCGGAGGAAAAGGAGCGGTTATCTGTGACGCCCTCAAAATGTCTGAGAATGAACTTGAGAAGCTGACCAAAGCCTACACCCGAAGTATCATCGACATCATCGGGCCTTACAAGGATGTCCCCGCCCCGGACATGTTCACTAATGCCCAAACCATGGCTTGGATCGCCGATGCTTATTGCCAGAGCACCGGCCGTCTTGAACCCGCCGTAGTAACGGGAAAACCCCTCTGTCTCTGGGGATCCCAAGGACGGGCCGGGGCAACAGGAACCGGTCTTTTTTATGTACTGGAAGAAACGGCGAAACATCTTCAAATGTCCCTGAAAGGAAAAAAAGTGGCCATCCTGGGTTTCGGCAACGTTGGCAGCTCCGTAGCCAAGCTGGCCCATAAGGCCGGCTGTAAGATCGTGGCCGTAACCGATATTTTCGGCGGTATACACAACGAAAACGGGATTGACCCTTTTGAGCTGGAAAAACAAACGGCCAAAACCAATTCCGTGGTCCAATTCCCCGGTACGGATGCCATCACCAATGAAGAGTTGATTGAACTCGCCGTGGATATTCTCATTCCCGCTGCCGTAGAAGGCCAGATAAACAAGGAAAACGCCGATAAAGTCAGGGCCAAGGTCATTCTAGAGGGCGCCAATGGACCGACCACCCTGGAAGCGGATGAAATCCTCAACGACAACAACGTTCTGGTCGTTCCCGATATTCTGGCCAATGCCGGCGGCGTGACCGTTTCTTATCTGGAATGGGTCCAGAACCTGCAGCGTTACTTCTTCACGGAAGAGGAGATCCTGGAAAAAACCGAAAAGAAAATGAAAAAAGCCTTTTGGGATATCTGCAACACGAAAGAGAAGCAAAACATATCCATGCGTGAAGCGGCCTATATTCTCGCCGTGGGAAGAGTGGCGGAATCAATGAGGGCGTTGGGCAAAGCCGCCTAATACGGGGAGTGTTTACCTCTTTCCTTTTATCCATACCATAATACCTACCTTTGGGGGGAAGGGACAAATTCCCTTCCCCCCGCAAAACATCGATCTTTCTCCTAAAGGCATACGTTTATTCGCTTACATTTTCTTTTTGTTTTAAACGTGTCCGTTTGGGGAATGTCCCCATAAAAATTTTGTAGAAATATTTCTAAAAAACTCTTATAATCAGTCGAATTATTATTTCACTAGAAAGAAAAACAACCTGTGTATTGGCAGGATATTATTCAAAAAACATTCAATGCTTTTGGATTCGAAATCCATAAGAGCGGCCGGAGCGGCATATACAGCCGTTGTTTTCCTTATCCTTATTCGACATATTCTCCCTGGTTTGGAAAAAAGTTCCAGAAGCGCTACGCCAAAATCAAAGACCATACCATTGTCAAGGAAGACCGGTGTTACATCCTTTATCAATTCGCCTCCCACTGCTTCCATCTGCCTGGTGATTTCGCCGAATGCGGTGTTTATAAGGGAGGCACGGCTCATTTGATCGCTTTGCTCCTCAAGGAAAAAGGCCCCGGGGAAAAACGCTTGTTTCTCTTTGACACCTTCTCAGGAATGCCTGAAATAGCCGATGAAGATCCCAGCCATCATAAAACAGGGGATTTCGGGGATGTTACTTTGCATTCCGTCAAAAATTACCTTCGGGACTATTCGTTTATTGAGTACTACCCGGGAGTAGTACCGGAAACATTCAAGAACCTTAAAAAAAAGACATTCGCTTTTGTCCATATCGACATCGACCTTTACCAAAGCGCTAAGGACTGCTGCGCCTTTTTTTACGACAGAATTTCAAAAGGGGGAATTCTCCTTTTCGACGACTATGGATTCGCTAAATACGAACAATCCGAACGAAAAGCCGTCGATGAATTTTTTCACGACAAACCTGAACAGCCTATCTGTCTTCGAACCGGACAGTGTTTCATCATAAAACGATAGGGGACGTTCCCCGCCTTTGACAGGATAGGAAGTCCTGTGCTATTTTTCACAGCGCCGACAAAAAGATGAAAAAAAATAAAAAAAAGCAGCTTTGGTTTCAGGGAACCATCATTTTCTTGTTCACCGCAGCCGCTATAGTTGTTTTTCTCAGCGTTACGAGAATATTTCATCGGCCTTCCCTTCTGCGGGTTTTATCAAGAGAGACTGCGGAACCGGAAAAGATCAACCTTGAGTTCGAACCATATCATCTCCAGGCAGATAAGGGGCTTGTATCCCTGAACGCCGACCTGCACATCACCTCGCTCAAAGGAACCGTTTTCCCGGGAATGAAAAACGGCCAGAAAAAACGGTCTGTTACCTATACACCCCGCCTTTCCGGACAAATCATTATGGATTTTTATTTTTTCATGCCCCCCGATGAAGATAATCCGGCAAAAGCCACGCTCATTCATACCGGCAAAAACAGGACCGATAGCCTTCCGCTCAAATCGTCCGGCTCTTTTGAAAGATATCAACTTCCCCTGAGTCTGGAAAAAAGCGACACCATCGAGATTATTATTGAGGAAGACGACAAAAATACCGTATGTGCGGTCAGCCATCCCGTTTTTTACCGCCCCCGGGAAAAGACAAAACCGGACCTCGTTTTCCTCATCGTTGCCGACACCCTCAGATGGGACAGCCTCGGCATTTATAACAAATCACAAAAATGCTCCCCGAACATCGACGCATTTGCCGGCGACGCCGTTGTCTTCGATCAAGCCTATTCCACCGCTTCCTGGACCTTGCCGGCTCACATGTCTCTGTTCACAGGGCTATATCCTGATGGCCACGATATTAATTATGACGGTTCTACCCTCGACAAAAACATCCCTGTTCTTTTCGAATCCCTCCAGAAAAAATTTTTAACGTACAGCTACAACGGCAACCATTTTGTTTCGCGTCTTTTTGGTTTCGCCCGCGGTTTCGACATATATATAGAATCCCTGGAAGATCCCCGGTTGCGGCTGGCATCCAAAATACTATTTGACAAAGCCAGGGAGCTCGTCCTTCAAGAAAAGCACGAACAGGCCCTTTATTTTCTCCATACCTATCAGACGCATTCCCCTTTTCTTCCGGAAGTACCGCTGGCGAAGAACTATTACGCAGACGAATTTGACTCCTTCAGGTATGACTTCAACACCCTTATCAAAAGAGGAAAAGACCTGTTTAAAAAATTGGATGACAGCGAGAGGCATAATATCAGGCGAATTTACGACGCGGGTATTTATACTTTTGATTTTCGTTTCGGACACTTTCTCCAGTTCCTTAAACAAAAAGGCTTTTACAAAAATTCCATGATCATCCTTCTTTCCGACCATGGAGAAGAGTTTCATGACCATGGTGCCTGGGAACACAGCCATTCCCTCTACAATGAATTGATCAAGATTCCTCTTCTGATTAAATTCCCGGAAAACGCCCATGCAGGTCAAAGGGTGGAGGCTTTTGTGTCCATCGTCGATGTCCTGCCCACCATCATGGATTTCTACGGCATAAAATCTCATAAAAAAGCTGATATAGACGGCATATCCCTTCTGAAGACAATTAACGGGAAAACAAAAAAAAACCGGAAGATTATTTCTTACCTCGCGCCCAGTGCTCTTCGCTTCAAGGTCCCTGAAAAAATCGCCGTATTATCCAACAACATCAAGTTCATCCTTCAAAAAAAGATGACTCCCGAAGACATTGCCTATTTTGAAACACCTCCACCGCCCATAAAAAATGAGATGTTCGACATTTTCGCCGATCCTGGGGAAACCGTTAATATTATCAATTCCCGTCCCGTGGAAGCCCGCCGGCTCTTGAAGTTCATCGAAAGCCTGTCATTTAAAGAAGGTAAGAGGGAATACTTTGAGGAACTGAAAAAGTACCTACGATCACTGGGCTACCTTTGAGAACCAAAGTTTGTGCGTCCTCACAGATCCTTATGAACCCGTGATGACTGCCTTTACAAAACATACCTGAAAAGTTTTAGCCCCTCGAGCGGTTCAGCCTTTTCCAGAAAGATATTCCAGTAATACGTCCGGGCATCTCCCAGTTTCTCAAAAAGATTGTGGCTTTCATCCGAGTCATGGGTAACGATAATGTCTCCCTTTTCATCGACACAGACAAGCTTTTGACACCGGTTGAGGATGCCGGCCGTCCCAACGCTGCAAACCGTCACCAGCTTTTCTGCCTCGATACTGTCGATAAGCTCTCCGTAGGTTATGTCGCGCTCCGCGACCGGAACACCTTCCTTCTTCAGGATAGCAGTGATCCCCTGGATGGTGACCGAGGGAAGGATTAAGGGGCTCTCCGGGATCTTGACCACGGAACCATCTTTATAAGCAAACAAACAGCAGGAGGAATCCCACTCCGTAATGACCCGGTCCTTTAAGGGCGCATGGGGCTTATCATCCAGAAAGAGGGCCGATGCGGCGCCGGGATAGAGCTTCTTAGCGGCATCGACCGCCTTGACGCTGACCAGGTAATTGACGCCCAGCTTGAGGCAGCCCATATTGTTGATGGCGATGGCCCGTACCAGGTTGGGCACGACAACGCCGGTGAACGGTTCCCCAAGATAACGGTCATAGCGGCAGGCCACGGCACGTATGGCGGGATTCCCGGGGAATGTTACCCCGATGGATTGGTCTTCATCAACAGTGAAGGGACGAAAATAACCCTGGGCCTCCAGTTCGGCCATCTCCTCTAGAAACTTCAGCATAGAAGGTTCCTTGAAATATTTATGGATAAAGACGTCTATCAATTCATCAGCGGAAGGAACAAGATTTTGCTGGCTCTCGCTCAGATTAAATGATATTCCCCGGCGAAAGCGCTCCAGATTTTTGTCCCAATTAAGAAACAAAACCTCCAGCTTTCCTGCGGCTTGCTTCCTGCAGAAAAAGCGAATCCCCTCAAAGGCTAAAAAAAGGCCGTAATGGATGGAACGGGAGACGGCATAAACCCGGTCGGAAGCATCATTAATTTCAAAACGTTTTCCATCCAAGAGGTAACGCATTTGTTTGGAGGCCCATTTTACTCCTTCGAAACCTGCCATGTGAGACTCCTTTCATGTTGACGCATACAGGTTTGCTTATATCACAAGGGACGGGCGGGGGTCAAAGGGCGGAAAAATTGAATTACGCTGCAGCTTGTTCCTGCGAAAGTTTCACGTCCTTGCGGAAAAGAAAATTCTTGCCTTGCCTTGTGGACAGACGGAACAGACGTCCTCCGGTGATCCTTCGACGGATTTCCTGCGGATCAAAATGGTGGTCGCTGACAAAAATGACACCCTCGGGACCGAGCAGTCGGAAGCATTCTCTGAGTACGGATTCAGGGTCATCCAAGACGTGAAGAACATCATTGAGAATAATAAAATCCATCCGGGAATCCGGAAGACCCGTATCATGGTCGGAAAATAGGACGGATATGTTGTTCAATCCCTTTCGAACGGCTTTTTTACGAACGGTTTGAACAGCCAGAGGATGAATATCCAGGGCGTAAACATGCCCTTTATGCCCGACGATTCTGGCAGCAGCCATAGAAAATCCCCCGGGACCGCAGCCATAATCCAGCACTGAAGCCCCGGGTTTGAGGCCCGCCCCCCTCAGTTTGCTTATGGGGGGGCGGACCATGTCGCGGATTTTTAACATCAAAGACATCAACCGGAAATGTACGAAGCTGCAATGTTTGTTCATGATTTTTCTTCCTTGGATTCACCCGTTTGTTCTTCATTCATTCTGTTCATATAATTCTCGAAATCAGCCCTGCCTTTTTCCTTCCAGTATTTGGTGAACTGGTTCCACTTTTTAGCGTCGTGTCCAAATCCCCATGGTCTCTCGTGCGGGATACCCAAAAATTCATGGGCCTTGTCATGATGTTTCCGTGAATAATGATTGTCGTGTCCCTTGGGATGTCCTCCAAAAAGCAGTTTGGCCAGAATGACGATGCCGAAAGCCTGCCAGTAAGTGATAGTCCCTACTCCCGGACCGAAAACGGCCGGCATAATGGCGTTCCAGAGCCATTTGACAAGAAAACCGAACACCAGGGCAAAAATGGCGGCGAAAATCACGCCGACAAAAGTCATGCCGATAATCCTCAGCACTTTCACTCCGCGTCGTTCGGAAGGATCACCATGAAAAAAGGAATTTCTATGAATCATTGTCTCCTCCTTGATATTCTGTTAGAAGTCCATTGAGCTCCCTTTTCATCTTTTGAAGAGCTCTCGACTTTCGCGCCAACAAGGTACCGATGGGTATACCCCAATCCTGGGACAGCTCGCGTATAGTGCGCCCATCAAAATCGGAAGCCACCAAAACGGCCCGCTGATCCTCACTCAAGGTTCCCAACGCTTCGAAAATTTTATCCAGCATCTCTTTTTTCTCAAATTCCCGGGCCGTATCTTTATAGCCGGTCCTGTCGATCAACTCATAGAGCGTTTCGGGCGGCCGTCTCTTTCGGAATATATCGACGACCCTGTTGCGCAGAGAGCGATAAATATAGGCGGAAAGATTCTCGATGGGGAGGCTCATATCAGCCGCTTCAAAAATATTCAGCATGACATCCATGACAACATCTTCAGCATCACGCTCGGCAGTGTCGTCAATCAGCCTCCTGACAAAGCGGATAAGTTTGCCGTACTCGCGCTGGAAAAAATCATTGACTCGATTCATAAATCTCTCCGCATACTTTTTTACTCTCATATTTGAAGACGCACAAGAGGAACATTTATTGCATCCTGTTTCAACAAATATAGGCCGCAAGATGACGGGCAGAATAAAGCAGGTTTACATAAAATTTATTCTCTGATATTATTTTATACGGGAAAAAAAGTTCCTCAATATATTGTTTGGTAGGCTAAGAGTTGGCTGCTTTGAAAAATTTATTCAAAAAGGGGAAAAAAGCTGTTGATCTGACGATCCATCTGGATGATGATTCTTCTCCCCATGACGAAAAACCGGCCTCCGGACCGGAATCAATCGAACATCCCGTTCTCCAGGTCATGCACGGTAATGATAAAGGAAAGATTTTTATTCTTAAGGGGGAAATGCGTGCCGGCCGCGACAAATCGGCTGACATCATCTTGAACGACAAGCTTATCTCCCGTCTGCATCTGACCATTATTCCACATAAAGGTCTTTTCGAAGTCGTCGACAATGGTTCAACAAACGGTACTTTTATCGACGGACAAAAAATCGACAGGAAAAAGATCAAGCCGGGAAGCGTCCTTCAGATGGGCAGGACAACTATTCGTTTGCTCTATATGAAAGAAAAAGAGATCCATGCCGAGGAAGAACTCTATAAATCCGCCACAACGGATGAGCTAACGGGAGTTACTAATCGCCACTGGTTTATGAAACGAACTGAAGAGGAGTTCGTCTTTGCCCATAAAAGAGGGCTGCCCCTCAGTCTGGTCATGTTTGATATTGATTTTTTCAAAAAAGTCAACGACACCTACGGCCACCAAGCGGGTGATTATGTACTGCGTAAAATTACAGAACTCATCAACTTGCAGAAAAGGGATGAAGATCACCTTGGCCGGTATGGCGGTGAAGAATTTATTCTTTTCCTCAAAGGTATTCCCAAAGACAATGCTTTTTCGGTCTGCGAGCGTATGCGGAAAAACGTAGAAGAAACCGTTTTTGAATTTCAGGGAAAATCATTCCAAATTACCATCTCTATGGGCCTCTGCTCAATGGCCGGAAGTGAGATCACCAGCCTGGAAGAATGTATACGCCGGGCCGATTCTTCCCTCTACGAAGCAAAAAAAACGGGGAGGAATAGAGTGGTCTCATACGACTAACCTATCCTTTTCAGAATAAATGCCGATATGTGAATAGCGCACATACACCTGTTTCATTCACGCGGTAGTATCTTGCTGCGCAGGCGGTAAAAGGGAATAAGCAGAAGAAGAATTCCCAGAAGGGATATAAAATATAACTTATCCACCCCTTTTTCGATCCCGTGGGCCAACAGAATGAGGCTCCTCTGTATATGGATGAAGATGAGGTTGAAGAAAATAAGGGCCAGATAAACAAACTCGCGGTTTGCGTTTTCTTTTTCTCTTTGGCTTCTACCGGCCCCAAACCTGGACGCAGCCCACAAAAACACGAAGAAAAAAATTATCTGGGCAGCCGGATAGATGAAAAAAAGAGGGCTTTTATTCATTAAAAGAACAGGCTGGCCAGAAAAATTGAGCCAGAAGGGCATGACATGGGGAAGCCGGGGATAGGCGTAAACCGCCAAAATCCAACCCATAGCCAGGAGAAGGCCATTGAATATCTTCAGCCATAATACAGCCTTAATTTTCACTCTAAAATTGTAAGGTATATCGCTCAAAAGGTAAACAGCCAAACACCCCCGCTTTATTTTTGCAAGTCAAATATGGACAATATTTTCATATTTTGTATAATCGTGATGTTAATTTTTATTTGCATTACTAAAAAATTTCTAGGGAGGAAAACATGGAGGGAAAAAAGAAACAAGAAAAAATATCACCAAATCCCATCAAGCGAAGGGATTTTATCCGGACATCCGCTCTAACCTGCTGTGCGTTGAATGTCCCTCTTGCCGTTCACGGCATCGCTGAAAAAAACAGAAATTTCAGCGGCCCGTTTGACATCGAACCTTCGACTCTCGCCGCTTACTGCGGCATTTACTGCGGCGCCTGCGATGTTTACCAGAAGCGTATCTTAAAAGCCGGAAAAGAACTTAAGGAAGTCTTAGGTTATCTGAACATGGACGAGATATCCACTCAGGTTCCGGGTCTTGAGGGCTACCCCACTTTTGAAAAAGTTCTCAACACTCTAATGATGTTTTTCGGACAGTGTGCGGGCTGTCAAAAAGGTGGAGGCAATCCCCAGTGTCTCATAAGGATCTGCTGCAAAGAGAAAGGGTATTCATCCTGCGCCGAGTGTCCATCGGCTCCCTGTGAAAAATTCTCGTATTTCGGCGACAGCCAACCCATGCTGGCCCAAAACCTCAAAGATATCAAAGAATCCGGCATAGAGAATTGGAGCCGCCAACAGCAGAAAAAAGTAGAAGAAGGATATCATTACAGTCAGGCTATAAAAAAAATATAATCCTGGTTCTTTTCTCTCAGAGCTTATATAAATCCGCGGCAACGGGCCCGGTCTGAATACAATCGGGGAATAATCCCGTTTGCTCAAAAAAAACCTTATCGCTTTAAATTCGTAAAAACCATAAAAGCCTGTGTTCACAATCGAACACAACAAGCCCCGGAGCGTATGGCTGATAAATCAAAAACGCTCCATGATTTTAAAATGAGGTAGGCATGAAAGTACTGGAAGTCGAAAACATCAATAAAAGTTTCGGTCATTTCAAGGCCGTGGACAACATCTCTTTTTCCATCGAAGAAGGGGTCATTTTCGGACTGCTGGGCCCCAACGGAGCCGGAAAAACGACCACTATTCGAATGATCATGAACATCATCATTCCGGATTCCGGCCGCATCTCTCTCATGGGCAATTCGAAAACACGAAGCACAACCGATTTTATCGGGTACCTTCCTGAAGAAAGGGGGATGTACAGGAAGATGAAAGTGGAAAACCTCCTCTTCTTCCAAACAAAATTAAAATCGATGCCCAAAAAAGATGCCCGAAAGGCCATCGATTTATGGGTCGAGCGGATGGAGCTTTCCGATTGGAAAAAGAAAAAGAGCGAGGAGCTGTCCAAAGGCATGCAGCAGAAAATTCAGTTCATCTCCACCGTTCTCCACCGGCCCAAGCTTTTGATCCTTGACGAGCCCTTCGGGGGGCTGGATCCCATAAACCAGAACCTGATCAAGGATATCCTTCTGGAACTCAAATCCCAAGGAACAACCATCATCTTTTCAACGCATATTTTGGAGAGCGCCGAAAAACTATGCGAGGAAATATTTCTCATCAACAGGGGAAAACAGGTTCTTAACGGCAGGCTGAGCGACATCAAAAAAAGCTTCGGCAGGAAAAACGTTCGCATCGAATACGAAGGAAGCGACGCTTTCCTCAAATCGGATCAAATCAAAAGATATGATAACTACGGGAACACCGTCGAGATTACGATGGCCCCCGGAGGAGATATCCAAAAGGTTCTTAAAGATGCCGTCGATGGCGCCGTCATCCATAAATTTGAAATCATGGATCCCTCGCTGAACGATATTTTTATCGATTCGGTCCGATCCTCCGAAGATGAAGGAGCCGTATCATGAGAAAAAAAATGTTCGCCGTCATCCAACGGGAATACATCACCCGGGCTAAATCAAAGGGATTTATCATTGTAACCCTTATTTTTCCCCTCATCCTGGTCCTCCTTTTTTCCGGATATTTTATTTTCAGCAAGATCTTCCAGCCATCGACCAAAACCTTCACGATCATCGACCAGACGGGAATGGTCTTTGAAGAATTCGCCAGAATACAGTCCGATAAACTTCCCGGTGGAGAACCCAAATACAGCTTCATCAAAAAAGATGTAGCTCCAGGCGGTATGGAGAAGGCTCTGGCCGATCTCCAAGCGGAAGTTAACAGAAAGGAACTGTCAGGATACCTTGTCATTCCGGAAGACATCATAGAGAAACGTGAAGCCAAATATTCGGCCCGCAATGTAAGCGATTTCGAAGAGCTGGAATCCTTTTCACGGTCATTGTCCTGGATTGTGACCAACGTTCGTCTTGAACAAAAAGGGTGGCCGGCCAAAAAGATCCGCAGCGAGATGGAAAAGGGCCGGGTCAAGCTGGTCAGCCAGCAAATTACGGAAAAGGGAGAAATCGAAAAAAGCGGTCTGTCAAGCTTCATGATGACTTATATACTGACCTACGTCATGTTCCTCATGATCATCATCTATGGGGGGATCCTGATGAGAAGCGTCATCGAGGAAAAAACACAACGGATCACGGAAAGTATCGTCTCGTCCATCAGTCCTTTAGGGCTTATGTTTGGGAAAATGCTGGGTATCTGCGCCCTGGGACTCACCCAGCTGCTGGTTTTCGGAGGATTTCTTCTGGGGACCATCACCTTTGCCGAACCTCTATTAAAAAAGTTTGGCGTGCAGTCCGCCGGGCTTTTCGAAATCATCAAGCAAGTTCATTTTACGGCGCCTGTATTCGGATTTTTGATTCTTTTTTTCCTTCTCGGCTTTGTCTTTTATTCCGGTTTGTATGCAGCACTGGGAGCTATGGTCAATACCGAAGATGAAGGGCAGCAGCTGCAGATGCCGCTTGTCGTGCTGTTTTTCCTGAGTTATTTCATCATGTTTTCCGTTGCCAGAAATCCAGATACGGCCCGTGCCTTTTGGGTATCGCTCATCCCCTTCTTCACTCCCATTGTCATGTTCGCCCGCATCTCGGTCAGCGACCCCATTCTGCCTTCGGGAACGTTCCTCTCCCTGGTGATCATGGCTCTGTCAACAATTCTCCTTATCTGGGTAGCAGCCAAGATATACCGGGTCGGCATTCTCATGTACGGGAAAAAACCATCATTCAAGGAAGCGCTAAAGTGGATACGATATAAATAACCCTATTTTTTCTTTTTGCGCTTGTTTTCTATTTCAAGAAAGATAGAATCCAGTTTTTGTATCTTTTCCTCGAGAAACTTGATGAGCTTTTTCTGGCGGGAAAACCTGCTGTTAAGAACACGGTTTTTTTGGTCCAGATCCCGTGCTTCCGCCTGAAGCTTTTCATTTTCTTCAATCGATTCATCCAACCTGGCCAAAACCGACATCCATATTTTTATCTCCGTCTTGTCTTCTCCGTTGGGACTCAAGGTGACATATTCATTCAGGTTATGCATAGCCCGCTCATAGTCAGGGTATGGATTGTCGGTATGGACACAAATGAGGGCGATGGTCAGGCGGGCTTCCAGGCGAATGGAAATATCGGGATGGCTGCGGGCCAGATCCTCGAGCTGATGGATGAAGGACGGAAAATCCTCGACGGATATGGTGGAGATGTCCTGCTTGATGACGGATGGAATCACATAGGGTTTTCTGATCTTGGCGCAGGAAATGAAAAAAAGAGCGGCTATGATAAAGGCAGGAATAAAACCTTTAAATATTCTGTGTTTTTTCAACTTCATATTCATTATACAGAAGGTCCCGTTGTTATAAAAGGAATTGTCAGTCTTTTCTTCGATCGACGGCAAAAAAACTTCCTTTTCTGGATTTTGCATAATTTTTCATCTCAGCAGCCCTTTCTCCGACCTGAACGATATGTTCAAACGGGATTTTTTCATTGGTCACTACCCCAATGGAAAGGGTCATGATAGGATATTTCATGAGTTTTCCCTGGCGGGACTTCTGGTAAACATACCCTTTTTTCCGGTCCTCTGAAGAATATTCCTTGACAACCATTTTATCAAATTCTCCAACGACAAAACGGCAGATCTTGTCGTAGCGATCGATGGAAGCCATGAGGACAAAATCATCCCCACCGATATGGCCGAAAAAACACTCCTTTGAACCGAATCGGGCAACTGCATTTTCAATAACCCTGGCCGTGTTTATTATGACCATATTCCCTCTGGCATAACCATAGCGGTCATTGAAAACCTTAAAATTGTCCAGGTCGATCAAGCAAAAAGCAATTTTTTGGCCTGCTTCGATCCTTTTTTTGAGGATGTTATCAATAGCAACCCCTCCTGGCAGATGGGTTAGCGGGTTGGCGTCAAGATACATTTCTTCCAAACGCTTCAACCTTACCGCCATGTCCGCAAAGGATTGAACCAATTCTCCCAGCTCATCCTGGCTCCTTACCTCGGGAACCAAATCGAATTTCCCCTTCGAAATAGCACCGGTAGCGTCTTTCAGCCGGGAGATTGTCCCCGAAATATGCCGGGTAATAATCCATGCCGATACCACACCGACAAAAATACTCAAGAAGCCCAGCACGGCGACGGTACGAAAGGCTTTGAATCCGATATGGGAAGCCGTTTCAATTTTTTCCTTTTGAGCGGTGATGATGCGGGATTTCATATCTTCGATGGACGAAAGAAGCCCCTTCTGTTTTTCCAACAGGATGCGGTTATAATCTTTTTGTTCGGTGCCGGAGTTTTCCAGGCTAGTGAACCAATCTTTGAAAATGTCTGTATATTCTTTGTGGAAAACGGCCAGTTTTTCAACGATTTTACCGTTCTCTCCGGAAATAGAACCGATTCCTTGAAGCCGTTTGGTAAATTCCTCAGTTGTTTCCTCGAATAGTTTTTTGATCTCCGGATTTCTCAGGATGACAAAGCGGTTGGCATGCAACTCCATCGAATAGAGATTTTCAGTAAGGGCATCCGCTATATTAAGAAGTGGAATGTCCGATAAGACGATATTGGCGTTTATTCCGGACAAACGTTCGATGTTTACCAGGGCGAAGACACCCGTGACAACAATCAGGATGAAAAGGGGGAAAGAACCCAATAAAATCTTATTAGCGATTTTGAGGTGGAGAAAGAAGTTTTTAATCCTTCGAAAAGGAGGAATCCGACCGGCTTCTTTTTTCACCATAGCGGTTTATAAAAGGAGGAAAATCCAGTTCATCTCTCTATCTATTAAGTCGAATCCGGAAAGAAAGATTTGGACAAAGCTTTGTCCGGATCAAAAAAAAGCAAAAACCGGCTACCCTTTAAGGGAAAAATCAGCCTTGCTCAATAGGCATTCAGTTTATCACAGTGATTTTTTTTAGGTCAAATATTGAGAATATTCAAGAGACACTTCCGGCCGACCTTTTCTGCGTGCAACGCTACAAACCGGCGGAAGGTTTAAGAGATTGAAACGAGACAAACAAACGATACTAAAGGAGAACGGTCATGGAACTCCGGCATTTTTTTAAGACGGGAGTGTTACTTATATTCGTTTTCGCTGTTTTTCTTCAGGGATCAACCCAGGAAACATACAGGATCGGTTTCGTAAAATTCGAAAGGATCATCCAGGAATCAGAAGCAGGGAAGACGGCCCTCCTTCAGCTCAGCCAAAAGGAAAAAAACATCAAGGATCAACTTTTTTCATTCGATCAGCAGACAAAAGCCCTGGAATCAAAGCTGGCCACACAACAGATGACGCTTTCTTTTGACGCCAAACAGGACCTCATTTCCGACATCGATGACCTAAAAACAAAACAAAAAAGATACCAGGAAGATGCGATGAAAGAATATCAAATGCTGCAATTCAATCTTTACAGCAGGATACAGCAGGAATTGATGCCCGTTATCCATTCTCTGGCCGAGGAAAAGGGGTACAGCGCCGTCTATGAATTCTCCGCGAGCGGTATCCTTTACATCAACCCCGCCTTTGACATCACCGATGAGGTCATCCGCCGCTATAACGCCGCCAAAAAAGAAGCCAAAACGGATAAATGAGTCAAGCAAAACCATGACCCTTTGATGTTATCACTTTTCTTATAAGACCCGCCTGCATCACTGTGGGCTTTATCTTTAAAGTCTTCCCCACGCTCAAAGACAAGACCATCAAGGTTGAGGCGGACAATACCCAGCCGCCGAAGGAAAAATCACTTTTTCTTCTTCAGGGCTTCGGCCGTACGTTTTTCCAGGGGAGGGGCGGGCGTCATGCGGGGAGGATTCTTTTTCAGCAGGAACATTACTTCTTCTACTACCTTTTCGATCTGCGGATCACGGCCTTTTACCAGGAGGTTGGGATCATCCCAGACTGCAAAGTCCGGAGAAACTCCCTCTCCCTCCCAGAACCAATGGCCGTCGTTATCATACAAACGGGCGCCGGGGACCGTGATTCCTCCCCCATCGATCAACCGATGGCCGGTGGCCGGCCCGACCAGGATTCCCAACGTGCGCTCACCGACAATGGGTCCGGCTTTAAGTTCCTGAAAGGCCCAGGGCAATCCGTCTCCGCCGGAACCGGCCCATCCATTGATCAACATTCCCATAGGACCGGTATTGGTTTTTATGGGATGGGTATGGTCTTTACCGTGCCGCCAGTGCAGGTTATAGACCACCGGACGCTGCAGCAGTTCCAAAAACCGGTCGGCCAGCTGCCCTCCGCCGTTAAAACGCTCATCGATGATAAAGCCCTTCTTATCCAGCTGGCCGTAAAACATGCTCACCAGCTCCAGTTGCCCCCGGCCGCCGGTATTGGACATATAGATATAACCAAGCTGCCCGTCAGAAAGTTTTTCGACCATTTTTCGGTTTTTTTCAATCCACTCCAGGTACCTGAGCTGCATTTCTTCTCTGGGAGAAAGGCATTGTATAACCTGCTGCCGGCTGTCTCCGGCTTCACCCGAACGGCTAATGCTCAAGGAAACCGTTTTCCCTGAAAGCCCCTCAAAAGCGGCATAAGGATCCTTATTGAAATCCAGAGGAATACCGTTTACGCCCTGGATATAATCACCGGCCTTAACATCGACACCGGGCAGGTCAAAGGGGGAATGAACCTCCGTATCCCATAAAGCCGGCCGTACAATCCTCTTAATCCGATATTTACCGTTGTCCGCTTCCCAATCGATTCCCAAAAATCCGGTCGCTATTCTGGGTACCTCCTCGACGTCCCCGCCGAAGGTGTAGGTGTGTCCGGCGCTCAGTTCAGCCGACAGGTTGGAGCAGATATTGGTTACGTCCCAGCGGGTACGGGCGTACTCAATCAGGGCGCCGTATCTCTTGCGCAGAGCCTGCCAGTCGACACCATGCATGTTGGGATCATAGAAAAAATCGCGGTAGCGGCGCCAGGTATCCTGAAAAATCTGGCGCCATTCTTCCCGGGGAATCCAATTCATGACCAACCCATTCGCGGGAATGGGCTTTTCGATTTTTTGTCCGGGCACGGGCTTGATGACTCCGTACTGACCCCGGCTTCGTACCAGCAGGGATTTCCCATCCGCCGAAGCCAACACCATTTCAGCCGGGGAAATTATTTTTTTCTCCTCCCGCTCTTCAAGGTCGTAGTACATCAGGGAAGCCTCCCTGTCTCCGGATCCGGTATTAGGATATCTGAGATAGACCAATTTCCCCTCTAGGGGGATAAGGTTTCCGATATTCCCGGCGGTGGGAGGCAGAATCACCAGGCGGGCTTCCATGTCCTTAAAATCCACTTCCACCAAATTCTCATCCGGCTTTTTGGTGTCTTTTCCCTCGCCCTTTTTCTCTTTATCCGGGGTTTCTTTCTCTTTGTCCAGGGCGTCATTTTTAGGATAAAGGAGAGACGGCACCTCATTGGTCAGGGCCAGGGAAGCTATCTGGGTGGTGTTGGGATAAATCCATGTGCCGTCATCCATGTCGGAATAAGCGGCTGATAATCTCCGGTTGGTCAGATAAAAGAGATATTTTCCGTCAGTGCTGAATACCGGATCAAAATCCTGATAAAAACCGCTGGTTGCCTGGTACTGTTTTTCATTCTTCATATCATAGAGGAAGATGGCGTTATGGGCATTATCCAAACCCTGCGTGAAAGAGATCCATCTCGAATCGGGAGACCAGACGATAGGATAATAGTGGCGTCCGCCGTGACCTGTGTTCCATCTGGTGTTGCCGATCACTATCACACTGCCGGTGGCGATGTCCAGCATCGAAATGTCATTGGTTTCATCAATAAAGGCCAGTTTTTTGCTGTCCGGTGACCAATACAGGCTGTATCCGTATCCCTTGGTCCGTTTAGTTAACTGTCGGGGCTTTTCAAGGCCGTCCGCAGCCTGGAGATAAATTTGATACTCTCCGGAGCGGTCGCTCCAATAGGCGATATGCTTACCATCGGGTGACCATGCTGGATGGTGATCGAAGGCACCACTGGTTTGGGTCATATTGACCACATATCCTTCGGAGACCGGCACGTTGAATAATTCACCGCGGGCTTCAAAAACCACCCGCTTTGCGGACGGGGATATCGTCACCTCGCTTATCTGGCGGCTGACATCCTTTGATCGGACCATTTCTGCGGACAAGTCGCTGACGACATAAACCTCAACGGGCTGATATTCAAACGAGTTCAGGTCCATGAGGTAGAGTACCCCCCCGGCTTCAAAAACGATATCCTGATTGCCGGCAGACATATAGGCAATATCAAAATCATTGAACCGGGTAAGCTGCCGGCTGTCACTATTTTTCGTATTATACTTCCAGATGTTCAACCGCATGTTATCCCCCTGGTCTGAGAGGAAATATATATTCTCCCCCACCCAGGCGGGTTTTCCGTCGATGGCATTGTTCTTGGTGATGTTTTCCGCCGTATCCTTTTCCAGGTTGTAAACGATGATATCCGAGGCCAGGCCGCCCCGGTACCGCTTAAAAGGATAATTTTCGGTTATTCTCGTGATATAGACCAATTGAGTACCGTCCGGAGAATAGCTGGCTAATTCACCGTAGGGGACCTTCAGTTTTGTGGGAAATCCTCCGGTTTTGGGAACAGAATAGAACTGATTGATCCTACCCTGTCCGCTCTCCCGGTACGATGCAAAAAGAAGATGCTCGCCGTCAGGATGCCAGTCCACCATTCGGTCCCCGAGGGATTGATAGGTAATGCGGGTAGGCAGTCCCCCCTTGGCCGGGATGACATAAACATCCTCGTTACCGTTGTAACTGGCCGAATAAGCGATAAATTTTCCGTCCGGTGAGAAACGAGGCCATGTTTCCTCTCCGGGTGAATGAGTCACCTGGAAAGCCGTTCCACCTTCTTTGGGCATAATCCAGATATCCCCCCCATAAACAAAAATGATCTGGGTCTGTGAAACATCCATGTAGCGCATCAGCTTGGCGCTTATCTGACCATATACAATGCTTCCCATAAATAAAACACCTAACAAAAAAACCCAGGTTTTTCTCTTCATGATATAACCTCTCCTTTGTTCGATAATAAAAATAGTTTATAAGGATAATCAGTCTAAATCAATAAAGAAAAAAAGGGTACTTGGTTGAAAGGGTTGAAATGGTTGAAATGAAGACATTTTTTTGGCCCGGCTCTTCTCAATAATAAGTGGGGTTTGTTATTCGGGACTTCCGGCATTACGGTTCTGGAAGACGCATACTTTATACAGGGCAGAAACGGCAATATCCAGATCCTGGGAAAAACGATAATATATCTGGAATCTGGCATTTTTTGAAGGCGCCTCTTTAAGTGAAATCCATCCTTCCTGCAGGTCGCAGCAATATTCATTCTTATCCAGAATACGCTCACCTATCCTGATAAAGGGAATTTCATGAATATTCTTGCCGATAAAAAACAATTTTTTCCGGCCATCTGCCTCATTTGTCTGGATTCGGTCAAGGATGTAATCTTCATCAAAATCGCCCAGGGTTATCTGTTGCCCAAAAAATTGTTCTCCCTTTTCTGTATACTCATAAGTGAATCTATCCGATAGTTTCCCGTTTTTGTTTTCAAAAATTCCCAGAGTAGAAAAAATCCCGCAGCCGACAAGATCAAGATCCCCATCCGCATCAACATCTCCCCATTGCACTGCGGATGGTTCCTTATATAAATCACACTCCCAGAAGGGTTCCTTGGACAGCGTTCCATTTTTATTGTCGAAAAGGTAATAACATCCCCCTTTTCCGAAATCTTTCCCCGGGGCGGCAACGGCCAACTCCTGAAATCCATCATTGTCCAGGTCGCCAAAAGCCATCTGCCGGGCACCAATGATGCTGTTCGTTTGCCATGACGGTGTGGTTTCCAATCTTCCATTGTCGTTCACAAAAAGGGAAATTCCATACCCTTTACCGGAAATCGCCAGATCAAGATCTCCGTCATTATCGATATCAACAGCAGAGACATCGTTGATCAGGTAGATTGAATCGGATTCCCAATAAGGGTTAGCGGCAAATTGTCCATTGTCATTCCTAAATATGACCGTTTTTTGAAATTTTTTATCCTCTTTTTTAATGGCATTACACCCTTGCCCGAATACCAAATCCATATCACCGTCACCATCGAAATCACCACCGGTGCAGGAAAAACCATTGGCTGCCGGTGATTCCCACTGCGGGTTTCGTTTAAAATTCATGTCATTAAAAAACACACAGTGATTTCCAGGTTTAAACCCCAGCTGCCTTTGACCAAGGTGAGATACCACCAGATCCGGAAATTCATTAGCATCAAGATCTGCGACAAAAATATTTCCAGCTGGAATACTATATCTGGATTGCCAATAGGAATTTTGAGAGTATTTTCCGTAATGATTATAAAATATACTGACCGGCTGCGGAGCGATGTCCAGACCGTTTGAAATGATCAGATCCTTCCATCCGTCCAGGTTGACATCTTCCATCAAAATACCTGTGGCAAACAGACCATAATTTATGGACCAGTCCGGTTGTGCCGGAAAATCGATTTTATGTTGTATTTTGTGTTTTTTCCGGTCAACGGCATTCTTGATCAGCTGACACATCTGATCCCGGTAATAGCGGCTGCGTACTGTGGTAATGATACTTCCATCTGCGAGAGGAGGTGCCATGTTTTTAAATTCACGCTTTTGAGGATTGATGATCTCATACTTAATATAATCTGCTCCGGCTTTCTGATAGGCCTCTTCATGGTCTATGTGGCCGATCACTATTTTATCTTTGATAATGCCGGCCGCAGCCAGCACCTGGAGCCCTCGGCACCATGAGGCAATGACAAGGTTATGATGCAAGGCCGATTGGACGATGTTATGTACCGAGGGATTGTTGATCAGGTTTTCATAGAAGTTACCCGGACCTACCATCAGAACATCATAATTTTTTATAGGCACATCATCTCCCAACCTCCTATCCGGTTTCAGCGGTTTTTTTCCAAAAAAGCTTCCAGCATACTTGCAGGGAGATATGGAATCAGAGACGGAAATGATGTCGATTTCCCAACCGAATCGTTTAAACTGATTAAAAATGCTTTCTATTATCCTGCCCCGTTCAGAATCAACAAGGGAAACATTCAGGCTTCCACCGTATATATTGTCTGTCAAAACAAGAACTTTAACGCTGGAACCCTCATTTGAACTTTGTTCGTTTAAGGCATGTGTGATGGATCCCAAGATAAGAAAGAGTAAAGCGAAAAATACAATCGAACATTTGATCTTCATTTTTAAGCTCCCTAAAATAATTTATGCCAACCCATCATTTAATACTACGTCAAACATAATCATAAGTTTTTTTCCCGGACGTAACGGATGCAATGAATGTCTTCCAAGCGGTGGTTATACTGATCACTTTGTCACAATCCAGACTGAAGGGCGCTGAAATCATGATAACGGGACTGAAAGGCAAAAACAGGCAAATGATTAAAATAAAGGGGAGGTAGTGGTGGAGCTGATGGGGATCGAACCCACGACCTCTTGACTGCCAGTCAACTAATCATGCATGTTGAAATATCTTCTAAGTATAAATTTTTAAAAGATTTAAGCGCGGTCCATTTTTTGGTAGATTTACAGAAATGACGACTTTATGACGGGTTTTATCTGAAAAATTGTCTATTAAGTAAAAATTCCCATTAAGAATATTCAAAATTTTTACTGCTTTTCTTTCTTAGTATCCTTTTCTTTGTTCTTGTTCCTAGATAAAGTTCTTAGAAAAAGTGGAATTGTTAAAGGAGGAATATTCATTCTTGCCGTTATATTAAATACGAATTCCCTAAAGAATGGCCAGGAATTAACTGGAAGATTTATCTCTTTAAATGTATTAAAAAATTCTTCATCAAATCCCTCTTTAATCTTATAAACTAGACAGAATTCAGATTCAATGTTAATAACTTTTTTTCTTTTTTCAGTACTATTTCCAATCAAAGTATATTTATGAAATATTTTTACTATATTCTCTTCAAGTTCTTCATAACGTGCTTCATTTTTAATCCTTATTTTCGTTCTTGCAAAAATATCTTCTCTTTCTACAAAACTCTTACTATTTATTAGATAAATATCAATTAATTCTAATCCATTTATTATTTTGCGATATTTTTCTTTTGAGATCATTTTCCTTTTTTCCTCTACCATTTGAAAAATATTAATTTATGCGATGTGATTAATTAGACTATAATCAATTTTATTTTCTCTACCTTCTCTTTCAATATAGAAATCGAAATCAGCCTTTTGCCACATTTTTTGATAGGAAAATTTAATTAATGTTTCACACTCTGTTAGAGTGGAATTTCTTGCTAAAAGCATAATTACATACTGATTTAAGCTAACTCCATTTTTTCTGGCTTGATTAGCCAAAGATTTATGTAATAGTTTTGGAGCTCGTACTAAGAATTTCCCACTGAACTCGCCTTCTTCATCGGTTTCAGGCTCTTGAATTTCAATTTCTTTATCTAAATGTTCTCTAAAAAGTTCTTCTTTGATAATATCAAGATTTTCTAAAGCCTCTTCCCTTGTTTCTCCATCCCCTCTAAATGCATATTTTCCCAATTGGGGAATATAAGCAACGAATCCCCCTCCTTCCTTTTTAGGAATTGGATCTATTTTGATTGTATATTCTAACTTCAGGTAATAATTTAAATCATGTCTCATTTTACCAAACCTCCGCCTCTTATCTTATACCTATCAATATCTGTCTTTTGGAAAATTAGATATCAAATCAATAGCTTCTATAATGTTTTTTACCCATATTTTTTTTACTTTTCTTCCTTTAATCACAGGTATTGTAATAACACCTAATCGGCCAAATTCACAAAATTCTGGATATTTCTTACATATCATTTCTAATCTATGATCATAAATTGTATAATGACTTCCTCTTCTTGGCTTTTCAAAACGATCAAAAAAATTTTCTGCTACAATTTTTACATCATTAAAAGATACCTCAACCGGAATATTTTCTTTCCATCCATTAATAATTTTCTCACATCTTCTCGTCATGTATCATATCCAAATGATATCATATGTAATATCATTGTCAAGTAACTATGTATACAAAATTATATTCGATATAATTTCAATGTCTTATGGTTATATATTTTTTGAAAAAACAATATTACCCTTTTGCCTATTCACTTAACCTTTGGTTATTAATTAAGAAGTTATTATATACATCTACTATCAGTTTAACAAGAATTCATTTTTTGGAAAATTGTAAAAGATATCACTAGAACATGAATCATTAATATTCGAGGAATAATTATAATGCTCTCCAATTTTTCTAATCGCTTTATACATAGTCTCTCTTGAAGGATGACAATAACGGAGTGTCATTTCTACCTTGCTGTGCCCGAGAATTTTGCCAGCCGTAACAATATCAATTCCAAGCTCATTTACCATTTTTGTCGCAACAGTATGACGCAAGCAGTAAGGACTTGCATCTTTTATTCCGATTTTGCTACATGCTCTATTGAAACTCAATCTCATAGATTTAATTGGAGCTTTAGTCTCTGAATTGAAAAATATGTATTCATTTTCTCTTTCAGTCTTCTTAAATAGCTCAAAAAGCCTATCATTCATAGGGACTTTTCGAGAACGTCCCGTTTTTGAATCTCTTATAAGAATATATCCGGATTCTGATTTAATATCATTCCATTTCAATGAAAGTATCTCTGAAGGGCGCATTCCGGTATTTAAGGCAATAACAACAAATGGGTGTAGAAATTTGCTTTCACTATTTTCAACAGTAATCATCAACCGTTCAATTTCTTCATCATTTAGAATCCTTCTTTCCTTTGGTTTTTCTTGGAACATCTTGATCTTTCTCGCTGGACTTTTATCTAACAATCCCCAATCCTGGGCCTTAGTGAACATATGTTTCAAACAAGCTATTTCCCTATTTACTGTTGCGTTTGATACTTCTTTAACTCGCTTCATTTGATATTTTTCTATGAATTCATGAGTAATTGAACTAAGAGTTTTTCCCCTAAACCAGGATTTTAGTCTAGCAATATGGAAAGCATCCGTTTCGTAACTTTTCTTTTTTTGGGAATGTTGATCAAAATATTGATCTGCAAATTCTTCAAACAAAACATATTTTCTCTGTTTCGGAAAATTATACTTATTTCTTAGTATATCAGCTTTTATTGCTGCTGCGGCCGCTTCTGCCTGACGTTTTGAATCTCCAATTACTCGTCTAATCCTTCGGCCATGTAAAGTAAAATCTACCATCCATTTTCCGGTTTTATTCCTTGATATTTTCATCGTCCCTTCCTTATATGAAATATTGAAGAATTCTTTTTATGGTGTCCCGAAATTCGGGATATTGCTGATTTGATCCCTTTTTTATGGTGTAACAAAATTCCGGGTTAATCATAATAAATACCTTTTATCGTGTGACAAAATTACGGTTAATCATGAATAGATTTCTTTTTTATCGTGTGTATAAATTCCGGGTTGCAAGGGATATTATCAATCCCTTTGGTTAATTTTGTTGGATCATTCAATGATACCTTAGCCCAATTTTTGGTTTTTTTCGGTTTTTTTAACCAAAAAAATGTCATTTTTTCTAGATCATATTTAATCTTTCCCCCCTTTTTATGGACTGTAAAAATTCCGGACTTAACATCCTATTAAATATTCTCTAGTTTTTACTATTGCCCTGTATTTATCCTGTATTTTACAGGAAACCTTTTTCTTTAAAACATAAAAAATCGAGACTGTTCAAAGCCTGTAACCAATTGAATATAAACAGGTTATAAATGCTTTTTTTGGAACTTACCCCCATTTTGAGGCTAAAAAC
>JAFGMO010000019.1 GCA_016927475.1 Candidatus Aminicenantota bacterium
ACAAAATATATATTTTTTTTAAGGCCTCTATAAAAATTTATAGCCAATAATTGCATAAACATGTTTGTAGACGACTAGATGATTTTAAAATATATCGGCATTTTTTACCCTGCGGGCGAGCCGATCTCACCGCATCTGCTTCGTTGCGCCGTGCTCGCGGTGAACAAGCACAGCTTCGCACGGCGACGCCTCACAGCTGCGGCAAGCTTGGCTCGTGAATAACGCAGGTACCCTTGTAATATTCACTAATTTTACTGACAACACCAAAAGGTAATATTAGATAATATATGCAAATTAACGGTTTTTTACGGTAAAAACTTGAAAATTATTTATCGCTTTTTTAAAATAAATAATGTTAGTGCTAACGTTAGCTCTAATATAAAAAAACCTATTCTTCAAGATATGAAGGATTCAGGTTGAAGATGGTCATCATGAATTTTTACAGGCGAACTGGAGAGCTTATTTTTGGAACCCGTCTGAAAAGGATAAGCGACCGGTTTTTAATGGATATATCCCGCGTTTACAAGCATTTGAAGATAGACTTTGAGATGAGTTGGTTCCCTCTTTTTTATCTGCTGGATGAAAAAGGGGGGCTGACCGTGACAGAAATAGCAGGGGAACTGGAGATTACCCATTCAGCCGTAAGCCAACTTGTCGGGGCTCTCGAGAGAAAAGGTTTACTCCATTTTATTAATGATACTTCGCATCGAAGGAGAAGACAGGTCTATTTTACGCCGAAAGGACTGGATCTTATTCGCGTTCTTAAACCCATTTGGGATTCCATTCTGCGGTGTATGCGGGGGATGCTGGAAGAAGGAGAAAACAGCGCCTACTTGTTAGCAGCTCTTGAGGAAGTCGAGGATGCGATGAAAAATCCGGGCATTTATGAGCGGGTTTTGGCGGACCTTGAAAAAACACGCCTTGGAGAGCCTGAAGTCGTCGATTATGATGCCTCCTGCAAAACATCTTTCAACGACCTCATCCTGAGATGGATTATAGAGAACCGTGAGGACGCCCCCCTGGAAGCTGATGTGATCAATAATCCCGGCGGTATGATCGAGAGGGATGGGAATTTGATCCTCATGGCAAAACTAAAGAAAAAATGTATCGGGATACTTGCTATGAGGATTCAGGAAAACAAGGAAGAAGCCGATATCCTCTGTTTTATTATCGACAAAAAATGGAAGAATCATCGTATCGGAAAACGGCTTATGCAGGAAGGATTAGAGCGTCTTCGAAATAGCGGTGTTTTAAAGATTGGAATCCGGTTAAACAGGCGACGGACCGGTACCATGAGGATACTGAAAGGTGCCGGTTTTCTCTTGAAAAATATAAGTGTCACAAAAGACAGCCGTTCCGGGAACCAAAACATCATCAAGCTGGAACGAGACCTGAACGCGTGAGTATGAAAAAATTTCCCCTCAGGTGGGGAAAATTTATAACAGGAGTCATCAATGAATTTTTCAGAATTTGAAAAAACATACGTGCATCATCCTTTTTACAAGGCCCCTGTCGGGAACAAGCTTCATGCTAAATCCTGGCAGACCGAAGCCCCTTTGAGGATGTTTCTCAACAATCTCAACGGGGAAGTTGCCGAAGATCCCGAAAATCTGATCGTCTACGGTGGGACGGGTCAGGCTGCCCGGAGTCCGGAAGCGGCCCGGGGGATCGTCCGCAGTCTTCTGCAGCTTGAGGAGGACCAGAGCCTTCTGGTCCAATCCGGGAAGGCGGTAGGCGTTGTCCGCAGCCACCCTGAAGCTCCGAGGGTCCTGATCGCCAACAGCAACCTTGTTCCTCATTGGTCCAACTGGGATCATTTTAACGAACTGAAGGATAGAGGACTGATGATGTACGGCCAGATGACGGCGGGAAGCTGGATTTATATCGGCACCCAGGGTATTCTTCAAGGCACCTATGAAACATTTGCCGCCTGTGGGGATAAATATTTCAATGGTGACATGAGGCATAAACTTTTGGTTTCAGGCGGATTGGGAGGGATGAGCGGAGCCCAACCCTTGGCCGCAACCATGGCCGGGGCCACGTTCTTAGGTGTGGAGGTCGATCCGGCCCGGATAAGAAGACGTATCGACACCCGCTACTGTGACAAAATGACCCATTCTTATGACGAAGCCAAAGCCTGGGTGCTTCAGGCAGTGGAAAAAGGAGAAGCCGTTTCAGTCGGCCTTGTCGGTAATATCGGAGATGTGCTTGAAAAACTCCTGAAAGACGGCGTTGTTCCCGATATCCTGACCGACCAGACCTCGGCCCATGATCCGGTCAACGGTTATGTCCCAGCCGGCCTGACTCTGGAGGAAGCTTTGTCCTTGCGTAAGACGGATCCGGAAAAACATAAGCAGCTTGCTCTTAAAAGCATGGCCCGTCATGTAGGTTTCATGCTGGAAATGAAACAAAGAGGAAGTATTGTTTTTGACTACGGAAACAACCTGAGGGAGTTTGCCAAGCAGGGCGGGGAAAAAAATGCCTTTGACTACAAAGGTTTTGTTCCCGAGTTCATCCGGCCTTTATTTTTCGAAGGGAAGGGACCTTTCCGTTGGGCCGCTCTTTCCGGGGATCCGGAGGATATTCGGGAAACGGACCGGGCCCTGATCGAAGCCTTTCCCGAGGATAAAACAATGGTTAATTGGCTGAACAAAGCTTCGGAGAAAGTCGCTTTTCAGGGGCTTCCCTGCAGAATCTGCTGGTTGGGATTGGGGGAACGGGAAAAGGCCGGCCTGATGTTCAACGATATGGTCAAGAAGGGAAAACTTGAAGGACCGGTTGTCATCGGCCGCGACCATCTCGACTGCGGTTCAGTTGCCTCTCCTTACAGGGAAACCGAGGGGCTGAGGGATGGCACGGACGCCGTTTCAGACTGGCCCTTGCTCAACCTGATGGCTAACACCTGCGGAGGAGCCACCTGGGTTTCGTATCACAATGGCGGAGGAGTTGGTATCGGCTATTCCCAGCATGCCGGCATGGTCATCCTTATTGACGGTACGGAGAGGGCCGAAAGGTGTATTCGCAGGGTTCTTTTTAACGATCCCGCAACAGGGATTATCCGCCATGCTGACGCGGGATATGAACGAGCCCTGGAAATGCGTGACCGCTTCCATTTGAAGCTTGATGACTAAGGAGAAAAAAATGGCCGTAATTTTGGATGGAACACAATTAAATGTCGAAAAATTGGTTCGTGTCGCCAGGTATGGAGAGCGGGTGGAGCTTCCTGCATCCGCCTTGGAAAAGATCAAAGACTGCCGGGCTATGCTCGATGAAAAGATCGAAGCCGGAGAGATCATGTACGGTGTGAATACAGGCATCGGAGAGTTTTCCGAAGTCGTACTCAACGACGAACAGGTCAAACAGTTTCAGAAATATTTGATCTATAATCATGCCGCCGGAATCGGAGATCCGGCTCCTGAGGAATACGTCAGGGGGGCTATGGCCGGCCGGATAAATGTGCATGCCAAAGGCCGGTCCGGCTGCCGGCCGGAAATCACTCAGACCCTGGTGGAAATGCTTAATAAGGGTGTTACCCCTATTGTCTGTCAGAAAGGATCTGTGGGGGCCTGCGGTGATCTGGCGCCCATGTCGCAGATTGCCCTGCTTATGATGGGCGAGGGAGAGGCTTTTTATAAAGGGGAGCGTCTTCCCGGAAAAAAGGCCATGGAAAGGGCGGGAATTCCCATACCCGGTTTGAAAGCCCGGGATGGTCTGGCCACAATCAACGGAGCCAACCTGTTAACCGCAATGAGTGCCATTCATCTCTATGATATAAACCGCTGGTTGAAGCAGGCGGAGATTGCTTGTGCCATGACTTTGGAAGCGCTGTATGCCAACATGAAACCCTACGATGTCCGGTTGCACCGGGCTCGTGGATTTCCCGGAGCCGTCCGGACCGCCGAAGCTCTGATGAGATGTATCGCCGGCAGTGAGTTATTGGCCGGTAAAGTAAAAACCAAGGTTCAGGATGCTTATTCCATGCGGTCGACTCCCCAGGTCATAGGTGCCTCCCATGATGCTGTGGCTTTTGCCATAAAACAGGTGGAGATTGAGCTCAATGGAGTTGGCGACAACCCCATTTTTTTCCGCGAAGATAAAAAAACCCTAACCGGCGCCAATTTTCAGGGAACACCGGTTTCCCTGCCCATGGATATGATTGGAGCGGCCGTGACCATGGTCTGTGTATTGTCTGAGAGAAGGTTAAACCGCTTGACCAATCCTGCTTTGAGTATAGGATTACCTGCTTTCCTGACAAAAGGAGCTGGAATGTTTTCCGGAATGATGCTCAGCCAGTATACAGCGGATTCGCTGATCGTTGAACAACGTATCCTGTCCATGCCCGCTTCCATCCAGTCCATTCCCGCCGCGGCGGACCAGGAAGATTTTGTTTCCATGGGCATGAATACGGCCATAAAAAACGCCCAGATCATTGATAATGCTTACGGCGTTCTTGGTATTGAATTTATGGCCGCCGCGCAAGCCCTGGATTTTCGGGATTTTAAGCCTGGAAAGGGAGTACAAAAAGCCCGTGAAGTCATCCGGGAGAAAGTGGCTCATCTGGATGAGGACCGGCCTCTCTACAATGACCATACAACGATGAAAAAATTGGTCCAATCGTGCGAGATACTGGAGCGGGTTGAAAAAGAAGTGGGAAGCCTGGGTTAATTATTTATCCGGATGGACAAATGTCCGGATTTTCATAAAACTACAGGATCAAAACAGATATCGGTTTGATATCAAAAAAGAAATTGACAGGAGGATAAGATGAAACTCGTCGAATGTGTTCCCAATTTCAGTGAAGGCCGTGATAAGGCCAAGATCGACGAAATCACTGGAGAGATCAGCAGCACAGAGGACGTGAAGCTCCTCGACGTTGACCCGGGAAAGGATACCAACCGGACGGTTGTGACCATGATTGGAACTCCTGAAGGCGTCGTAGAAGCCGCCTTTAAGGCTATCGCCAAAGCCGCGGAAGTTCTGGATATGTCCACGCATACAGGTGCCCATGCGCGCATGGGAGCCACGGATGTTTGTCCCTTTGTCCCGGTTTCCGGTGTTACCATGGAGGACTGTGCCGAGCTGGCCCGTAAGCTGGGTGAACGCGTCGGGAAGGAGTTGGGTATTCCGGTCTACCTTTATGAGGAGGCGGCGTCTAAGCCGGAGAGAAAGAACCTGGCTGTTGTTCGGAAAGGGGAATACGAAGGTTTGCCTGAAAAGCTTAAAGACCCGGAATGGAAGCCGGATTTCGGTCCGGTTGAGTTCAATCCCAAAACCGGGGCGACCATTATCGGGGCCCGGGAGTTTCTCATCGCCTACAACGTCAACCTCAACACCCGCGACAGGGTTGTCGCCCGGGACATCGCTTTTGCCATTCGAGAAAGGGGCCGGGCCAAGAGGGATGAGGACGGAAATATCGTTCGGGATGAAAACGGGAAGTCCATAAAAATTGCAGGTAAATTCAAGGAGTGCAAGGCCGTCGGCTGGTACATGGAAGATTTCGGCCGGGCCCAAGTTTCCATTAACCTGACAAATTACAAAATCACACCGCCCCATCTTGTTTTTGATGAGTGTTCGCGGTTAGCGGAAGAAATGGGAGCCCGGGTGACGGGGAGCGAACTGGTCGGACTCATCCCGTTGGAAGCCCTTTTACAAGCGGGGCGTTATTATCTTAGAAAACAGGGGAAAACGACGGGCGTAACCGAAGAAGAACTGATCCATATCGCTGATCTGTCTTTAGGGCTGAGCGACCTTTATCCCTTTGAGAAAGACAAAAAGGTCATCGAATATCAATTCCGAAAAGAAGGCGCATTAACGGGAATGACGGTAAGTGCCTTCAATGACCTTCTCTCGACCGATGCTCCGGCTCCGGGTGGGGGGAGCGTGGCCGCTCTCTGCGGGGCGATGAGCGCAGCCTTGACTTCCATGGTGGCCGCCCTGACTCACGGCAAAAAAGGATATGAAGATACCTTTAAAGAAATGGAGAAGGCAGGAGTCCAAGCCCAGGGGATAAAGGATGATTTTATGGCGGATGTCGACAGGGACACCGATGCTTTCAACAATCTGATGGCCGCTATGCGCCTGCCCAAAAAAACGGAAGAGGACAAAGCGGCCCGGCAGCAGGCGATCGAGAAAGCGACCAAAGAGGCGACACGGGTCCCCCTGGGTGTCCTGGAGCGTTGCCTGGAAGCCGCCAAACTTTCCCGTGTGGTGGTCGAAAAAGGCAACACAAACTCAGTCAGTGATGCCGGAGTGGCCGCACTCACGGCCCGGGCGGCGGCTGAGGGCGCATATCTCAACGTTACCATCAACTTGCCGGGGATCGAGGACAAGAAGTTCGTAGAAGAAACGATGGAAAGAGCCCGGAAATGGCGGCAGGAAGTTATCGAGCATACTGAAGAAACCGTTCGTAAAACGGAGGAGGTCATCGCCGAAGTTAATGATTGAAGTTTTGGTTAACTGGATTATTATCAAAATCCTATGAAAGGAGATTTTTCATGAGATACGGCTCATCTTTAGCGAGGCAACTGATTTTGGCTGCGGCGGTTTTTTTATTTGTGGGACGGGTGATGCTCATCCCCTGCACCGTAGCCGTGGTCTCCGGAAAAGCGACAGCAGATGGACGGCCGCTTCTCTGGAAAAACAGGGATACGAACACCATTCCCAATAAGCTCGTTTATGTTCAAGGAGAAAAATATGCCTTTATAGGCCTAGTAGATGCATGGGATAAAAATGTCATGAGTATTTGGTCCGGTATCAACAGCGCGGGATTTGCCATCATGAATTCCGCTTCCGGGGATCTGGCTGATGGGGAAACGGGCATGATGAACAACGGCACGTTCATGCGGCTGGCCATCGGAACATGCGCCAGTGTGGAAGATTTTGAACGGCTGCTTCAAGAGACGGCCGGAAAACGGCGTGTAGGCTCCAATTTCGGTGTGATCGATGCTCACGGCCGGGCCTGTTTTTTTGAGACCGGAGCGGATTTTTATGTCAAATTTGATGCCGACGATCCCCGGGTTGCCCCTCGCGGTTATATCGTTCGAACGAATTACGCCTTTACTTCTTCCCAAAAAAACGGCGGTGGAGGTTATATCCGGTTCGATAGGATCTCCCATCTCTTTCAAGCTGCCGATGCGGAAGGCCGTCTGAATGTTTCTTTTATTCTGAAGGAAGCGGCCCGGGACCTGGTTAATGAAAAGCTGCATTCTTATCCTCTATCCCATCCCGGGACAAAAGATACAACATTTTCCCTTTATATCAACACCAATGACACAATCAATCGCAACACGTCTGTGGCGGTGTCCGTCTTTCACGGTGCGCCTTCTCCAGATAAGGCTTATCTTTCCACGATGTGGGTTCTGCTGGGGCAGCCCGTATGTACGGCCGCCGTGCCTGTCTGGGTCCACGCCGAGGCGGTCCCAGAAATTTGCGGCGGGGAAGGGGAGTCTCCCCTCAATATTCTAGCCCGGGATGTGGCAGCCTATCTTTATCCCGATAGGCGGAGCCACATGGCCCAATATCTTAATGTGACGCGGCTGGTGAATTATAAGGGGAGTGGTATTCTTCCTTATCTTCTCGATGTCGAAAACAAAGTTCTAAAGGAGACCGGGAGTAAGCTTGAAAGTTGGGCGAAAATGCGTCCCGATTCCGAGGAAGTGCGGGCCTTTCAGGAAAAAACGGCCGGATTTGTTTATGATCGTCTCTGTGAGTTTTTTTTAGATATCAAATAGCCTGTAGGGGGATATCTCGGCCAAGCTGCATCCCTGTTCCGTTGATGACTTAAGCGTCTGTTGGGATGATTGCATAATCGGCCGGTCCAACGGATCTTTCCATAAAAAATTTTATGCAGAACAAAAATAATATTCTTTTCTCTCGTTGAAAATTGATATAATATGCCTCTGATCGAGAAAAGCCCTTGATAAAGAACATGATACAAGGTGACCTAACTGGAGAGGGGAAATTGAGCGGTTCCCAGGAAGAAGAGTCATGATAATGGTTGAGAAAACGATGATGCCATTTAACGGTCGTGTTAACTTATGCGGACGAAATGAAAACAAATACTGGGATGATTTTGTGGAAAGTTGTCCATCCGCCTCTTTTTATCTGCATTCCCATTGGCTGAAATGTCTTGAAAAAGCCTTCGGGTTTAAATCCTTACGTTTTAAAGCCGTTGATGAGCAGGGCACAATTCACGGTGTATTTCCCCTAGTGGAAATGAGGGATATAAGGGGACATAAAGTCCTCATTTCCCTTCCATTTTCCAACTATGCAGGAACATGCTGTGATGATTCGATCTGGAATGGATGCCTTTTTCAGGCTGCCTGGAATCTGGCTCGGGAACAGAAACTACGTTTTCTGGAGATACGTTCACTGGATGTTAAAATTGAAGAATTTCCCGCTGATGTCCACAGTGTTAATTATTTTCTTGAGCTGCGTGAAGGAGAATCACAGGTCTGGAAGCACCTCCATCCAAATAAAAGAAATAAAATCCGTAAGGCTCTGAGATATGGGTTGACTAATGACCGTGGACGAAATTACCTTGACCAGTTTTATTGGATATTTGCCCGCAATATGCGTCGATTGGGAACACCTCCTTACCCTTTGAAATTCTTCCAGACCATTCTGGACGAATATGAAGGAGAAAGCGATATCATTGTCACTAAAAAAGGAAAGGCGGTTATATCCGCAATGCTGCTGATTTTTTTCCGCCAGTCCATGGCCGTTCCCTGGGCGTCCTCCATGCGAGAGTTCTGGGATCACGCTCCCAATGAGCTGATGTATTGGGAGGCTATCCGATTGGGTACCGAAAGAAAAGTTGAAGATTTCGACCTCGGGCGTTCTCCTATCGGAGGTGGAACCTCACAGTTTAAGATCGATTTGGGCGCGAAAGCGCACCCTCTTTTCTATCATTACATTCTACGCAAAGGAAACAAAGTTCCTAATATCCAGGATAAGTACCGACGTGCGGTCTCAATCTGGAAACTCGTTCCCTTCGAATTAACCGTTTTGCTTGGAGGGCGGATTATCAAGCATCTACCGGAGCTATGAAGCTGGCAGCTTGTCAGCTTAGAAAAGACATCTCATTATAACAAATGAGAATATTTGCTTCCGGGAGGGCTTTTGCTTAAAACCCATTTTTGAGGTAAAAATTGCCTTTTTAAAATTTTCTTTCCCTTAGGGGATATTTATTATTCTTTTATTTTCTTTATGATAGGTCAGCCAGGCTGAAAAAGAGTGAATAACAGAGAAAGTGACTTAATAGAGGAATCTCCTGCTTGATCAAGCTGAGTGTGTCTAAGCGTTTTGAGATAATATTGTTCCTTTGTTCATGTGGATTATGTTATCTGCGGTTTCTATAACGGACGATTTATGAGATATCAGGATAATAGTGAGCTTTCCATGAAGCCGGGCAAGGGCATTAAAAATGTATTTCTCATTTTTTGGATCAATAGCACTAGTTGCTTCATCTAATATTAATAGCTTGGGATTTTTAATAAGAGTCCGAGCCAATATAATTCGTTGACGTTCACCAACAGAAATCCTTACTCCTCTATCTCCAATGCTGGTATCAAGACCATGAGGGAGATTTTTTATGAATTTGGCTGCTTCCATTATTTCAAGAGAATGCCAGATATCTTCATCAGTAGCGTGTTGATTTGCCCAGATTAAATTGTTGCGGATAGTGTCGTGAAAAAGAAAATTATCCTGGGGAACGTACCCAATCAACCTGCGCCATTCTCTCAAATGATTGGCATTGAGTATAATCCCATCTATCAGAATATTGCCTTTCTGCGGTATTATAAGACCGATAATTAGGTCGGCAATGGTCGTTTTACCTGATCCTGATTCTCCGATTATCGCTGTTGTTCTTTTAAAAGGGATCGTGAAATTTATATTGTTTAAAGAAAATGAACTTTTTTGATTCTTGTATTTAAAATAGATATTTCTGAATTCAAGAGATCGTTTAAATTCAATTTTTTTATGAGACTGTTTTAAACGTATTTCTTTTTCATCGACTGATTCTTTTAATAAATTGATAACTGAAGAATATGCCGGCAGCATGTTCATGATTTGATGTATACTCTGTTGAATAAGAGAAAAACGAGGAAATAGTCTTGAGATGATAATAATTAGTAGAAATATTTCCGTGATTGACAGATGAAAATAATTTTGTGAGGTATATACAAAAAGACATAAAAATATCCCTGCACCGATTTGAATAATCATTCGAGAATTGGATTTGATTTGAGTAAAACGGATGTATTTTTTTTCAATTTCACTGTTTATTTTATTAAAATGTTTTATATGCTTTTCCTCGGCAATGTTACTCTTCGCAAGTTTTAAGCCACTTAAGTGTTCAATAATGGCAGAATATAATTTCTGAGTCTGGTAATGGATTGATTTTCCTGTTTCAGTGACCGCATTATTTTTTGACCGGAGCAAAATAAAGAAAAATATTAGTACACATAAAGTAACAGCGGTTAAAGGGACTGAAAGCATGAAGGCAATTGCTACATATATCAAAGCAAAAAATGTATTGCTAAATAGTATAAGTATGTGTTGTGTGCATGTTCCGGAACGTTGAAGTTCGTTTGTAAGTACTGAAGCGATATCTGATAATTTTTTTTGAATAATAAATGACCATTTTGCATAGGTTAAGGAATAATAAAGCCTGTTGCGCATACTTCTGACAAACCTTGTTTCAAGACGCATATCAATAATGGAGAGTCCTCTATGAATAAATGCAACAGCTGCAATGATGATTATAAATGCAATCAGAAGATTGGCTAGTGTCAAGGGTATATGAATTGAATCAAAAATTTTTATAAGAGTATTTACTGGTTTTGAATTGGAACTGTAAATTGAGTCTGTATTAAACAATTTGATCAGTGGAATCAGCATGATCAAACCAAATCCTTGCACTAAACCATGGATGATCATCAGGGTTAGGGCCAGATAGAAGTATTTTTTGCTGGAATGGATCAAATCTTTTATTAAAAGAACAAGTATGTTTGATTTGAATGCTTTAATGAATCCCTTCATTTTTTTTCCATTCTATTATTTTTCTACAAATTTTAGTCAAAGGACGAAAACAAAAAAATATCCATAGAAGCTTTGAGGGGATCTTAGTTTTATTGAGACCTTTTGGAATTAATCTGAATAATGATGAAAAAAAGGTCAAGCGATAACGGATATTCTTTTTTAATCTAAGTTTATATTTAGCATGGTCGCTCCATTTTTTTAAATTGAAATTATTATCGCCCTCTGGCCCAGTAATTTTTTCCAATGCTTTGACCATTAAATATGTAACCGTTTTATAATATTTGATATTTTGAGCACATTCTTCTGGTAAATCCTGATTGAATAAATCCCGTGTTAATAGTAATCCTTGAAATAACATTCTATCAATACTAAGGTTTTTTGATCGGTTGATGATATTTCTCCAATTTAAGGGAGGGTTTATGGAAAACAGTTGATTTATGTCACAAAGCCATTTTAAGCGAAACCAACTATGACTTGCACCATGAGCAAAAAGGAAAAAGATTGATTCTGTCAATGAAATTGTTGGAATGCGTGTGCCGCCAATATTCACTGTCGTCAAATCCTGAAAAGGATCGATTTTCAGAAATTGGGGATTCCTAAAAAAACGCCAGTGGATTTCAAAAGTTATTTGAATATCCGGGTGGAAATAACCAAAATGATGTGTTATTTTTTTAAAAAATGGCAACTGATCGTTTTTAATATAGGGGGAATTCTTAAAAAAAAGATTCTGAAATCCTTGTTGATACATAAGATTATTTGCTGTGGAAAGCATTTCCGGCGGAATGATGAAATCAATATCGTTATAGTGTCTGGCGTTGATGTTATCGTAAAGTTGCATGGCTAAAACAGGACCCTTAAAAACAATAACAGGTATATGATGAGCTTCCAGCAAATGCACAAGATTCACCATTTTAGCAGTCATCTTAAGATTCCGGATAACACATTTATAATTCAATTCCTGAATTTGATGAAATACTTTGAGTGGGATTCTATTTTTGCACAGATTTTTTATCTTTTGATATATATTAGGTTCTATACGATGTCTCTTAACAAGGGCAAGAAAATCATCCCAATTTATCTGGTCATTCAAAAGATGATCTAATTGATGTGAAAAGTTTTCGTTCGAAGGATACTGTAAGCATAAAAGGATTAATTGCATTTCGGGTGGGAAGTTGAAAATTCTCATGGGAAGTTTTGGATATGACTGCGACTTATTTTAAGAGCTTTAAATGTAAAGCCGAAAAAGAGATTAATTGATATATTTCTGAACTATTTTTTAAAATCAGTTGAGATTAATAAATATGTCTGATTTTTTCGCTAATTTCCAAAGATTCAGGAGGCTCTACCGCTATAATCGCCTCCGGAACCAGGACTGCCAAGTGTCTCTTTGATGTTTAATTTGGTGAGGATTGGTTTTTTCCACTGGCGTTTTTTCTTTTGTTTGGCAATTCTTTTGCTGGTTGATTTCATTGATATATCTCCCAAAATTTTTTTTTAGCGAGAATCCTGTCTTGGTTGGAAAACATGTATTACTAAACTATATGATGGATTTCATATAAAATCAATGATTTCTTTTATAATCGATCCACCTTAGAAAAGAAATTATCATGGCGCCCTTAAAGAGGATGTGTTGTGTTTTATTATCCCAGTCATTAAACCCGGTACAGGGTTTGATATTGTTCAATTGTTGTAGAATACTCCGTTTGTTTATATATTTTTTTTCAAGAAATGTTCTTTCTGAGGAAGAAAGAAGCTGATGAATTTTATGCTTTGATTGAATCATTTTGGAATGAAAGTTTGGTGCAAATGGATGTTTGGATTGTCTCCATTGTATTTTCGGCGGCAAAATACCCTCCATCGCCCTTCTGAATAAACCCCGTGTCCATCCATCGAGAATATATATCTCGGGTGGAATCCTCAGCATGAACTCGATAATACGCTTATCTGCAAGCGGTGATGTTGTATTTATTGAAAATTGTCCTCCGGTATTTGTCATATAGGCCAGAATATTTCCATAATCACTTTGCGGAAGAATCCCACGAAGAATATTTTCACAAGGCGTTGGTGCAGGTCTTAACAAATGCATAAAATGTTGAAAATTCTGATTAAAAGATTTTGTTTGGATTATGTTTTTACTGAATAAACTTAAATCCTTTAAATAGGACGAAGGTAAACCTCTTGCCTTTTTTATGATGTCTTTTAGACTATCTGGAAATAAATTGGATAAAATTTCTTTATATATAAGTCTGGGCATAGATTTGCTTTCCAAACTTTTTTTCTTTTGGAGCAAATCGTAAGCAGTGATCCATCTCATTTCTTTTATTAATTGGAAAATAGCTTTTTGTCCATGATGGGAGGCTGCCATATCCCCTCCGCATCCATTTAACATTATCCGTGCACCCAGATTTGAAGCGTTTGAAAGCAATGCATGATCCATAAAATAAAAGGGATCATCTATCGGAGCATAATATTGCTCGAATAATTTTTCGAAGTTATCGAAGAGAGACAGGCCATCCGGGGTTACATAGTTTATTTTAATATTTTTTTCCTGGTGAACAATCAAATCGATATGTTCTCTGTCATCCTTTTCCTGTCCCGAATGATTAGGATCTAATACTGACGAAACTGCGATTAAGGATTTTCGCTCTTCCATTAATTTTCGTGCTGCAATTACGGCTACTGCACTTGAGTCAAGGCCTCCGCTTAATTGAATCGCTATAGGAAATGTGCTTCTCATTCTTGCATGAACAGATTGTTTCACCAGTTCCCTCAACGCTTCTGCATATTCATCATTGGAAGAAAATTTTATTCGTGGTTGAGTTTGGGGATTCCAGTATTGTCTTTTCTTTAATCCCCTCTGTGAAACAGTGATTGAATGAGCCGGAGGAATTTGTTTTATGTTGTTAAAAAAAGTAATTTCGTTATTCGTCAACCTCATATAAATGGATTCAATCAATGCTTTTTCATTAATATGATAGGGGAGGCCTGCTGTGTTAAGGACTTGTTTCATTTCACTGGAGAAAATAAATCGATCTCCTGAGTAGTAATAATATAAAGGTCTGAATCCAATATGATCCCTTGCGGCAAACAACTTTTGTTGTGAAAAGTCCCAGATAACAAAAACAAATTCACCTAATAAGTGTTCTGGACAATGTGTGCCCCATTGCTCATAAGATTTTAATATAAGAACATTATCCGAAATATTTTGCCTGTTTGATGTAGTAATGAATAATTTTTTAAATAGTTCTTCTCTGTTATCAATACGTGCATCTGCATTAAGCAATAACCGGCCATTTTCACTTGAAACCGGTAAAGTTTCATATAATGACTCGGGAGTGGAGTAAAGCATCTGATGTCCCATTGCTACAGATTTATCTACCCATTTATGAGAACCATCTTTTCCACGATAGGCAAGGGATTCCATCATTTTTTCAAGAGCATCGTGAGCCTCAGCATTTCTATCAAAATGAATTATTCCGCAAATGGCGCTCATGAATTTCTCTCGGTAAAGGCTGAAATGATTGTATAGCCATTCCTGTTTTTAGCACCCGTGATAATCATATCTCCGGCACGGAGCCATGCATGAGCGATCAATTTTCCCTTTTCATCATAAGCAACCCCAAGGATTAAAACACTTGGTTGTTTTTTTTGCTTGAGCATCATTTTTCCGGCAACCCCCTGAGTCAAACATGTGTTTTTCCAGGGGATAAAGCGGCTGACGGTATCAATAGCCCATTTGACATTATTCAAAATTTTAGTGTTGATACTTTTATGGATTTCTTTTTCCTTTTGCTCCATTGTCCACAAGGCAGATGCGAGGAAGCGGAATGGTATTATTGAGATAACTATTCGTGCTATGAACAGAACAAATGCTGCTTCAATGATGAGGTGCTTTCGTGAATTGGACAGTTGGATTAGCTTGTGAATATCATCCAATCTTAGTTTCAAGATAAAAGTCTTTTAACGTAAACTAATCAATTTTTCATCTCTGAGTATATTTAAAAATTCAATTACATCTATATGACATTGATTTTCTTTAACCTCAAATTCTTTTGTCAGTATCCTACATAAATTTAAAACACTTATTGGATTTTCCAATAATTCCCAGATTCTGCTGCCAATGTCATTTAAACCGTAATATTTTCCATTTTTAATGCTCATCATGACAGTGTCTTTATCGATGTCGCTTGCTACTATTTCGTTTGTTCTGTATACAACAGATTCTAATGATATTGATTTCATAAAGTGTTATTTTCCTTTCATTTAATTGGATTGATAATATCATTTTTTAAATTGTCTCTCAAATAATCCACTGAAAAATTATCAACAGGACGTATTACTTTTTTTAATGGGACGTTGTTCAAAATTGTACTGCATTGATTGAAATGATATCTTAAATCATTCTGTTTTTTTAAAAAGATCCCCCTGTATGTATTTTTTGACAGTTCAATCATTTGTTCGTATCCTGAGAGTTGTTTGATTACTATATTTTTTTTAGCAGATGAAGTAAGCAGATATAAACCACCAAGAGGAACAGGCGATTCCAAGAAACAGTCTTTAATGCTTAGTTGATGTTTATAAAAACTGTTTTTTGAAAAAATAATGTTATTTGTGCCCTTGTCAATCATACCCATAGAATCATCCCAAAGCTTAATCCTGGGATATCCAGGGAGGATAATGGGATGATGATCAGAATTAAAAGCAATTACAGTAACATCATCCGTCAGAACGCGATCACCATTTTGATAAAAGGAAGCAGCCAACGTAGATTTGCCAATCCCTGCTTTCCCAAGAAAAACAAATCCTTTGTTTTGGATTTCAACAGAACAACCATGTAAAGGAAGCATCTCTCGTTGATGGATAAGGGCACCCATAGCAGAACCCAATAAAAAAATGTTAATTTCATTATCCGGGACATCTTTTTTTTTCTCGATAACTATTTCATTGCCATTTTTAATGAGATATTTTGCTGTATTTTCTATTTTTAAAAGAACTTGTTCTTCGGCGACTTGATAAGATTCACTTTTGGCTAATGCATTGTTAAGAAAATCGGGTACTGGACCGAAACGGATATGGACATCATATTGATGATCATCCGATGGCAATAATTCATCACACCGAATTGAGGATTTGATTTTTAGATTGTAGATTTTGTAAAAATAGTTTTTACTTTTTTTCTTATTCAAAACAAGTTTTAAAGATGATTTTTCTTGATAAATATTTAATATTTTTCAAATTGATTTGAGAATGTCTTATAAACATACGAAAAAACGATTCTAATATCAAGTCAATCCTTTCTTTAAAGTCCATAACTTTGCAGCCAAGATGAGTATGATAAAATAAACCAGAAAAGTTGATGTTGATGTGTGAATTAATCCGATGGAAAGCGCTGTTTACCGATTTTAGGGCGGCATTCACCGAAAAAGACTGTTCTTATGAACAAGACCTGCTTTAACATGGCCTTGAGATCAGCCGGCGTGAAAAATTCATGCTAAGCGGTCTCAAGTTCATATGAGGAGGATACGATGGAACAAAATCGTGAAGAAAGAAAATTTGTTTTTCGACTGGACCCCAAAATTGTTATCGGTATTTTGGTCATTATCGCAGGCGTCTTGTTTCTTTTGGACAACCTCGGCCTGGAGCTCGGTTTTACCATATGGGAATTATGGCCGGTGATTTTGATTGTCCTGGGACTAAGCCTGATGGCCCGGCCTTCTGAAGAGCGCCAAATGGTCACCGGATTGATCCTGTTGGCCATCGGTCTCATTTTTCTTTTTGACAATTTGGAAGTCATTCCCTACGGTATCGGAGAGTTCTGGCCGGTCATTCTTATTCTGGTCGGCATTCTCATCATTAAAAATGCTGTCTGGGGATTACGGGGAGCCCCAATGTCCGAGGATTTTGTCAATCTCTCATTTGTTTTGGGGGGAGGCGATTTCCGGTTCAATACAAAAAAATTTAAGGGCGGAAAAGTATCGGCTATAATGGGAGGCGGCACCGTGGATCTCAGGGAAGCGGAAATGGAACAGGAAAAAGCCGTTATCGACACATTCGCCATAATGGGGGGGATAGAAATTAAAGTTCCCGAAACCTGGGAAGTATCCGTTCAGGGAACACCGATTATGGGCGGTATCGACAACAAAGCACGGCTCAACAATTCAGCCGTAGCGGGGAAACAAACCAAAAAGCTCATCATCAAAGGCTCAGCGATAATGGGAGGGGTCGAGATCAAAAACTGACATGCATCCTTTTCTTCGTTCTTTAAAAAATCTTGTGCTGATGGGGCTCGTCTGGAGCCCCATCGCTTTTTCCATCGTCGTTTTGGTGAGCAGTCTGGGAGGAATGAGTCTTTCCGATTCGGCCGTACTTACCGGTCCATTGATGGCTGTGAACTTATTTTTTTGTCTTTCCACCTGGTATATATGCCGCGGCGCGTTGCCCGACAAAAAGAATCTTTTAAGCTTGATTTTAAGGCATGTTCTGGGAGCTGTTTTGTTGAACGCTATCTGGCTTTCCCTGGGATTCATCTACAGCCGGGTCCTCGATTCTTTTGCCATAACCCCCCGTTGGGGAGAGCGTTTTGATGATCTGCTTCCACTGCTTCTGGCGGTCGGTCTTTTCTTTTATTTTATCTCCTCCCTGGTTCATTACCTCATCCTGGTTTTAGAGAAAAACCGGGAAGCGGAGCGAATGGCCATGGAAAACCGTCTTCTGGCCCAACAGGCCGAAATGAACGTGCTTAAGGCCTTTATCCATCCCCATTTTCTTTTCAACAGCCTAACGGCCTTAAGCGTGCTCACAACAAAATCACCCCGCGCCGCCCGGGAGGTATGCCTCCGTTTATCCGATTTTCTCCGTTACAGTCTGACCTATGGGCAGCAGGAATGGGCAGCGGTACGACGGGAATGGGAACATATAGAAGATTATCTGGAAGTGGAAAAAATTCGTATTGGGGAGCGGTTTCAGGTGGAGGCCCACATTGATGATAAAACCCTGACAGAAAAAATTCCTTCCTTTACTCTTTTTCCCCTTATCGAGAATGCCGTTAAGCATGCCTTCCAAAAGAGCATGGAGTCAGGGACCTTATCCGTTAAAATAGAAAACCGTGCTCAGGGAATACGAATTCAGGTTTCCAATCCTCTTCCGGGCGATGAAGAAAATACCGCCGGAGTAGGGCAGGGTTTGAAGAACCTGAGAAGCCGGCTGGAAACAGCTTACAGCGGGGAGGCGGGGATGACGATCAAAAGGGAAGGCGGGTTTTTTAAGGTTGAACTTCGGCTTCCCCGTCGCAAGGAAAAGGGAAAATGATGCGTATCAAGGCTTTGATCGTGGATGATGAACCTTTGGCTAGAGAATCTTTGTCTATGGCCCTTTCTTCGTTCGAGGAGATTTTGATTATCGGTGAATGTGCCGACGGTTTTGAAGCCGTCAAGGCCGTCCAAGAGCTTCGACCGGACATTTTATTCTTGGATATTCAGATGCCGAAGCTTGACGGCTTTGATGTTGTGGAGCTCTTGGGAGAGGATGCTCCCTATGTTGTTTTTGTCACGGCATACGATGAATACGCTCTCAAAGCTTTTGAAACCCATGCCCTGGATTACCTGCTCAAACCTGTCAAGCCGGAACGTTTCGCCCGTACGCTGGAAAAAATCAAAAAAAACTTGAGTTCGGGGGAACGGCCGAATGTTCAAGGACTTCTGCAAAAACATCAAGAAGATAAAATTCCGCTTCGGCGCATTCTGGTCAAGGACCGGATGAACATCCATGTGATTCCGGTTGAAAAGGTTATCTGTTTCGAAGCCCAGGACGACTATGTCTCCATCCGGACTGCCTCCGCATCATATCTCAAAAAAGAAACCCTGAGCCGATTGGAAAAAAGGCTTGATGCGCGACAGTTTATTCGCATCCACCGTTCCTATCTGCTGAATATTATTTATCTAAGCCGGATCGAGCCTTATTCCAAGGACAGCCGGATCGCCGTTCTGCAGGACGGAAGCACACTGCCCGTTAGCCGGTCGGGCTATGCAAAGATGAAAAATCTCCTATAAACAATCGTATTTATGCCTCTTTCCTCCATCTAATCTGCATTATTCATAAATTTGTCCGACACCAACAGATAATTTCAATATTATGTGTCATTTAATGGTGATTTTAAGAGAAATAGGTATTGGATCCTGATTATTTATAAGGGCGTGACTATGAGGAAGTAGATGCGAATCGACGGGGCGCGCGAATCCAGTAACCTGTCAAGGAAATCAGGTCGTTGTTGAAATCCTGCATTGTGTTGAGATCAAACAATCCAGCGGCAGGTTCGTCTTCGAAGAAGGTCCAGGCCTCTTCTGTTCCATCACGGGCATAGGAGACAACAAGATAGTCGCATTCTGTAGCCGTGCTGATACCATACTTGCCGTTGACGTCGGTTAACGTCCAGACCATAAAATAAGTGCCCCATTCATCGTTAACGGGGATGGCCCGGATATAGAAGGTTGATAATTTTCCATAGAATGGGTCACTCGTACTCAACTGATTTCCATTGGGCTGTTCCGGTACTCGACCGTTATCTGTGATATAGTCGGCAATGGCTGTGGCGACCGTTGTGATGGCTTTCATTGTTTCTTTTTGTTTGGCTTTTTGGACGGCTGTTATGACGTTAGGAAATAAAAGAACCGCCAATATACCGATGATAGATACGACAATGAGCAGCTCGACTAGCGTAAAACCTCTCTTATTTTTCACCCTTCCTTGACCTCCTTGGACTTAACTAAGATTTCAGTTTTAATGTATTATTTCGCTAAGATTTTTTGCAATAATTGTGCCATTTAATTTAATGTTGATAATAAACAAGATAGATAAATATGCGGATATGAATGTCTTATATAATCAAAATAAATGTAACATTGTTGCCATTTTTTGTCATTTTGAATGAAAAATAGGCAATTTATAGGAAAATCAGAAATAATATCTCAATCCTACATTCAAACCCGGATTGATCATAAAAAGTTTGTCCTCGAGGCTGTAGCTCCATTTCGTTCCTTCGGAATCTTTCGCCCTTGCGGAGTGGATCATCATGAGACGAAGAAAAATACAGGCGTTAAGGGAAAATTTTGGATTGAATGCATAAGAGATACCGGCTTCGCCATTGAGGCCGATGCTGTAGTAAAGGGCGTTTCCCTCAAGGACCAGCCTCGAAGACAGATAGGAATCTCCGGGAGCCAAATACCAGTCTTCCTTGTAGAAGGCGTCTTTAACGGGAAGCCAAGCCAGATTCATACCGCCGGCTATGAAAGGTTGGAATTTGCCTTTCATAGAAAAATGACGGACATAGTTTATGTTGATAATGTGCTGTACGCCGTTCTTTTTAACGCCCAAAACATCTGCCTTGTGGGGATTGTAAAAATATGATATTTCGTAACCTGTTTTCCCTTTTTTGTTTCCCAGAACGATCCCGAAGCCTGGGCTTCCTGATAATCCGGGCACGACAAACATCTGGCCGTTGCCGGTAAGAACGGTATCCCCGTCAAAATCGCCGCCGATAATCAGTCCATATCCGGCTGTCACGCCGATATAAAAACCGTTTGGGGAGTCGTATTCCTGTGCTGCTGCGGCTGGAAACGTTATCAAGCAAATGATACAGAAAAAAAGAGACGTTTTGAATTTTGGTTCGATAAATAGGCTCATTTCTCTCTCGTATACTAAATTTTTTTGAATAAATGGGAAGTAAAAGTCTATTTATAGATGAGTACTGCGTCAAGCATTTTTATGATTTTTTTTAGAAGAGGCTGGAAGCCACAAGAGCGGCAGAAACAAGCAGGCATAACCAGGCCAGCCAGTCACCCAAGACGGCATAAAGAGTATCCACCTTTTTGACTGGAAGTTCCATCGTTAAAGAAGCCCTATTTTTAGTAGAATAGTCGATCCTGCCGAAGATTCGTCCAAAGGGGTCTGCGGCCATAGAAATACCGTCGCTTGTCGGTCTGAGGAGAGAAAATCCGTTTTCGACGGCCCGGGTGACGGCAATCCTGGCATGCGTATTTTTGATTTCTTTCCAGTCGCTGGAGGGGATGATGAGAATCCTGGTATCCGGTTTGGCGGCCCTGCGGATAACATCTGGAAAAAGCGTCTCGTAACATATAGCTGCAGAAATCATACCCTTATCGGTTTCATATGCAGTGAACGTGCCGTTTCCCGGGTTGTAGATGTTTGTCTCCAGCCTGGGTAGAAGTTTCGATTTATGGTGCTCAAAAACTTTTTTTCCTTCAGAATTGATAAAAATGAAGGTGTTTCGAAAGCCGGGATGTTCCGCTCTCGGTTCAAGAATATTGCCTTTTCTGACAATAATGGCTGTCAATCCCAGGTGGACACGGTTCTTCTGTGCCAGTTCACAAGCTTTGGAAAAAAGTTCTTCTTTGTCGCATTCGAACAAAATCACGGCGGCTTCGGACCATGCCACAATCTGTGCTCCGGCCGAAACCTGCTTTTCCGATTCTTTAAGAAGGTTTTGGAAGGCTGCCGCCAAACTTAAACGAAGCTTATCAATCTGTTCCTCTTTCACTTTTTGTGCAGACACCAAATAAAACAGCGTCCTTCTCAAGATATCTCTCTGATTCTTGTCAGGGGTGACGATGGCGGCTCTCATTGAATCTTCAGCATAGGAAAAATAACGCAGTCGGACAAATCCATACAAAAAAACAAGAAAGAAAAGCATCAAAAACGTAAAGACAGGGAGACGGGCTTCATTCACACTAAAACGGTTTTCCCATAATGCATTGAAGACGGAGGCAAAAAGGCAGGGGAGAAAAACGAGCCCCCAAATACCCGTCAACGAGGTGAGCTGAAGAAGGATGATGTTCCCGGAAAGCGCATATGCCGGATTTCCCCAGGTGCCGTTATAAGAAAAACTGACGAGGTAATAAAACGATACCATGAGTGAAGGGAATAGAAGAAAAGAACCCCATTTTGGTATTTTTTGGACTATAAGTCTGTCCAAAAGGAAGGGAAGAAAAAAAACAATTGAAATAAAAAGACTGTAAAAAAGGCGAGCGTTTGCCGGTAAAAGCATCATGCCCTTTGAGGCCCAAAATATGGAAATCGCGGCGGGGGGAACGGCAAAAACATATCCTAAAATCGGCCGGCTTGTTCGAAAAAACCTCAAGAGAAAGACAAAAGAAAGCCAAACTGCCAGGCCAAAAGGCATATCCCCCCGTGTGAAATACAAAAACATACAGCCCGCTATTATATAAACAAATTTTAGGGGCGATCCCTGCCGTTTTTTTCCTTGAGTATCACGGCTGTTCTTTTCCATGCATAAGTTCCGGTGTAGTTATCATATATAACTTTTGCTAAAATGTGCAATGTTGATTTTGAATGAACTGATACGCGAAACGAATAAGTCCTGTATTATTTAAATATAAGAATAATTCCTGAAGTATTTAAATATATAAATAAGGCAGGTAAACTATGGATCTTAAGGAGCTTCGATCTTTTTTAGTCCTGGCTGAAGAGCTTCATTTCGGAAAGGCGGCCAAAAAACTTTTTATATCCCAGCCTCCCTTGAGCAAGCAGATCAAAAATCTCGAAGATGAACTGGGCGTCCCCCTTTTTTACCGGACCAAAAGAAAGGTCCGGCTCACGGAATACGGCGAATTTTTGAGGATAGAAGCCCACCGTCTATTTATTCAGACCGAGGCCATCAAAAATCACATCGGATTGATAAGAAAAGAAACTGCCGGAGTTATCAGGTTTGGATTTGTGGATGATGTGCTTTATACGATTCTGCCCAAGATTCTGCATGAACTCAAAAAAAAATATCCTGGAATCGACACCGTTCTATCCACGTTGAACACAGAATTTCTGATCAATACCCTTAGAGCCCGGCTTGTCGATATCGCCTTTATTCGAACTCCGGTCCAGGCCAAAGATATTGCGGTTCACCCGCTCACTAAAGATACTTTTTCTTTGATCCTGCCGCTTTCGCACCCCCTTGCCTCAAAGAAAAATATCAGCTTGAAGGAGCTGGCCGAAGAACCTTTTGTTGGGTTGTCCCGCTACTGCACGCCATCGCTGAAGAACGCCATCGTCAGCATATGCAGCAAGGCCGGGTTTTTGCCGAGGATCGTCCATGAAACCGGCAATATCAACACCATTATCCGGATTGTGGAAAATAATTTGGGCTATTCCATCATTCCATCGGGTGCTAAAAAAACGTGTAAGTCCGACGTTAGATTTTTCGAGCTTAAGGAATATCCTGAAAGGGCGGAGTTATCATTAGCCTACAATCCGGAAGCCGTAAGCGGTGTTGCCAAATCGGCTATAGACCTGATTTTAAGCATGAGATTCTAGGATTCCCGGCCGATGTTTTACAGAAAGATCTGAAGGTTTCCGGATTGGTTCGCCAGTTCCGATGGATTCGGGGGAGAGCCGGTTCCCAATTTTGAAGCCGTTTTGAGAGAACCGGATGAGACAGGAGTAGGGGAATATTTGATTGCAGATATCGAAGGTCCCGGTGCTGTTGTCCGCTTATGGACCGCCGCCATCGATGGAAGAGTCAAGATGTATTTAGACGGATCAAAAACTCCTCTTTTTGAAGGAAAGGCTGATGTTTTTTTTCGCCATCCTTATGATATGTTTCCTCAGATCAAGAGCATCAACCGGGAGAGATTTCAAGAAACGGTCTACCAGAGGGACGCTTCCTATGCTCCCATTCCTTTTGCAGAGCATCTGAAAGTAATCTGGGAAGGAAATATAAAAAAAATCCATTTTTACCAAATGCAGGTGCGTCTTTATCCTTCCGAAACCAAGGTCGTATCATTCACGCCCGAAGACATATCCACTTATCAAAAAATGATTGACAAAGTTACCTCGGTTCTTCTTGATCCTGACACGTGTTTGCCCCATAGGCAGGCACAAGATATGATTGCCTCCAACGAAGACGTTCAGGATCTTCCTTTTCTCCTGGTCAGCGGAAAAGGTGTTTATGTCGGGAGCTCCTCTTATGTTCTGAATCCCAATCCTATCCCCACTTCATGGGGCAACTGGTGGGGAGAAGGAGATGAGAAGGTTTTTGTTGACGATGGAGACCTGCCGTCTCTGTTCGGGACCGGGTCGGAGGATTATTACAATTATTCCTGGTTATCCCCGGATATTTTCTTTTTTCCCTACTGCGGTCAGCCCCGGAATGACGGCCCGGGAAACAGGGGATTTGTTGCCAACTTCCGCTGGCATATTCTTGATGCTATTGTCTTTGTGGAAAACCTGCGTTTTTATATGGAACTTTTCAGCCATGAAAAAACACCGGACCTTTCCTACGCCCGGATCGGGTACCATAATGCCCGGCCGGAGATAACCGATGACCATCTGGCCATCAAACCGGAAGATGTGCGGGCACAGCATCTTCCGGAAGGGTGGAAGCCCGCTCCGAGATTCGGAGCAAGAAACTCGGTATTTTATCCTGCGGTAACAATCATCAAGGATAAAACCAATACACGAATGGAGAAAGGCGGCATGTGGGCCGAAGGAAAACTGCTCGTTTGGGAGCCCAGGATAGCGGGCGAACGTAAAAACTTGATATTCACTGTTGACTCCTCCGGAGATAAGAGAATCTATATTACGGCGGCACTGACTCCCCGGTCGGGAATCATTTCCGTTTTTCTTGATGGAAAACCGCTTAAGCTTTCTGATGATTCGGAAACAATCAATCTTAATCGGCCTTACCGCACTCTTTTAAGAAATTTCGCCTTTCAAGAAGTAAAAATGGACGAAGGGGAGCATACGCTGACTTTGGAATACAAGGATAACACCGAAAGTTTCGGATACCGAGAAATCGGTCTTGATTTTATCTGGATACAGGATATACCAGAGAGAAAATAATATCAATAATAAATGCCAATGCGGCCGGACTTTATGCTAGAATAGCAGGAATTGAGGAAAACCGGTATGGAAACAGCAAGAGAAGAGACAATTGTTGACAAAGATTTTTTTTCTCCCGTTATACGCACCGTCCTTTTTTTTCTGATTTTTGCAGCGGGTTTTTTTGTTAGGTTTTACCATATCAAAGACCCCCCGCTTGATTTTGCCCCGACATGTCAGTTCCGCTCGGCATCTATCGCCAGAGCGCTTTTCTATAAAAACAATCCGGACATTCCGGAATGGCAAAAAGAAATCGCCTTTGCCGAAAAAAAGTATCACGGCCCGTTAGAACCGGCGATTATGGAACATCTGGCTTTATTTTCGTACAAGATAGCCGGAAAGGAAGTGCTCTGGATTCCTCGTGTGTTTGCTGTTTTTTTCTGGATGATCGGCGGGTTTTTTCTGCTGCTCTTGACACGAAAGCTCGTTTCTGCTGACGGGGCTCTTTTTGCTGTTGCCTTTTATGTGTGTTCACCATTCGGAATTTTTGCCAGTCGAAGTTTTCAGCCGGATCCCCTGATGATCATGGGATTTATGGCCGCTGTCTATTTTATTGTCTTATATTTTGAAAGACCATCGTATCGCCGGTTATGGATATCCGCTTCGATAACGGCTGTAGGAATTTTTTTCAAGCTCATTACGGTTTTTCCTATTGTATTGGTGTTTTTGTTTGCCGGATTGAAAAAGTTTGGTTTTCGGCGATTGATAATTGACGGCAAAACCTGGATTTTCGCGGGAATCGCCGCTATTCCCACGGCCGTCTATTATCCGTATCACCTTTTTTTGGCCAAGGATATGAGCGCTGGGGGTTATTTTTTTCCCGGTTTTATCCTGAAATCATTTTTTTGGGATGGGTGGAAATATCTTCTGGACAGAGTTATTGGTCTTTTTCCGCTTTATTTGGCTTTGATAGGCGCTTTTTTCTTTAAAAAACGAATGGCCCGAAGTGTTTCCCTGGGGCTTTGGATGGGGTATATCTTATATGCGCTGGTCTTTACCTATCCGACCTATACACATGCCTACTATCATCTCCAGTTGATACCCATCGTCGCTTTTTCTCTGGCGCCGCTGGGTGGTCTGCTTCTAAATGGCCTCAGGAAAAATATGCGTTCTTGGGCCGCCCGGGCCCTGCCGCTTATTATTATTTTTTATCCTTTCTTTTCCAGTCTGGGCCAGGCCCGGAAGGTGTTGAACAATCCTAATAACCATATGATGGTGAGAACCGCCCGGGAAATCGGGAGAGCTGTGAATCATTCCAATCGGACCATTTTTTTATCTGATTTTTATGGGTACTGGCTTATTTATTACGGCCGTATTTTCGGGAAAAATTGGAGTACGATATGGCATGACCAGGCGGTGGTTGCCCGCGGCGGGACTCTCCTTCCGCCTTTGAAAAAGTTAAAACGTATGATCTCTTTTAACGAAAGCGAATATTTTATCGTGACCTACATGGAAGAATTCAAACGCCAAACGGAGCTGAGAGAGGTTCTTTTTAATAGATATCCCGTTGTTGAGCAGACAAGCCGGTATATTGTTTTTGATCTTACGCGAACAAAAAGCTATGGACCTTGACTTTTTGTGATTCTTTATTACAATGTTAATGAATATTCACTACTATGAAAGAAACCATATTCACCATATCCGAAGAAAGCCGCAAAAAAGAAATCATCGAAACAACGCTTGAGATCGTTGATAAAAACGGCATAAAGGGGATGACCGTTGCCCGTATCGCCAAAAAAGTAGGTTTCGCCGAGTCCGCCCTCTACAGGCATTTTAAATCCAAAAAAGAAATCATTGAGTTTATCATTGATGAAGCGACCACGGTTGGCCTCCAGCAAGTTAACGAAGTCATCGAGTCCAAAGATGACAATGTGGTCAACAAACTCAAGTCCCTTCTGAAAATTCATCTGGAATTCCTTGAAGCCTTTCCCGGGCTTTTTAAGATTATTTATTCCGATGAAGTCCATATTGGAGAAGAGTCTCTTCTGAAAAAGCTCGAATTTCTGATCAATGAGCTGACGGGCTCCATAAAAAAGATCATTGATAAGGGGAAAAAAACAAAAATATTCCGAAATCGCCTGGACTCAAACATGGCTGCCGTTCATTTTTTGGGCATTGTCCAAGCAACCTTCGCCTACTGGACCTTTAAAAATAGAAAAATTTCATTGAGTCAGACAGGAGACGGCCTCCTGTCACAATTCCTTACGGGAATAAAATCCTAAAAAAGAATAGGGAATGAAAGTTTGTTTTGTCCTGTCTAACGAGAGTGAATATTCACTCTTTTTGAAGGAGAAAAAATTTGCTGAGTAATCTATTTGGGTTCTTGATCAACAAGAGAGTTTGGGTGGTTCTGGTGCTTGTCGTTTTTTCCTGTTTGTTGGGTTTTCAGATGAAAAATTTGTATTTAGAAAACAGGATGACCCAATGGATTCCTGAAAATGATCCCGTGCTTAAACTATTGCTGCACACGGGAGACCTTTTCGGGTCAAGCCAGCCCGTTCTCAACACCTTAAAGACGGACAACGGCAGGGCCTTTTCTCGGGATGTCCTGGTAAGATTAAAGGACCTTACCGAGGAATTAAGTCGTAATGATCAAATATTTCTTGCCTCCTCGCTGTCCAATTCTCCCTACATAACAAAAATAGAAGGAGGGATCGAGGTCAGAGATTTTCTTAAAAAAATACCCAAAAATCAAAATGAGCTTATCCGTCTTAAAAACACAGCCTTTGTTTTTGGCGCCGACTATAGGTTTGATATTGGAGCCGGCCTCTACCTCAACGTCCAGTATCTCCATGGCTTTTTGACGAGACGGATTATTCCGATGAGGCGGAAGACCTCTTTGGATTCAAAAAGGGAATGTTTTTCGGGGAGATCGGAGATTATATTCTGGCCAGAGCGGAATACAGCTTGTTGAGAGGCGGGCTCAAGCTTGAGCTGGGAGGCCTTATCGAGCTCGGCGATGAAGGAAACGCGGTTTCTTTTATGCCTTCTTTGACATATAAAATAAAGGACCTGGTAACATTCCAGTTGGGCGGATTTTTGGTGACCGGAAATTCATCGAAGATAAAATTCGGGACTTTTAAAAACGATAACATCCTCTTTTGTGCCTTCAAGACGGATTTTTGAGTTACTTTTTCCTCTTGCTCAAAACCTTAAACTTTATACTATTTGTGTTTTGAGTGTTCTTCTCTTTTTACATAAAACCTTAAACTTTTATCTTTTTCAGTTTTAAGATTTGAGTATTGCGTTTTTAGTTTTCCTCCATTGACCTTGACGGTTTCGGTGTGATACCTTTATTTCATCATGTTAACGGGTGGGAAATGAGGACAATGAAAATTATTTCCCCTAATCAAAAAAAGGATATTTTACCAAATTGAAACCTTTAAAAATATCCGGTTTTATCGCTCTGTTATTTTTTGCGAATATCCTGATCCAGGGAGCTTTGACGGATATTCCTGAATTTTCCCTTAAAGACCAGTTCGACAATCCAGTCGATCATACCATGTTGGCAACTCCGACCCTTACCGTGATTATCGCGGGAGATACCCGTGACACGGGAGATCAGATTCAGGCTTGGTACACATCTATCAAAGAAAAAACCGGAACATCCCTGAGCATTTTTGGGTTGGCCAACTTGAAAAAAGTGCCCTTTTTTATATCAAAAAATTCCGTGAGAAAGTCACTGCGCGAAACATGTCCGGAGGTTCGAGTTATTCTGGATTGGAAGGGAGAAATCTATCCTTCCTTCGGCTTCGGGAAGGGCGGGATTTTTCTTCACATCTACGGTCCGGAAGGAAAACTTCTTTCCACATACTCCGGAAAACATACTCCTCAAACCCTGAAACAATTATTGGAACTGATCGACAATTACGGGGTCGGACCGTGCCAGATTATTGATAATAAATAAATTGGGTAAAAAATCATGTCTGTTTTCCCTCTTAAGTGGAGTTTTTCAACCTCAAAAAAAGGCCATTAAGAGGATACTGTAAAGTCAAAAATCAATTTTTCTAGGCTTAGGGCTTATTTGGGTGTTTTGGGGCCTAAAAAATGTCGATTGAGCTTGAAAATAAGCAAAAATATTTATCTAAATGTATTAATATCTGTACCATAACTTGGTCCGACCCGATTTTGTGTCTTTGCTTCAAAACGAGGTCGTGGTAGGATAATGCAGGATAGTGAGGAGAAGATTGATAAAGAGGAAAATGATTCCGGGTTTATTATTAGCGGGGTGGCTCTTGGCTGCGGCCGCCGGAGGCGATGTCTTCGAACGGCAGAAGCAGGAAGACAGGTTTACCCCGTACTGGCATCAGCGGGCCGGCCATTTTTTAAAGCTGCCCGATACTAGGGATGAGATCATTTTTTTGGGAGACAGCATCACGGACGGCGGAAACTGGACGGAGATGTTTGCGGACCTGCGGGTTAAAAACAGGGGCATAAGCGGAGATGTCACGGCGGGCGTTTTGGCTCGCCTCGATGAAGTCACCCAATCGCAGCCATTGAAGATTTTTCTCATGATCGGGATCAATGATCTGGCAGACGGGATCAAACCGGAGAAGGTTGTGGAAAACATACAGGTGATCGTAAAAAAAATACGGCTGAAGTCGCCGAAAACCCGGGTTTATCTGGAGAGCCTTCTGCCCGTTAATCCCGATCTGGGCATGTTTCCCAGCCACACTAAAAAGTCCGAAGAAGTTCTTACCGTGAATGCCCGGCTGGAGAAGCTCGCTGAAAAATTCGGCCTGACCTATATTGATCTTTTTTCCCGGTTTGTGACTTCAGACGGCAAACTAAATCCTCGCTTGACCAACGACGGGCTTCATCTTACAGGTGAAGGGTATATTGTCTGGAAAGAGGCCGTGGAGAAATATATCCGGTGATTTCTGGAATCAGATAATCCCGATTGTTCCGGCGGGGAGCCAGCCTTCTTTTCCATCATCCAGTTTGATCTCAATCCAGTCCCGGCGGCGGTTTAAAACCTTGACCTTAAGTCCTTCGTGGATGGCGAAAATATGAGTTCCGTCTTGAGTAGGAGCACTGCGTACGGCGACTTCATTTTCCAGAACAACGGCTTCCACCCCATGGTGCAGGTTGTGAGTTTTGAACGCCGCTGCTGAACCGAAAAAGATCATCAATACCAGACCCGCCAAACCGGCTGTACGGAACAAGATTTTCCATTTTCTGGACCGGGAAAAAATCCAGCCGACGGCCGCTCCTGCGGCGATTATATAAAACACACCAAAAAGAAGATAAAAAGTACGCAGTCCGAAAAGCGCCAGGAAAGCGTTTAACATTTTCGTCGTGAAAAATGTGGGAATATCCTGGATCTTGTCCAAACGGTACTCTTCAGCGAGCCGAAGGTTGAAGCGGATGTCCTCATCACGGGGAGCCAGACGAAGAGCCCTTTCATAATTTAGGATGGCCGGACCGATCTTTCCTTCTTTGAAAAAGGCGTTGCCCAGGTTATAGTAGAGAGCCGGGCTTTCAAAGCCCATTTCCAGGATATCTTCGTATGCGCTGACTGCCTTTGCGTAATCGCCCTGTTCAAAGGATTGGTTTCCCTGTTCGAACAGGTGTTGGCGGTGATCGCCTAAACCCGGAAGGCAGCCGGTGAAAAAAAGCAGGACGGCGGCGGAAAAAAGCATATGCCGTCTCTTCATCAAATTCATAACTTTTTTTCCTTTTCCAGTGAAATGATGATACGCCGGGCTTTTTTGTAAGCATCTTCCAGGTCCTCCGGCCGGGATGAAGCCGGTGCGAAGCGCTTGAAATCGCAGGTGCCGAGTATCTCCAGAACGTCGGCGACGATATCGTTTTCCACACCCCTTTCCTGCAGTTTTTGTCCGGCTTCTTCGGACATGAGTCCGGCGGCGGGCATGTTGAGCTTGTCAGCGATGTATCCAAGAAGGGCCCTGGATATTTCCGCATAGAACTCTTTCTGGGTGGCGGGTCTCATCAGTTTGTGGGCGGTATTCAGGCCTTTTCTGGTCACTTTAGAGGCACGGCGGCTGCGGGCATAAGCGGTATCCCGCTCCATTTGATCTTTTTTTCGTCGAAAGACCGCCGCGGTTCCGACGGCGGCAGCCGGTAGTACGAGCAGAATGATGAACCAAAACGAGCGGTGAAAACGATACCCCATACGGTGAAGTCTTTCGAGGTCTTTTTTAATGAAGCGGATATCCCGGCCCGTGAATTCCACGTCAGCCGGAGCGCTTCTTCCGGGAATCATGGATACGGTTCCGGAAGGATTTACGGCCTTGATTGTGAATTCTGGAGATGTTAGAGTTTGGTAGTTTTCCTGGATGGGATCGAAATAGGAAAAAGTAAAAGGTTCTATAGAATATTCGCCGGCATTCCGGGGGATGAAAACGTATTCAAATTCCTTGTTTCCGCTTATGGCGTCAACCCGGCGGTTGATGTTTTGGCTGACCTTGGGATCATAGACTTCCAGTTCCCTCGGAAAAAGGATGCGCGGTTCGGGAAGCATTTTGATGTTTCCGCTGCCGCTGAAAGTAACGGTCATCGTTACGGGATCATTGACGTTCGCCTGATTCTTGTCCAGAGAAACGTTCATTTCATAACGTCCGACGATGCCGCCAAAAGATTCAGGGCGTCCGGCTTCGGGAAGGGGCTTCACATGAATAGGAATGGGACGGCTTGAGATGCGGGTGCGGACGCGGCGGCCGAACAGACTGTTGTTGAAAAAATCATCATCGAAAAAACGATCAAAAACATCCCGGGAGCGTCTTTCAGAGCGCAGTCTGACTTCACAGTCAAGGGCCAGGGGGTCGATGACTTTTTCCCCTGTATCAGCCGGGAAAAGAACGGATTTTTTGATCTCCGCAACGAGAAATTTTTTCCCGTCGACGATTTCCTCCGTAGTTCTCGGCTGCTGTGGAACGGACAGTTCCTCGCTCCAGAATCCCAGAAGCCGCGGCGACTCGGCGATGCTGGTGCCGGTGACTTCGACCCGGGTGTATATCTTATAAACCAGGGTGATGGGCTGGTTGGGGTAAACAGTGGTCTTATCCACTTCAGCCTTGAGGAAAAGATTTCCTTCAAGCTCGCTTTCCGGGGTCAATGTGCCTCCCGTTCCTGAAGGCGGTGGAGCTGCTTTTCGTCCTGGAGGAGGAGCAGGGGAAGATCCTTTGGTGATTTCAATGTCGATGGGTTGGGTTTTATAGGTTTTTCCTTTGTAATCCAGGCTTATGGCCGGAATGGTATGCCGGCCTTCAACGCGGGCCACATAGTGGTGAGATAAGCTTAAAGTGCCCGACATTTGGCCGTTGATGATCTGGAACTGCTGGGAAGAACCGCTGCCGAGGTAATCGGCGAAAGCGGAAAGGTCGGGAAGGGCCGGCCGTCCGGAGGATTGGATATCGCTTCCGCTTATTTCTACGGTCAGAGTGAACTGCCGCCCGGTGGGCACGCTGGTCGCACTGACCGAGGCCTTAAGCTCAAGGTCCTGGCAAAAAAGGAAGAGCGGTCCCGTTAAACAGAAAAACGTGCCCAGGAAACAAACCGCCGCCCATCTGTACGGGTTTCGTCTCAAATTTTTCAATCTCACCAGTCCTTTTTGATGCGGCGGGTTCCTGAAGTTTTCATTTTCCGCATTTTTTGTATCTTTTTTTCATCGTTTTTAAGGGCATCCAGAATGCGCTCGGCTTCTTCCTTGCTGAGTTTGTTTTTGTTTTCTGTTTCGCCGGCAGCACCCTGTTGGTCCTTTTGCTGGTCCAGGTTTTTCGGTTCTTCCTCGTCCTGCAGCCCGCTGGATTTTTCCTGCTGATTTTGCTGCTCTTGGCCTTGATTGTCCCGGGGTTGTTTTTCCATATTCTCTTTCAGCTTTCGGCGGACATATTCCAGGTTGTATTTGGCGTCCATATCATTGGGATCGAGCTTGAGGGCCTGCTGGTAAGCCAGAATGCTTTCAGGCAGTTTGCCCATACGGAAAAGCGTATTTCCTAAGTTATAGTATGCCTCCTGGTCGAGGTCGATATTTTCCGAACCGAGCACTTTTTGATATTCCTTGAGAGCATCTTCATACTTTTTTTTCTTATAGAGGGATCCGGCGACATTGTATAAAACGAGCTTGTTTTCCGGGTCTGAGAGAAGGGCGTCCTGGTATCTGTTCAGAGCCTGGTCGAACTTTTTTTCTTGATAGAGTTTGTTTCCTTCCTGCACTTTCTTACGCACGGACTGGGCCCGAAGACACAGGGGGGACATCAAAGACAGCAGCGTTATCAAAAAGATCAAATGGCGTCCTTTACTTTTTTTCCTTTGTTTCATTCGAACCGTCCCTTCCATTCCATTTTAACACGTTTCCTCTCGGGGACTAAAAGCTCTAGGATAAGGAGAAAAATGCCAAGGGCGACAAAAATCTGGAACCTGTCTTCATATTGGGAAAAAACCCGCGAAGAAAGCTCCTTTTTTTCCATTTTATCCAGGGTTTCGTAGATTTTTCCCAGCTCCATCTCGGCCGGGGTAGCCTGGTAATATTTTCCATTTGTGGCCAGGGCGATTTTTTCCAGGATCAAGGGATTCAGCCTGCTTAAGACGACGTTGTCCTGGTCGTCTTTTTTAAAACCTGTTCTCCGGCCGGATTCGTCGAAAAGGGGGATAGGCACACCCTGGGGCGATCCGATTCCCACGGTGTAAATGATGATCCCTTCTTTCGCGGCCGCCTCGGCGGCTTTCAGAGGATCTTCAACCGTGTCTTCGCCGTCGGTGATGATTATCAAAACTTTGTGTTTTCGTTCGCTCCGGACAAAGGACTGGACGGCCTTTTCGATAGCTCTGCCGATGGCCGTTCCCTGAACCGGAATGAGGCTGGGATTTAAAATATCAAGGAACATCTTGGCCGCCCCGTAATCCAGGGTCAAAGGGCACTGAACGAAAGCTTCGCCGGCAAAAGCGATGAGGCCGATCCGGTCGCCCTGCAGGCGGTTGAAAAAAACGGCGACTTCATGTTTGGCCTTGGTCAGACGGTCGGGTTTGATGTCCTGGGCCTGCATTGAGAGCGAAACATCGACGGCGATGAAGATATCGAGCCCTTTTCTTTTTACCTCTTCCAGTTTTGTCCCGATCTGGGGCCGTGAGAGAGCAAAGATGCCAAAAAATAGAGCCGCACAAATCAGAAAAGCCTTGAGGTTCCGGCGGCCTTTATTCAATGCGGGCATCAGCTTATTAAGCGCTTCTAACCTGCCGAAGCGTTCCAGGGCTTTGTTCTTTCTCCGCCGGGCCCAGACAAAAAAAAGAACAACAGCGGGCAGAAGAAAGAGGCCGTATAAGAAATGCTGTTCTGCGAATCGAAACATGTTTCTCCTATGGTATTTTTTGAAACACCGTCCGGGCAAGAATCGTTTCCATTCCCAGGAAGATCAATCCCAGAATAAGGTAAAACGGAAACAGTTCTTCATAACGGGTATATTCCTTGACTTCGATCTTGGTTTTTTCCAGCCGGCCGATCTCGGCGAACACCTCTTCCAGGGAGGATCGGTCCACGGCCCTGAAATATCGGCCTTTCGTTTGTTGGGCCACTTCTTGAAGAAGTTTTTCATCGATCTCGACCGGCATACGCACATATCTTTTACCGAAAACCGGATCCTGAACGGGATAGAGGGCCGTTCCCCGGCTTCCGGCGCCGACAGTATAAATTTTGATATTGAGAGCCTCGGCGGCCTGGGCCGCGGTCAGAGGGTGGATCTCCCCGGCATTGTTCCGGCCGTCCGTGAGAAGGATGATCACCTTGCTTTTAGCTTTGCTTTCCCTCAGGCGGTTGGCTGCGTTGGCCAGTGCCAGTCCGATAGCTGTTCCGTCTTCGATCAATCCGATCCGGACATTTTCGATAAACGAGAGAAGAACCCCGTAATCTAATGTAAGCGGGCATTGGGTGTAACTTTCCCGGGCGAAGACGACCATGCCGATTCGGTCGCTGCTGCGGCTTTTGACAAAATCGGCGGCCACAATCTTAGCTACTTCCAGCCGGTTTTTCGGCTTGAAGTCTTCAGCGAGCATGGAGCTGGATATGTCAAGAGTGAGGATGATGTCGATCCCTTCGGTGGTGACTTCCTCTTCCCGGCTTCCTGACTGGGGGCGGGCCAGGGCGAAGATAAAAAAGATGACGGCCAGCAAACGTAATCCGAAAAGGATGTGGCGGTGGACGGGCCTGCGGGATTTTACCGAGTTTTTAACCGTACCGAGGTGGGAATAACGGAGAGAAACGGAGCGTGTTTTCGACTTCAGATGCCAAGCGGTAAGAAGAGGTACGAGTGACAGAAGAAACAGTAATAGCGGGTCTGCGAATCGAAACATCTTTTATCCCTCTTTCTCCAATCGTGTTTCGTTCTTGCCTTCGTCGGCACCGCCTGCCGCTGGTTTTTCTCCGGGTTCCGTACCTTCTTTGCCGGGGAAACTTCCCATTTTAGTCCTTTCGATAAAGAATACCGCCCATTCCATCACCCGGCTGTTTTCTTTATTTCCAGGGGTGAACTTGGCGAATTTCACCAGATCGCACAGGTTCAGAAAACGCTCAAGAAGGGCGATTGTTTCTTTTTCAAGGGGGAGTCCGGCCATTTTTTCGAGAAGCTCTTGTGTGGTTGATTCCAGGGCGTCGACCCGGTACCGTTCTTCGATGTACCGGCGGATAATCGTGGATATCTCCACATAGAAAGATTTTAACCTTCCTGACTCGAGAAGACCGGATACAGACAGAATACGAAGCCCCTCCAAGGCCGTTTCATGAGCGGGACGTGCCGGGGCCTGAGGCCGTGTGCCTGCGGGTTTTTTCCTTCGTTTCCGGCGGATATAAAAGAAAAGAAAAGCCCCTGCGGCCAGCACTAAAAGAATCAAGGCGCCGAAAATAATAGGGCGCAGCCTGTTGGCGGGAATTTCTTTTGGGGATTTTATAGGGTGAATATCCCCTTCCTGGCTCGGCTTGAGGCTTTCGACGAAAATCTTCAGGCTTTCGGTCTCAAGGATTTTCCAGTCTTTTTCCGAAGAGCTCCTGTATTTCACAGAAACGGAAGGGATGGAAAATTCTCCGGTTTCGAAAGTTGAGATGATATAGTCCACTTTTTCAATGATTGATCCTTCTTTTTCGTAGGGCTTGTGCTGTGTGTAGTCCCGTATTTCGAACTGTCCCAGGTTTTCTCCCAGAGAAGGAAGCTCTACTTCCATATTTTTGGCATGGGTGATGGTGACGGAATAGGTGATGAGGTCGCCGATGGTTATTTTTGACCTGTCGACGGAAGCCGTGATGGAAATTTTGTCCTGGCTGCTGAGGTGAACGGTTCCCCCCGCTGCGGTCAGCATCACGACAATCAAAATTTTTAAGGTTTTTGAAAACATCCTCTTTATTCTTTTTTTATTTGACCAGATCGTCGAAAATTTTGACATCCTCGCTGCGTAGATAAAATTCAAGAAGCTCCGTATAGGCTTTTTGTTGTCTTTCCTGAAAAAGGTCGCGGGCCACCCGCTCTTGAATCTCGGACAAGGGCGGCAGCCGGCCGGTGCGCCCGGCTTTGTCTTTTTCCCTGTACCGGTCCTGGTTGGCTTTGTAGTAGAGCTCAATGTCCTGTTCTTCGATCCGGACTTTTTCCATGATTTTCTGCTGAAGAAGTTTCTGAACCATAAAGGTTTTTTTTGCCTGGAACGTGTTTTCCAGGACGTCTTTATCCTTATCCAGTCCCTCACGTTTGGCCGAATCGTAGATCAATTCGGTGGCGACAAAACGTTTGAGAAAAGCCAGTTTTTGTTCCTTGTTTTGAAACTGGCTCCGTACTTCGGGGGGGAGCTGAGAAATTTCAAAATCCAGGTCGCCCTGGGTGATCGTCCGGTTTCCGATAACGGCGACCACATTGCCCGGACGGTTTTCCCTTTCAGCAGGCACGAGGTCAGCGGTTTCCCGTAAGGCCTGGCTGGCGTCTTCGGGCCGTCCCAATCTTTCCAGGCAGGCGATGATCTTTTTCTTGACTTCGGGAATGGTCTTGCTTTCAGGAAAAAACGTTTTGATCTTGAGCAGTTCGGCCAGGGCATTTTCGTAGTCGTGGAGACGTTCGAAATAAATATCGGAGATACGGTAAAGGATACCGGCTTTTTCCTCGTTGTTAGCGGCGTATTTTTCCAGGTAAACCCGGTACTGGTCGACCGCTTGGGTGTGGAGGTTTCGGTTAAAAAGTTCGTTGGCGTATTCCCTGACCTTCTCACCGGAAGGAGAAGACGGCCGGCTGTCCCGGCAAGCGGCAAAGGCCGTGAGCAGGACCAACATCCATATCATTTTTTTGCTAGTTTTTGTAAAGCTCTTCATTTTTTCTCCGGTTCAGTGAAATCTTTTTGCTCGAAGCCTGAAAAACCGGATCAGCGGTTCAACGTAAGGTTGATGGGTGTATATATCGATGCTGTCGATATTCATCGACCGGAACATCTTTTCCCTTTCCATGCGTTGTGTGTCCGCTTCGAGGGAGAAAGAATCACGAATCGACCTGTCTTTGGTATTCAGAAGGAAAACCTCTCCGGTTTCTGCGTCTTCAAGCTCGATGTAGCCAATGGAAGGCATTTCCAGCTCCCTGGGGTCGGTGACCGTCAAGGCTACCAGGTCGTGCCTTTTATTGGCCACCCTCAGGGCTTTTTCATAATCCTTTGAGAGAAAATCCGATACCAGGAAAACGACGCTCCGCCTTCGTGTGATCCTGTTGAGGAAGTCAAGGGCCGCGGCGATATCGGTCCTGGGACTTACCGGCTTATGGTAGAGAAGCTCCCGGATAACCCGCAGGACGTGGGTTTTTCCTTTCTTCGGCGGGACGAATTTTTCAACCCGGTCGGAAAAGATAATCAGACCGACCTTGTCGTTATTTTTGATAGCCGAAAAAGCCAGCAGGGCGCAGATCTCTGTGGCGATCTCGCCTTTCATCTGCTCGTGGCTTCCGAAATTTTCCGAGGAACTGACATCCACCATGAGCATAACCGTCAGTTCCCGTTCTTCCTGAAAAAGTTTGACATAAGGATGCCCCATCCGGGCGGTTACATTCCAGTCGATATTCCGGATATCGTCGCCGATGCTGTATTCGCGAACTTCGGAAAAGTCCATGCCGCGTCCTTTGAAAACCGAATGATATTCCCCGGAAAAAACATCATTGACCAGTCCGCGGGTGGTAATCTCGATTCGTTTGACCTTTTTCAGGATTTCCTTGGGTATCACCGGTTTATTCCTTTAAGGTACTTCGATATGATTGAGAACACGGCCGACAACGTCTTCGGCCGTTGTTTCCTCGGCTTCCGCTTCGTAGGTGACGATGACACGGTGGCGTAGGACATCCATGCCGACGGCCCGGATATCTTCCGGAGTGACATAACCTCGGCGGTGAAGAAAGGCATGGGCCCGGCCCGCTTGGGCCAGGTAAATCGAGGCCCTGGGAGAAGCCCCGTAGGCGATAAGCCCGTTCAGGTCATCGAGGTTGTACTCCGAAGGTTTCCGCGTGGCGAAGACAATGTCCAAAATGTAACGCTCGATCTTTTCATCCATGTAAACCTGGGATACGGCCTGACGAACTCTTTTAATATCCTGGGGAGTGATGACGGGTTTTGGCTCGGGAAGGGAGCCGGCCATGTTCAGACGCATGATTTTTAATTCTTCTTCCTTGTCGGGGTATCCGATGGAAAGCTTGAGCATAAAACGGTCGATCTGAGCTTCAGGCAGGGGATAGGTGCCTTCCTGTTCGATGGGATTCTGAGTGGCCAGGACCAGGAATGGGTCGTCCATCGGAAAGGTCGTCTCCCCAATGGTTACTTGACGTTCCATCATTGCCTCCAGCAGTGCGCTCTGGACCTTGGCTGGGGACCGGTTGATCTCATCGGCCAGAATAAGGTTGGAGAAGATGGGGCCTGTTTTTGTCCTGAAATCTCCTGTTTTCTGGTCGTAAACAAGGGTTCCCACCAGGTCGGCCGGAAGAAGGTCGGGAGTGAACTGAATCCTTTGAAACCGGGTTTTGACGGCCCCGGCCAGCGTCCGGACAGCCAATGTTTTGGCCAAACCGGGAACACCTTCGAGCAGGGCATGCCCGTTGCTGAAAAGGGCGATAATAAGCCTCTCGATCATATATTTTTGACCGACGATGACCCGCCCGATCTCGTTTAAAAGTTGTTCGATAAAGGCGCTTTCTTTTTGAACTTTATCGTTGATGGCTTGAATGTCTTTATCCATGGTGCCTCCATATTGGGGAATTCGATTTATCCGTTATGGATTTAGCTGTTATACGGGACATGCATTTATTTCTTTTTTGCGCTTTCGTTTTTTTCATCCTCCGATTTTCGAAGTTGGCCTTCCAGAATTCCTTCGGTCAGAGTAATAAACTGCATCAGCTCTTCTTTGTTTCCTTGAGTTCCCGAAAATGTGATCTCATCCGTGCGATGGAGAATGTCAGCTAAATTGCTGACCTGATTTTCCTTTAAGGAAGTTCTTTCGAGCTGTTTGACGAGGGAAGCGGTGGTTGCTTCCCGGGCGGCAAGAGAAAATTTTTCCGCGAGGTAGTTGCGAATCAACCGGGAAAGGAGAGAGAAATCTTCCTTAAGGTCAGGACGGGAGGAGTCGACGGATGAATGGAGCCGTTCAAGATAAATGGTTTCCAGCGGAGGTTTTGGTTCTTCGGGAAGAGGGCGGCTTTTGATTTTTTTTACGGTCATAATAAGGGCCGTTAAAATCAAAGCGAGGAGAATGATCCCTCCTATGAGAAAGGGCGAAAACAACCGCCCATTTTCCCGTTCATGAAGGGGATTGACCACTTCGACGGGGATCCGCCGTGTGGCGAGAGTTGCGTCTTCTTCGGTATCTTTTTTTCGGACCGTCACCGCTGCGGATTCGATATATCCCATTCCCAGCTCTTTAGGACGGAGAGTGTATATAAAATCGTTGAATATGGTGTTTGTTCCCGCTGAAGTTGCCGAGCGTTTCGACGTCGTCGTACCGGTAATCTCGAAGTTTGTCAAAAGAGGATCTTCGAACCGGACGATGAAATAATCGTCGGGATTACCCGTCCAGGATAAACTAACCATAAGCTCCAGGGTTCGGTTGAGCGGAACCTGGGTCTTATCGACACGGCCGGACAAGCAAAGTCCATCACCCTGAGTTTTTTCCTGGAAAGACGTTATCGGGCTGCCGGGAAGAAACGCCGGTAAACACCAAAGGAAAATCAGGACCTGAACGCTTAAGATTTTTTTCAACATTTTACCGTTTTTTATAATACAGGTTAAAACAAATGTATTAAATTTTCGTTGCACGGGATGGAACGCGCAACACCCTCAAGATATAATTCTTCAGCAGCTTTTCTAATAACAGGAGGATATTTTAGAATAAAAAAGGCTGAATTTTCAAGCCTCTGCGGGCGGGCTATCAAGGGAAAGAAAATTTTTTTTCTGTGAAAAGCCGGCAGCAGGCATCAACGACATCAGGATCGAAGTGGATTCTCTTTCTTTGAACAATTTCTTCAAGGGCGGCGCTCAGAGTATGGGCCGGGCGGTAGGGTCGGTGGGAGCACATGGCTTCCACCACATCGGCAACGCCTAAAATTTTGGATTCCAGCCTTATCTTTTTACCTTTTAAGCCTTTCGGGTAGCCGCTTCCATCGATGTGCTCGTGGTGCTGAACAACGATTTCCGCGACCGGCCAAGGAAAATTGATGGGTTTTAGGATATCGTAGCCGACTTCGGGATGAACTTTAACCAAAGCAAATTCTTTTTCATTGAGAACCGAGGGGCGGCTGAGGATATCGGAAGGGACACACATTTTGCCTATGTCGTGGACAAGGGCTGCCATATAAAGACCCCGAATGCGGGGCGGTGAAAGTTTCATCTCCTTGGCGATGGCTTTGGAGAGTTCGGCCACTTTCCTCTGATGTCCGGAGGTATACGGATCTCGCATTTCCACGATGCGGGCCATGGCGGAGACGGTTTCTTCGATCGTCCGCTGAAGTTGTTCATAACTCTGTTTTAACTGGACCTCGGCCTTTTTGACCTCCGTAACATCCATAAATACTGCCTGCACGGACGGCTTTCCCTGGAACATGATGTTGTTGGCAAAAACATCAACCGACCGTATGGTTCCGTCTTTCCTTATGGCGCGTACATTGTAGGATAACGGCTCCTTTTTTCCTTCAAGGCGGTTTTTATAACGTGCAAAAAACATGTTGCGGTCTTCCGGGTGGATAAGGTTTTGGATTTGCTCGGTAGTGAATTTTCCTATTTCCTGAGCTGAATATCCTAACATTTTGGTAAAAGCGTAATTAAAAAAGCACAGTGTCGGGGGTAATCCCTGGGCAATTAAGAGTCCCAGGGGGAGCTGTTCGACAAGATTTCTGTATTTTTTCTCGCTTTCCATGATTTTCAGCCGGGATAAATGTCTCTCGGTGGTATCGCGGACAACACCGAGAATAAGAAATTTTTTTTTCTTAGGATCAGCAACAAGGTTAAGCTTAACCTCACTCCAGATGGTCTTTCCTTTTTTATCCAGGATTTCCAGCTCTAGCGTCCTTGAGCCGAATTCCAGAAGTGTTTTTTCACGAGTGGAACGAAGGACTTCTCGATAGACTCGGAGGGCCCGTTTCAGGGAATCGCGGGGTAGAAGGTCCTTAAGTTTTTTCCCTTTGACTTCTTCGGTCGAATAACCCAGAACTCTTTCAACCGATGGCGTAACGTATTCGAAATTCAGGTTCATATTCAGAACGATAAAAATATCGGTCATGAACATCGACAAAAATTGGAAGTGTAAATCACTGAGTTGTGAAGGTCTTTTTTTTAACGATTTAAGCTTGCCGGTTCTGTCAAAAATAAACCGGTGAAATTGGGTAAAATCGTGGCTTAACAAATTTTTTTTCTTTTCGGCCATGGTGGTTATGTGAAGAATAAACCATCACATGATAAAAGGCCTATTGCTTAATTTCTCCAGTTATTGTTTTTATACCAGAATATCTCCCTGCCGTCAATCAAAACCCTATTCATCAAAACCCTATTCATAAATATGGCCGACATGACAGATAATTAAGATTTTATTTGTCTCAAAATGGTATTTTGTGCAATTTCATGAACAAAACATTTTTTATGAGTGTTTATAGAAAAAAGTCGGCCATCTTTACCCTGCGGGCGAGCCTGATTTATTCGGATCCCTCGACCATAATTTCATCAGCGAAAAGCCAGGCTTCTTCTCCGGGGGCGATATGCCATTCCGGGCAAGTCCGCCGGTTTACGGCCCGGATACGGATAAACCGGCCGCGTATTTCTTTAAGGGATACCGAAAAGTCCTTAATCAGGGTCCGGTGTGTCCGGGGAGAGATGGTATTGGATAACTGACCGGCGGGTTTGAAATGGTGGCCGTCATGTGAAACCTCGAATGTGACTTCAAGAGGGAGAAAAATCCACGCAGAAATGTTCTGCAGAAAACCGACCGATATTTTTTCGATGGTGAGGTCGGAGCCCAGGTCAACGACGGCTTCGAGGTCTTCGGACTCAAATCCTTGCCACCTTCCGTCATGGTGGTCCATGGTACCCCTCAGGCAGTCGGTCAGGGCAAAAGCGCCTCCGGCCGAATATTTTTCGGCATAGGGATAGGTTAACGTCACCGGCTTGTTGATGGCTTTGTGAATGTTGATTGTTGTTCTTGTTTCAGGTCCTTGAAGTTCGCCTTCTTTAAAGATTCCGGCCCTAACGATTGTTGTCTTGTCCAGGGTAACGGGAGATTCATAGGCGGGAGAAGAAGGATGAGGGGATTTCCCGTCCAGAGAGTAGCGGATACGGGCATTCGGACATTCCGTTTTCATGTTGACAGTCATCTCCTTTTTTTCAGGAACATATACCGTGTCAAAGGAAACGGAATAGAGGCTTCGGGCATAACGGATTCCGGCTTCCCGGTAGCGATCGAATTGTTTCACCAGCCGGAAACAAAAATTTTTCCAGCCACCTTCCTCTTTCGGCGACCAGGCCACTTCCGATAGGGCGGCGATACGGGGAAAAATCATATATTCAGCGTGCTGCTCTGTGGGAATATACTCGGTCCAGAGATTGGCCTGGACACCGAGGATGTGGCCGGCTTCTTCGGTATTCAGGATGGGCGGTGTCGGTTCATAGGCATAAACACGGTTCAGCGGCAAATACCCACCGATGGCCGGGGGTTCCAGGCCTCGTTCGCCCTGGTAATAATCAAAATAGCAGTGGGATGTGGGGGACATTATGACATCATGTCCCTGCCGGGCCGCTTCGATGCCGCCGCTGGTTCCGCGCCATGACATGACTGTTGCCTGGGGGGCTAGTCCTCCTTCGAGGATTTCATCCCAGCCGATAAGGCGTTTTCCTTGGGAGGCAATAAATCTTTCAATGCGCCGGATGAAATAACTCTGAAGTTCTTGTTCATCCCTGAGACATTCTTTCTTGATCCTGGCCTGACAGAGGGGGCATTTTTCCCATTCGGTTTTCGTCGCCTCATCGCCTCCGATGTGGATGTAACGGCCGGGAAAGAGGGCCATAACCTCGGTCAGGATGTCTTCGAGAAAGGCAAATGTTTCGTCTTTCCCTGCGCAGAAGATGTCTGTGATCGGCCAGTACCCTCCGGAAAGAACGGTAAAGGGACCTCCGGTACATGAATATTCGGGATAGGCGGCCAGGGCGGCTGAGGTGTGTCCGGGCATTTCGATCTCCGGCACGATGGTGATAAACCGGTCGGAAGCGTAGGAGACAATCTCCCTTATTTCTTCCTGGGTGTAAAAACCGCCGTAGACCGCATCTCCGTTTTGTTTTTGCTGATTGCGTGCGTTCCAGTGGTATTTTTCCATGTCCGCTCGCCAGGCCCCTATCTGAGTCAGCCGTGGGTATTTTTTGATTTCGATCCGCCAGCCCTGATCGTCTGTTAAGTGCCAGTGAAACGTATTGAGTTTATGCATAGCCAGGTAATCGATGAATTTTTTCACGAATTCCTTGGAGAAAAAATGCCGGGAGACGTCGAGCATCATTCCCCTCCAGCGGTAGCGGGGAAAATCCTTGATCGTCAGGCAGGGAATATCCAGTGCTTCTTCAGGAGCCCTCCCTCTTTCGGATTCCACGCTGGCGGGAAGAAGCTGGCGAAGGGTTTGGATTCCATAAAACAATCCACAGGCCTTGCGAGCCTCGATTTTGATCCGGTTTTTTTCCACCGATAACCGGTAGGCTTCATCGTTATCGAAAGGACCTTTTTCTATTAGAGAGAGCAAAATGATGTTTTGTAAAAGGCTGGATGATGAGGATGTGGTCTTCAGACTGATTCCAAAGGCTCTATGAATCAGGGCTGTGAAATAATGAGCGACATGAAGGACGGCTTTATCTTTTTCCGGAATTAGAACCTGTGTCCGCGGGGTTATCCTGAAAAATCCCTCGTGTTCTTTTATTTCGATGGGTCGGGGAATGATTTTTACCTTTGGTTTTTGGGTTTGTTTGTTTGCGGAGGAAGCGGCCTTCAAGGAACCGGTGTTGAGGGCGATAAGAAAAAATAGAATCAATCCTTTTATGAGTGTATTCATTTTCAAGAAGCGTTGGTATTAAAACATTTTACGTAAACATTTTCAAGAAAATGTCAGTCAAATTCATGAATCATGCAGGTCATTGACTTTCGCTTTTATTTTTGCTACGATTTTATCGTACCAAAAAAGAGAAAGGCTTGCCGATGAAACGATTAACCACGAACGAAGAAATTTTTTTGATCGCCATATGGCATCTGGGAGATGAAGCTTACGGCGTCAATATCAGAGAACAGATTCTTGATTTAACCGGTACCGAGCTTACATTTGGTACTCTCTATAACACCTTGGATAATCTTTATAAAAAGGGATATGTCTCCACCCGAAAAGGGGAACCTTCCCCTCAGAGGGGTGGACATAACAAGGTCTTTTATTCCATCACCAGGCAGGGCGAAAAAGCCTTGCAGCAAGCTCATGAACTCCATGAAAAATTATGGAAAGGGATGCCTAAGACCGTTTTTGAAAAAGGAAACAAGTCATGAGAAAAATAAGAAACCACCCGCCCCGTTTGGCCAAACGGTTACTCACCAGGCTTATTGACTACCAGAACCGGTTTGCCATGAACGGAGACCTGGAGGAAGTTTTTCATAAAATTGCCCAAAAAAAAGGATATCGAAAGGCGAAAAGATGGTACTGGCTGCAGAGCCTTCGTGCTGTTCCTCAATATATTCGTTATTTGATGCATTGGAATGCTGCCATGTTCAAAAACTATTTCAAAACAGCTTTGCGGAATCTTAAGCGCCAAAAGAGCCACTCCGTGGTTAACATTCTTGGGCTTTCGATCGGAATAGCAAGTTGTGTTCTGATATTTCTTTTTATATGGGATGAGCTGTCCTATGACAGGTTCCATAAAAATGCCGAATCCATATATGCCGTTGTCTGCCGCAATGAGTTCCACAATATGACTACCATATCGGGACCCGCCGCTATGGCCCCAATCATGAAAGATTATTTTCCGGAAGTCCAAGAGACTGTGCGTTTTAAATCCCTTCACCGGGTTTCCGTTCGTTATGAGGAGAGATTATTTAACGAAGTGGCCGTCTTTACGGACGCCCATATGTTCAATGTTTTTTCGTTTCCTCTCGTTTCAGGTGATCCTCAAACGGTTCTTCAGTATCCAAATTCTGTTGTCCTTTCCGAAAGTACGGCGGAAAAATATTTCGGAACCGAACAGCCGCTGGGAAAATATATGACGATGGTTTTCGGAGACCTGAAAAAGGAATTTATGGTGTCCGGAATCTGTCGCGATATTCCCGGAAATTCAACCATTCGTTTTGATATTCTGCTCAATATTAAAAATCTGGAAGAGATCAGGGGGCCGGAATATTTCAGCAACTGGCAGTGGTTCGACACCCGGATTTTCGTCAAGCTGTTCGATGAGTCTTCGCCGGATATCGTTAACAGCCGGTTTCCCGCATTCGTCAATCAATATTTTCAGGATACGATGAAAAGATGGAAAGATTCGGGATCATGGACGGGTGAAGGTCCCGTATTTTCTTTCAGCCTGGGAAACATCAAATCTCTCCATCTGAATTCCCAAATTCTCGGTGTGGGCGCTTCCTCCACCACAAAATCCGCCGTTCTTGGCGGCATCGCTCTTCTCATTCTGGCCATAGCCTGTATCAACTTCATCAATTTATCCATCGGACGAGCTTCCGGACGGGTTTTGGAAGTCGGCATGAGAAGAGTTCTAGGGGCCGGCCGAAAAGATCTTATGCGGCAGTTTTGGACGGAATCCCTGTTGCTCGTCTTTTTAACGGTTTTAGCGGCATTATTTCTTGCTGCGCTTTTTCTTCCCGTTTTTAAGCAACTTTCCGAAAAACAATTGAATGTGGGCTCAATTTTTTCACTTCCCGGTCTTTTGATGAGTTTTGTCTTCTTGATGATTGTTGCCACAGCGGCTGGGGGATTCCCCGGCCTCTTTATGTCGAGGCTCCAACCTGTGGAGATTATAAGGGGAAGGATGCAATACGGCGGGAAGGCGGTCCTTACCAAATTTTTGCTTGCTGCTCAGTTTTTCCTGGCGGTCTTTCTCATTTTTATAACTATGACGATGGCCCGGCAGATTAAAACAATGGCCGGCAAGGAACTTGGATTCAGGAAAGACGGTGTTCTGGTCGTTTCGCTTCAGGAAAACAACTGGGAACAAGGCCCCAAAACGGAAGCCCTCATCGAGAAATTCAGAGTCCGGTTACAAAAACATAAAAATATTTTGAATATTTCGGGAAGCACGATGACTTTTGACCGGTTTGCGGTTTTGAATCATATCAAGGTCAAAGGGAAAACCTATGATGTCTATTTCAATCCCGTTTTTTATGATTTTTTGGATACCATGGGAATTCGCCTGGTAAAGGGCCGGACATTTTCCAGAGAGCGATCCTCCGACAGAGAGGCTGTCCTAGTCAATGAAAAGTTCGTCAAGCAATACGGCCTGGAGCAGCCCCTGAGTGAATCTATCTGGGATGCCTATGATCCTTCAACGCCTTTGCGGATCATTGGTATTATTGAGGATTATCATTTTTTTTCCGTCAAGCAAGAGATCGAACCGATGATTCTTCATATGAGGCCTTCTTATTCCAAAGACAATGCCTTGATAAAGGTCACCCTTGACGATATCCCGAAGAGGCTCGCTCTTGTCGAGCAGGCATGGAAAGAGATACAGCCTGATAAGCCGTTTCAATTTTATTTTTTGGACGATGCCGTTGATTCAGCGTACCGGGAGCAGAAAAGGTGGTTTTCCATCGTCAGGTATGCCTCGATATTGGCTGTTTTGATCACCTGCATGGGGGTCTTTGCCCTGACTTCTCTTTCCCTCCACCGTAGGGTCAAAGAGATCGGCATTCGAAAAGTTCTCGGGGCGGGGATTCGTCAGATCGTATCCATGGTCTGCCGGGATTTTGTCGTTCTCATCATGGTTGCCAGCCTGTTGGCCTGGCCCTTAGCTTTTTGGGTGATGCGCCGATGGCTTCAGGGATTTGCTACCCGGACGGGTTTGGGTCCTGAGCTTTTTCTCTTTTCCGGTCTTATAACGCTGGGAGTCGCTTTGATGACCACAGGTGTTCTTGCTGCAAGGGCGGCCCTGAGAAATCCCGTGGACAGCATCCGCCAGGAATAGGGGGACGTTCCCCAAAGGGACAGTTTGACCTAAAGATCGCTTCTTATATAATAGAGGAAATCTCTTATTCTTTTTTTAACCTGTCCCCTTGGGGAACGTCCTCCATTTGACAAGATTTGTCACCTATTGTATAAAAAATTTTTGTTAAGCTGTTCTTAGCAATCGGATAAACTTTGTTTGAAACGAATTGTGCGAAAAGTAAGTATAAAAAAACTAAGGAGGAGTTTATTCTGAGCAAAATATAGTTTTCCTTCCAGCGTGAGAGATGACGCCGAAGGGAAATATATCAGGCGGAGGTTTTCGTGGTTTTAAGGGATGCAAAAGCGCAACCGCTTGAATAAAAAACCTTATCTCTTAAAAATTGCGTTAATGAGGAGTGGCCTATGATCAAATTTGATAAGCTGACCAAATATTACGGCGATCTTTGTGCGGTGGACCACGTCAGTTTCGAGGTGAAAAAGGGCGAGATCCTGGGACTGCTGGGGCCCAACGGGGCCGGAAAGACGACCATCTACCGAATCTTAACCGGTTATCTTCGTCCGACTGACGGGAATATTCAGGTCAAAAACTTCAATATTTACGACAACCTGATCGATATCAAGAAACTTATCGGCTACCTGCCTGAAGCGGCACCCATCTACCATGAAATGCTCGTCTACGATTATCTGGAATATGTAGCCGATATCAGAAATGTCGCCCCGGATAAAAAGCTTGACCACATCAAAGAACTGGCCGATCTCTGCAGCTTGAACCGTGTTATGCACATGACCATCAACGAGCTTTCCAAAGGATTCCGCCAAAGGGTGGGAATCGCCCACGCCCTTATGGGAAACCCGGAAATTCTCGTTCTCGATGAGCCCACTTCGGGCCTCGACCCCAACCAGATTGTCGAAACACGCGAGATCATCCGGCGGATCGGCAAGGTGAAGACGATTATCTTCTCCACCCATATTTTAAGCGAAGCTGAGGCTACCTGTGACAGGGTGGTTGTTATCGATGAGGGAAAGATCGTGGCCAATGACACGATCGAGGGATTGAAAAAATCCCAAAAGGAATCGTCGTTCGAAAACGTCTTCAGAAACCTGACAAGGGGAAATTAACATGCGAAACGTGAGCAACATATTTCGAAGGGAATTCAAATCCTATTTTATTTCACCCATCGCCTACATCGTTATCGCGGTTTTCCTCGTGGTTACCGGTTGGCTCTTTTTCCCGACTTTTTTCCTGATGCGGCAGGCTAATCTTAACCAGTTTTTCACGCTCCTTCCGGTAACGTTCGCCTTCATCATTCCTGCGGTAACCATGAGGCTTTTTTCCGAGGAGATCAATGTGGGGTCTTACGAGATGCTGCTGACCATGCCCGTCAGCTTCAAAGAGATCATCGTCGGCAAGTACCTGGCTGCCGTGGCGTTTGTCAGTATCATGCTGGCCCCGACCTTCTTTTACGCCGTGTCCATTTCATTCATCGGGAAGATGGATTGGGGACCGGTCCTCGGTGGCTTTTTAGGCGCTCTGCTTCTGGGTGCGGCTTTCTGCGCCATCGGACTTCTGGCGTCATCCCTGACACGTAACCAGGTCATCGCCTTTATCGTGGGCTTGGTGACTTGTTTTGTGCTGACCCTGCTCGTCGATTATTCTTTGTATCTTCTGCCCGGATTCCTCAGCGGACTGACGGGTTTTTTTCAGTACCTGAGCGCCAGCCACCACTTCCAGAACATCGCCAAGGGAGTCGTCGATTCCCGGGACATACTCTATTTTCTGAGCGTATCCTTTGTCGCGCTGTACGGCACGGCTTTGATCATGCAGGAAAAGAAATAACAGGAGTGAGCCATGGATAAGAAGAAAGAAATGACCAAATATTATAAATTTTTACTCTACCTGGTTATCATTGTCCTGGTCAACCTCGTTGGAGCGAACCTGTTCTTCCACCTTGACCTGACAAAAAACAGGCTCTACTCTCTCTCCGAGGCCAGCAGGGAAGCGGTTTCGACGCTTAAAGAGCCGATGACCATCAATGTTTTTTTCACCAAAAATCTTCCCGTTCCCTACAACACTGTGGAAAGTTATCTTCATGACCTGCTTGAGGAGTATGCCGTTTATGCTGGCGATACTTTTAACTACAGGTTTTTTGATGTCAGCGCCAAAGAAGGGGACCTGAGCGAAAAAGCTGAGGAAAACCGGAAAAAGGCTCAAGATTACGGCATCTATCCCGTTAATGTCCAGACTATCGAACAGGATGAGGCCACGGTTCAAAGGGCTTATATGGGGATGGTTTTTCTCCACGGCGATATCGTCGAGCGCCTTCCCGCCGTCACATCGACCGAAGGGCTTGAGTACCAGATCACCACGACTATCCGGAAGATGAACAACAAAATATCGGCCCTGCTCAACCTGGAAAACAAAATAAAGGTTACTCTTATCCAGTCCTCCTCTCTGGACCAGATCGCCCCCGAGGTCAATCTGGAAGGTTTGGACGGCCTGCGGAGCAGCATCGAAAAGTCCGTCAACGAGCTCAACGCCAAAGTTTACGGGCAGCTGGAATTTGTCTTCCTCGATCCGTCTTCGGAGTCTGTCCCCCAGGAAACCTTGAACCGGTTTTCACGCTTTGGCCTTCAATGGCCCGAACATACACGGCGTGATGGTGTTTCTGTTGCGGCCGGTAACGGCATTGTCGCCCTGGGAATGCAATACGGGGACCGTACCATCGAGCGAAGGCTGCTCAACAGGAGCCTCGGCCTAACGGACCGCGGGCTGCAGGAAAAGTTCGAACTGGCACCCGTCGATGAGATCAAAACGTTCATCGAGGAAAATATCGACAATATCATCAATATTCACCAGGAGATCGGTTACCTATCCAGCCACGGATCCCTTTCTCTCTCACCGGCTCTTCCTCCCCAGTTCCAGGGAATGCAGCAGCCTCAAGAAATGACGCTCAACCGTTTCAACACTCTTCTGAGAAATAATTATTCCATTAACAACGTGGATATCAAGGAAGGCATCCCCGATAAAGTGGATACCCTGATTATCGCCGGCCCCAGAGAAGAATTTTCAGACTGGGAACTTTTTCAGCTCGACCAGTTTTTGATGAAGGGTAAATCTTTGGCCATTTTTCTCGATGCATTCAACGAGATCAGTCCCCAGAGGCAGCAGTACGGCATGCAGCAGCCGGTATATCTTCCTCTAAACACGGGTTTGGAAAAGCTCCTGGATCACTACGGCGCACAGGTAAAAAAATCCTACGTGCTCGATGAAAACTGCTATGTCAGCCGCGACCGAACCAGCGGTGAGATGCCCTTTTATTTCGCTCCGATCATCAAAAACGAGAACATCAATTCCAGATACCCTTTCATGAGGAATATCAACGAACTGATTATGATCAAGGTTTCTCCGGTTGAGTTGTTGGAGGAAAAAATAAAAGCCAACAAAATCGATACCATCCGTCTCCTGTCCTCGTCAAAAAAATCCTGGGAGATGTCCGGCCGGATCGACCTCAGTCCCTGGATGCTGAGGCCTCCCGCTAATCCGGAGGAAAAGAAACCCTATGATCTGGCCTACATTCTCGAAGGGGAATTTCCCAGTTATTTTGCGGAAAAACCTATCCCTGAGAAACCCAAGGAAGAGGAAACAGAACAAGATGAGGAATCCGTTGAAGAAACCCCTGAAGAGAAGCCTGAGGAAAAACCGGAGGAACAAGCCGAAGTGGAGCCGCAGATAAAAGCTGAAAAAACCGTTTTGACAAAAGGAGAAAAGGGGAAAATTTTACTGGTCGGAACTTCGGAGATTCTGAAGGATAATCTCCTTGACGAAGAGGGGAATTCTCCCAATGCCGTTTTTATCCTGAATACGATCGACTATCTTAACAACAGGGAAGATATCGCCGCGATGAGAAGCAAAAAACAGCGCTTCAATCCCATCAAAGACACAACGCCTCTAACCCGGAATGCCATCAAGGTGTTCAATATCGCCGGCCTTCCCATACTGTTTATCCTTTTTGGATTTGTTGTCTGGGCCAGAAGAAGGGCCCGGAGAAAAATGATCCAGGGTCTTTTTATTTCCAAATCCAAAAGCGAGGAGAAGTCGTCATGAAGTTAAAAAAAGAATTTTTCATATTGATCGGTATCATCCTTATCCTGGTTGTTTTTCTCATTTTGAGCGGCAACCGGAACAGGATGAAATATCGCATCCCCAAGCTCGAAACGTTAAACCAGGAAGAGGTCGACAAAATTGAGATCGAAAAAGGAGAACAGAAAATTGTTTTGGCCGCAAGGGAAGATGGATGGAAGCTTCTGCCCAAGGAATACCCGGTCGAAAAAACGAAGGTCGATGACATGCTCGAAGTTATCACCGGTTTGACGCTGACCGAGCTTGCTTCAGAAAAAGAGGATTATACCCGCTATGAACTGGACGAAGACAAAAAGATTTCCGTGAAAACTTACAAGGGGGACAAGCTGATCAGGTCCTTCGATGTCGGAAAAACATCCTCGACATACAGCCATACCTACGTCCGTCTCGATAAAAACAAACGGGTTTTTCATGCCCGGAATTCTTTCCGCAGCACCTTTGACCAGGAACTCGAGGATTTGAGGGACAAGCATGTGATGACCTTTGACAAGAACGAAATATCGAAAATCCTGTTAACGGGCGGAGAGCTCGAAGAAGAACTTTTTTTAGAAAAAAAGGCCGTTCCCGTCGAGCCGCCTCCCGGGGAAACGGAACCCTTAAAAGAAGAGGAAAAACCTGAGGAAGAAAAGACAGAGGCTGAAAAACCGGCCGAAGAAAAACCAGCCGCTCCTTCAGAGGAAGACGCCTGGCTTCTTGCCGACGGCACCCAGGCCAAAAAAACCGAGATAAACTCCCTCCTTACCCATGTCTCCGACCTGAGCTGCGATTCCTTTATCGAGGACAAAACGAAGGAAGATTTTTCCACACCGCTATTCACCCTCGTTCTCACCGGGAACAAGGAATATACCCTGAAAATTTTTGACAAGGGCGAGGATGAAAACGCAAAATACCCGGCGTTATCGTCGGAAAGCCCTTATCCTTTCTGGCTGACCAAATACAGCGCTGAGAGGGTCATGAAAAAAAAGGACGACCTGTTTGAAAAACCGAAAGAGGAAAAAGAGGGATAATGCTGTGCTTATTCCGCTTTTTCTTTTTTGATTAAAATGGAATACTGATGCCAATCGGGGGGAAGGCTCAGCTTTCGGCCGGCCGCCGCCTTTGTGTTTTTGGCGATAGCGCGGGCGCTTTCGAGAACTTTTCCGGTATCAATCGGAGAATGGGAAAACACGAAAACAAACCGCTCGAATTCCGGGGCACTGTCCAGTTCATAGGCGGAGGATAGGGGAGCTTTGGCTCCGGAAAACAAGCGGGTCGACCCGGCCGGGACACCCGGATGGTGCAGCGTAACAATTCCGTTTCCGTCAAGTGACAAAATGACGCCGTATTGGTATCCTGCCGGCACATACGTGATTTGAAGAAGGTCTCCCTTTGAGGCCTCGTCCCCTTGTTGAAGCATTTCCGCTCCCTCACCGTTTTTTCTGTAGATGATAATCTGGGGAATGGACGTGTCGATAGGAATATTGCCTTTCGTCCGTGTGAAAGATAACGTATGCCGGTTTTGAGGAAAATAGACAACGGCAAAAAAAGCCAGAGCTGCGGTGAAAGCCGGAACGGCGATAAGGTAAACTTTTCGCCGTTGTCTGCGGGAGTGCGCTGTCCTTTCTTCTGATAATTTCGAGGCCCGTGCTTCTATGGCGGGAACGAGTCGTTCAGGGGGATGTTTTTTTATGAATGCGTCGTTCGACTTTTCCAAGCGGCTTATCTTTTTTTGCAATTCCGGTTGCCGGTCTATAAGTTTTCTGACCTCATCCTGCCGCTTAGGAGGAAGTTCTTCCAATAGGTATCTATCTAATTCCCATTCTTCAACAGGATGGTGAGTCATTGTATATCTCCTTTTTGGTTTTGGCTTGTGTTTGAAGCCGCCGAAGTCTTTTCCGTACGCCGGAGAGGGACAAACCGACTTCATCTGCGATTTCCTGAAGGGTCATTCCGTCCAGATATTTCATCACGGCGATCTCCCGGGTTGATTCTTTTTCATGGTGAAAGATTTTTTGCAGCATATCGTGTATAATCACACGTTTTTCCGAGTTTTCGTAATGAGCGATTTCGTTTAAAACCTTGTCTTTGTCAAGGGATACTTGTTTGCGTTGATCCCTGATGATATTCAGGCAAATGTTGGTCGAGATGCGAAAGAGAAGGCTTGAAGGATAAGTGCCTTTCAATCGTCCCTTGTGAATCAGAAGCTTCACGAAAACCTCCTGCATGGCATCAAGGGCAGTTTCCTCGTCCTTGAGGAGCTGACGGCAGCGTCTAAAAACCATCGGACCATAACGCGTGTAATACTCCTTGATGTCGATTTCCATTGTATCCGCTCCCGGAAGTGAACGTTCATATGCGGCCTCTAACCATGAAACACACGGCGGGGCCGAAAACGGCACTTTTTTTTATGGATAAGCTATATTACCCTGTTTTATTCACGATGGTGTGTCTTAATCGTGTTTTGGTCAATCGTTGTAGCTGAGCTTAAATTTTTCTTCCCGGAAAAGACGTACACAGATATCAACGACCTTTGTATCAAAAAGAATGCCTCTGTTGCGGATGACTTCGTCCAGTGTCCGGTTGATGCTGTGCGAGGGGCGGTAAGGCCTGTGTGATGACATGGCGTCGACAAGGTCGGCCAATCCTAATATCCGGGCTTCCAGTAGAATTTCATCATTTTTAAGACCCCGGGGATAACCGGATCCATCAATGCGTTCATGGTGTTGATAAACGATCTCTGCCACATTCCATTGTGATTCGATCGGTTTCAAGATTTTATAGGCAATGGTCGGATGGTCTTTTATCAATTGGAATTCCGATTCCGAAAGCTTGCTGGGACGGCTGAGAATTTCGGCGGGAATATAAAGTTTTCCGATGTCGTGGATAATGGCGGCCATATGAAGACCGGTTATTCTATTCTCAGTCATTCCCATCTTCCGGGCAATGGTGCATGAGAGCTCAGCCACACGCTGTTGATGTCCGGATGTATATGGATCTTTTAATTCGACCATTCGGGCGATGGCGGAAATGGTCGATTCCATTGAACGCTGCAATTTTTCATAGCTTTTTTTAAGCTCAGCTTCCGCCCTTTTACGGGATGTGATATCCCGGACGACGGCCATGACGGCTTTTCCGCCCTCGAAGGGAATCATAGTTGCTGATATCTCGACATCAATTTTTTTGCCGTCTTTTCTCACTATCAGGGCTTCGTAAAAAGGAGGAACTTTTTTCCCTTTGAGCCGTTCTTCGTGCCTTGTCAGCATCAATTCCATGAATTCGGGTGCGATGAGTTTTTCTAAGGGCATGTTTTTTATTTGTGAGTGAGAATATCCGGAGATCACCTCAGCCTGTTTGTTGGCGAATTTGATAAGGCCGTTTTTGATGATAACAACCGCATCCATGGAATTTTCCACCAGGGTGGAGTATTTTGTTTCCGATTCTTTCAGCTGTTCTTCGGTTTGTTTCCGCCGGCTTATATCCCGGAATATGATCTGCATGATTTGGCTTTCGTTCATCTCGATGAGCGAAGCACTGATGAGTACGGTTTTCCTTTTCCGGTCTTTGGTAATGACCTCAACCTCCTGGTTGACCTTCTGTTTGTGGGTGATATATGAATGGTACAATTTTTCGTATTTTTCTTTTTCTTCAGAAGGATGGAGAGATGTCTGGTTTTTGCCTAAAATTTCCTTTTTGGTGTACCCGAAAAGATCTTTGACCGACCTATTGCAGTTTATGATTTTTCCCGTTTTGACGTCGGTCCATATTATGGCGTCGGTCGCTTTTTCAAACATCAACCTGAATTTTTCTTCGCTTGACTTTAATGCTTCTTCAGTTTTTTGTTGTTCCGTGATGTCGGAAACAATAAGATAGCGGCTGGTTACGCCGCCTCCGTTATGGCTGGTGGAATAGCTGTTTCGGACATATCGACGGTTACCGTCTTTGCGGATGATCCAGAACTGAATTTCTTTGGGAAGCCGGCCCGTTTTTTTGACATGTTCAGCGGCGGCTTTTAATCTTATTCTTTCTTCAGGCGCGGCCAGGTTAAAGGAACTGAATTGTTTCATTTCATCGGGATTGTATCCGTATATTTCACATAGTCTTTCGTTGACAAAAACGACTTTGTCGTCCTCGATAATGGCCAGTCCTTCTTGAATATTGGCTGCCATTTTTCGAAAACGCTCTTCGCTTTCACGCAGGGCGTCTTCGGATTTTTTTCGTTCGATAGCAATGGCAACATGGTTGGAAACATAATTCAGCAATTGGAGATCCTGCCCGGTGTAAGCTTTGCTGTTTGTATAGCTCTGAACGGTCACAACACCAATAACCTCTTCGCCCGATTTGAGGGGGACTCCCAGCCAGATCTGGCAGGGCGTACCGATGAGGTCTATCTCCCCTTCTCTTTCAAGCTCGGAGAGAACGTCGCCGTCGGCCAGCAATGGTTTTCCGGTTCGTCTGACATAGTCGGTAAGGCTTTTTTTCAACCGTTTGGGTTCGAACTCTTCGAACTTATCATAGGCGTCTACATAGAAGGGAAATGTATAGGTATCTTTTTTCTTGTCATAGAGAGCAATGAAAAAATTCGTCGTGTCTATTAGTGTTCCCAGTTCCCGGTAGATGTTCTTTAAAAGCGCATCAAGGTTGACGGATATATTGGTCGACCTGGTGATGTTGAACAGGACCTTCTGAACTTTTTCGTATTGATACCTGTAAGTAATCTCCCTGGTGATAGAGATGATTCCTTTTGGTTTTCCGGAAGAATCCCGTATGACGGAACCGTTGGATTCCCCGATAAAAACAGATCCGTCTTTTCTCTGCCAGGCGGCTTCCTGGTTTTTTATGGAACCCGTTTTTATGGTTTCACGGAGTTTCTCTGCCATTTTTTTTCTTTCAGAGGGGAGCATCAGAATAAAGCCGCTTTGGCCGATAAGTTCTTCGGGATTTTTATATTGGAAAAGCTTCATTGTTCCATGGGAAATGTTGAGGATTTTTCCTTCAAGGTCCGTAACCACGATGGAATCTTCAGAGGTTAGAAGGAGTTCTTTGTAGAGGGATTCGCATTCATGAATGAAGTTTTCCCCCTGGTTGATGACCATACGGGATTTTTCCGGATTTTGTTTCCGGCTTTTTTTACGTTCTTCCAAAAAAATACTGCTTAATCTGTTCCTTGTCGGAACACCTTCCATAGTGCGTCTTCATGTATTTTGAACGCAATAGGGAAGATTTCTATCTGAGAATGTGAATTGTACACAATTTTACTGCATAAATTCAACTGTTTTATTTAACCTGCCTTATTCATAAATTTTGCCAACACCAATAGATAATTTCAATAGTTTGTGTCATTTAATGATGGTTTTCGGTAAAATTGATAGTAAGACATTTTCCATGTCCGTTTTCAAGAAAATGTTGGCAAAATTTCCCTTTCAGGCGAGCCGATCTTACCGCATCTGCTTTGTTGCAGCCTG
>JAFGMO010000020.1 GCA_016927475.1 Candidatus Aminicenantota bacterium
CCGGAATGCTCAAGTCCTATAAAGACGTGAAGTCTTACAAAAGGCGCAAACGCTGGCTCTAAAATTTCTATTACTGCCCATAAGGCTTTCCTGAATCCTGGAATTCAGATGAATCCCATCGACGTTTTTCCCACAGAAATCTCCTGGCAGGAAGATTCCTTTCGATTCATTAAACCGGATGAATTCGAGACCCTCGGCATTGATCCGGCCGATATCCCCTTAGGGACCTTTCCAGCCCTGAAACACCCTACGCATATCCAGAGCAGGTTCGGCGGAAATGCTTACGGATTCGGGCTTTTTGAAGCTTACGAACGGTTAGAGCCGAATAATGTCAAGCTTCTCCAGTCCATCACCCTGAATAATCCCGACGATATCAGGCATCACTATAGAAAGCTCAATGAAATATATAAGAGAATCGGTCTATTAATAAGGTTTTCAAGTCTTGGGAAACCCTATTATATGATACCTTCACATCTGGTGTCCAGCACACTCACCCGCATCAAATCCAAGGTTGACGAAATCACTAAAATAGTGGGGTTTCACAGGAAAAAGTATTTTACCGAACACCATTCTATCGGCCTAATAACCCACCAGGATGACTTAATCGCCCAGGAGCTTTCCTTCCGGTTTAAAGAGCATCGTTTTCAAGTCTTGGACTCTCTCGAAAAACTGAAAGACATGAACCAGACTTTGGATCTGGTCATCCTTACGAGGGATCTTTATGAAATCATTCTCATGGAAAGATTCACCACCCTTTCCCAGGAAATGATTTCCAAGAAACGCCTGGAGCAGTATGCCCTCTATATCCTTTGGCGGGCCTTCAATTGCCTGAAACCGGACGGCGAAATCTTTATCATTACAAACCATTATACCTCAAAAACCAATAAAACGACAAAGCTCATCTTTAAAACGCCCCAGGAGGAAAAAATTTTTGCTTTATTCACCCATGTTTTCAAAACCAGGAAGAAGTACAGGATAAAAAACCACTCCCTTCACGTCAACATCTTCGACTTCCAGAAGTATCTAAGAGGTATTTATGTGGAACAGGAAGTCATAAATGAACTGGTTGAAGGGAAAGAGTGGGAAGACATGACCCTTGAGCAAACAGAGAAGCTACCCTATAAGAATTTTCAGCTTATTGACTGGCCCTTTTTGAGTGATCAGGAAAAAACATGGTCCAGCCTTCTTTCCGTTTATTTTGAGAGGATATTTCTGAAGCCACTGGTTCCGTTATCAGTAAAAGAGGGCTGGGAAAAAAGATTCTCATTCACCGATTACGACCCAAATTACATGCTGATCTATCTGGGGCAAAAAAAACCTCTGAAAACCACTGTATCGAAGGTCACGAAGGATGTAGCAGCATCAAAGCTTACCGGCACCTCAATAGACTATCTGGCCGATTATAAGGATTCATTTGAATATGTCATCCAAACACTTCGAGTGATAGGCGAATTAAAAGAGGGAAAATACAAAGGACTGCCTCATTTCTATGTGGACCTCTTGAGGCAGCCCCTGGAGAACAGGAACAAAAGATTTTCCGCCGTAAACCAGGTTCTCAAACTTTTAGCCAAAATCAACAGGCTGGAAAAGATAAGGGAGGTCCTGAACCCCGGCCGGATTGAAGGATCGAGAACCAGGGTCATTAAAAACCTTGAGGCCCTTACATACTTAGGGTTTCAACACAATGAGTTAAAGGAAATTGTCCATATGGTTTTAGGCCACACACCCTTGGGACGAACCCTCTCCGGAAAAATGAGTGAGAAGGCCCTGAAACCGGTTTCAGATTTGGCCAGAACATATGAACCACAAGATGCCCTTAACTTGCTCCGGTACTGCCTTTTAATGACCATGGCTGAGACGAAAGCCGCCAGGGGTTCAGAAGGGACACAGGAAGAACTATCCGAACTTTTCAATCTCTATGAGTCTACCATAAGAGTTGTCACCAATCGGGCGCTCGATTGGGAAAGACTTATGGACGAAAAGATAAACTCCCTCGGGGGCATACACAACAAAATCGTCCGTAAGCTTCTCAAAATGACGAATCACTTTGAATTTTTAGACAACTGGTACGAACTCAGACAAAAGGCGCAGATGGAAAAAGAGTGCCTGGCTGACTATGACGATCAAAAGCTGTCCAGGATAGAGAATGTTATACAACTCGTGAATACCATAGAACAGTTTGAGGAGATGTATCTTACGTTTGATCCTTTGCAACTCCCCGCATTCTATAGAAAATTTCTTGACATCGAGTTTCACGGAACCGGTCATCTTTTCGAAAGAATGGAAAGCCAGAATGTGTTCATCCTCCTCTGGATCACCGTAAATCTGGTCCGCGGCAAGATTATCAACTTTAACCCTGTTCTGGCCGACGTTGAGGCCGGGGAAATCGCCGATCGTGTAAAGAAAGTCGAACTGGAAGCCAGGGCTATTAATATTGATTACCTCAATCTCCCCATTCTCAGGTTATTTAGCGAAAAACTATACCGGAACAAGACCTCATTTATTATGGGCACAGGCTTTCAGTTAAGAGTAAACCCTGAGTCACAGGACCTGGAAATTGCCTGTATGGATATGAATAGGGATATTGAAGAGCTTGAATCCCTGACAAAAAAGTTAGCCAGACGCTTTATATCGGAAATCTCAATCCAGGATCTAAAAACCCTGGATAGCCTGTTTTCCAATCTGGAGAGCTTTTACAAAAACCATCGGAGACTCCTTGATCAGCCAGAAGCTGCCCCGAAATTGCCGGCTCGGCAGAGGCGATGGTTTCAAAGAGTCCAGGATTTGAGGGAATACCTGAGATCAACCTTTCTCGATGTCATTTTCCATCCGGAAGAGATCTACACAAATATTGACCTGCTTTACAGGCACGCACCATCAATTTTGGATTTTATCCTCCCCGAACTTGCAACACTTGAAGACCTGGACCTATCGTGGCACCTGTACCTGAAGTCACCCATTCCCATTTATGTCATTGCTTCTTTAAGGAAGTACCAGGCCCTGATCAGGCACGATAGGGAGAGTTTCCAGGACATCCGTCTTTTGCACACGTTGGCCCAGAGGGAGTTCGGGCCCATGGCAGCGGGCATTATTGGAGTGAGTGAATCGCAGATAGAAGTCCTGGAAGGAATTGTTGAGCGTTTGAGCCAGAATAGACCTCTGTTTGATGCCCTCACCAAGTCATTTGTTTTCCAGGATCTTGGAAGGGTCCCACTCCTTAGGGAAAAATATAAAAGGGACATCCATCCTACAAGTTTTGCCCATGCTGGAGCGCTCTTTCTGAAAAAGGAAAAAATGGCCAAAAAATATCAGCTTGATGAGAAAGGAGAAGCCTATCTGGTCTTCATGGTAAGACACCACAGTCTTCTCCATCACATAGTGCGTGGGGAATTGTCCTTTTCTGTCTTACAGGGTGTTATTGATTCAAAGGATAATGACCTCTGCGATGCATTTTTCGTATTCTCTTTTATTATGTTATCTGCGATCAGGGAAGATCTGATGCGTGAAGACCTTGCCGACTGGCTGTTCCGGACAAGAACCCTGTGTCAGAAAATTATGGATGGCGAAACAACCCTCGAATCAGAACTCAATAAGATGTATGACCAGAAAGGGCAATTGTTCTATGCCCTTGAAAAGTATCTGTTGAAAGGGCTACCCGATGGAGTGACACAAACAGATTATTTGGAATCGCAAGAGTGGAAACGCATTGGAAAGTCGAAGTCCATCCTGTCCGGTAAAATGATCTTTGCAATGGAGCGTCTGTTCAGATTACAGGGCATCAGATACGTTGAATTTCATGACCTCGTAAACCTTATGCTAAAAGTCCCCATGAAATTCATTTACAAAAAACGGAAGTTTTCCAGCATCGGATATTCCACTTTTGAAAAGGAAGTTTTTGAGGCCTTTCGTATTTACAATACCCTCCAAAACCTGGAAGAGGAGACAAGGCACTTTATGCTGAACCAGCTTGGTGATGATAGGGTTCGTATTTTTGGATATGAGAAGGTGAGTGGATACCTTAGCTATGAAAATCAGATGAAACTCCTTTTATTGAGCTTGCTGGGAACCAGGAAATTTAAGCCAAATGGAATGCCAGTTCGGATAAACTTTTTGGGCATGAGCAAAATCATTGAAAAGCGATATGAGGCCGTCAATGACTTTCTTAACACGGTCTCCTTAGAAGGGATTTTTTATAAGAAGTATGATATAAACCATTTATTCAAGGTCAAAACAGGGATTCTCCTAAGAAAAGAAACCCCTCCTAATGTCCTTTCCGTTGATTTCCAGGACCGTGTAAATATCTCCCAAAAAATTTCTTATATGGCCACCATTGACAACGTAGAGCAGCTAAAAAATTATTATCACTATGGTTTACGATCTCTAAGAAAACGCCCTTTCTATACCGACGATTACGAACTGCAACTTGAAAAGGCATTTGAAAAAAGGCTGGAAGAAATTTCTGAAATGACATTAGACCAGGCAAAAAAGCAAATGGATCTCATAAGAGATTTTGAAGA